>JBEKWN010000110.1:0-18659 GCA_049513055.1 Thermodesulfobacteriota bacterium
CTCTGAGATCAGATTCTGGTGTGAAGACAAATTGATCGATGTCCAAAGAATCAAAAACTCTGACTTGAAAGGTGTGCACTTTTAAAGTTTAAACAGTGCACTTTTAAATTTTAGCTAACAGACTTTTTTATATGAGTCGGATTAAAATAATCCCTGATCCTTCCGAGAACAATGTGGGGAATATCTTCTTTCCGTTTGACGGTATAGATGCTGATGTTTTTCCTCTTCTCAACAGCTTTTTCGAATCGGGCTGCATAAGGATTGTCTCCGATGTGAACGGCCGTCACCCGGTTTTGGATCTGTCCAAAGAATCCGATCAATGCCTCCAGATTGGTAATCTTCATATCGGTAATGATGAAGAGATCCAAGTTTTTCCTTCCCTGGATCAATGGCATCAAATCCTCTAAGTCCAACGCTGTCCCACCGCCAAAATATTTACAAAGGACACGGTAGATGTCCTCTCGCCGATCTGTATAATTCAAAATATCCTTTCCGCCCATGGGGGCATCACTGAAATTATAGACAGCCACCTTTGAATCATTTTGAAGATAGGCATTGGTGGCGCAGGCCGCTCCCAGGACAGCATAGGAGAGGCTCTTTCGAGGGTTGATCATGCTTCCTGAAGAATCGATGGCAATTAAGCAATCGGGAGTGCCTTCAATCTTTCCTCTTCCCTTCCCCTCCCTTTTTGTCCAAATCTGAGTGATGCCTGGCATGATCTTCCCAAAACTGGTCCAAATATCCACATCTTGAAAAGGTGACCCAACCTCCCAGGGAGAATGAGAATGCGGATGGAGGGACCCCTTCTCTTCCAAAGGGAATTTCTTCAGAGGGATTGAATAATTTTCCGCCAACTTCATATAGAAAAGGATGTCTGCATCGATGGGATTCCCTTGACCTCTTCCCATCCCCCCTTCCATTCCATAACCTGCCCCTTTCAGTTCATCAGAAAAGTCCTCCACGACATCTTTGAATTCGGACAAAGCCATGGTCTGTCTAGCATAATCTCTCAAACCCTGATCGATCTCTTCGTTGGAATAGTGGTTCAAATCGTGTTCTCCTTGAGGATTGCGTTCCCCTTTTCCTCCCTTGGCCCCTTGTTGTTTCTGTTCTTCAACGAGAAGGGGCTTGAGAGAGCGGGCAAACTTTTGGACACTCTCTCCCCAACGTGAGCGATCTAAATAGGGAATTCGTGCAAGCCTTCGGACAATCTCTGCGTGTCCTTTCACATTCATTTTGGAGGGTGGAATTCCCAAATCGACTCCCCAAATCTTTTGGTAAAGGAAGGCGATCACTTCCTCAATCGTCCCTTTTTTCAGGTTTCGATGCAATTCTGGGATCTCCGTAAACCTCTTTTTAACACAATGGGTATCTGCAATGACATCGATAAAGTGATTGGATACCTGTTTGGCCAATTCTTTATCACCCACCACTTTCTTGGCCTCTGCATAAAGCCTGAGATGTGTATGGAAATCCCATGGGCAGAAGGTGTAATGGGTAATCCCATGATCGAGAAGAGCCTCGACGACTCTTTTTTCCTCCATCTTGTCTTTCATTTGTGAAACAAAAGCACCATTGATGGTCATCTGCTTCTGTTTCATCTCCAAGCCAACGCCTTCGTCCTCTTCAGCCTCACCCTGTTCCGGGTCAGGGGTTCCCCTGACTTTGGGGACAGGGATCTCAGGGTAGAGATGTTTTTTCTTCAACTTGGGCCAAATCTCTTCAATGATCGATTGTAAATTCTGCTCTTCCATACTTAATCGGTGAGGTTCATGCAAATCTTCACTTCATTTTTAATAATAAAGATTGGGATATCGCACTTTTCCCGGATAAACCAGTTTATCCCTCTCGTAGACCTTCCCTTCGACAATATTTCCCAGCCCCCTTACCCTTCCCCCCACATAAATCTCTCCTCCCATCATCCATTCGCCTGTATGGAGACCGATGTTCTTCTTGATCAAAATCTTTCCCCCTCTCATCCCTGCCCCGGTCCAGTTCTTTGCATTTCCCTCAACGATTAATTCTCCTCCCTCGAGGCCAATACCTGTAAAATCACCGGTATCTCCTTCAATCACCAATCGCTTCCCTTTCGGGAGTCGAAATCCAATGAGATTGATCTCCGTCTTCAGCTCAGAAAGTTTGAGGGCAATCTCTTCTTCCTTCACATCATTACATAATGCAGAAATGTAAACGCCGGCAGGTCCTGGGATGAGATACGGAATCCTTTGGGTGTTCTCTAAGGCAAAACAGAAGTCCTCAATATCCTCTGCTGTATAATCGATCTCCTTTACATATTTCTCTGCTACCTCATAAGCCTTGATGATCGTATTGTATTGAACCATCCAGACAAGTTCTTTGGCCTCCTCTTCTAAAAGTTTCTCATATCCCCAGCGGATCCGATCCATGACCGCCTCGGCGGATTGGACAATCTGATCCAGAGGAAGGTCAGGGGTGGAAGCGGTAAAGGTCTTAAACTCTTCAAAGGGATTCTTGGTTATCCAGTTCTCTTTGTCTGGGGGAAGGATAGGACTCTTCTTGGGTGGGGTGGAGGATTTCATTGTTAAATCTAAACCCTCAAAAACTCGATAGAAAAAAATGTTCTCACCTTAACTCTTTCGTCCATCGATATCTTTTTTCACTTCCACATAAATGGGGTGATCCCCTTCCAAGGGCTCCGATTCACCCCCTTGAAAGATCTTCGATCCGACTGCCAAGGCGTCTTTCAGATGTTCGCTCTGTTCTCGATATCTATGAGAAACTGTTTTCACCGCTTCCTTTGCAACAAAGATGGGAAATGGATCATCCCTTTTCGATCTCTCCTTCTGAGAAAGGATCTCATCTTTCCATTGGATCCGATGGGCCAGGGTATAGGGGATGACTGCCATGATATGTTCGATATCGATTTCAGAATCTTCCAGCAACCATGCCAATCCCTGCGCATATTGCTTAATGGAGGAAGGGAGCCGATTGGAGGCACAATTTTTAATTTGGTGGCAGAGATAACCCGTATAGTGACATCCCTCTTCACAGTTTTCGACAACCCGCTTCTGCCCGTATCGTTCACAGAAAGACAATTCAGCGAGAACCATTCGAGTAAAGGCACTGGCATCGAGATCCAACTCTAAACTTTCCATTTCTAAACGAATTTGATCACGATCTCGTCTCTGGAAGGACTTGACCCCTAATACCTCATCAAGATATTCCCCATAGGCATTACAAACTTCCTCCATTTTAGAAATCTTCTTTTCATAAACGATCTTTGATTTCAGGATGTGATAAAGGTCCTTTTCATACTTGGGATGCCTCAGGATAAGATCTTTTCGCTTATCCTTCCCAATGAGAAAAGAGAGATTGGCCCCAGGGTATCTCGATTCCACCATGACATCGAATCGATCCACCAGAGGAGCGATAATGGTATTGGTCCCTCCATCTTGATAATTGGCAGTGGCAAAAAGACAGTATTCATCGTTGATGATCATCTCATTGAGGTATTCCCAATTCCCTCGATCCACTCCATCTAAGATCATGCTCTGTTTGGTTTCTGGAAGGCGGTTGATCTCATCCACAATCTTCACTGGGATTTGGGAAAAATTAGTCCATACCACATCCTCCTCGCCTCGATTCAATTTGCCCAAATCCGGTCTGCCAATAATTTTTTCCTCTGTTTGTTCTGGATGCCCTGAAACCTCACTCCCCCAAATCACACCCAATGGAAATTGGTAGATGAGCGAACAGACATATTCTGCGGAGGTCGTCTTCCCCAACCCTGGTTCTCCAATGATCAATTCCTTTCCCTTCTTCAGCCCAGTAAGAAGGCTTAGTAGGATCGCCGAATTAAAACGCTCTCCTTTAATTTCCATGTCTGGACGGTTGAAGTAAAGATGTTCACTGATAAATTGGTAAATTCCCATCGCTTGTTTCTGATATCCGTTCTTTCCCACGCCCACGATTCCTTTCTTTCTTCTTCTAAATTTTATCTAATTGCCACACTCGGAAATTAATCCCGAATGGTGAATCATAATTAATATAAGCTTAACACGACCTATCCTCTAAGACAAGATTCCTCCTCGATAAAGAGAGTGACCATTATTCAGCGGAAACGCTTCTCCCCCACTCGGATCGCCATCCCCAGCCAGTTTTCTTCAGGGGTAAAGGTGCAGGTGTATTTTTCGTTATACTCGCAGAAGGGATTATAGGCACGATTGAAATCGATCAGCACCTTCCCTCCAGTCATCGGTTCGATAAAGAGATAACGCCCCTTTGGATAGGTTTCCGTTTCAGAGGTCTTATCTTTAAAAGGAAGAAATAGTTCCCCCCCGCCCAAAGGTCGGTAGATCTGGAGAACATATTCTTTCCCCATCCAACTAAATTTGAAACGACCATATTTCACATATTTTTTCTCTGTCCCTTTGCTGGTGGGAAGATTGGCGTAAAAGGGCTTCGGTTCAACAGGATATCGTTCGATGGATCCGATCATCGCATATCTAACATCAATCGGGTAGTAAAGAAGGCCCTTGAATTTCTTTCGATCACTCTCTTTTAACGGAGAGTGAGGGTCTTCTTTAAAGAACTGATCCCTTTTTTCTCGAAAGCTTTTCAACTTTTCCTCTCTTCGTTCCATGGGGTCCTTTCCCCCTTCCGTAGAAGAAATGTCAGGTCTACCACTTATAAGGAGGAACCCTAAACATGCAATCAAGAGAAGAAAGCATGGAGAAGTTGTAACTTCCTTCTTATACATTCGTCTCAAAGCCTTCCGAGTATCCTTCTAAAGCAAGGGCACGCCGGGCAGCCCGGCCTAATTCCTGATCAAAACGATGGGTCGAGGCATAGACTCGGCACATGGCCACTTTTGCTGGAATATATTGAAATAATCTTCGAAGGGGTTCCCTCGATATTTTTCTGGACCCTGGATCGAAGATCAGAAGGGTCCCCTCCTCTGATTCACGCCAGGGATTGAGGGGCCTCGGGTCATGGTGAGCCATATCCACATAGAATTCTAGCTCTTTCAGGCGTTTCGGTAAAAAGGTTCTGATCCTCTGCTTCACCTCTTCGGGTTTTAAAAAAATCGGTCGTCCCATCTCCATCTCTCTTAGGGTAAGTTTCTCCTCAAAGACACTACTCCATTTCAACTTTCTCGAAAGCACTTCAGCCCACTTTTCTCCCAATTGTCTTTCCCGAGGCGATAAAGATTCCTTCCACTCCAATACCTTTTCCATCACAAACCAGTCTGTGAGCGGGAGGTATCGGTCTATTTCCTCCAAAGGATGAAACGGACAAAGAATTTCCATCGTCTCTTTAAATATTTCCTGCAACTGAAGATCAATGGAACGGGTAGTGCGGTGATAATAAACATTGGAATAAAGATAGAGACGTGCATTGAGAAACATGGCCAAGGCATCCATTCCTCTTTTATCCAAAATCAATCCTTCTTTGCAAAAGAAGGTGTAGTAAAGGAGTCGCCTCCAATCCACCGGACCGATGGAGACACCGGTCATATAAGCATCTCGCAGCACATAATCGATATTATCGAAGGTAAAGATTCCTCGAAAGAGTTGCTGGAGGAAGTTCAACCACCTCGGATGTTTTCGCCCCTCCTTCTTTTGAGGCCTCCTGATCAGGAAGGCAATCTGTTCCGGATCAAGAACTTCTGTTTTCTCAAATAGACCGTGAGGACTTCGCCGAATGCCCTTTAACAGGGAAGAAATTTTTTCTCGGATGATATGTTGACCGATCTCCTCATGATTGGTGTTGAATCGAGAAAGATATTGCTCATCAAAGAAATGGCAGAAAGGTCCATGCCCCGTATCATGGAGAAGCCCAGCCAGGCGAAGAAGTTCATCTAAATAGGGAAACGAGGGGAGTTCTGTTTTGAAAATCTTGAAGAGAGAGGGATAAAGCTGCTCAGAGAAAGTCCCTGCGATATGCAGGGTCCCAAGGGAGTGTTGAAAACGAGTATGTTCGGCCGTGGGAAATACCCAGCGAGCGCTCTGCAGTTGGAAGATGCGTCGAAGGCGTTGAACCCAGGGGGTGTCGATCACATCCCTTTCTGTTTTCTCCCCTTTTATCCGATCGGTCATCACAATGTAATGATAAATGGGGTCCGCGATCAATCCGGTCCCCTGAGTGTCCTCTGCCTCTTTCATGTCCCTGAGACCTTTTCTTATGAGTCATCGTCAGAAAGTTCGCTCCCTTTTCCCTTGTCTTCGGGATGCTTAAACTTCACCTTTCCAGCAGCCACCTCCCGAAGAGCCGTTACAATGGACCGGTTATCTGTATCGACTAATGGTTTGGCACCTCTCATGAGTATTTTCGCTCTTTTGGCTGCCAAGATCACCAGCTCAAAACGGCTGTCCACCTTTCTCAGACAATCTTCTACGGTTATTCTAGCCATCCTTTTCCTCCCATTGTCTCTTATTTTCTTCAAGGATCAAATTCTTACCCCTTCGACACCTTTCTGCGATGATGATTGATTTTAATTTCTCAATGGCATCCTCAATTCTATCATTAATGATCACATAATGGTACCCATAAGCCTCTTCCATATCCCTTCTGGCATTTGACAAACGAAATTTTACCATCTCAAGAGAATCCACCCCTCGATTGATCAATCGTTCTCTTAGAACTTTTAGAGAAGGAGGGAGGAGGTAAATCAATACGGGTTGATCAATCTCCTTCATGACTTTCTTCGCTCCCTGCGTATCGATATCCAGAATGAGGTCGATCCCTTCTGACTTCAATTTTTTCGAATCAGGCCGAGGCGTCCCATAACGGTTCCCCAATACCTCTGCCCACTCTAAAAATTCTTTTTTTTCCACCATTTTCTGAAAAAAGGAGTGGGAAACGAAATGATAGTCCTCTCCCTCCTTCTCATTGGGCCGGGGTAAACGGGTGGTAAAGGAAACAGAGAATTGAAGGCCTGGCAACTGCTGAATCACCTCTCTGACCAAAGTGGTCTTACCCGTACCCGAGGGCGCAGAGATTATAAAAATCAATCCTACCCCTTTTTCTCTCATCTCGTGCTTGAACCCAAAACCCTTTTCGTATACAAAACTCATTCGATATTTTGCACCTGTTCCCGAATCTTTTCCAGTTCAGACTTAATCTCCACCACTCTCTGGGAGATCTCTGCATCATTGGCCTTGGCACTGACAGTGTTCACCTCTCGATGAATTTCCTGAAGTAAAAAATCCATTTTCCGACCCACCGGTTCATTCCCTTCTAACAGGGTGCTAAATTGAGCCAAGTGACTCTCCGCCCTGACAATCTCTTCGGTGATATCCGTCCGTTCTGCCAGGAAGGCGACCTCCTGTTGAAAACGCGAGGGATCAATCTCCATCCCTTCCAAAAGAGATCGGAGTCTATCCTGAAGTCGGGTGAGAGTAGTCTTCAGGCGGGAAGGGAATTGCTGTTTGATGATTTGCAACTGCTTAGCAATGTGCTCCAATCGCTGTTGGAGATCTTTGGTAAGGGATTCTCCTTCTAACCGCTTCATGTCGTCCATGTTATTGAAAGATTGCTTCAAAATCGGAAGGACCTCCTGCCAGTAAGGCTCCATATCTACTGACTCTTCTTTTGCCGTGATCAAGTCCTTCGCTCCGGCCAACAAAGTCAAGGTGATCTCATCTTTCAGTTGAAGCTTCTCCTTCAAGGCATGAAGGACTCGGTAATACTGTTCGGCAAGACCAAGGTCCACACTGAGTTGAACCTTTTCCTCTCCCAAGTTGTCCAGCCTGAGTGAAACATCAATCCTCCCTCTCGACACCTGGGATCGGATAATCTCTTTAATACGGTTTTCGAAAAGACTGAGACGCTTAGGGAGTTTGATGTTGATGTCACAGTATCGGTGATTCACAGAGCGAGACTCCACGCCCACCTTTCCTAAGGCCGTATCCCCTTCTGCCCTTCCAAAACCTGTCATCGACTTCAGCATGGATGGTGTTTTCCCCCTCTCAAATCTTCCAAGTATTTTTTTCGGAATTGGTTAAAGAGTGCGATGATCCCCTCTTGTCGATAATCGGGATAAGTCCACTCCAATGGTTGAAAGGACTTATTTCGATAGATCAATGTCAAATCAGCATAAATGCCATCCCTGAGATAAGGCCGATGGGTATAACCCTTGGTCGTGGCGAGGATGACATGCTCTAAACAAACGTATCCCGGGTCGATGTTGATTCGACGGTTTCCATTGGAAGCACCATATTTTTCTTCGAGGCGATTGGTGGTCTGCTTAATATCAGGGAGGGTGTGAATGGGAATGAGACATTCGAAAGTAATGAAATGACGGAAAAGAGGTTTGCCCATCTCCTGGGTGTAATAATCGGTAAAATCAAAGGGAAATCTTTCGCTGATAAAATCGGCCTCGCCAAAGGTTGAATTGAGGTCTTTCACTCCTTGATGGAAGATGTCATTTTCTAAAGCAATGAGACTCATAAAAAGTTTAGCCGGTTGGGGTTCTTTCGGTTTGCCCATCCTTTTCATTCTCTTTTTTCAGGTAGATGAAAAACTCCTTATTCCCTTTGGGGCCAAGCAGTGGAGATTCCGAGATACCCAGGACCTTCAGTCCCAGTCCTCGGCTCGACTTTGAAATCCTATCAATCACTTTTTCATGCAGTGCCTTGTCCCTCACCACCCCTCCTTTCCCCACCTCTCCTTTTCCCACCTCAAATTGGGGTTTGATGAGGCTGATGATAAAACCTCCTTTTTTAAGAAACCCAAGGAGGTGAGGAAGAAATTTTTCGATGGAGATGAAAGAGGTATCGATGAGGATCAAATCTATTTCTTCTTGTACTTCCTCCCTTTGTAGATAACGGATATTCCTCCTCTCCAGGTTCATGACTCGAGAGTCTTTTTGAAGTTTCCATGCCAGCTGTCCATATCCAACATCCACGGCATAAACCTTCTGCGCCCCTTTTTGAAGAACACAATCCGTGAAACCTCCTGTGGAAGCCCCGATATCCATCACGACCATCCCCTTGGGATCAATGCCAAATGACGTGAGTGCCCCTTCCAATTTTTCACCCCCCCGACTCACATAAGGGGATTCCCCTCCTTGAAGTTGGAGCTGGGCTTCTATATTTATTTTAGTTCCTGGTTTATCAATCCTCTTCCCTTCGACGGCAACTTTCCCTGCCATGATCAGAGCCCTTGCTCTCTCACGGGTTTGTACCATTCCTTTCTCCACTAAAAGTTTGTCGAAACGCTCCTTTCTCACCATCTCACAAGGATGAACTCGATCAGCCTCTCTGCCCGTGGTAGGGCAGAGGATGCCTAAAATTATTTGGGGTTAGGAAGAGCTCTGCTCACAGAGGCTACAGCCTGGCTCGGATGAATCGACTCTGACCGTCCTTCTTCAAACATCTCCCTTACCCCTTTAAAAATTCCATTCTCATCGATTCCATATTTTTCTCTGAGCAGAGCTTGTGACCCATGTTCTACGAAGATGTCAGGAATCCCCAAGCGTTTCACTTGGATTGAAAAAAGGCCTCTCTCTTGAAAGAGTTCGAGCACCGCACTTCCAAATCCTCCCTGGAGAACATTCTCCTCAACGGTAAGGACTTTCCCGGTCTTTTTCGCCCAATCGCATAGGAGGTTTCCATCCAGAGGCTTTAGAAACCGGCTATTGATCACGGCTGCCTGGATTCCCACCTCCGCCAAACTTTCCGCCGCTCGAAGGGATGGATAAACGGTGGAACCAATGGCGATGATGAGAATATCCTGACCTTCTCTCAGAAGTTCTCCTTTTCCAATGCCGATCGATTGGAGAGGCACTTCTCTCCTCACTCCCACCCCTTTCCCTCTCGGATATCGGAATGCTACGGGCATGGGGCATTCCATAGCGGTTTTAATCATATGTTGAAATTCATTTTCATCTTTGGGCACCATGACGATCATATTTGGGATGTGGCGGAGATAAGAAAAATCAAACAGTCCGTGGTGGGTCGGACCATCCTCTCCCACAATCCCTCCACGGTCTAACGCAAAGACGACTGGAAGGTTTTGGGGCAAGACCTGCCGCAAAGGTGACCGCATGTTGTTCTGCAATGCCAATATCATAAAATCGATCTGGGAATTCCCTTGCAAATTCTTCCAAACCTGTTCCGTTCTGCATGGCAGCGGTGATAGCGATCAACCGTTTATTTTCCCTCGCCAACTGGCAGAGCGTTTCTCCAAAGACCTCTGTATAAGTAGGAGGGTTCTCTTGATCATTTCTGAGTTCACCCGTCTCAATGACGAAGGGTGGGACGCCATGAAAACGGTCAGGATTCGTCTCTGCAGGGGGATACCCCTTCCCCTTTTTGGTGATCACATGGACGAGAATAGGTCCCCTCAATTTTTTAATATTCTGAAAGGTCTCTGGCAAAACGGAGGACCGACTTTCCGATCCCAGGAAGGGTTTCTAAAAAGTCTTTCATATCATTACGAAAACGGTTCACGAACTGACCCGTCATTAATCGGTTGAGGTAAGAGGAGAGAGCTCCGACATTGCGCGAGATGGACATCTCATTGTCGTTCAGGATAACAATAAGATCTTGGTCAATGTGTCCTGTTTGATTGAGGCCTTCAAAGGCAAGGCCTGCGGTCATCGATCCATCCCCGATCACGGCGATGACCCTTCCTCCTTCGCCTCTGAGTCTTCTGGCCTCTGCCATTCCAAGAGCAGAAGAGATGGAGGTGCCACTGTGGCCGGAATCGAAGGCATCGTAAGGGCTTTCATCCCTTTTGGGAAACCCACTGATTCCTTCAAACTGTCTCAGAGTGTGGAAGCGATCTTTTCTTCCTGTCAAAAGCTTATGGGCATAACTTTGATGACCTACATCCCATACCAGTTTATCCATCGGGAAGTCAAAAACATAGTGAAGGACGGTGGTCAATTCCACCACACCCAGACTCGAAGCGAGGTGTCCTCCTGTTTTTGAAACGGTGGAGAGGATCTCTTCTCTTATCTCATGGCAGAGCCTCTCCAACTCCTCGGGATCTAATTTCTTAACATCCTGAGAGGTGTGTATTTGATCCAACACTTTCATCATCGGTCAACCCTGTTGTTTAAAAAAAATGACTCCTGTTAATAGGCTAAATGAATTTATCATTACCATGCAGTTAGTATCCCCCATATTAAAATAATTACAGGGTCAATATTCCCTTGAAAGGATGAACCAAGCGATCTTCCAGAGCGGCTCCGCATCAGGTCCAAATGAATGGATGGCATCCACTGCGAATTCTACTAATTCCCTGGCTCTCCTCTTTGAGTCTTCAACTCCTAATAAAGAAGGATAAGTGGCTTTCCCTCTGGAAAGATCACTTCCTGTTTTTTTGCCGAGCAGTGCGGCCTTTCCTTCGACATTTAAAATATCATCGGCAATTTGAAAAGCAAGCCCAATCCTTTCCCCGTAGCGTGTGAAAGCCTTCAGAGTTTCTTCCTTTGCTCCCCCAAGCCTGGCTCCCACCCGAACCGAAACCAGAATCAGTGCTCCGGTTTTATGGGTATGAATGTATTGTAGCGTGGGAAGATCCACTTCCTTCCCTTCTGATTCAATGTCCAACACTTGTCCCCCGACCATTCCCAAGATTCCTGCAGCTTGAGCCACCTCATGGATCACATCGAGAACCCATCCTCCGTCACGGAGGGAAGGTCCCTGAACCGATTGGCTCGTCATCAATTTAAATGCTTCCGTCAGGAGGGCATCCCCAGCTAAAATTCCAATCGCCTCTCCAAATACTTTATGGCAGGTAGGTTTCCCTCTGCGATAGTCATCATTGTCCAGTGCAGGCAGATCATCATGGATGAGGGAGTAAGTATGGATCATCTCTAAGGCACAGGCAAAAGGAAGAATCCCGTTTCCCTTTCCTCCTACCGCTTCAAAGGCAGCCATGGATAAAATGGGGCGAATCCGTTTGCCTCCAGCAAAGAGGCTATACCGAATCGCCTTGTGAAGGGAAGTTGGGAATACCCCCTCTCCGGCTGAATCAGATCGGTTTGGAAAATATTTCTCAAGAGCTGAATCCACAATCTCTTTTTTCTCTTGAAGATATCTTTTAATATCCATCCAAACCTATTCTTCCTCTTCAGGGCCAGCCAGGGGAGTCTGCCCTGACTTGATCGAAGAAACTTGACCTGAGCTTGCCGAAGGGTCGAATGGATGTGTCTTCAGCATTCCATCCTTGCCCTTCAAAAGAATCTCCACTTTCTTCTCTGCCTCATCCAGTTTTTGGTTACAAAATCGCGAAAGTCGGATTCCTTCTTCAAAGAGTTTTAGAGATTCTTCCAAAGGAATATCCCCTTCCTCCAATTTAGAAACAATCTTTTCCAATTTATTAAGCGCGTCTTCAAACTTTTCCTTTGGCATTCCCACCCCTTATCTGCCCCGCCTACCGCCTAGGTTCCGGAATGGAGGGTTAATAATTTATTTTTAATCTTTAATTTTATATCTTTAAGCATAGGATCGTCAAGCTTTTTCCTTTTTTTCAACATCACAGAGCAAGGTCCCTTGGTAGAGCCTCACCTCCACTTTATCTCCTTCTTTTACATGGGATGCATCTCTTAATATTTGTAACGTAGGAAGCTTACGCGTGATGCTATACCCCCTATGAAGGATAGAAAGGGGACTCAATGAATCTAACTTTCCTAAAGTTCCTCCCACTCTTTGCCGTTGAATCTCAATGGAATATTTGATATTTTTGACCAGACGCTTCTCTCCCTCTAAAATAAAAAATCGAAGGTTTTTTACCCTTTGTATTGGATTTCGAAGAAGTAGGCTTTCACTGAGATGCAAGCACTTTTCTCCTCTTCTTTTAAGAGTCCATGATGTTAAAAGACGTAGCCGGTTGACGAGATCATCCACCCTTAAAAAATATTCCTCGATCCTCTTCCCAGGTTCTTTAAAAATCTTTCTGAGGTGGGACAAATGGGTTCGATATCCTTGTAAAATTTGGAGCATTTGATTCTCCAAACGTCCTCCTAAATAGTGAAGGATGTTTTTCATTTCCCTTTTATCCCTGACCACCAATTCTGCAGCAGCAGAGGGTGTGGGAGCTCTTAAATCGGCTACAAAATCTGCAACGGTGTAATCGGTCTCATGACCTACTGCAGAGATGATAGGGATTTTAGAGTGATAAATCGCCCTTGCCACCACTTCCTCATTAAAAGCCCATAGGTCTTCAAGCGATCCCCCTCCCCGTCCAACGATGATGACATCGACCTCCGTCCATTTATTAAAGTATTTTATGGCTTCAGCAATCTCTGACGAAGCTCCCTTCCCTTGAACCCGAACTGGATAGAGAAGGATATGAAGATTTTCAAATCGTCTTTCAAGAATATGGAGTATATCCTGAATGACGGCTCCAGTGGAAGAAGTGACGATCCCAATTTTTTGTGGGACCATTGGGATTGTTTTTTTTTGAGCCGGATCAAAAAGTCCTTCTTTTTCAAGTTTCTCTTTTAATTGGAAAAAAGCCAGTTGAAGGGCCCCGATTCCCTTGGGCTCTATCGATTCTAAAATCAGCTGATAGTCTCCCCTCTTTTCATAAAGACTGACTCTCCCTCTGCAAATGATGTGAAGGCCGTCTTCAGGAACGAAGCGAAGAGTTCGAGCCTGCATTTTAAAGAGGACTGCACGAATCTGGCTGGAATCATCTTTCAAAGTAAAGTAGATGTGGCCGGAGGTCGGAATCCGAAGGTTTGAAATCTCTCCTTCGACCCAGACATTAGGAAACTTATCTTCGAGAATATCTTTGATCTCTCGGGTGAGTTCTGAGACGGTCAGGATGTATCGTGAAGGAAGCTCCATCTATTCTTTAAACCCTTCTAACCCTTCGTTATCTTAATATAACAGAAAGGGGATAAAGTGTAAAACTCGAGGATTGACTTAGAAGGGGGATAGAGTTATAAATTTCAAATAGTTAAACTGGAGAATTTAACTTTGGAAACTTTTTCTTTGGATGAGATGAAGAGAATGGCCAAGGACATTTTTTCGAAAGCCCTCTCCGCAGTCGATCCATCCAAAATTCTAAAAGATAGAATTCGAATTGAAAAGGATCGTTTATGGATTAGAATAGAAGAAAATTCAGAAAAAAATTTTGATTTAAACACATTTCATAAAATATTTCTTGTCGGCACTGGAAAGGCCTCCAATTCTATGGCAAAGGCAGTTGAGGAAATTTTTGGAGATCGGATGACAAAGGGAGTGGTCACCACGAAATATGGTCATCTTCTCCCTCTCAAAAAAACTGAAATCATTGAAGCGGGTCATCCTATCCCTGACCAGAAGGGCTATGAGGGAGCAAAAAAGATCCAGGGTCTGCTAAAAAAATCTGGGCCAAAAGATTTGGTGATTTTTATCCTTTCAGGGGGTGGCTCAGCCCTCCTCCCATTTCCAGCAGATGGCATTGAGCTCAAAGAAAAACAAGAGATGACTCAACTCCTTCTGGATTGCGGAGCCGATATTAAAGAGATCAATACTATCCGGAAGCATATCTCCCGGATGAAAGGAGGATGGCTTACCAGGTGGGCCTATCCTTCCACGGTCATCGGGTTCATCCTTTCCGATGTCGTGGGAGATCAACTGGATGTCATCGGCTCTGGCCCTACTGTTCCTGACCCCTCCACCTTTGAAGAGGCTTGGGAAATCTTAAAAAAATACGATTTGCTCAACGAAATTGCTCCTTCGATTCAAAAACATCTAATATTAGGAAAAGAAGGAAAAGTTGAAGAAACACCCAAGCCTGGAGACGTTGTCTTCGAAAGGGTCTACAACAGCCTTATTGGGTCGAACATCCTCGCTCTCCGGGCAGCAGAAAAAGAAGCAACCTCCCTCGGTCTCAACACCCTCATTCTCTCTTCTTCCATTGAAGGGGAGACACGGGAGGCATCTCGATTTCATACTGCCATTGCAAAAGAAGTCATTTCCAGTGGGAACCCAATCCCAAAGCCTGCCTGCATCCTTTCTGGAGGCGAAACCACGGTGACGATTAAGGGAAAAGGCCTCGGGGGAAGAAACCAGGAATTTGCCTTAGCAGGAGCTTTAGAGATCAGCGGGATCGAAAAGGTGGTCCTCCTGAGTGGAGGGACGGATGGAACGGATGGACCTACGGATGCATCAGGGGCGATGGTTGACCATACCACCGTCCATAGAGCGAAATCCATGGGTCTGGACCCAAAGGCCCATCTTGAGAACAACGATGCCTACCCATTTTTCCAAAAATTAGGAGACCTTTTGATCACTGGGCCCACTCACACCAATGTCATGGATGTGAGGATTTTATTGGTGGATTGATGGATGAGTTAGAAAATAAAAGTGTTAGCTTCAAGGGTTAGGGTAAGGATGCCGGTTTTGTCGATGGGTTATGCAATTCGTCTTTAAATTTTTAGACTTAACCTTTTACCCTTAACTAAACGGGCTTCCTCACCCTAACCTAATGACTATTTCCATGATTCGTGCTTGAGGCATGGTTGATGTTCTCATCATGGAAAATTAGAAAGGAAATTTAAAATGTATGAGATTACCGTCCACTCCCACTTCTCCGGTGCCCATCGATTACGTTATCTTCACGGAAAGTGCGAAGAACTCCACGGCCACAACTGGAAGGTGGAAGTTTCTGTAACCTCCAACCGATTAGGTAAGGAAGGGGTGGTGATCGATTTCGGAATCTTGAAACAGAAGGTGGAAAAAGTCTTGAAAACTTTGGATCATACCTACCTCAATGATCTTCCTTATTTTTCAGGGATTGAACCCTCTTCTGAAAATATTGCAAAATATATATTTGATAGACTAAAAAGTGAATTGAAGGGACATCCTGCGACCCTCAAAAAGGTGACCGCATGGGAGTCGGAGACTTCCTGTGCCACCTATTTCAGGAGAGAACCATGAATGATATTCAGAATCAAAGGGATCATCGAAGAATTGAGATCAATAAAGTTGGGGTAAAAAACATCCGCTACCCGATCACCGTTTTGGATAAGGCAAAAGGCTTCCAACATACGGTCGCAAACGTCAATATGTTTGTGGACCTTCCTCATCGTTTCAAGGGGACCCATATGAGTCGTTTTGTGGAGATCTTGAATAAATACAAGGGGGATATTGCCATCAAAAACTTCTCAAAAATTTTGACAGAAGTCAAACGGAAGCTGAAAGCCAAAACCGCTCACCTGGAGGTGGAATTCCCTTATTTCATCGAGAAAGAAGCTCCTGTCACCAAATCCAAGAGCTTGATGGAGTATATCTGCCGATTCTGCGGTTCGAGCAACGAAAAAGAAGACTTTTATGTCGGGATTGTTGTTCCGATCACCACCGTATGCCCTTGTTCAAAAGAGATCAGCAAATTTGGAGCACACAATCAAAGGTCCCTCGTCACGGTCAATCTTCGATTTAAAAAGTTCCTTTGGATTGAAGACATTATCCAGGTGGTTGAAGAATGCGCTTCCTGTGACCTTTATTCCATCTTAAAAAGGCCGGATGAAAAATATGTGACAGAAAAGGCCTACGAAAACCCCATGTTTGTTGAAGACGTAGTGAGGGAGATAGCCAAACGATTAAAAATGGATAGGAACATCACCTGGTTTACTGTGGAATCTGAAAACTTCGAGTCGATTCATAATCACAGCGCTTATGCTTATGTGGAAAGACCCTCCATGGATTTGTACTCCTTTGTCAGCACATCGTTTGGCAGTCTCCGAGGCAAAAACCTTTGCAAAAGTGGAGGTGGCGAAATAATTTTCCCCCTGATCTTTTTGCCAGGCGGCTTTATAAGTCATTAATCTTGCTAATTCGATCTCCGTCAACATGTCAGCCAACTTAAATCGAGTGGCTTGAAATTTACCGATAGGCCTACCAAATTGCTCCCTCTCCTTGGCATAAGCCAATGAAACATCTAAGATGGCTTGGGCCAATCCAACGGAATGGGCAGCAAACCCAATCCGACTGGTCTGGAGAGCCATCAGAAATTGAGAGATTCCTTTATCAGGGTTCCCTAAAATATTTTCTTTTGGAATATGACAGTCATCAAAGATCAGCTCTCTGGTTTCCGAAGACCGATACCCCATCTTCTTATACCTCTGCCCAAAATTATAACCGCTCACTCCTGTTGGGACGATGAAATTGGAAACCGCTTTCCTTCCCTTATCCCGCTCACCGGTTACGGCTGCGATGATGACCAGACTATTATGTTTGAGCCCTGCATTGGTGATGAATTGTTTGGTTCCATCGATGACCCATTCCTCTTCCTCCAGAACCGCTCTCGTTTGAATCGCACTGATGTCTGAACCGGCCTGAGGTTCAGTTAAGCCAAAGGCCCCAATCTTTTCTCCTGTGGACAAGGGGAGGAGCCATTTCTTTTTCTGCTCCTCTGTTCCGAAGGTGCAGAGGAGATTCATAGGGAGTGTAACAGAATCTAAAAGGGAGTTGCCTAAGGAGGCGTCTCCTCGGCTGATCTCTTCAATGGCGATGATCATGGAAACCCAATCCAGTCCCCATCCCCCACATTCTTCAGGATAGGGAATGCCGCAAATTCCCAAGTGACCCATTTTTTTCCAAACCTCGTAAGGGAATTGACCGGTTTTGTCCAGCTCCTCCGCGATGGGCATGATCTCGTTTTTGGCAAAATTTTTACATAAATCCCTGACCATCTCTTGCTCGGTGGAAAGTTTAAAATTCATATACACTTCTCCTTACTTGAGAAATGGATTCATTACCAAATTATATTATCATTTAAATTCAAGAGGATGAAATAACGAGGGGGATGTGAATAGATATTACTTTTTCCTTCCGGTTCTTGTCTGAGCCAGATCCCAGCAATAGTCATAGATATGGAGCCCCTTGCTGGAAGCAATGATCTCTCCATCCTCTACCCCAATCTCCTTCGCCATATATTCCTTCAGCAGTTGAAGGCCAGCGAGATTAGATGGGAATCCAGCCCACAAATCCCACGAGCGAAAGTAAGGCATGAAATGGAGCTTACCATAACGAATTCGGGTATCAACCCCCCGTAGGCATTGAGGATCTTGGAGTAAGATTGAACTGGCATTGCCCACGGCCATGAAGGCCTGATTGGTATTGTGTCCTTCCTCGCGATACATCTTAATCACCTCTTCGATCTGCTGTTCCAGATCTTCCCCATAAGTGTAGGTTTCGTGAGGAGCTTTCATGGAAGTAATCAGTTTCTCTAAATATTGTTCCACATATTCCATGGAGGTGGGCGGTGGGACATTGCAACCCGGAGGGATATCAGGGATAAGAGGTCTTGTCCCAGGATGGGTGATGTGGACAACAATATAATCGTATTCAATCCTTTTTATACCTTTAAAACTTCCCCTATCGATCGTATATTCATGTCCCTTCTCGAAGATATGATAGACGCACTGGAACCATGCATCCGGTAAATCTCTCGCCTGAATGAACTCAATCTTCATCATTTCCCTCAACCGTAGGCAGATTTTATTAAATTGATTTTTATTAACCCACCCATCCTAAAGTTGTCAACCTATGACGCTGGAAGATAATGCAATGGGTTTAAAAGGCTGGACAATTCAGATGGAATCTTGTATTTTAATAATGCAATGAACGCTATGATCTCTGCTCTATGCCTGCCTGCCGCAGGCAGGCGCTTAGCGGCATTCAATAATTCGGGGAGTAGCGCAGCCTGGTAGCGCGCTTGGTTCGGGACCAAGA
>JBEKWN010000111.1:0-31102 GCA_049513055.1 Thermodesulfobacteriota bacterium
ACTCCTGAACAGCGGCCTGAACTTTTTGTGAGCCAGCCAAGCCGTATTTTGCTTTTAATGCAGCGAGATTGGTAACGATGACTTTGTCAACTTTTGCGGTATCAGCAGACATATTTTTCTCCTATTTTTACAGTGGAGCCCCACGGGCTAAAGCCCCTGGTTCCTCCACATGCTTCGAAGGGCGGAACCCTCCGAAGCATACCCCACTACGCTCCTAACGAGCTTCGAGGGGTTACCCCCCTCGCATTCATCCACGGTCTTAAAGTCCGTGGCTTTCTGCGAAGGAGGGTAAAATCTGGGGTCGAATGCCTAAAATTGACAACTTGAAATTCGAAGAAAATAGAATTGTCCCATTTACTTTGCAGCGTCAGCTTTTAGACTAAGGACTCACCTTTTTAAACAGACCCGTCTCGGACAACTCGTAAATGCCGGCTTTAAATCCGATGGATGACTCGAATTCAATGACCGGCATGGCTTTAATACCCGGTTCGGCTGCCTTCGCCGCGAGCTCTACTATCTTCTGAACAAGGGATAAAGCAGCAGTTGTATCTTGATTTGAGGTTAACTCCTTAAGCTGTGCCTCCTCGATTTTTAAGCTTACGAATTTGCTTTTATTATCGCCCACAAGCAAATAGATTTTTTGCGGGTAAACCCGAATTCCTCGAGGCTCATTAGAACGTGCAGGATAAGTCGATATGCCTGCACACCCACTGACTACTATTAATGCAATGATAAGGGCGCAACATAAAATTAGTTTTTTCATAGCACTTCTCCTTTCCTTTTAGGGTTTTCAAGAGCTAAAACACTTCAGTTCCCTTCCCACATTCTCGCGGACATATTCAAAAGCGTCTATGAGGGGATGGAACCATGCCTATCCTTACAGCATAACCTTATGAAAATTGTCTCCAGAAGTCAACGATTATTTTCGGGGTGCGCAAAGAACATAAACTTAAAGCAAATGGCCGACATACCTTCTCAAAATGGCAAGGCACATAGAATGAGATTGCTTCGTCGCTCTGCTTCTCGCAACGACACCTACTATGTCTTTTTGAATGTTTTCGTAATGGTTGACAGCACTATGCTAATCTGATTTAATTAAACATAATTTCTTTATGAAATAGGCTATGATGAAAATCTCTGCTGTCATTCCTGCGCGGTATGGTTCGACTCGGTTTGAGGGAAAACCCCTTGTGGATATTCTCGGCAAACCGATGATTCAATACGTCTATGAAGGAGTGCGCCAATCAAAATTGATTGACGAGGTGATCGTCGCTACAGATGATCAAAGAATAATAGAGGCTGTTAAATCTTTTGGCGGAAAAGCAATCATGACTTCCCCAACCCACTTCACTGGAACCGACCGGGTGGCGGAAGTTGCAAAAAAACTCAAATCAGAAATCATCGTCAATGTCCAGGGAGACGAACCCCTGATCAAAGGAAGCATTATTGATAAAGCGATACGCCCTCTCATCACCGACGAGTCCCTCCAGATGTCCACTCTCATGACCAGGATCGAGGAGGTAAGGGATTGGCTCAACCCCCATATCGTAAAAGTCGTCGTGGATCAAAAGAATTTTGCTCTTTATTTCTCCCGGTCTCCCATTCCCTTTCCCCGGGATCTCCAAATTGGACGGTTGGAATCCAACCCCTTCGGAACGAACAGGCCTCTTCCAAAAAGAGTGTTCAAACACATCGGCGTCTATGTATTTCGCCGGAAATTTCTCCTCCCTTTTACAAAAATGAAGTCCACCCCTTTGGAAAAACTCGAGAAACTCGAACAACTTCGGGCTTTAGAAAACGGTTACCGTATAAAAGTCAACCTTGTCAATTACGAACCCCTATCCGTGGACACCCCTGAAGACCTGCAAAAAGTAATTACTTATTTCTCCCATCCTCATTAAAAAATATATCCACGGACGATGAAAATGGTGTTTAGGCTATGGTTAGGAAGCCCATTTTGTTTAGGGGCAAGGGGGTAAGGCTGGAGATTTAAGACCAAAGACATAACCCATTGACAAAACTGGCATCTTTGCCCTAACCCTTGAAAGACAGAATTTTATCTCCTAACTATATGTTTTATTAGCATTCTTTTAATCCACGCCAAACCTTTTCTCCCCCTTGAGGAATGGTAAAAAATGTAAATTCTGGGATTGATTTTCCCACAATTTTAGTGTATACTTTATTAGTTGCTTCAAAGTGAAAAAATGAACCTAAGAGAAACTTTACCTCGGCTTTTCATTTTTGCTCTCCTCCTCGTTCTTCTTTTCGTTTTTGCCTGCTCCATGCCATCCTGGTTTCCGATTAAAAAGGGAACCCCTTACAAGGCAAAAATGAAAGAATTGCTGGATAAAGAGGTGGTCATTATTGATAAGGAAGAATATGTCAAAGTCTTAAACCCAAGAGCCTCTGAAGGAAAAGATCAACCCAAATACCTCTATGTTCCCGTTAATGAATACCTCTCCAAAAAACAAACCTTTACCACTCCATCCATTCGGATGGAAGAAGTTAAAAAAGAGTCTCCTGCTACTTCCACAAAACCATCGTCTTCTTTAGAAGAGGAGACCCTCATCGTATCTCCATCGAAAACTACGTTCCCAGGTTTAAAGAAAAAAGTTTTGATCACTTATTTTGATGATCGAACCACAGAGGGCGAAGAGGTGTTTGGGGACTGGGTGGCTGAAAAGCTGATGAAAGAGGTCAACCGGAGGTCTATACAAGTCCTCTTTGCCGACTATCAAATGGTCAAAGAATTTCTTGAGAAAAAGGGATTCGATTTAAAGGATCTTGAGACGCCCAAAGTCCTCCAATTACTCAACGAAGTCTTTGGGATTCATGGACTCGTGGCTGGACACCTCTCGGGCCCCTATGTCTTCACCACCAAGACCATTAAAGATCAAGAAGAAACGGCTTCTGCCATTATCAAAATAGACATCAGGTTAGTGGAAACCTTCTCTGGTAAAATCCTTAAAAACCTATCCGCCAGTAATCCCATCGTCGCGGTCAAGGAAAAAGGATCCTTTTCCGAAGAGAAGGCCAAAGTCAAGGCAATCGACCTCGCCATTGCTTCCCTGGGGCGCTCCCTTGCCAGAGAATTAGATGGCATCGATTGGTTTTGTCGGATCGCCAAGGTAGAGGGTGAAGAGGTCTACATTAATGCCGGAAGACTAACCGGTCTTAAGGTGGGAGATGTGATGGAAGTGTATCGGCCCGGTGGATCTGGAGAACGAGGAGAGGTGAACAGCAAGATTCAAATTTCAGCCTTCTTTGGAATCGATGCCTCAATGGGCAGGCTGATCCAAGGGAAACTGAATCTCCCGCATGGCTTTCCTCATCGCTCAATAAAAAGTTGGGTTAGCCATCATCAAAACTGTCCCTTGGGGGAGTATCTCCCCGTTGTCATGACATCGTTCATCCCCGAATTGAAATCGCCCTTTTTCTTATTGCCAGGAAGGAGGTTTAAATATTATGTTCCAGATAGGTGATAAAGCGGTTTACCCAGGACATGGAGTGGGAGTCATTGAAGCCATCGAGAGCAAGCGGATCTCTGGTAAAGAACAGATCTTTTTCATCCTCCGAATTTTAGAAAACGGGATGACCATTATGATCCCCCAGGACAATGTGGAGGCGGCCAAGTTGAGGGGGGTCATTCGAAAAATTGACGTCCGAAAGGTCATCGGGATCCTGAAGGACCGGGACGTCGCCATCGATACTCAGACCTGGAATCGGAGATACCGCGAGTATATGGAAAAAATCAACACCGGGTCGATCTATGGCATTGCTGAAGTGCTTCGAGACCTCCATCTTCTGAAAACGGAGAAAGAACTCTCCTTCGGTGAGAGGAAAATTATGGATATGGCCAAAAATCTCCTGGTCAAGGAGCTGGCCATCGCCCGGGATGTGAGAGAGTCGGATATTTTGAGGGAGATCCATACGATCTTTGGATCATGACCTCTCTAAAATCCTAATCATTTTTTAATCGAAATGTCTTCTCATATCATCCATTCATGGAAAGGAGGTGAACATGTTGGGCTTATGGATTCTTCGTATCTTATTATTCCTCATCTGTGGAATCAGCGGATATTACTTAACCCAGGGAATTTCCCCCTTTCCTCCGATTCCCCTCTTGGGACTCCTCGGCGGACTTCTCCTGGCAGCCTTGACCCTTCTGATCGAGAAAGTACTGAAAAAAATCCCCTTAAAAAATCTTTTAGGAAGCTTCATCGGATTGATCCTCGGCATCATGGTGGCCAATCTTCTCTCTAACGTCTTTTTCTCCAATCTATATGACTATCAACAAATTATTCTTCCCCTTTTAGGTGTCCTCTATGGGGTTTGTGGATATATGGGTCTACGAATCGGCTTTAAGAAGGGAGAAGAAATTCACCTGCTCGGTTGGAAACTCTTCTCAAAAAACGTTCCTCAAAGCGAGAATGTGAAGATTTTGGATACCAGTGTGATCATTGACGGCCGCATCGCCGATATCACAGAAACTGGCTTTATAGAGGGATCGTTAATGATTCCTCAATTCGTTCTGAATGAACTCCAGCACATTGCCGATTCCTCCGATTCCATCAAACGGACGAGGGGCAAAAGGGGGTTGGAAGTTCTCCACCACATTCAAAAACAGGCCACTGTGGATGTTCGCATCGTGGACAGGGATTTTCCTGCCGTCAAAGAGGTCGATTCAAAATTGATTGAATTGGCCAAAGAAGTTCGTGGGAAAATCATCACCAATGACTCCAACCTCAATAAAGTGGCAGAGCTCCAGGGGATCCAAGTGTTGAACATCAATGAGTTAGCCAATTCTATAAAACCTGTGGTCCTCCCTGGGGAAGAGATTAATGTCAAAATCCTCAAAGAAGGAAAAGAAATGGGACAGGGGGTGGCCTATCTGGATGACGGGACGATGATTGTAGTCGACAATGGAAGGAGACAAATGGGCAAGACGATCGATGTCATTGTCACCAGCGTTCTCCAAACCCCTGCAGGAAGAATGATCTTCGCCCGTCCTAAGGAGGAGGCAAATCGGGAAAACAAGGGGAAGGATAATTATTACCCCCTGGACAGTGAATCCTAACCTCCATTTGGAATGAAGGAATGTTGGAATGATGGAAAGATGTTTTACCCAGTCTTCCATTGTCCCATGATTCCAATACCCCATGTGGCTTCAATTGAACGATGAAGGCCGACGCAGTGATCGTCTCCGCTGGAAAGGGCCATCGCTTCATGGAAGGGAAGAAGAAACAATTCCACTTCCTGGGGGGAAAACCCATTCTCGCTCACACCCTCGATAAATTCGAGACCTGTCCTCTCATCCGCTCCATCCTCCTGGTGGTTGGCCAGGAAGATATGGATTACTGTTTGAAAGAGGTCATCGAAAAATATAAATTTCAAAAGGTCTCCCAGATCGTCCCGGGTGGAAAGCGAAGGCAGGAGTCTGTAAAAAATGGAATAGATGCCCTTCAAAAGGATGCAGACATTGTGGCGATTCATGATGGAGTCCGACCTTTCGTTACCAAAGCCATGATCGAAGATTCGATCCATTCTGCGGTACGATATGGAGCGGTGGTATTAGCCATGCCGGTAAAGGAAACCATTAAGATGTCCAATCCGGATGGAACCGTTCTCAAAACATTGGATCGGGAATCCCTTTGGCAGATCCAGACCCCGCAAACCTTTCAGGTCAATATCATCAAAGAGGCTTATTATCGAGCGACAGAAAATGGGTTTATGGGGACGGATGACTCCTCGCTTGTCGAACGGTTGGGAGTGAAAGTCCATATCCTTCCTGGATCCTACACGAACATCAAAATAACCACCCCAGAAGACCTGTTGTTGGCCAATCTCTTTCTCAAGATGAACATCCTTACCAAGGAAGAACCGGCAGGGGGAGCGAAAAATAAATGAGAGTAGGTTTTGGATATGATGTCCATCCCTTCGTTTCAGGCCGACCGTTGATCCTGGGAGGGATAAAAATTCCTTATCTATTTGGATTGAAGGGACATTCGGATGCGGATGTCCTCATCCATGCTATCTGCGATGCTTTGCTGGGAGCCATTGCAGAAGGAGATATCGGAAGGCATTTCCCAGACGCCGACCCTCAATACAGAGATATCAAGAGCACGATTCTTTTAAAGAAGGTCATGGACAAGGTGAAGGAGAAAGGGTTTCACCCTCTCAATATTGACGCCACCATTGTGGCCCAGAAACCAAAACTCTCTGATATCATCCCCAGGATGGTGAAAGAGATTGCAGATGTCATGGAGATCGAGACTGGGAGAGTGAATGTAAAAGCCACCACGACAGAGGGATTGGGATTTACCGGTAGAGAAGAGGGAATCGCTGCTTATGCCGTGGCCCTGGTTGAGGAAGGCTGAGCACATGAAACTTATAGTGTTGGCAAATCTGAACTTTCCATATATATTAAATAAGCACCAAATCCCAAGCACCCAATAACAAATAAATTCCAATATCCAAATACGAAATTCTAAACAAAAATAGTTTTGGTCATTTGAACTTGAAGTTTGGAATTTATTTGGGATTTGAGGATTAAATTGTAAAACGTGATCGGTTCCGGCCACACCGGTCGGAGAAATGATTGAAGGTCCAAAATGATTTCAAATGTTCGGGTTCGCTTTGCTCCTGCCCCTACCGGGCTTCTCCATATCGGAAATGCCCGGACGGCTCTTTTCAATTTTCTCTTTGCCAAACGCCACCAAGGAACCTTTGTCCTCCGTATTGAAGATACGGATTTAGAGAGGTCAACCGATACCTCCATGGATCGGATCATAGAAGATCTCAAATGGCTGGGGATCTCCTGGGGCGAAGGTCCTGACCGAGATGGACCGCATGGTCCCTATCGTCAATCTCAACGTTTATCCATCTATCAGGAATTTGCCGATCGGTTATTTCAAGAAGGAAAGAGTTATAAGTGTTTTTGCTCGGAAGAAAGACTCGAGAAACTTAGAAAGGAACAACTCTCAAAAGGAAAGATGCCCCGGTATGATGGACGATGTTGTTCACTCTCCGAAGAAGAGATTGCCAAAATGGAATCGTCCGGCCTTCACCCCGTCCTACGGTTTCGTGTAGGAGGAGGACCGATCCTCTTTGAAGACCTCATCCATGGAAAGATGAATTTTGATTCTGCAGGAATTGGCGATTTTATCATTGTCCGTTCAGATGGGATGGCCGCTTATAACTTTGCTTGTGTCATGGATGACCACTTGATGCACATCACTCATGTCATCCGAGGGGAAGACCATCTCTCCAATACGCCCCGACAAATCCTCCTTTATCAGGCACTGGCCTGGCAGCCCCCTACCTTTGCTCACCACCCATTGATCCTTGGACCGGACCGGTCTCCATTGAGCAAACGCCATGGCGCTACGGCCGTCTCCCAATATCGAGAAGAAGGCTTTTTGCCAGAGGCCCTTCAGAATTACCTCGTTCTTTTGGGCTGGACGCCTCCCTCTGGCCAAGAAACTCTTTCATTAGAAAGAATGGTAGAGGAATTTTCAATCCATGACATTTCAAGAAGTGCTCCCATTTATAATCGTAAAAAATTGGAGTGGCTGAACAGTTTCTACATCCGAGAGAAAGAGGAAGGGCAACTTTCCGAAATTTTAATTCCCTACCTCCAAAAGGCTGGCATCCAAATCGATCCAATCGACCGTCAATGGCTCAAAAAAATTTCAGGGATTTTAAAAGAAAATCTAGTCGTCCTCTCACAGGTGGAGGAATATCTGGGTATCTTCTTCGATGAAAAATTCTTCTTCGAGGATGGAGCCAAAACCATACTTCAAGATCCCGCAAATCGGGAGACCCTTCGTTCAGCCCTCAGCATTTTGGAGGGCTCATCAGAAATCGCATCAGAAGAACAGACCTTCCCGCTCAATCAACTGGAAAAAAAGACAGGCCGGAAAGGGAAAAATCTCTACGCTCCTCTCCGGGCAGCGGTCACTGGGAAAACAAAGGGACCTGAGTTGGTTAAAACACTCCCTCTCCTTGGAAAGGAAAGGATCATCAAACGTCTGAAAATGGCACTGGAGATAACTTGAACTCTATTTTCGACAGGGAACCAGAGAGTTTTAAAAATTCCAAATTACAAATAAATTTCAAGCTCCAATGTTCAATGACCTAAACTATTTTTATTTGTTTCGAAAATTAGAATTTTGATCATTGGAATCTGTTTGTTATTGGGTGCTTGGGATTTGGTGCCTGTCCCAATTCCGAGACGATTACAAAAAAATTTTCCAACACAGGTGGATATATGACTATTCGTATTTATAATACTTTGACTGGCAAAAAAGAAGACTTCATCCCCCTCCTTGAAAAAAAGGTGGGGATGTATGTTTGTGGGGTGACGGTCTATGACCTTTGCCACATTGGTCATGCGCGCTCCGCGATCGTCTTCGATACCATTTATCGCTATTTTCGATATCGTGGATACGATGTGACCTTCGTTCGAAACTTCACTGATATTGATGACAAGATCATCAGGCGGGCCAATGAGGAGGGGGTGGATTGTAAAACCATAGCCGAGAAATACATTGGCGAATTTAACATCGACATGGGAAGGCTGGGCCTCGAAAAACCTTCGGTTGAACCCAAAGCCACAGAGCATATCCAGGAAATGATCCAATTGATCTCGGCCCTCGTTGAAAAAGGATTCGCCTATCCGGGGGGCGGGGATGTCTTTTTCTCTGTGGGAAAATTTAAGGATTATGGAAAACTCTCAAAAAGGGACTTAGAAGAGATGCAGGCCGGTGCCCGGGTTGAGATTGACGAAAAGAAAGAAAACCCCCTTGACTTCGCCCTCTGGAAAGCCAGCAAACCCGGGGAACCCTTTTGGGAAAGCCCTTGGGGAAAAGGAAGACCGGGGTGGCACATCGAATGTTCTGTGATGAGCCAGAAATATTTAGGGGAGACGTTTGATATCCATGGGGGTGGAAGAGACCTCATCTTCCCTCATCATGAAAATGAGATGGCTCAATCCGAAGCGGCCACTGGGAAAACCTTTGTCCGATATTGGATTCATAATGGCTTTGTCAACATCAATAAGGAAAAGATGTCCAAATCCCTCGGAAACATTTTAACCATCAAAGAAATCCTGAAGCATTGGCATCCAGAGGTCCTTCGACTCTTCTTTCTTTCTCACCATTACCGCAGTCCTGTCGATTATTCGGAGGACAGCCTCATCGAAGCCAAAACGGGATTGGACCGATTTTATAGTACATTAAATGGGATTCAGGAAGAACTCAAGAAACCCATACTTCCCGGACAGAAAAAAATTGATTCTCCCACGATCGAGATTTGCCGCAAAAACATCGAATCCTTCCAGGCCCGATTTGAAGAAGCCATGGAGGACGATTTCAATACCGCTGAGGCTCTGGGATATTTCTACGATATTCAAAGAAATCTGAACAGTCTTTTGGACATTTCAAAAGGCCATCCTACCCAAGAGGTCATCTTGATGTTGAAACAAGGTCTTGGCCACTTCACCGACATGGGATGGGTATTCGGCCTGTTCCGGGACGATCCAGAGAAATATTTGGATCAACAGAAAAAAGAGGGGCTGGAGAAGCTGAATCTTACAGAACAAGAAATTCTACGATCTATTGAGGAGAGGAACCTCGCCAGGAAGGAAAAGAACTGGAAAAGAGCAGACGAGATCCGAAATGATCTCTTGTCGAGAGGAATTGTTTTAGAGGATACCCCCTCTGGTACAATCTGGAAAACTAAGTAAACGATGGCATGACTTACAGTGTTTTACCGGAGACAGCCCACTCTTAAAATTTCAAATCCCAAATCCCAAACAAATTCCAAATATCAAACCAAATGACCAAACCGATTTTGTTTGAAATTTCGAAATTTCTTCATTGGAATTTATTTGTTATTGGGTGCTTGTGATTTGGTGCTTGCCTCAACATTATTCTCTCTTAAGCCACCGGATCAATGCATTGACTTGTGTGGTGAGGTAGGAAACCATAATGATCAGAAGAATTAACAAAAACGTATTCGTATTGACCACCCATAAGATATCCATTTCCCCCTCCTTTGCATTTTTGAACCAGTATGAAGAGGGTTCCCTTCTTTGTCAAGTGTTAAAATGGAAACTTCCTTTTTCTCTTGTCTGCCTGTTGCATTTCTGATATAAGTGATTCCAAATGACTCAAGAATATTCCCTTACCCCATCCCTTTCCCCAAGAGGGGAGAGGGGAGAGGGGAGAGGGGAGGATGAGGAGGTAATAAGTTAGGTCAATTATGTTAGCAAAGGTCTTGAGCAGTGCGGTTTTTGGAATCGATGCCTATGTGATAGAGGTAGAGGTAGACATTGCCCAAGGCCTTCCTACCTTTGCTACCGTTGGGCTTCCTGAAGGTGCAGTGAAGGAATCCAAGGACAGGGTCAAAGCAGCGGTCAAGAACTGTGGCTATGACTTTCCCTCCCGAAGGATCACTGTCAATCTCGCTCCAGCCGATATCAAGAAGGAAGGGGCAGCCTTCGATCTCCCTATGGCCATTGGCATCCTCGCGGCGACCGAAATAGTTCAAAAGAGCAAATTGGCTCATTATTTCATTTTAGGTGAGCTCTCCCTCGATGGACAGGTAAAGCCAATAAGGGGAACACTCCCCATCGCTGTGGCCGCAAGAGATGCCGAATTACGAGGCATCCTGCTTCCCAGGGAAAATTCTAAAGAAGCAGCAGCGGTGAAAGGAATTGATATTCTTCCTCTTGATACTCTTTCCGATTGCGTTCAATTTTTAAATGGAAATCTTCATATTGATCCAGTCGAAGTTAATCTCAATGAAATCTTTAAAACAGAAATGAATTATCCAGTTGATTTCAATGACGTGAAGGGCCAGGAGCATGTGAAGCGTTGCCTGGAAGTAGCCGCTGCAGGGGGTCACAATGTCATATTCATAGCGTGATGGGGTTGATCCCTCCAGGCAGCGCCCTCATCGTCACTCGACCGTTTCGTAATCCTCATCACACGATCTCCGATGCAGGCCTCATCGGAGGAGGACAGATCCCAAAACCTGGAGAGGTCAGTCTCTCCCATAACGGGGTTCTTTTCTTGGATGAACTGCCCGAATTCAAGAAGAATGTTCTGGAGGTGATGCGTCAACCTTTAGAAGAAGAGAAGGTGACGATCGCTCGGGCAGCCACCTCCCTCACCTACCCTGCTCGCTTTATGCTGGTCGCTGCCATGAACCCCGCTATCGCTCAAAAATTTCCGGACCCCTAATGGATCGAATCGATATTCATATCGAAGTCCCTGCTGTGAAGTATCGCGACCTGGCGAGTCGCGAAGCAGTCGAGTCTTCCAAGGAAATCAAGAAACGGATTGATTCATCTAGAAGGATTCAGCTGAATCGGTTCAAAGGACTGAAGATTTACTGCAATGCTCAGATGACGAACCGCCATATTAAAAAGTTTTGTCAGATTGATGAGGCCAGCCAGAAGTTATTGGAGATGGCGATTGATAAGTTCGGATTAAGCGCCCGGGCCTACACACGTATTTTAAAAGTAGCTCGAACCATTGCCGACCTGGAAGGCCAAGAAAATATCCAGCCCGCTCATCTCTCCGAAGCCATCCAATATCGTACTCTGGATCGTAATCTCATTTCATAAACTTCGTTGGTTGTGTGAAACCTAAGAGTGGGCAAGCGTATTATACATAATTTAGTTTGGATTTAGTTTGGGTGAGGTAAGCTTAAGGGCTGGCATAGAGAAGTTCGACGCTGTGCGCGTCGCCTGGCTCGCCGGCGTGCTCGAAGTCCCAAGTGCAAAACGATATTCGGCAGTCGTGGAAGCAGGGTCGGGAGAAAGGAGAGCATTCCATTCTGGAACCCCTTGTGTGCAAGATGAAATATCTTGCCAGGGGTATAAAACTCTCGGAGAATCCAGCGACGCAGTTGCTGGAGCCCCTGTCTGGAGCAATGGTCGGAATAAATCTTCCCGCTGGGAGCGATGTGGTAACCTGGACTGCGGGCAATGAGTTCATCCAAACCGGAGTAAGGGCTAAAGCGCAATTCAGAAATGCCCAGCGTATCCAAACCTAGCTCACGCGCGAAGGCCGCGATATGGAACATCTCTTTTACGCTCTCCCCAATATTCCCGAGGATGAAGTAACCATGGAGAAACATGCGGCTACGTCGAAGTACCTTGAAATATTTCCGAATCTTTACGGTGTCAAAGCCTTTGCGCATGGCACGGAGAGTCTTGTCCTGGGCTGACTCAATACCAAGGAGCAGCAAGGTGAACCCAGCCCGCTCCATCTTCCGCAGGACATCCGGCCGTTGGGCAATTTCCAGCCGAGCGTTAATGATGTACTTTTTGCGGATGCCACGGGCCAAGATCAAATCGCAGATCTGCTCCACACGATCCATGTCGAAGGTGAATAGGTCGTCGGTGAACCCCACGATCCCGGACTCAATCTGGCTGAGCTCCTCCACCACCGACTCTGGAGAACGTGCTGACCATGGCCGCTTTTCGCCCCAGGGATTCCGACTAAAGGAACAAAAGGTGCAGTTGAACGGACAACCACGCGAAGCCGCCACCGTGTCAATCGAAAGGCCTGTGCCGATACCATCAATGTTTATATCATAGACATACCGACGCAGGCGACGAATGGGAAAAAGGGCATTCCGTATTGGGCCGACTTTGCGGTTGGGATTGTGGATAATCTGTCCATTTTTACGGAAGCTGAGCCCCGCGATTTTTTCGAGCGGAATGCCCCGACAAAGCTCTTCGGTTGCCTCCTCGCCATCCCCACGGACAACGGCGTTCACATTTGGGTAGGTAGTCAACCAGTGTTCTGGATTTTCTGTGGCGTGCCGTCCGCCCAAAACGGTGAAAATCCCCGTTGGCACAGAAAGAATCTCCTTATGCAACGATTCCGGATCACGTTTCCAGTTGATTGAGAAACAGACCATATCGGTTTCCGGGCGCAAAAAGTCCTTCGTGCTGCCGGCCTCCTTACGCAGATCCACAAGATCCAGCGTGTGAGCGTGTGGGTGGAGAACCGCGGCGATGAACTCGAGTCCCAGCGGCGGCCAGAAGCCTGAGTAGTTTAACTCACGACGATACGGGTATACGCATAGGACGTGTTTGAACATCCGGGGTGAACCAGAGATGTTTTTGAAAACCTCCACTTTCTTAGTGATCTCCAAATGCTGGCTGTTGCCTGGGAGGTGTCGAAAATTAAGATTCCAAGGGGCACCTAACTTAAATTAGCAGTTGGCGAACCTTAACATAATCCCCAACCCTTGTAAAGTGAAACTTTTCCAACGATATTCCCCTTGTAACTTCATGGTGGGTCCGGGAGCAGAGCCAGAAATGTCTTTGTCTTCTTCTTTTATGTTTCTGTAAATCTAAATTTCCCTATATGGTATTCAATCAGCGTGTTGGCGGTTCAAATCTTTACGAAGTAAGACATAGATACTTTGAAATTTTAAAAAATTTTTGTAACCTTCCCAAATTCCTTTTCGTGGGCCTCGTTCCCCCCCTCCCCCAATTGACTATCGTCATTTCATTCATCTCCATCATCTCCAGATTTGTGTGTTATTCTTCTGATCCTCAAGAAAATGTGGATGGGATAGATTTTGGATGAGGACAGTTTCCCAGAATTTCTTGAAATTCATCAATCGATTTCAGGACTTGCAGGTGCCTATCCTTTAGGCAAAATGGTCGAGAAGGCACCTGTAAAGGGGAAGAAAATCTAATTCCACAGGTATTCAACATTCCTCTGTGGATTTCACAACCAACCATCCCACGCATTGGCTAACTCTTCAAAAATTTCCTTAGCTCGTTTATCGCTACCCCAAGTGGAATAGACAGTTCGGGGCGCTCTATACTTATCTATCAATCTCAGAAGGCATTCCCTGAAGGCGTGTTCCGTGGGTGCCGATATCGTGACGACTGTTTGGGTCACCTCCTCCAAGGGTTTATTTCCAGTTTCCTCCAAAGCCATTTCCCCCTCGGTAAACAAATCTTTTCCCTTAACCTCATTTAAAGCGATGTTCACACCGCATTGATGAGCGATTTTTTCCAAGTCTTCATGCCTTATTTCAACTAAAGCATCGCCAGGATACCATCTTAACTTTCCCGTAAGAGTCTGCATGACGATCACCTCCTGGTGTTGGGTTTCAAGAATAACTTTATCAAATGTCCCCCCCACCCCCGTCCCCTCCCCCCGTCGGGGAGAGGGGGCGGATGAGGGGCAAGCTCTCTCAAGACCCTCGTAGCAGTCCTTTACTACTAACCTGTCTTGGGATATTCACGGTATTGTTCCCTTTTTTCTTTCGTTACGCCTCTCGTTCTGGTGAAGTAGTCTCGGGAAGGCTTAATGTGATAAGTGAAATGCCGATATATGTTTTCCACTGTGAACCGATGGTTCACTATGGCATCTTCATCAAAACGAACTCTAATCTTTCCTCCCTCAATAAGTATTTTACCCCTTATTCCACAAACGCCACACTCTACTGTCTCATCATCTCGTAGAATTCTAATGACTCTGTCTTGGCATATCGGGCAGATTCCAGGCTCTCCGCGGTAAGAGGTGTCTCCCGTTTTCACGGTTTTCGCCACCTCCTTACCCATTTCCCGTGCCTTGGCCAAGGCCTTATCATAAAGCACCACTTCATTGATCGCTTGGGTGTGTATCAGGGCTCGATCAATAACCTCCATTCCTAAAAAAAGGAGTAATAGATTGGGTTGTAGAAAAGCATAAGGTGTCCAACCTCTTGTGGCATAAGGGACAATCATGACAGCAGGTTTACCTCTAGCCTTGGACCGGAAATTAATGGAAAATGCCCTATCAATGAGTTGTTTAATAATCGCTGTGCTCTCTAAGATGTAACAGGGAGTTCCCAGAATGAGCCCGTCATTCTCAAATATTTTATCCACGATGAAGTTAAAATCGTCCTTCAGGTTACAACCCGTATTTCCAAAAACACATGGAGCCAGCCCATCACAAGGCAATACTTTGTAGTCAGTCAGTCTTAGCATTTCAACTTGTGCCCCTTCCTCCTCAGCTCCCATTAAAGCTTCTTTAACTAATATCTCTGTATTCCCTAGTTGCCTTTCGCTTGCATTCAAACCAAGGATTTTCATTACACACCTCCTTTCATAATCATCCTGTCACACGCCAAGATGATTTGATCCCGTTAAAGCCCGACTGGGATTACCGACCGTACTTCCCGGTGAGGGAGGCCGAGCCTATCACCTTACCCTCAATGCCCTTTTTGAAGGCCGAAAGAGAAGTATTTGCTCCAAGATCAAGTTTCTCCACATTGAGCGCATAAAGGGTCACTACATACGGATGGTCTCCTGTTCCCTTTGGAGGTTGTGGTCCGCCATAACCGATATCACCCCAAGAATTCTTGAGTTCAACAGATCCCTTGGGCATTTTCTTTTTAGATGCCCCTTCTTCAATCGATGTCACCTGTGGCGGATTATTAATAATCAGCCAGTGAACCCAATTTTGGGCGATCGGGTGTATATCAACGATCGAAAGACAAAAAGATTTCGTTTCGGCTGGAACATTCTTCCACGCCAGAGGGATTGAAATATTTTTACCTCCTGCCCCTGGCATCACATACTGAATCGGAATCTTCTCCCCATCTTTAAACGCAGAAGATGAAATTTCCATGGCCTCCCCTCCTAAAACATTTTTCTGATTAAGCAATGCAATCAGAACAATCGTTAATAATAATAAGCATTTCTTCATGGCTCCCATTTTGATCACACTCCTTCCATTAAAAATGATTTAATTAAAATACTGTTACCGTAAATCTGCTGACCGGTCAATATAATTTTTTATGAAGGCATCCCATCCTCCTCGTCTTGAAACGATTGGGTAAAAATAGGACTTTCCCCACATTCTTTATTCTGATATAATTGTTAACAATCTTCCATGAAACTTTCAGTTATCATTCCAGTCTATAACGAGATCAATACTATTGGTGAGATTCTCTCCAGGGTTCTCGAGGTCGATCTCCCGAAAGAAGTCATTGTGGTGGATGACTGTTCCATGGATGGAACAAGGGAGTTTTTAAAAGAATGGGAAGTGGGAAGGAAAAAAGAATCGAAGGATGAGGTTCGTATCTTTTATCAACCCCAAAATATGGGCAAGGGGGCTGCTCTCCGCTCAGGATTCAAAGAAGCTACAGGGGAGATCGTCATCATCCAAGATGCTGATTTAGAATACCATCCTCACGAATATCCTAAACTCATCGAACCCATCCTCGATGGAAGGGCGGAGGTCGTCTATGGCTCTCGATTCCTCGGCACTCCGAGGCGGGTGTTGATGTTCCGGCACACTCTGGGCAATAAGCTCCTGACTTTTCTCTCCAACCTCTGCACCGATCTTAACCTCACCGATATGGAAACAGGTTATAAAGTTTTTAAAAAGGAGGTGCTGGAGCATCTTCTTTTGAAGTCAAATCGGTTTGGCTTTGAGCCTGAGGTGACAGCCAAGATTGCTAAGATGAATTACCGGATCTATGAAGTCCCCATCTCCTACAGCGGTCGAGATTATTGGGAAGGAAAGAAAATCAAATGGATGGATGGACTGAAGGCGATCTTTTCCATCCTGCGGTATAATTTTTTTGATTCGGAGACCGAGGATATCGTTTACCAAACCCTCCAGAAGATGAAGAAACTTCATCGTTATAATCAGTGGATATTTTTAAAATTCCGACCATTTTTGGGCAGTAGGGTTTTAGAGGTCGGCGCTGGGGTTGGTAACATCACGAAGTTTCTTTTAGATCGGGAGCTCATCATTGCCACCGATGTGGAGCCGAAATACCTCGCCCTTTTGAAGAACACCTTTGGAAAATATAAGAAATTTATGATCGAACCCCTTAACCTCTCCGGGACAGAGTTGGAACGCTACCGATCCTATCTTATCGATTCGGTCATCTGCTTCAATGTATTGGAACATATTGAACAGGATGAAAAACCCCTAAAAAATATCTTCAACCTCTTGGAACCCAGAGGACGACTCCTCCTCCTCGTCCCTTCTCATCCATGGCTCTATGGAAGTCTGGACCAACATTTAGGCCATCACAGGCGGTATGGAAAGAAGGAATTAAAAAATAAATTGGAAACCTTAGGGTTTAAAGTGATTTTCCTGAAATACTTCAATCGAATTGGAATTCTGGGATGGTTTTTAAATAGCAAAATACTTAGGAGAAAAAGGCTTCCTTCTTTTCAACTGAGAATCTATAATCTCCTCGTCCCCTTACTCAAATTAGAAAAATTCTTTCCCCTTCCCTTCGGCACCTCCCTCCTTGCCGTTGCCGAAAAACCAGAATGATGGAGACGATTGAATATTTCTCAGACTTCTTAAGAAAAATAGGGGCTCCGAATTTTTTAGCCATCGGTATCGTCATCATTGTCATATGGCTTCTGATCTCTGGGTTCAGGAAAGGGTTAAAAAGAGGAGGCCGAGATAAAGAGACTCAGAAAAATGAAGAAAATAAAAACGAAGACCTATCTGAATAAGCTCTCAATGGAAAATCTCTTGTGAATGGAGAAGGATTCTTGGAGGCTGCGTTAAACTCGTTTTTTAAGCATCATATAAGAAAGGATAAAGGAGACCGTCAGGGCAATCAACATTCCTGACATGGAGAAGAAGAAGAAAAGAAGGATCAGTCTCTCCTTCATCAAAGCATATTTGCTTTCTAACATCCCCACATAAAGCATTCCAACAATCTTATCTTGGACATCTCGTATGGGTTCATAGGCGGTGATATACCAATCATCAACTACAAACGCCCGATGGATCCAGGGCGTTCCTTTTCCGAGAACTTGTTCTTGGACCTCTTTCATCGCTCGAGTTCCAATGGCCCGATTTCCTTCCTTATCGATGACATTGGTCGATATTCTCAAATCGCCCAAGAAGATGGTGGCTGTCCCAATTTCTTTTCCTTTGTATTTAGCATCTTTGAAAACGATGTTTTTAATCCGATCGACAATCTCATAATTCCGGTTGAGGAGCACTCCTCCTGTCAAAACACCCAAAATCTCTCCATTAAAATCAAGTATGGGATGGGCTGATTTCAATACCATTCCAGAAGTCTCTTCTATTTTTCTAATCGGTTTTTCTTTGGGAACGGGAATCGATTGGATAATGGCCTTCTGGGTCAAACTCCTCCCTTCCTTCGCCAACTCATCTCCAGAGAGGACCTGGGTTCCTAAAATCTCCTTTTTCTCCAGGGCACTCTTAATAAAAGGATCATGGAGCAAACTGTCTCCTGATGCAGGAGGATTATGAAATCTAAATACGACTGTTCCTTTTCGATCCACCAATGTTAAAAAATCGAGTTCCTCTTCAGCCATCAGCCTTGAAAATGAGTCTCGAATAGGGGAAACATCTTTCTCTTTTATTGCCTTCGTTAACACTATCTGCCTTGCCGAAGTCCAGTGGATCGTTCGGTCAATATCCCTGATCTTAGAAGCATAGACCCATCTGGCTGTATTGAGATCTTCTTTGACCCTTTCTTGTGCTTCAAAAATAATCTGATTGTTTATAAGGGAGTTCACAATGATACTTGTTACAACGCCTATTAAACAGGCAACCGCTAAAAAGATCAGGGCCAATTGAGTTTTTGTAAATATCTTCATACGTATAAATTATCAGAAATAAAGGGAAAAGTAAATAAAATAATTTTTCTTGCTATATTATTTTTTTTCTGGTAAATATATTGTGAAAAAATTCATTAATTCCAAAATGGGAGGGATTCAGCATGAAACCATATTTTGAAAAGATGACCGATTTTGGTAAGGCCTTGACTGAGCAACAGATTAAAAAGGCAGAAGAAAATGTTAAACAAATTAAAGAAGTTGAAAAAACAATTGCAGAAGCTGTGGAAAAGGTGAAAAAAGCGGGTCTGGCCACAGAGGAAATTAATAAAAGAGGGGAGATGACCGTATACCAGAGGCTTGAATATTTGTTGGATCCTGGCACATGGTGTCCTTTACACACCCTCTTCGACCCGATGGAAGAAGAATCCGGGACAACTGGCGTGGTGGATGGATTGGGTAAAATCAGTGGAAAATGGGCTGTCGTCATCGGCTTCGACAATAAAGTTATAGCTGGAGCCTGGATTGCTGGTCAGTCAGAAAATATCTTGAGAGTGACCGACATGGCAAAGCGCCTCCATCTCCCTCTGGTCTGGTTAGTTAACTGTAGTGGTGTGAAACTCCCTGAGCAGGAAAAGGTGTATGCCAACCGGAGAGGAAGCGGAACCACTTTCTTCAGACATGCTGAACTGGAAAAATTGGGCATTCCCGTTCTGGCAGGGATCTATGGAACCAATCCTGCGGGTGGAGGATACCAAGGAGTCAGTCCTACCATCCTTTTGGCACATAAGAATTGCAACATTGCTGTCGGTGGTGGTGGTATTGTCAGTGGAATGAGTCCAAAAGGTTTGTTTGATGAGCAAGGGGCAGAGCTCATTATTGAGGCAACAAGAAAGTTCAAGGCGACTCCTCCTGGACGTGTGGAGATCCATTACGACTCCACTGGTTTCTTCAAGGCTGTCTTTGAAAAGGAGGAAGGGGTATTGGATGGACTGAAAGAATACATGAAGTATATTCCGGCCTATGATCCTAAATTCTTCAGGGTAGCTAAACCAAAAGAACCCAAATTCTCGCCCGAAGAGATCAACTATCTGGTCGCCTTCAATCAAAAGCTTGCCTATAATTTTGATCAAGTCCTTGCCAGGCTGACGGATAACAGTGAACATATGGAATTCAGACCTAATTATGGTCCAGAGGTCTATACGGGTTTGGCAAAAATCGACGGTCTCTTAGTTGGAATCATAGGCAATCGACAGGGATTCTTGCCCAAGGGATATCCCGAATATGCCCCCTATCCCGGCGTCGGAGGAAAGCTTTACCGGCAGGGACTCATTAAGATGAACGAGTTCGTGACCCAATGCGGGAGAGACAGGGTCCCTATCATCTGGTTTCAGGATACGTCTGGCATTGACGTAGGAGACATCGCAGAAAAAGCCGAGCTTCTTGGATTGGGGCAATCCTTGATTTACTCCATCGAACAGACCGATCTCCCCATGATGTGCATCGTCTTAAGAAAGGGGACAGCCGCTGCCCACTACATTATGGGAGGCCCCCAGGCAAACAATAATAATATGTTTACGTTGGGCACACCCACCACAGAGATTTATGTAATGCACGGTGAAACCGCAGCCGTTGCCTCTTTTGCAAGAAGACTGGTAAAAGAAAAGGATTCAGGCCGTCCACTCAAGCCCATCATTGACAAGATGAATGCCTTGGCACAAGAATACTATGAGAAGTCGAGGCCCGTTTATTGTGCGAAAAAGGGGTTGGTCGATGAGGTGGTCTCTTTTGCAGATATGAGAAAATATATGGTGGCTTTTGCGGGCTCTGTCTATCAAAATCCCATCTCGATCTGCCCTCACCATCACATGATGATTCCGAGACTGATCAAGGGATAAAAAAACCCTGCCGACAGATCAAGACATGATGAAAAGGCCCGCCATAAAGCGGGCCTTTTATTTTTGCTTCCTCAATCAAAGGATTATCGTCTTATATTAAATTACCATGCTGACCTGCCTAACCCTTCATTAAAAATAATAGGGGAATCTGAAACAAATGTTGTATTGAATCTTATCGTAGAATGATTTAAAATGAATACAGGAGAAACAAAATAAAAAGTCGGTTTTCATGGATTTTACTTCTCTCTTTTATAATTCTCCTTTCTGGTTGTGCTCATGTTATTTAAAAGGATTTGAGGACAAAATCAGATCTTTCCCTTACTCTCAGCCAGGTCCGCCAGAATCCCAACGCCTTTAGTCTTCCAGAGGCCTCTGGGTTGGAGGGGAGAACCCAAAGAAACCGTTGCCTCAGAAGGAAGATTTTTAATTCTCGCTGATAAATATTTAGATCCTTACATCCTCCGGAGAGGGAAAAAGATCACTGTGGCAGGTGAAATGATAGGAGAGAAGATCAAGCCTCTCGGTGAAATGGATTATCGATATCTCATTGTTTCGTGTAAACAGATCTACCTCTGGCCGGAATACTATTACCGTCCGTATCCCTACTACTATTATTATGATCCATGGTGGGATTATCCTAATTGCTGGGGGGGATTCGGGTTCTATTACCACCATCACCACCATTAATCTTTTCAAATCTTCAAAAATAGATTTCCGGAAGAGAGAAATCTCTCTGATAAATATACAAGGACTAGTTGACAGATTCATCTTGGTCAGTTATATTCCCTTCCCATAAAGGAGTATCCATGGCACGAAGTCCCATCACACGCAACGGATATAACAATCTCCATAAAGAATTGGAGAATCTGAAGAAGGTCATCCGTCCTCAAGTGATCAAGGCCATTGAGGAGGCACGGGCTCATGGAGATATCAGTGAGAATGCAGAGTTTGTAGCAGCTAAAGAGCACCAATCATTCGTTGAAACGAAGATTCGAGAGATTGAACAGAAGTTGGCCAACTCTGAGATTATAGACAGCATCAATCTTCCCAATGGTAAGGTAGGCTTTGGTTCTGTAGTCACTTTAGAGAACCTCAATAATGGAGGTAAAGTCACCTACCAGATCGTCGGACCTGACGAATCAGATATCTCATCCGGCAAGATTTCAATCGCCTCTCCCCTGGGCAAGGCTTTAATTGGAAAGGAAGTGGAGGATGAAGTGAAGGTGCAAACTCCAGGGGGAGCCAAGAACTATACGATCTTAAAGATCGCTTGAAGTAGACGCCCTCTCTTCCTTAACTTTCCCCTTTCCTTATAACTGTGACCGCAGTGGCTTTAAAGGAAGCTCTCACTTCCTTTCCTTCTGTCAACGATAACCCTTCCAAAGAATGATTCGTCACATAGGCCACGAGTGGAAACCCACAATGAAGATGGACCTTTTGATAGAGCCCCAAGGAGATAATTTTCACAATCCTCCCTGGAAAAACATTTCTGGCACTTGTTCCTTCTTGGGAGGGACGGGTTGAGAGGGTGACATTTTCTGGCCGAATGCATAGAACCACAGTCTCTCCTAAATGGGCATCTCCTACAGCCTCGATCTCTCGGCCATCAATGGAGGTGACAAAAGTCCCGCCATTTCTTTTAATCACTTTCCCGGTCAGGATCGTCTCCACTCCCACAAAGGAAGCCACAATTTCATTCACAGGATGGTTCATCACCTCTCCAGGAAAACCAATCTGAAGTATTTTCCCTTCATTCATCACTGCCATCCGATTTGAAAGTCTCAGGGCTTCGAGGCGATCGTGGGTGGCGAAGACTGCAGTCGTCCGTGTCTGTTGAAGGATGTGTTCCAGGTCTTCAATCAGGGAATCACGGGTAGGAGGGTCGAGAGATGAAAAAGGTTCGTCAAGGAGAAGGATTTCAGGTTGAAGCGCAAAGGCTCTTGCGAGACTTGTCCTCTGTGCCTCCCCTCCTGAAAGTGTTCTCGCAGAACGGTCGTTGAGATGACTAATTCCAAATCGCTCCAACTGCTTCATGGCCCGATCACGGATTTCACCTCTCTTCATCCCGCGGATCTTTAAACCGGATGCAACATTGTTAAAGACCGTTGTATCAAAGAGGAGAGGCTCCTGGAAGACCATGGCCAGTTTCCTTCGGTATTCTAAAACGGAATGATTTGTTTCTACCTTCTTTCCCCTGAAGAAGATTTCACCCTGAAAGGGTTTCAATAAATAGGATAAAGTTTGAAGTAAAGTGGTCTTCCCCGCCCCGTTCGCCCCAATCAAGGAAAGGATTTCCCCTTCGTGAATGAGGAAGGAAGAAATATCCAAAAGAAGTGTTCCTCCCCTGTTGACCGAAATATTTTTCATTTCTAAGATAGGTAAATGTTCATTCATAAGAAATTATGTTTTAATTTTCAATGTGCGATTTGCAATGTGCTATCTTGGCCTTTCTTTCTGTTGGATCTGGGTGAGGACTAAGTTGATAAAATAGGCAAGCAGAAGCAGGATGATTCCAAGGGCAATGGCGATATCGAAATTTCCACGACTCGTTTCCATAACGGTTGCCGTGGTAAGCACTCGGGAATAGCCCTTAATATTACCACCTACCATGATGGAAGCACCGACCTCTGAGATCACACCACCAAATCCTGCCATCACTGCAGCCAAAAGAGGGAGCTTCGCCTCTTTGATCAAGACCCAAACCATCTGGAGACGAGTTGCTCCGAGAGCCAGAATTTGAAGTCGAAGTTTTTGAGGAAGTTGTTGAATCGCTGCCAAGGTAATACCCATCACAATAGGGGTAGCGATGACTGTCTGGGCAATGATCATGGCCGTGGGGGTATAGAGGATTTCAAAAAAACCAAGAGGCCCATTCCTCCATAAAAAGATGGTCACGAAAAGGCCCACCACCACCGGTGGAAGACCCATGCCGGTGTTAATCAGGCTTACAACAATTCTTTTTCCGGTAAACCTGGAAAGGGCGACAGTTACCCCAGTAGATATTCCGATCAAGAGACTGATGAGGGTAGCTATTCCGGAAACCTCCAGTGACAGAAGGGTAATTCCCATCACTTCAGGATCAAAAGTGATTAATAGATAGAAAGCCTTTTTTATTCCTTCAAGGATAAGACCCATCTGACCTCCAATTAAATTCCAATAACCAAATCACAAGTTACAAATAATATCCAATTACCAAATTCCAATGGCCTAAAAAATTTATATGATCGATGTTTGGAATTTGTTGATTATCATCTGCCCAGTTCTTCTTCCTTCTTGCCGGCATCGGGGAAGAAAAGAGGAGACCCGAATTTATCAATCCCAAAGGTTTTAATAATGTCCTGGGTCTCTTTAGAAACCATGAAATCGGCAAATGCCTTTCCACCTGCGGCATTCACCTTAACCCATTTGGCGGGATTGACCTCAATAACATGGTAGATGTTTAAAAGGATGGCGTCCCCTTCTACCAGAATATCGAGATTGAGGTTTTTCTTTAATGCCAGATAAGTTCCCCGATCGGCAAGGGTATAACCCTTTTTCTCAGCAGCAACATTTAAGGTCTGTCCCATCCCGAGGCCAGTCTGCTGATACCATTTCTCTCCCTCTGGATTTATCCCAGCAACTTTCCAGATTGCCTTTTCTTTTGAATGGGTCCCTGAATTATCCCCCCTCGACATAAAGAGGGTCTTCTCCGAAGAAATCTTTTTAAATGCCTCTGATGAGGATTTCAATCCTTTAATCTTCGATGGATCATTCGAAGGTCCCACAATAATATAGTCGTTGTGCATGATGAGCCTTCGATTCACTCCATAACCTTCGGCAATGAACTTTTTTTCGGCATCGGGAGAATGAACCAGAAGGACATCGGCTTCTCCTTTTTGCCCCATGGCCATGGCCTGACCAGAGCCTACTGCAATGGTCTTGACAAAATAACCTGTCTTCTTTTCAGAGATCGGAAGGAGGATATCGAGAAGTCCTGAATCCTGCGTGCTAGTGGTGGTAGCGAGAATGATTGCCTTCGGCTGCGCTTGAACAGAGGTGATTCCAGTGATGAATAAAAGTGAAACGACGATTACCGATAATAGAATCTTTTGGCCTATTCTACAACTCATGGTTTTCCTCCTTAACGCGATTAATTTTTCTTGGTTTGTGAACTTTTCCATTCCTTTGAATTGGGGAAAAAGAGTGGACTTCCGTATTTGTCTTTACCAAAGTTCCTGATGATCTTTTGCCCCTTTTCAGGAGAAGTCAGCCATCTCACAAAAACCATTCCGTCTTCATAATTCGCCCTGGGAAATTTTTGGGGGTTTACTGGAATGAGGCTGATGTAATTCAACAGCGCCTCATCTTTTTCTACTAAAACAACTAATTTGATCTGATCTTTGAGAGAAAGAACCGTGGCTCGATCAATCACTGTATAAGCTTCTCTTTGGTCTGTATAGCGCAGGGTGGGGACATTTCCCTCTGCCCCCTTCTCATAAATTACGTACCAGGTCCCTGAAGGTTTAATCCCGGCTTTATTCCACAACTGCATCTCTGCAACATGGGTCCCTGATTTATCGCCCCGGCTGATAAAGATCGTTCTCTTCTCAGAAATTTTTTTAAGGGCCTCTGTAGCTTGCTTCATCCCTTTAATTCCTGCTGGATCACTTGAAGGACCCAGGATGACAAAATCGTTGTACATTAGATCGATTCTTTCTGTCCCAAAACCTTCCTTCACAAACTTTTCCTCAAGGGATTTTGCATGGACTAATACAAGATCTACATTTCCTTTCTGGGCAATCTCTAAGGCCGCTCCCGTCCCTGCACCCACATGGCGAACCCGGATACCTGTTTCTTTTTCAAATTCATTTTCTAGCAGATCAACGATACCTGAATCAATAGGCCCTATCGTACTGGCTAAAAGGATGAACTTGCTGGTTTGAGCTGCACCCGGAGAGGGAAAGAACAACAGCAAACAGAGCAATCCAGCATATACCCATTTTTTCATATCCAATCTCCCCGCATTATTTTTTTGAATAGAGGACTTTCCCCGAATTTTTGAAGTCGTAGCTTCCCAATCTTTGAACCCTGTTTCTAAATTCCTGGGAGATTAGAATTTCAACGAAGGCTTGAATTCCCTTTTCGAAAAAGGTGGATTGGTCAAGGATCATATCAAAGCTTTCCTGGGTGATAGGAATAAAAGGGAGGCCAAGGAGTTTAGAAATGGCTATGGTCGCAATTCCGACATCTGCTTCTTTGGAAAGAATCGAAAGGCCTATTTCAAAATGGGTATAGACCTCTTTCTCATACCCGTTGATCTTAGAAGATGAAATCTGCAATCTCTTCAGGTGATGGTCTAAAAGAACCCTTGTACCGGAGCCCTTCTGGCGATTGATAAATCTGATCCCCCTTTGAGTCAAGTCTTCGAATTCATGGATATGAAAAGGATTTTTAAAGGCAACCACAAACCCAAGGTCCCGGCGAAACAGATTGACCACGACAGGTTTTACATTAGGGAGATAGGTAGGAAGGAAAGGGATATTGTATTCCCTGCTTTTCGGATCAAATAGGTGTGACCAGGCAATATCGGTATAACCCATGTTGAGGGCCTTGAGTCCATCTGTGCTTCCTGTATTCGCAGAAAAGATATAGAATTCGGGATATGATTTTTTCATATGGGTGTGGAGCATATCCAGGATGGGGTCATTGCTTCCGGAAGCCAAAAGTCCCCCTTCAATCCTTCTGCTTTTCTGTCTGGCCTGTTCAAGACCTGTCTTGGCATTCGATTCAATCCATTCATCAATCAATTTCTTTGGAAAGACCCACTTCCCTGTCACCCGGGTGGATGGAATCTTTTTAGACTTGATCAAGGCATAGACCTGCTTTTCGTGGATCCCCAAATATTTGGCCACTTCTTTGGTATTCATTATTTCTTCTGACATGGGCTCCCCTCCAATTTGGTAATAAATTTTAAAAGAGAAGGAATTACTTGTCAATGAAAATATTGACAAATAATTACTTTTTACTACTCAAAGAACCTTCTTATTTGGTATCAATATTTTGCTCTTTAAGAGTTACTTCCGGCAAGGGATGGGATTCTTTCTCGATTTTAGACAGCGGTTAGTTGCTACGATGGATAGGATTTTTGGAGATGCAGAGAATAGAAATTTATTCCTTATAAATGATGGTCCCGACATGCTCCCCTTTGAGGGCTTGGGTAATATTTCCCTCCTCCGGACCATTAATGATCTGAATTTGGTTGATCACCTAAAGGCGTTCAAACGTAGGAAAGTTTAATCTGTAGCAATCATCACATTCGACGCTTTGATTACTGCGTACACCTCCTTCCCTTTTGAAAGCGTTAGACCCCTTGCTGATTTCTTGGTTATTATTGAAATGATTTCTACTCCCCCGGGAAGTTGTACCACAACCTCCGAATTGACTGCTCCATGGGTTACCTTGGCCACCTTACCCTTGAGAACATTCCGAGCACTTATCTTCATAATCTCACCTCCTTATATCAGACATCCTTTTCATGATCGGCCATAAATTCAAGGTTGTCAAGAAAAAATTGCCTCGCTATTTAATAGGAAATGGTTTACAAGATGTCATTTTCCATTGAATCGGTTACCCAGGAGATCGTGCGTGCCTGCCTCAACATCAAGCGGTAAACCTTGCGCAAGGTTTACACCTCGATGATTGCGACAGATCATAAGTTAAATGTTGGCAAAATTAGGAAGGCAAAAGACGTTCTATATATCCTCTCCAATTTTAGTGAGTCTTGTATGGTGGAAATTGGAAGATATATCGTAGATAAAACTAGAAAGCATGATCGGTTGGGTGGTGTCAGAATCGCGGAGACTTTCCCAATCAATATGCTTATCCGGAAAATTATTATTATTCGGTGGAACTTCACCATACTTTTTAACATAGTATTTTAGCAATCTTTCTTGTTCCACCCTCGCCTCTTTTCTGTTTGGCCGCTTCTTAAACGAATATTGCATTTTACAGCCTTTATACCTTTCTTTAAAGTTTGTATATTTTTTTAAGAGCTGCAACCTTTCCCCTTCTGCATGGGTATATTTCTTACCTTCTGTCGCGCGACGAAAACGGTATACTCCTCTCTTAATATTCTCTGAATAACAGATTTGGAGAATTCCATCCTTATCTGTATCAATAAATCGAGGAATTTCGACAGGGATTCCTTCCGGGTTAGCCAAACGTATTTTATAGACTCCACAGCCTTCATAATTTGGAATTTGGCTAATGTCCGTCCATTCACACCACCCTGACGACCACCAATCTGAGAGAATCAGAACTCTACGGCTATTTAAAGCGCACTCTTTCATAACTTGCAACCTCCTAACCCTATGTCCATCTTCCACCCATAAAGGGTTCTAAATATTTAAACAAAAAACCTATTTCCTTTCTGGGAAGAAAACAAAATCCTCTTTTTGATAGCCCAGATCTTCGAGCAAAGAGAGGATATCCTCCTGATAAGATGAGGGAGCAGGGATGGAGCGGAAGCTATATTTATCAAAGTGCTTTTGCGCTGAATGATAGGCCTTCCAGAAGAATTCTGTTTGGCGGTGAATGTTGATCACCCGATCAACTCTCCCGATGAATTTCTCATATTCAAAGGCAACAAGCCCCATGCCATACTGTGATTCTTTATCCCTCGCATTGTCATTTGCAGCGACGCAGAAATTTTGATTTAGGAGATAGATATGAAGACTGTCCTCGATTTCATATTCTCCCTTGAGATAATCTATTAGGACCAGATGATGGGCCGTATTTGCAATCTGCCCAAGAAGGTAAACCCAGTCTCCTCTCATACTCATGAAATATTTAAACACGTCCTCTCGGTTCCCATGACGAGGGATCCTCCGACCAATCACCCCCAGTCCAAAGCGGTATACCAAAAGTAAATGCACTAATTCATGGGCGATGGCTTCAATTCGTTGCGCTTTGGCCAGGGAGTCGACAAACTGGATGGTTGGTTTCCGGATAGTGAGACCAATCGTTGTGGCTGGATGTTCTTCCCGACCTCTATGATTTCTCCCGCTTAAAACCTCCTCTATCCTGATGTTATGCACATATGAAGTCATTTCGTGAAATAGTTTTTGCAAGTCTGAAGCAAAGTGTTTCTGGCAGAAACCTATCATCTTTTTTGACATAGGCATCCTTTTGGTGAACCTCCACATACTAACCGATGAGGGTTCAGTTTGTCAATGATAATACGTAATTAAAAGTAATAAAGAGTAATAATAAGTTATTTTTTTCTTGACTTTCTCTTTCCCCTCAATTATATTTCTTCCCAATTTAGCTACAATTCAATAGATGGAGGGGGTGATAAGAAGGAGGAATAAATAGACCATCGTTGTCTTATTTCAAGGAGGAGGTTGGTTTAAGTAAAGTTCTAGTAAGTTTTGTTGTAGGTTTGAAGACTACGAAGTGCAATTCACGCAATTACTGAGGAGGGAAAGAGATGAAACAATTCATTGCTCTATCTTTAGTTGGGTTTTTAATCTTGGCGTTTGGTGCTACTGCATATGCCCAGGCACCAAAATTGGAATTCAAAGCATCAGGGTTCATCGATACCCAAACATTTTTGGGCGAAAATGTTCCGCAATATAATAACAACCCAGGCAATACAGACATTTGGGGCGTTGTTAATAGAAACTACGCTCGAACTACCCCATCAGGAACCTATGGCATTGGCTCTCAAGGTTGGAACAAAACAGATGCCCACTGGGAGGGCCGTGCCCACCTCAAATTCGATGCCATTATGGGCCCGAATTTGAGTGGAACCATCTACTTCGAGATAGACACTTACCGATGGGGTGCGCCATTTCAGGGTTACCCAGGGATCGGGAGAGAGGCAAACAACTTCGGCGCGTGGACGACTGACCGGACTGCGATAGAGGTCAAAAACATCTATATCAATTTCGGCCTCCCGTATTTCGGAATCCCGGTGCCCATTACAGTGAGGGTGGGCGCCCAGCCATTAGGCGTCCGGCCGAACATGTTAATGTATACAGATGGTACAGGGGTCACAGCGGGCATTAAGATTGACCCTGTGATGATCATACCGATTTATGCAAAGGCCCTTGAAGGAAAGGATTTTGCGGACGATGATGTGGATGTCTGGGGTCTTCATGCAAATGCCAAGATTAGTACTTTCACGGTAGGCGGCTACGGCCTCTACTACAGGATGAACACCTATCCGCTCTATGTAACTTCAACCATTGCTGGCTTACCTGCAGCTTTAATCCCCGCTGTCCCAGGAACCAACAAATCCCATATGTGGTGGTTTGGGATTTATGCGGATGGGAAGGCAGGTCCGGTTAATCTCAACTTCGACTTTGTGTATGACTATGGCACGGTTAATGAACGAAATACCTTAAATATCCCCGATGTCAAATACCAGGGTTGGGCAACACGACTCAAAGTTGACTATCCATGGGAGAAGTTCAACTTCGGGGCGGTTGGAATGTATGCCTCAGGTGCTGATACCAGAAAGACTTCATCCAGTGGCCTCCCAGGAAGTACGACAAATATAGGGACGGTTTCTAAAAGTGTGCGGGGCTATGTCATTCCGCCTGGTGCAGAACAGTCAACAGCTGACCAAGAGTCGATCGTTGTCTATAGCATGGAGTCAGGAGCCACCGGAGGCTACGGTATTGCCCACATGATCAATTACGCACAAGTGAGCAGAGGCGGATTCGGTGGAACCTGGTTTGCTAAGCTCTACGGCAGTGTCATGTTAGCACCGTGGTATAAAGTTACCCTCCAGGGACTTTACGTTGGCGATACCACCACACATGGAAATACCCTTGGTAACGCTGTGAAGTATAATAATAGTTCACGCCTGAGGGATGACAATTCCATTGGTTTTGAATTGGATCTGATGAATGATATACAGATCTACAACAACCTGAGGTTCTGGGTCGGTGTTGGATACCTCTGGGCTGGGAATGCCTTGGATATCAATAATGGAGGAACTGGTTTAAACCGCGCAGCGGCGAACCCCTGGGCTCTCAGAACGAGGCTCATCTACACCTTCTAACCCAATCGTAACGAAAAAGGCGGCCTTTTCCGGCCGCCTTTTTTGCCCTTGTAACCATTGTCATCCAGACTCATCTGAATAATAAGGTCGTTGCCAAACTCAATAAGCTGGATCATAGTGGGCTTGGTATTGACGGATGTATCATTATCTCATAAGATGACGGTGTCGTGAAGTCCTGACCATCTGCCTATTTCAAGAACGTTGTCTGAACCTATATCCGGGTAAAGAAAAGGAGACGGCATGAAAAATTTTTCTTCCGAACGGGCGCTGAAGTTTACAGAATCGGTCATCCGGGAAATGACCCGTATCTGTCTCAAACATAGCGGTGTAAACCTCGCACAAGGATTTCCCGATTTTCCGGCGCCAGCAGAAATTAAGGAAATGGCCGTATCTTCGTCAGGCCATTGCTGAAAAATTTGCCTGGTATAATACCGTCACCATTGATCCCGAAAGAGAAATTACAGTCTGTTGCGGATCCACTGAGGCCATGATCTCTTCTCTGATGGCCATCGTCAATTCTGGCGAAGAGGTCATTGTATTCGAACCTTTCTACGAGAACTATGGCCC
>JBEKWN010000112.1:0-9487 GCA_049513055.1 Thermodesulfobacteriota bacterium
GATGGCACAACCATCCTCCTGGTTGAACAGAACGCCCGCATGGCCCTTCAAGTGGCCAGCCGAGGATACGTGCTGCAATCGGGTGCTGTGGTACTCAGCGATTCAGCGGAGAATTTGCGTCAGAACGAAATGGTTCGCAAAGCCTACCTCGGTGAAACCTAAACCGATATTCGATTGAACATTGCAGATTGGAGAATTAAGCCCAACCCGTTTCCGCGAAGGTAAACTCATCCACGAATACAATGTGGTGTAATGGTTTTTTCCCTGAAACTTTCACTTCCTTAAAATTTAAAAATGGTGTATATTACAAACCGGAATCGTTAGTTGAAAACCCTGTTTATAACGGACAGATAATTCTTCCATTAATCATACAGATGTTGATATAATATTGCCAATAGCGGTAGCCAGATATGACAGACCAAAATAAACTCAGCGCATGGATGAAATCAAACTGCCCACTTTTATGGTCTCTCCTCAAAACGAAAGCTCAACGAACCCTACCAGGAGGCCTAGTTGAGTACATGGCTATTGGTTCACCATCCCTGATCGAACTTGGCAGAAACAACTTAGTATCGTTCGATAGGCATTTAAAGAAATTAAACACTCTCTGTGGTTGGAAAACAGTTAGCGATAACTACCGGCGAGATCTATCTGGCGTAGATTCTGCTGACCGAGTTGATGAGTTATATTTTGAAATTGCCCTTTGTGCTTCTGTTGGTAGATTCTCTGGCAAACTTAAACTACATCCTCCCACAGGAAAAGGGACGTATTCTGATTGTTGCTTTTATGTTAATAGCTTTGAAATTTATGGTGAGGTAAAAAGGTATCTTGATCCGTTCCCGCATATTGAAAAACCGGGTGATGTGCTTAGCGGGAAACCACCATACACTCGCTCGATAGCTAAGAGAGCGATGGATCTTCGGAGTAAATTATGCGATGTTCATAAGCAGTTTCCCGAGGGGACACTCAACATTTTGTTTGTATTTAATTGCTCACTGGCGGAACAAAGACAGGACCTGATGCAGGCACTATTTGGTGAAGCTAATTTTTTCAATAACGAAGCGCAGTTTATTTTGAAACCAGATGGGCTTTTCTATCTTGACGAATGGCGCAATATATCTGCGTGCTCCCTTGCTAGTCTCAACCCAGAGATGGGGGTAATCTTCCAGTTTATGTGGAAAAATCCCCGTGCTCAATCAAAAATACCAATGCCAGTTTTGGAGGCATTAAGTTAAATGCATAACAAGGGTTGAACTCCGATTGCCAATTCAGCTTCGCTCCATTGTCAATCGGCTAAGGCCAGCGTTAGACCATGCCAACCACAGTCAGGAGGACATTATGAACCACCGTAAGCTTCTCGTTGCAGTAATCGTTCCAGTCTTTTCTTTTACCATTTTGGCAACTTTGATGACATCAGCCCCCCAGATCCCCGAAGCGCGCGCGGACGATGCCTCTCTGTTTGTTGCGGGCACCGAGATAAGGCTGGGGATGCCGAAAGAACCGTTGCTCAGCGGCTTGCGTTCCCGGTACGTGCTCACCCAAAGCAGCACCGACTCATATTTCCTCTGGGAGGGAACAGGCTCCACTGCCAAACTATTAGGAGGCGTTGCCTTTTGGAACGATCGGGTGTCTTGGGTGACCAGAGCTTGGGGCGATTTCTATGGAGGGAACATTCTCAAGTTCGCTACTGAGCTGCGCTCAGCACTCGATAATTTACAGACCGCCAGTGCAGGACCGGTGGTCGCATACGTGTCGAAAACTTCGGGGGTCCCAGGACTAAGAATCACAGAAATCCAGTTTTCGTCAGGACCGCGAAAGGTGACGTTGACAATTGCGGAGGGAGATGAAGCAAAGGCCAAGGGCGGCGAACGCGTCTCGCTCCAAGAGATCCTCACCACGAAGTGATCTGTAAAGGCGAGGAATGGAACTTACGAATCCGCTTGCGAACGGCACCGCCCAAGTCCGTGAAGTGCACTGCAGGAAGAGGGGCCATCCTCGCGCGAAGTAGGTGCGCGGCGGCCTCTCACGTGCCAACCGTTACTTACCTTCATCAGAAATCATCAAGTCCTACTACAGGCAAGTTTTTAACTCTTTGTGGTGAATTCGTTAGTCAGAAGTCAATTTTACAATGTCAATTTAACAAACCTGAGCTGGGGTGTTTGATTTTAAAACAGTGGTCTCTGACTATATGGCTAAGTGACTAATTGAGTGCGAGACTAATGCGGACGCATTAAATAAAATGACGTCACCCCCACCCTCACCCTCCCCCCTTGAGGGGGAGAGATGGATGGGGGTTAGACTGCAGATTCTTAACTATTTTGAAAAAAGTCTTTCACTCTTTTAATGGCGCAGAATTCGCCACACATGGTGCAGACATCCTTTTCACCCGATTTCCCCTCTTCGTGGTAACGCCTCGCTTTCTCCGGATCAAGCGAAAGTTCTATTTGTTTCTCCCAGTCAAAAGCCATTCGAGCCTTTGACATCTCAATATCCCTCTGAAGGGCAATCTTGTTTCCTCGTGCAATGTCAGCCGCATGACCTGCAATTCTTGTGGCAATTACACCTTCCCGGACATCCTCGACAGAGGGCAACTTCAGATGTTCTGATGGTGTCACATAACACAAAAAATCTGCTCCTGCCTTGCCTGCAATGGCGCCACCAATGGCGCATGTAATGTGATCATATCCTGGAGAGACATCGGTCACCAATGGCCCGAGTACATAGAAAGGAGCACCCTTGCACAATCTCTTTTCCAAAAGGACGTTTGCTTCGATCTGATCCAGAGGGACATGGCCTGGTCCTTCGATCATCACCTGAACCCCTTCTGCCCATGCCCTTTCTGTCAACTCTCCAAGAACGATTGTTTCCTCCACCTGAGGTCGGTCTGTAGCGTCGGCCAGACATCCAGGCCTCAGCCCATCTCCTAAACTCAAAGTCACATCATACTTTTTTGAAATTTCTAAGAGCCGGTCGTAATGTTCATAGAGTGGATTTTCTCGGCCATTATAAATCATCCATTCAATGAGAAAAGAGCCACCCCGACTGACCACTCCCAATAGCCGATGGGCCTTCTTCAACCGCTCCACAGCATTCCGAGTCACCCCGCAATGAACCGTTATAAAGTCAACACCCTCATCTGCTTGCCGCTCGATGACTTCAAAGAGATCTTCCACCCTCATCTTAGCAAGAGCTTTCCTCTTCTTAGCCGCCTTAATGGCTGCTTCATAAATAGGAACGGTCCCCACGGGGATAGGAGAATGGCGAATGATTTCCTTACGAATGGCATCGATATCTCCACCCGTGCTCAAGTCCATCACCGTATCGGTCCCGGCTTGAATCGAAACCTCAAGTTTCTTCAGCTCTTCTTCTAAATCGACGTGGTCAGAAGAAGTCCCGAAGTTTGTATTGACCTTGATCCGAAGCCCTTCTCCAATCCCTACAGGTTTCACGCCTCGATGATTTCGATTGACCGGGATGACGATCCGACCAGAAACAATCTTTTCTTGGAGCCATTTGAGAGAGACTTCTTCATCTCTGGCGACGATCTTCATCTCTTTCGTGATGATTCCTTTTTGAGCCTGAATCTTTTGAGTCATATTTTCACCTTCCTATACTGATGGCTATTTGCTAAATGCCTTTGCTATCTTATTGACCACCTCCATAGGGTTTTTTCCCAGCGCCCGAATCATAGGTTCTTTACCAATATCGCCTTCATCGTAGATGAAATCGGGCACTCGCTTCATCTTTTTCAAGGCCTCTCCCACACCCCATTCCAAGGAAGAACCTTCCTTCTCTTTCACTCTTTTCGGCTCAAGCCTTCGATCAAAATGACCGACAAGAAAACCCTTTCTCCTTAATTGCGCGACATTGTCTTTTGAATATCGAATATTCATTGCCGAACAATAATCAGGATCAAATTTCATGACGGTAAGAATAATATTAGCGACGTGCTGGGAAGCACCAAATTCCGCATCACGATGAGTGGCCACCGAATCTTTGAATCGAACAATCCTTTCTGGAAAGGCAGCCACATCTCCAATCCCCTCAGCCTGTGGAAGAGCATAGCCTAAGTTTGAGGAGACTTCTGGAATGAGATGTCCAATCTTCTCCTCCTTCAATATTTCTACTGCCCTCTTTAACTCCTGGATCACCCGATATCGCTCCATCTCCCTTAGGACATAAGCAGAAGGGTTGTTAGGACCTGTTCCCTTTCCGAGGCTGAGACCGGATTGGATGGCCATGGTGATGAAGGTCTTTGCCTTTCTTACAGCTTCATAAACATTATCCCCTCTGGCTAAAAGAGTTGCGATGGCTGAGGCAAAGGTGCAACCTGTACCATGGGTATTCTTCGACTCAATCCTCAGTCCTTCCATCTCATTAAATTTTCTTCCGTCGTAAAGGAGATCAATGGCCATTCCTTTTAGGTGGCCTCCCTTCACGACCACATGCTTTGCTCCCAATTTGTAAATTTGATGAGCGGCTTTCTTCATCCCCTCAAGAGAGTTTACTTTTAATCCCGTAAGAACCGATGCCTCCATAAGATTTGGCGTCACCACCCATGCGAGAGGGATCAATTTTTTGATGAGAACCTCTTGAGCATCCTTTCGAAGAAGGTGGGCTCCACTCTTAGAAACCATCACTGGATCCACCACCACCTTTTCCACTTTATACTGCCCAATTTTTTTAGACACGACCCCGATAATTTCTTTATTCGCCAGCATCCCTGTCTTGATGGCATCGGCGCCGATATCGGAGAGAACAGAATCGATCTGCATTTCAACAAATCGGGCAGGAATCTCATGAATGCCTTGAACCCCTACGGTATTTTGTGCTGTGAGGGCAGTGATGACACTCATCCCATAACCGCCCAGCAAGGTAATAGTTTTCAGATCTGCCTGAATCCCTGCCCCGCCTCCAGAATCTGATCCAGCGATCGTCAGTATTCGCTTCATTTCAATCTCCGTAACTCCTCTGTAATCAAAGAGGCTACTTTCTCACCTGAAAGGAGCATCCCTCCGAAGATAGGACCCATTCGATAAGACCCGAAGGTGGCATTGGCCGCCATACCGCATACATAAAACCCAGGAAAGACCTCTCTTGTATTGGCCATCGTATCCTTCTCGGCCGCCTCTGCCCACAAGGACTTTTCACCGACGATCTTACCTGTCTCTGTGAAAAGCTTTATATCATTCTTCTTTTGGAGAATGGAGACGACTTCGGTGGCATGACCTGTCGCATCCACAACGAATTTAGATTGGATGGTTAAAGGATCAACATGCAAATGGGCCATCTCCACGGCTGTCCAGTTGAGGACTAAACCAGTGACTCGATTCTCCCGGATGACGAGATCCTCAGCACTGATCAGATTAAAAATGGTCACTCCTGACTTCACCGTTTTTGAACAGAGCGTTGAGATGGCTTCAATAGAATCAGCGGTATAATAACCATTGTTGTAAAGTTTGGATCGAATTTCAAATTCATCGAGGATTCTCTTTCCCTCTTCCTGCACAACGATCTCATTGAACATCATCCCCCCACCCCACATTCCTCCTCCGATCGAAAGTTTCCTTTCGAAAAGGGTGACTTTAAATCCATTTCTGGCTAAATAATAGGAACAGACCAATCCAGACGGACCTCCTCCTACAATCGCCGCATCGACGGAGAGGTTTTGTTTTAATTTTTCGTAGTACCGATCAATAATTGCCTGGGTAATAATCTTTTCATCAAGTACCATGGTTTCCTCCGTATGCCCTCATTCTTCCATAATATTTCCGTTTCTTACATCCCAGAACCAAAGTAGCGTCGGCATTTATTGCCGACGGAATATTTTTATTCGCCCCCAATAAATGGGGGCGCTACTCTTTGACCAAAAAAAAAGAGGCCGTAATCCCAATGGAGGTATTACGGCTTCTTTTTCATCTTCCGCTTCCCTTCGCTGGAATTACCCAAACAGGTTCGGAGGGTCTCCCTACCCTAAAGGTAAGGACTCTCAGCCCAATGAGCTCCCCTAGCAATATTTTTAATCAATTTTACTTTAAGATTTTGGATATGTCAACCGGAAGGAAGTTTACCGGAAGGAAGTTTACCTACTTCGACTAACAACTTACTACTGTTAGCCAGAGGTGGTAGGAGAAGCAATATAGAGAGTGGCAATAAAAATTATTTAATTATTTCAATAAATTATACTTATTAAGCCTCAAAAAATCTAAAATCGATTTAATTTGTGAAAAAATTCTTGACTTCTTAAATGCTTTCCCTTATATTCATCCCGAAATTTTTTATTTAGTCTTACCTTCTTATTTCTTATTTGGAACAACAATAGATTGATATTTAGCAAAAATAGCCCAACTTAGAAAAAGAACCGAAGTCATTAAGTTCTAAGATATTTAACCAAATACAAATTTTTTCAGGAGAAGGCATTATGAGACTGAAAAACCTAAGGCTGAAGCGAATGTTGTTGATGGTTGTTGGATACCTGTTCATCCCGCTGACGGTGTTCGCCAGCGAGGCAGATCTCGCGATACCCGACTTGCATAAGGGCGCTCCTTATACCCTGCTGGGTGGCATAAGACCTTGGGATCTTCTGTTTTATGGCGCGTGCATCATCGCTGGTACGCTGGGTATCAGCTTGTTTCTGCGCCACCAGGTCAAGAAGTTGAGAGCCCATGACTCGATGCTCAAGGTGGCTGAGATCATCTATCAGACCTGCCGCACCTATTTGATTCAGCAGGGCAAATTCCTTGTCATGCTGTTCATTTTCATCGCTGTCGCCATGTCCTTCTATTTCCTGGCTCTAAAGGGACAGGGGGTTCCCACGCTGCTGCTGGTGCTGCTCTTTTCAGTGGTGGGTATGGCCGGTTCCTACAGCGTGGCCTGGTACGGCATCCGGATCAACACCTATGCCAATGCCCGTACCGCTTTTGCCTCGCTGGCGGGGCGGCCCTGGGACGTGGTAAATATTCCCCTGCGCTCCGGTATGAGCGTTGGACTCTTCCTCATTTCCCTTGAACTGGTCATGATGGTTATCATTCTGCTCTTCGTACCCCGCGATATCGTCGGGTACTGCTTCCTGGGATTCGCCATTGGTGAGTCACTGGCCGCATCGGCACTCCGTATCGCCGGCGGTATCTTCACCAAGATCGCCGACATCGGCTCCGACCTGATGAAGATCGTCTTCAAGGTGAAGGAAGACGACCCCCGTAACCCTGGTGTGATTGCTGACTGTACCGGTGACAATGCAGGCGACAGCGTGGGCCCCACGGCAGACGGTTTCGAAACTTATGGCGTTACCGGCGTTGCGCTGATAGCTTTTATCACTTTGGCCGTTGTGAGTCCTGACAGCGCAGTCAAAGAAGCCATCCAGGGCAAACTGATCGTGTGGATTTTCGCAATGCGTTTCCTTATGGATTTCTGCTCCGGGCTTTCCTATTTTGTCAATCAGGGCATTTCTTCCGTAAAATATAAAGGGAAGAAAGAGATTGATTTCGAAGAGCCCCTCATGAGACTGATCTGGATCGCCGCCACCTTGTGCATCAGCACCTCGTTCCTGATGAGCTACCTGCTGATCAGCGACCTCCAGGTTCTAAAAGACGGCGTGCTTACCCCGATGCCCCATGTCTGGTGGCAACTTGCCATGATCATCAGCTGCGGTACGCTGGCGGCAGTTCTCATCCCCGAGTTCACCAAGGTATTTACCAGCTCCAAATCGAAGCACGTGCAAGAGATTGTGACCGCGTCGCGCGAGGGCGGTGCATCCCTTACCATACTGTCCGGTATCGTTTCCGGTAACTTCAGCGCCTTCTACATGGGCATGCTGATTGCTGGTCTTCTGGCCGGCGCGTATTTCGTCAGCCTTTTTATACCGGCTGAAGTCATCAACTATCCATCGATCTTCGCCTTTGGTCTGGTCGCCTACGGATTCCTCTGCATGGGCCCTGTCAACATCGCCGTCGACTCTTACGGCCCAGTCACCGACAACGCTCAGTCCATATTCGAGCTGGCGCAGACCGAAACGATTCCCGGCATCAAGGATGACATCAAGAAGAACTTCGGGTTCGATCCCAACTTCGAGGAGGGCAAGCACTACCTCGAAGCCAACGACGGGGCCGGAAACACCTTCAAGGCGACGGCCAAACCGGTCCTCATCGGCACTGCGGTGTGCGGTGCTACGACTATGATCTTCTCGATCATCCTGCTGCTCCAGAGCAAGAACATGCTGCATGTGCAGCTGACCGACGCGCCGATCATTCTCGGCCTGATTTGTGGCGGCGCGGTGATCTTCTGGTTCGCCGGGGCCTCCATGCAGGCCGTTACCACCGGTGCTTACCGGGCGGTCGAGTTCATTAAGAGGAACATGAACCTGGACAAGACGGAAGCCGATATCGAGGATTCCAAGACGGTTGTAAGGATCTGCACCCAGTATGCGCAGAAGGGTATGTGGAACATCTTTATCGCCATCCTGTTAATCACGCTCGCCTTCGCGTTACTGAACCCCAATTTCTTCGTGGCGTATCTGATTTCCATCGCCTGCTTCGGCCTCTTCCAGGCCATCTACATGGCAAACACCGGCGGCGCGTGGGACAACGCGAAGAAGATTGTCGAAGTCGACCTGAATGACAAGGGCTCGGCGCTCCACGCCGCAACGGTCATTGGCGACACGGTGGGCGACCCCTTCAAGGATACCTCATCCGTATCCATGAACCCCATCATCAAGTTCTCGACTCTGTTCGGCCTGCTCGCGACCGAAATCGCGATCGAGATGGCGGTGCACGCGAAGGAATCCAGTTCCACGAACTATGCTCCCTACATCGCTATTCCGGTGTTCATTGTCGGACTCATCTTCGTGTGGCGTTCATTCTACAAGATGAGAATACCGCTGGAAGAAGCAGCGAAATAGGGTTCAATAGAGAGAAGTTGCCTGTGGAGCCACACGGGCAAGCCTGTAGCATCCGGCTAACACCCATGTGGGGCGACATTCCAGCCAAAGGTTTGCGCATATTCATCTGCCGGTGTCAAAGGCCCTCGCCTCGAGAAGGGGTGAGGGCCTTTTTTGTTTGCTAAGGCACAAGAAATGCGGTTTCGGGAAGGCGAAAGTCGAGGCTAAGTCCTAATGCGGATTTCGGAATTCTTAATTTTTAGTTCTGAGTTCAGAGCTTTAAGTTTGGAGTTTCTTCTAATCTCCAAACTATTGAGAACTGTATAATAAATGTCCTCTGTTTCGTCATTCCCGCAAAAGCGGGAATCCAGAAAAACTGAATCTACTGGATTCCTGCTTGCGCAGGAATGACAAGAATAATATAAGCATAGGACATTCTTATTACAGGTTACCAATAATTACTCCTAACTCCTTTTTTATCCCCAATTCAAATCGAAGGCGTCTTTGATCAATTCGATCTCTTCTCCTTTTTGCTCGAGGAGAATGGCCACCACATCAAACCTTGCCTTCACATCTTCGAGTTGCTTCTCTTTTAAATAGTTCAAAGCTACT
>JBEKWN010000113.1:0-16640 GCA_049513055.1 Thermodesulfobacteriota bacterium
CACGGCGATCTTGAATTTCAGCGCGGCTCTATTCTTTTTCTTTGCTTCGGCAAGGCTCAAGTCGCGAGAGGCCGAGATGTCGGATCCCGCTACAACTCAAGAGCAGATTCTACCGCATGAGGAGCTTCATGGATTCCGATATCCACCACTGGTACTGTACGCCGTGGCCTTCCTGAGCGGGTTCTATGTTATGATGCTTGAAAATGTCCTCATTAGGCTCATCAACCTTTCCCTGGGAAGTTCATCCTACTCTTTCACGATTATCGTATCGGTATTCGTTCTTGCCATTGCAATTGGAAGCTATATGGTGGGTAGGCTGAAGCGGATGTCTAGGAAACTTCTCTTCTTCAACCAGCTTTTTATTGCGCTGTTGCTCATGGTCCTCTATTTCTCCTTCGACACCTGGCCCTACTGGGCACACCTAATTCGGATTTCAATTCAGTCCAACATGGCTGGGTTTTGGGCCTACTATGCCAATATTTTCGTGGCGCTGACGCTTGTGCTGATTCTACCAGTCTCTCTTATGGGGGCTACAGTGCCCATAACCTTCCACGAGATCAAAAGGGATCTTGCCAGCGTGGGGAAGCAATCGGGTCTTCTCTTCTCCTGGAACACTATCGGCAATCTCATTGGCAGCTTGGTAGGCGGCATCGTCCTCTTTTACGTTCTCAACCTTCCGGGCATCTTCTGCCTCTCCATCTTCCTCGCTGCACTCTCAGCATGTCTTGTTGCCTGGAAGCTTTCGAAAAAGTACCTCACCGTAGCTGGCGCCATGGCCGCCATTGCCCTTGTTTTTGTTGCGACCACACCCCTTTATGAGATTCGCCACTTCGTGGTTGGAACTTTCCGGCTCCGCTCACCCGATAGCTATTCGATGAGTGGGCCACAAAACTTCTTCATGCGTATGATGGGAAATAGAATCTTGGAATTCTATAAAGACGGATCGGCAGCATCTGTGGCTGTCTTGGATCATCCTGAAATAACGCAATTCAAGGGGCGAAAACCAGTTGCAATTATCATTAACGGCAAATCGGATTCATCAACCGTTAGCGATATCTACACGTTGAAACTCTCTGCCCACATACCCGCAATCCTTTCCTCTCAGCGGCAGAAGGTGATGGTCATTGGTCTTGGCACTGGCGTCACTGCAGGCGAACTTACTCTCTATCCAGACATTGAGAGGATCGACGTTGCTGAGATCTCCGAAACGGTGGTGGAGGCTCTCCCCTACTTCAGCGAAGCAACCTATAACGTCCATATAAATCCGAAGGTGAGGATTCATATAGGGGATGCATTCCGAATCCTCGGAAGAAGCAAGGACAAGTGGGATATCATCATTTCTGAACCGAGCAATCCATGGGTGACGGGCGTTGACCAGTTGTTTACGAAGGAGTTCTATGCTCTTGCCAAGCAGCGTTTATCTCCTAATGGGATTTTACTTCAGTGGTTACAGATCTATGATGCGAATATCGAGATGGTTGGAATGATTGTGAATACGGTGATGCAAGAATTTCAAAGGTGTCATGTTTTTGTGGCCAACCCAGGAGATTTGCTGCTCGTTGCTACAGATAAGGAATTTACAAGAGATGATCTTGAAAGAGCTGAAAATGTGTTGAGGACCAATGAGGCCGTGCGGGCTTCTCTGGATATAATTCATCTTTCGTCTCTTGATGGGATACTTCTGAGAGAATTATGGTCACCCTCCTATATCAGATCTTTTTTCTCTAATTTCGGGATTCAAACGATGGATAATCCGAGGCTCCATTACTTGGCTGGAAAGATGTTTTTCATAGGTACCAGAATGGAAGGAAATGTTTTACTCGGTCCAAATTCAATTCCTTATATGGGGGACTATTTGTTAGTCAAAAGGCATCCAGAATGGGCAAATTTTAAGTTGGACTCTGAAACCTTTAGGTCTTTTCTGGAATCCACCAGGGATCTAGTGTCTGGATCCGACCTTCTAATGGCACACGCGATCAGGCTGAAAGCATATCTATACGACTCAAACAAGTTCTCATTGACAGAACAGGAGAAGCAATTTTTTAAGGTTGATCTCATCCCCCTGATAACAGGGAAGGCCAGGGATGAGGCTGTTTGGGTGAAAGTTGGGCTTAAAGAGGCCTCCTATAGAAGGAAGGCTGAGGCTATGATGTCTCATATCGGCCGACATAGAAACTGGATTGTTCCTTATCCCATCGACGGACTGAAGGCCCTTCTCGAGGAGGGAATCATCCAGGGGAGCGACGACTTCGAGAAAAATTGGTGTGCACTCCAAACTGCGTTCATTCTGATATATGAGAGTGCTGATATGGGTCAGATCAGAGCGGTTCTTGACAGGCTGAAGAGAGACAAGGATGGGCGGGTTTTGTTGAAAAGTGGTGACGAAGGACTTTGGGAGTCCATTGAAATGCAAATGAAGAGGCTTTCCGCGCAAGGTGGATAAATTTAGAATGAGTACACAGAGGCTGTCGGATCTGGTCCTCCGTTAAGAAGCATTGGTCCTTAACTTTGTCCTTTCGATCGCTGTCGTTCCAATGGAAACCATTCCCGTTCCACCACAGGGGCTCACGACCAGAACCAATAACCCTTTGAGAAGGAATTTACTTAGCTTTGGTTGAAATATTGAAATCGAATTTGAAGAAATCTGTGCCGGTCTTTATTGGCGAGGTAGTTTTTTGGGTAGGCCCTGTTCCCTCCCTGAAGCATTCAAGGATGCCTTCTCTCCCTGAACTGACTTGACCCGTTTGGGGATCAATCTTCATGAACTCAACCCCTTCTGGAACAGGGAAGTCTTTTGCAGGTTTATCTTTTAATATTTTTGACATGAAACTAACCCAAATGGGAGAAGCCGCTCGAGCCCCTGTTTCATTTTCGCCAAGAGATCTTTCTTCATCAAAACCCACCCATATCCCCGTGATCCATTGTGGGGTATAGCCAATGAACCAGGCGTCCATAAATTGATCGGTCGTTCCTGTTTTCGCAGCGACAGGTCTACCCAGAGATCTGGCTCTCCAACCTGTCCCGTGTTGGACGACTCCTTGCAAAAGGTAAGTAATCAAAAATGCTGTCTGGGGAGCGATGACCTGTTCTTCCGCATTGAGTTCTTCTCCAAAATAGAAAGAAGGGAGGTTCTCCTCCAGAAGATTTCCATCGCGATCCAAAATCTTCTTAATGAAAGTAGGTTTGAAAGATCTGCCCTGATTAGCAAATACCGCATAGGCTTTTGTTAACTCATAAAGGGGGATACTGGAAGAACCGAGAGCCATGGAAAGGTCATTATGAAGAGGGGAGGATATTCCTAATTTTTGGGCATAATCCCTAATGTAATCAGTGCCGACCTCTTGTGCAATCTTCACTGTCACAATATTGATGGAGTGTGTAAGGGCGCTTCTTAAGGTGGTTGGTCCGGAAAATTTTCCCTCAAAATTTTTTGGTTTCCATTTTTTATCTCCCCATTCAAAAACGATGGGAGAGTCGACGATGATGGAGGCAGGGGTGAAACCCTTATCGAGGGCAGAGGCATAAACGATAGGCTTAAAGGCTGATCCCGTTTGTCTCCGGGCTTGGATCGCCCGATTGAACTGACTTTTTTTAAAATCCCTTCCTCCTACCATCGCTTCAACATATCCAGTCTCTAAATTGAAACAGATTAGTGCGCCTTCTGGGGTGAAAGGCATGTCCGCAGAAGGATATTTTTCCCGTTTATCTATCTCCTTTAATCCAGATTCCATCGCCTCTTGAGCTGTTCTCTGGAAATAAAGATTGACAGTGGTAAAAACCTGAAGGCCATTTTTATAAAGGGCATCTTTTCCATATTTTTCTTCAACATAACGTCTTATGTATTCGACGAAATGAGGCGCCTTTTCAATGGAGGGTTTTTCTTTACTCCGAATAATATAGGGGGTTTGAGCAGCTTTGATTGCCTCGCTCGATGAAATAAAACCTTCATCAGCCATTCGATTGAGAATATAGACCTGTCTTTTTTTTGCCTGCTGTGGATGCTGATAAGGGGAATTCTTACTGGGGGCTTGGGGAAGTCCAGCCAAAAGGGCGGCCTCTGTTATATTTAATTCCTCAATGTTCTTCCCAAAATAATTTTCTGCTGCAGAGGCCACTCCATAGGCCCCATGGCCCAAGTAGATTTGATTTAAATATAAAAAGAGAATTTCCTCTTTGGTGAGATATTTCTCGATCTTATAAGCCAATATGGCTTCTCGGATCTTTCTCGCGAAGCTTTTTTCGGGGGAGAGCAAAAGGGATTTCACCACCTGCTGGGTAATCGTGCTCCCTCCTTGAACAATCTCTCCAGAGAAAATATTTCTGAAAAGAGCCCGCAGGATGGCCAGATAATCTATCCCTTTATGTTGAAAGAATCTTGCATCCTCTCCTGCGACAAAGGCTTGAATTAAATGGTTGGGAACCCTATCCAGGGAGATCACTTCTCTTTTTTCATAAAAAAACTCACCGATGACCTCCCCATCTTCAGAGAATATTTTTGTAACGGTAGAGGGCTTGTAATTTTTTAAAGTTTCAATACTTGGAAGATTATGAGTAAAATAAAAATAAGATACCACTCCAAATACGGTTAGAGCGGTAACGGAAATCATAATAACGGCAATAGAAATTTTAACTGCTTTTTCAAAAAAATTCGTTTTCATTGTAATCATCGTTAGTTAGAATAAATATCATCAATGAGATTTCTGAAAAAGTCCATAAATCTCTGATACCATAGATTGTGAAACGATACCACAGATAAGACCTGCCTGCCGCAGGCAGGAATGCATTGAAAATAAAGAAAATCTATTTAATCATTTTTTTTAAATCTGCGTAATCAAGAGAGCGTATGGTAGTTTTTTAGAGCTCTTATTAAATTCTTGACTTCTCTTTTGGAAGGATATAATAATAAGGCAAATTTTTCAATAAATTAATATGGAGACTGAACCCTTCCTCGCCTCGAAGGCGAGAGGTTCCGAAAACTGGTCGACTTGAATTCGACCTCGGTTTTTGTTATCGCTTCTGTGTCATTCCTGCGAAAGCAGGAATCCAGAACAAAAATCCGAAAAAAACTCCTGGATACCCGCTTCCGCGGGTATGACGGATGTAGATCGTTTCCAGAGCTGGCTAATGTTCACTTTGTTCAAAATTCACAAAACTTCGCTCCGCCTGGAGGCGAGGGGTTTGCACCCTCCCCGGAGGAGACACTAATAAACGAAGGGTATTGGGAGACGTTTTAAGATCATTAGGAGATAAAACTGATGGATGGTAAATTAAATGAAACCCTCTCCATTCTGATCCCTGTCTTTAATGAGGAGGGGAATCTCTCTTTGTTATACGAGAAGTTAGTGACCGTATTGAAAAAGGCTGGAAGGCCTTATGAAGTGATATTTGTCGACGATGGAAGCTCCGATGGATCACTGGAGATTTTGCTCGATCTCAGAGACAAAAATCCGAACATTAAAATCATTAGTTTTTCACGAAATTTTGGACAAACCGCAGCGCTCAGTGCTGGAATCGATTTCTCCAAAGGGGATATCATCATTCCAATGGATGGTGACCTTCAAACTGATCCAGAAGACATTCTCCCTCTTCTTCAAAAGATTGAAGAAGGATATGATGTGGTAAGTGGATGGCGGAAAGATCGCAAAGATCCCTTTTTGACCCGGCGATTACCCTCCATCATTGCAAACAAAATCATCTCATGGATAGGAGGTGTTCATCTCCACGATTATGGATGTACGCTCAAAGCATACCGAAGAGATATTTTAAAAAACATTCGACTCTATGGGGAAATGCATCGATTCATTCCAATCTATGCCCAATGGATTGGAGCTCGTGTGTCAGAAATTCCGGTGCGCCATTTCGTGAGGGGATCAGGATCGTCGAAATACGGCATGAGCAGGGTTTTCAAAGTCATTTTAGACCTGATGGTGGTCAAGTTTCTCCTATCTTATTCTCAGAAACCAATCTATGTTTTTGGGGGATTGGGACTTCTCATGATTTTAGGGGGCTTTTTTTCCGGAGGGTTTGCCATTTACCTAAAACTCTTTAAAGAGATCTCATTCATTTTAACACCTCTTCCTTTATTGTGTGTTCTTCTTCTCATGTTGGGTTTTCTCTCAATTCTAATGGGTTTCTTGGCCGAGATCATGACTCGAACTTATTATGAATCGCAAGGGAAGCCTACCTATCAAATCAAGGAAACGATTCCATAGAAGATATAGAGATGAATGTTTATCGTTGTCGAAGCTCGTATCGATGTTCGTCTTTCGAAACTTGAAACTTGAGCCTCCAGCATCGAGCTTCGGGATTCGATACGAGCATCGTCACCGTTAACCTTTTTTATTAATGTCACGGGGACACGGACACGATCATATGTGCGGTATTGTCGGTTTTCTCACCTCAAAGGCTGTAGATATTCCAGAATATGAAATTCTAAAAAGAATGCGGGATGTTCTTATTCATCGTGGACCCGATGATGGGGGAGAATACATCCGTCCCTTAGATGATAAGGGACCTTTTGTCTTCTTCGGACATCGTCGTTTAAGCATCATCGATTTGACTGGAGGACATCAGCCTCTGCCTAATGAGGACGAGACAGTATGGGTGGTTTTCAATGGAGAGATTTATAATTTTGAAGAATTGAGAGGAGAATTGAAGGGGAGGGGCCATCAATTCCGCACCCGATCCGATACAGAGGTCATCGCTCATGCTTATGAGGAGTATCAGGAGGATTGTTTCCGATATTTCAACGGAATGTTTGCGATTGGGATCTGGGATGAAAAAGGAAATCGACTGGTATTGGCGAGAGACCGTTTGGGTAAGAAACCCCTTTATTATAGTTTTATCAATGAGACCTTTCTGTTCGCCTCTGAATTGAAGGCAATGATGCTTTATCCAGGTTTTCCAAGAAGGGTCGATCCCGTGTCATTGATGAAGTATCTATTTTTTGAGTTCATCCCCTCTCCTCATACCATTTTTATGGATGCCAAAAAAATTCCAGCTGCTTCCTATCTTATTTGGGATAAGAAAGGGATAAAAGTCAGGCAATACTGGTCCCCTTTTGATCCTCAGAAGGAAGAAAAAAATCTTTCAGAAGCCGAAGCAGAAGTGAGGATGATGGAACTTCTCAAAGAGTCTGTCAAGCGCAGGCTCATCAGTGACGTCCCGTTGGGTGTTTTTCTGAGCGGTGGAATTGATTCAAGTGCAATCACTGCCTTAGCACAAAATGAGGTCCCGGGGAAGGTCAAAACATTTTCCATCGGTTTTGAAGATCCATCTTTTGACGAATCAAAATATGCAAGGCTGGCATCCAAATATATCGGTACGGAGCATCATGAGGACTTCCGGATATTTTAGATGAGCCTATGGCAGATGCATCCATTTTACCAACTTATCTCCTTTCTAAATTCACTCGTGGACACGTAACCGTTGCTCTGGGAGGTGATGGAGGTGATGAACTCTTTGCAGGATATCCAACCTATCTGGCCCACAAGTTTGCTAGACACTATGAGCGTTTTTTAGGCGCCTTTCACCCAATGGTTACAATGCTGGGGAATTTACTGCCCGTATCCGACGACAATATCAGTTTCGATTTTAAGGTGAAGAAATTTCTTTCTGGCATCAATTATACCGATGGGATAAGGAATTCAATTTGGCTGGGGTCCTTCTCATTTTTAGAAAACGAAAAAGTATTATCACCAGAGATTCATGCGCAGTTCAATCGAGATCGATTGGTTGAAGAAATTTCTTTATACGAAAAAGAATATCCTTATGACGATCGAATAACAAAACTTCAATATGTCGACCTGAGACTTTACCTTCAAGAAGCCATTCTGGTTAAGGTTGACCGAGCCAGTATGGCCTGTTCGCTTGAAGTCAGGGCTCCCTTCCTCGACCATGAATTGGTGGAGTTTGTGATGGGACTTCCCTCGAAACTGAAACTAAAAGGGTTCACATCCAAATATATTCTGAAAAAAGCCATGGAAAATTGGCTTCCTGATGAGGTGATTAACAGGCCGAAGAAAGGATTTGGCGTCCCTATTGCCAAATGGGTAAAAGGGCCATTAAAGGAATTGTTTGAAGACTTACTTTCATCCGATCGAATAAAACGAGAAGGATTCCTCGATCCCGAATATGTGACCTCTCTCCTTCAGGATCATTTGGTTAATAAGAAGGATAATAGAAAGCAACTCTGGACCTTGCTTGTATGGGAACTCTGGGTGAATCGTTATCACCCCTCGCTTTGATTTCGTGTTTCCCGGTTCCAATGATTCTATGAATCTCTTCTGGCAGTTCATTTGTATGATCGCCTTCGGTGCAGCATGCTGGGCCGCTGGGGATATCCTCCTTAAGAACTTCTTAGGGAAAAGAATTGTGTTGCCCGCTTTGGCACGACATACCCTTGCATTCACCACAGGAAATGTAGCGTTTTCCTATGTTATTACAGCCTTGGGATTTACGGGTTATTTTATCCCTTCGGTACTATGGACGGTCTTCATTGCAGGATCTGGGTTGGCCATTTGGCGCATTGCTATGAGATTCATGAGGCCTCTTCAAGGACCATCTCTAAATCATGCTATTCAGGAAGAAGGGGGGGGAAAAGGCATACTATTTTTCTTGGTTGGCACTGTCGCACTTTTCCTTTTGCCCGCGATCCTGCAAGCGGCAGCTCCACCCTATGTCCGCGACTCTTTGGTCTATCATCTCCTATGCCCGAAAGAATATTTGAAAGTAGGCCATCTTGTGCACATCGAAGGAAATCTATTCTCTGCCTTTCCCAAGGGGCACGAGATGTTCATGACTCTTCTTCTGGCCATTTCAGGCGATCGGGCTGCCCAAGGCTTCTCTATTCTTCAACAGGTAGCAGCGATTGGCGGACTGTACAGCCTGACTCGCCTCATGGCCGGACCTTGGCCATCAGTGGTCTGCACCCTCGGGTACGCAACAGTTCCTCCGGTAATGTACTTTACTGGGTGCGGCTACGTTGAGCCAGCGCTACTTATGGCCTTAGGCAATTGCCTTCTGGCGTTGACCTTCTTATTTCAATCACACATGGATAAATCTATAAATGGAGGGATGCGCCTGGGAGCAATTACATTCATTGGTTTCCTTGCAGGGTGGATGACTGCCCTCAAATATAGTGGGCTGATTTATTTGGGCTTGATTGGGTTGATCATATTATGGGGCCAAAGAAAAGCATCCATAAGGAAATTTATGAGCATCGGCTCAGTGTTCACCCTTGGGGCGTTGCCCGGTCTATCCTGGATGGTATGGAACTGGATCACCTTGGGCAATCCGGTGTATCCCATGGCCTGGTTTCTTTTGGGTGGAAAAGGATGGGAGGAAGCCCAGGCGCTTGCGATGTCTTTATATTTTGATGCCTACGGGATGGGGAGGAATCTGTCGGACTACCTTCTGTTGTCGTGGAGATTAGCCTTCTCAGGGAGATTTGACTCCATTCGTTTTGACGGTGCCATAGGACCGTTTCTACTTCTTTTTTTAGCCTTGGCTGCAGCGTCGGGCTATCTATTGATTCGTCGGCGGCTGGCCGGGATTATGACAAAACGAATAGGATTCATGTTTATTGTATCCACTGCGTTTTTTGTATTTGGAACTCAACAAACCCGGTTTTGGGTCCCTTCTCAAATGCTGGCCTGCGCTTTTGCCGCACCTGCAGTAGACCTCCTCGTGAACTGGGCAAGGAACAGACGCCTGATAAAGAAGGTGCTTTTCTTGATCCTCATCGGTTCCCTGGCCTGGAATATGTGGTTTCTGGGTAAACAGTTTATAACGGTGGGTTACTATAAACCGGTCTTAGGCATGGAGCAGGAGAAGGATTTTTTGATTCGAAAAGTTCCGGGTTACCCTGTCTTAGAATTTATCAACCAAGACCTTCCCAAATCATCACGGCTAATGTGCGTTTGGACGGGGGCATACGGTTACTATATAGACCGTCAATACTATTCTGATACACTTATAGAAGACATAACCATCAAAAAGCTGATTAATGTCTCCGCCAATGGGAAAGAGTTGTCACAAAGGCTGGTCCAGGCTGGATACACCCACATTTTCATGCGAGTTTCTCTGTTGGTAAAGAACATGAGACCGGAGCAGCAGGCAATCTTTGTCGATTTTTTGAGGAAAGGAGCCGTAGAACTCTTTAGCTATCAGGATTATTCGATATTCGAAATCCATGGGGAATAAAAGCCGGGCTTAGAATGGGCTTCAGCATGTCTTCCTCTCATGTTCTATAAATCATAGACCATACTTCTCATAAATCTTTACTCAAAATTTCTACACTTTAATTATGAAACAAACTTTTTTTGACACACCAATATTATTCAATCGGCATATCAATTCCTTTTTCATCCGGCGACTTGGGGTCCCAAAGAAAAAGATACATGGAGGCATCGGCTGGAAATCTGTCAAAATTACAAAAACTTCCATCAAAATATCCCTTAAAAATAAAAGTAGAAACCTTCTTAATTTCTTTGGCAGGGTTTTTACCTGCGACATACCATAGCCGGTTTCTGTCCAGAATGTATTGAATCCAAAAGGTTTTGGAATAAGAAATAGTAAATTTCTTGTTTTCCATAATTAGAGAAATTGTATATTCAATTTCATTTTCTGAAACCTTTCGAGAGGACATAGGATGAAGGCGACCTTTTGGATCCACCCCAAAGTAATGAAGTAGCCCTGGGATATATTCTACCAACCCGACAATAATTTTATCTCCATCTTGGAGTTGACCCTTTAGGTAAGCCGCCAAACCTCTAAAATCTTGTTTTTCGGAACGGTAGTAGGGAGTAAGGATGACGAGATTAGATGTAATAAAAAGAATAGTGAAGAGGAGCCTTAACCTCAATAATCTCCTGAATCCTTCAAATTTAACTTCGATGGTATTGAGTGAGAGAAAGAGGGTAATAAAGAAGAGGGGAAGAAAAATGATAAAATATCTGGAGGTTACAAAATGACCAACATCAAATAATTTACAAAATAAACAAAGTGCTCCAACGGGGAGAAAGATTACACCCAAAAGGAGAAAAGCGTTTTTCCTAAATTTGGAAAAGATGGGGAAAAGTATTAGTAGGATGACCGAAGCGATCGTTAGAGGTACATGAGGTGCCCAATCATGTAATACTCCATACATAATGTACCAAAAGGAAATAGAGCTCTCAGTATGGGGGGAGGGGGCCATGATCGTTTCCCCCTTATAATTTACGGCGACAAAAAGTATCCAGGGGAGGCAGAAGAGCAGGATGAAGCCATTTAAGGTCAAGAAGGAGGAGAGGGTGGGTTTTTTAGCTTTTCCGTTGGGCCGGTAGAACCAGAGAATCTGAGAGAGGGTGATAAAGGGGATAGAGGTATAACTTGTATAGAATAGGGTAGAGAAGAGGAGGGCCACCAGAAGCAGATAGGTTTTTTTTGATGTTTGGAGATGCTTGATAAAGAAGTAGAGCCCTGCCATACCGACGAACAGGAGCAGGGGGTAGGGGCGACCATCCTGAGAAATGCCAATGTGATAGGCCATGAAAATCAAAGATAGGGTACAAGGAAGAGCGATGTGAGGAGAGAATGATTTTGCGAGAAAATAGATCATTGGAATTGAGAGAGTTCCAAATATCAGGGGAATGATACGAAGGTCTCTTTCCGGTTTTGTAAATGGATAGAATAAGTGGGTGAGGACAAAAAATAAAGGGGGGTGGAGATAAGTTGGGTTCTTTTCATAGAAATTTAATTGACCCCTGAGATCATCCCTCGAATCGTTGAACGTATGGATCTCATCAATCCAGAGAGACTTTTTGTCAAAGGTGTAGAACCTCAGGGCAAACCCGATAAGAAGGCAGAGAAGAAGGACAAAAAATTCCTTTCGTTTTAAGTTACTCATCGTGTCAAGATTATTTAACTTAAACACAACCGTTTAACGAAACGAGCATCCTATTCTCGAACACCCTGCACTTAGTCCGCTATCCTAACTACTCAATCCCAGTCCTTATATCTTTTCCCTCAGTTCTAAGGATACTCTTCGAGACACGTGACACGTGAGACGGTCACGGTCTATTCAATCGGCATATCAATTCCCTTCTTATCTTGAGATTGAGGATCCCAGAGAAAAAGATACATGGAAGCATCGCTTGGAAAACTTCTGAAATTTGCAACAGTTCCGTCAAAGTACCCTTTTAAAACACAAGGGAGACTTTGTTTGATCTCTTTCACGGCTGGCTTTCCTGCGACTATCCATAGCCGGTTTCCTTCGGAGATATATTGAGCACAACAGGTGTCTGCGTGATAAATTGTAAAAACTCTGTTGTGACTAATCAGGGAAATTCTAAACTCAATCGATTTTCCTGAAGAATCCCATCCAAATGGAATATTGTAATGTCGGGATTTTGGATTTACTCCAAAATAATGGAGCATCCCTGGAATATACGCTATCGATTTGACAAAAATTTTATCCTTATCTTGGAGTTGACCATCTAAGTAAGATACTAAGCGTCTGAAGTCTTGTTTTTCGGAACGGTAATAGAGAGGGAAGATGATCATGTTGGATGCGATAAAGAGGATGACGAATAGGAGCCTTAAGCGGGAGAATCTTTTTAACATTTTAAATTTCACTTCGATGCAATCGAGTGACAGGTATATTGAGATGAGGAAGAGGGGCAGAAAATTTATAAAGTACCTGGAGTTGAAAAAATGTTCAATATAAAATAATTTACAAAATAGATATATTCCTCCTATGGGGAAAAAGAAAACCGTCAGAAGGATTAGGGCGTTCTTCCTATGTTTTGAAATGATGGGGAAAAGTATTAACAATATTATGGAAATAATCGTCAGTGGTATATGAGGTACCCAATCATTAAAAATCCCGTAAAGGATATTCCAAAAGGAACCTATGACTTGGCTACTCAAAGGATCCACCATGGGTTCGCCTTTGTAATTCAGCGCTATAAAAAGGATCCACGGGATAGAGATGAGAAGGATTGTACTATTTAAGACTAAGAAAGAAGAGAGGCCCGGTTTTTTGTCATTCTCATTTGTCAAATAAAAAAAAAGACTCTGAGATAGGGCAATAAATGAAATGGAGCTGTAACTCGTATGAAATAAAGCCGCAAAGATTATACCAACGAGAAGCAAGTATCTCCTCTTCGACGTCTTTATGTGCTTCATTAGAAAGTAGAGCCCTACCATTCCAAGGAACATGAGCAGTGAATATGAACGGCCATCCTGAGAAATGGCAATGTGATAGGCCATGAAGGTCAGGGAAAGGGTGCAAGGAAGAGCGATACTCGGAGAGAATGATCTTGCAAGAAAATAGATCATTGGTATTGAGAGGGTTCCAAAGATTAAGGGGATGATGCGGAGGTCTCTCTCAGGTTTGGTAAACGGATAGAATAAATGGGTGAGAATAAAAAATCCAGGAGGATGGAGGTAAGTTGGATTCTTTTCGTAAAATTTTAATTGACCCCTGAAATCATCCCTCGAATCATTATAGGTATGGATCTCATCAATCCAGAGGGATTTTTGATCAAAGGTATAGAATCTCAGGGCAAAACCTATAAGTAGACAAAGAATAAGGATAAAAAATTCTTTTCGTATTATCTTTTTCATACCAGATAGATTGATGCCCATCATGGTGGTTCACCTTTTTTTGGCGATGCAAAAAATAGAGACCCCAAATGGAAATGAAAAATATTTAAGCATGTAAGGTTCAAGGGAAAAGATTGCCTTAAGGAAAAAATTTACCAATGGGAAATTTATTTCGTTCTCGGATTCAATCCTCAGGCCAAGAACATTAATCATATGCCTGGCAATAAAGATCGGGAAGAACAGGAAAAAATTGAAATATGAGGATTTCAATACTCTAAACCCTTGATCTTTGACCTTTCTATTGAGTTCTTTCTTCAAATAGCGTCGCTTATGCATTCCCACCTCATCCTGAATTCCCCACAAGAACCGAAATGCTGGGGCTGTAAAGATAACCTTTCCCCCTGGCTTTAAGGTCCTGTAAACCTCTTTTATACCGATCAAGTCTTCATCAAGGTGTTCTAATACGTCCAATGCAAGAATGAGGCCGATTGAATTAGTCTTGAATGGCAACATCATTAAGTCGGCATTTACGAAAGGAGCTTTTGGAAGGTTTTTTTGGGCGAGAAAGAGGCCGTAGATCTCCGAATCAACACCAACTACTCTAAAACCCAAGGAGTTGAGTAGAAGGATATTTGAGCCAACTCCACAACCCACATCGACCGCAAGCGAATTCTTGTCAATTTTCAAGGAAGAAAGAAGGGCTCCGAGCAAACTTCTTCTTCCTGTAAACCACCAGTGAGTTCTTTCAAGGTTATATTCGATATCATAAGTGATCTTTTTCATTGAATTTTTTCAAGACGAACGACATACCTTAATGGAAGGAAGGAGAAAGGTATTTTTTTCACCCGGGTTACTGAGAAAAATTTTTCAAATAGGTTCACCCATTCTTGCAGACCGAAGGCGTGAAGATGCCATTCATCCTCCATTCTTTCTGGCATTTCTTGATAATCACCATTCTTTTGCAGAAGCCATTTAAATATTCCAATCCGCATCAAAAAGCTTTTGATCCAATTGATCATTGATTCATTGGGTATGGAAATGATAGCAACCCCCTGTTTCCCTAGAATTCTCGCTATTTCATCTAAAGCCGAAGAAGGGTTCAAGAGGTGTTCAAGAACCTCCGAACAGATTACTTGCATAAAAACTTGATCTTTACAAGGGAGATACTGAGCATCTGCCTGAAATAGATGTGCCTTTTCATTCAATCTGCGTTTTGCTTTAGAAAGAATGAATGTTGAAATATCCATTCCAAACAATTTGCCCGTGGTTACATTTTCAATAACGTTTCCAGCTCCGCAACCAATCTCTATGATGCGATCATCCTTATTAATGTTGATCAGGTCAAAAATAGCCTTAACCCTCTTTCTTTCAATGAATCGAACAAAACAACAAGGATGGTGATGGAATGAGTCGGGATCATACTTTTTGACCATCCTCTCATTCCACTCTTTAAATTGTTCAGGTCTTATTCGAGGGATAGAAGTATTCATCTTTAATCAAATTGAGTAATATTTAGCAATTCTCATACCATATCAAAAGGGTAATCGTCAATTTATCATTTTGACACCTGATCTTTGATATTGTAAGAATTACCTGATAAGATTCAATAAAACGTATGAATGGTAAAGATCAAACCATAAACGATTTTGGAGAACAGTGGCTTCAATACTCTGATAATGAAGGGTATTATGGTTCTCTTGAATTATTTTCAGATATTCTCTCGCCATTTTTAGAACCAAAAGATATAAAAGATTGTAGAGTAGCAGAAATAGGTAGCGGGACGGGAAGGATTGTTAATATGTTGCTTGAAGCTGGAGCTAAGCATGTTATTGCCATAGAACCATCTGAAGCATTTGAAATTCTATGTCAAAATATTCGAGACTCAGGAAAAGTGACCCCTCTTAAAATTACGGGAGATCAGTTACCATCTTAAGGTGATCTGGATTATATTTTCTCAAATAGGTGTTTTACATCATATACCAGACCCTAAACCATTTGTTGAAGCAGCTTTTAGGGCGTTACGTCCGGGAGGATGTTTTTTACTCTGGTTATATGGCAAAGAGGGTAATGGCTTCTACCTCATATTTGTTAAGCCGTTACGGCTTCTTACGAAACGGTTGCCTCACTTTGCCCTCTCTACCCTCGTCAGGATGATTTATTGGCCCCTGCTTTTTTATATGAAGTTATGTCACAGGTTGCCTTTACCCCTAAGAGAATACATGTTGTCAGTCTTGAAAAGATGTCACCCGAGAAGCGCCGACTTATCATCTATGACCAACTTAACCCTTCATACGCAAAGTATTATACGAGACGAGAAGCTGAGATATTGCTTATCGACGGAAAGTTTAAAAATGTTCGGACCCATCATCGTCATGGGTACAGTCGGACCGTTATTGGCACGAAACCCTAAAATATTCGTAGTCTCCTGGCTTCCTTATTATTAGGAATCCATGAAGGCAGGAATTGAAATGGAATAAAGGATTTTTATGAATTCTCCTGTATTCCTGGCTTCCTTATAACAAAATTTGTCACCAAATGGACAAAAAGTGTTAATTTCAATCGGATTTCCATAATGGAAAGATCAGATTGATCATAATTTCAAAAAATTTATATAAACTAAAATTCTGTAATATTAAATAGTTAGATAATTTCATGAAATATTTTGGCATAAATGGAATTTGGCACAGAATATGCTATCTATATGCTATCTAAACAATATCAAAATTATTAAAAGGAGGTGAAGGAAACAAAAAAGCTTACTTTTCGGGTTAGGATTGGAAAGCAGTATTGTTAGTTAAGGGAACGCTTCACGGACACGAAACACGATAATTTTAAAAAAGGAGGTTCTTATTATGTTAAGGAGACAAAAAGGTTTTACATTAATTGAGTTGTTGATAGTTATTGCCATCATTGGTATCCTGGCTGCTATCGCAATTCCGATGTACCGAACACAAACGATTAAAGCAAAATTAACAGAAGTCACCAATGCAATGAGTAATGTCGCAAGTGCTGTGTCAGCTTATTATCAAGAAAACAATGCATTTCCTCCGAAT
>JBEKWN010000114.1:0-13670 GCA_049513055.1 Thermodesulfobacteriota bacterium
AGTTGATGAACTCAAAAATCGGCCAAATGGTGCTATTTGGTCTTAATTACCCTCGGCTATCATTCATCGAAACTTAAATGTTCAGATATTTTTGAATTGGGCTTTTTGAGCAACAGCCCGTTTACAGCCTGTTGAAAAACTCTTTGGTATTACATTCTTGTCATTCCTGCGGAAGCAGGAATCCAATCTTTTTAGTGAGTTCTGGACTCCCGCTTTCACGGGAGTGACATCATTATTGAGTTTTTCAACAACCTGTTTATTCTTGAATATTTATCGGTGTGTCATCCATAAAAAAGTTGGCTCCGTCAACATATCAAAACGTATAGAGCATGGCGCAGAGTGCATAGCGAAAAGAGTATTTTCCACGACGCAGAGAGCAAAGCCCTGCACCATATGGTACAGGGCAAAGAGCATAGCGGCGATTGCGACAACGGAATGAAAGGGGTGGAATAACAATTGTTTAATCTCATCATTGATATCTTTCGTGCTCTGATTACCGGCGCAATCTTCTTATCTCTGAGATCACTCAGGAAAAAAGAAGATGTCCGCTTTCATAAGGGCTGGATCTTTGTCCCGATTGGTTTTGGATTGATCTTTTTTGGGGCCCTTTTGGATATCACCGATAATTTTCCATATCTGAATAAGTATATCGTGATCGGTAATACCAAATATGAGGAATTTTTTGAAGAGGTGATTGGATACCTTTTCGGTTTTGCCTTTGTTGCAATTGGCTTCTGGAAATGGTTACCAAGTATTCTTACCCTTAGAAGAGAAGAGACAGCCTTGAAGAAGGAAAAGGAGGAACTACAACTGAAAATTGAAGAGCTCACGACTGAACTCAATACGATTCGTCTTCAACTCGAACAGTATAAGGCTTCATTCCCTAAGGCCCCCATCTCCTGATCGGATTGTGTTGTAAAAGTGTTAGGTCTATGCTATTGACAGAATTGATTGAATTGGAAATTGATAAAATGAAATTCAATCCTTTTTAAAAAGATCCGTATATATGGGACGGTTCTGTTTTTAATGATAATGAAGTTGAAAATAAATAGAACCGTCCCCTTTTATTTTTTACATTTTTAGATTTTAGTCTATTTCTGATTCCACCTGAAGATTAACCTATTTCCGGCTTGTGTTTAATCGCCGTGTCTTCCTTTGCCATGGCCTTCGTCATGCTCCCACTTTTCCCCATGCCATTCTCTTCCCCCATGCTTTTCCCAGTATTTATCCCTCTCCCATGTCCTCCAGTTCTTTTTGAGTTGTCCGTGCGGGATGCGTTGAAGTCCAGGAGGCACCCGACGATAATCCGGTGGCAAATTTATTAGAACACGAGGCACTCTTTCAGGAGCAATATATGCCCATTTCCCATTGTAGATTCCGGACCGATACCAGTGTCCTTGATAGGGACGATACCAGTAACCGTGGTAGAAGAGGACGTCCACATCAACTTCGGGGGCAAAATAGACATATGTTCCGGGTATTACAACCATAGGTGGTGGTGCTGGAATCACAAGGGGTGGTGGCAGAGGAACATTAATTCTAACCCCGGCAGTTGCTCCCTTTGATAATATTAGACTGTTTTTTATCAAAAATTATTCATTATTATTTTAATATAATCACTGAGCAAATTTAATGTCAACATGCAATTTTTAATCACTTGATTAAAAAGGTAATTTTTTTAAATAAAGTTTAAGGGATGCTCAGGATTTGACAATTTTTGATTATTCTTTGACATTGGGTTCAATTTTGTCGCCCTTGCATCAAATTCTCACCATTTTAATTCTGCTTAGCATAAATAAATCTGAGGGACCACGGCACGCACCTCACTTAGTTCTTGGTGAAAAGGGGCCAAAATGAAATTTCACTTGACTAAGTCAGAGTTTTGTATATAATGGCCAACTATCCTGTCCTTAACAGCGAACTAATAAATTTCGAACTTATAAGTTAACTCGTGACAAAGGATTATTGGAAGAAATGGATATACCAAAGTCTCTGAGGGGGGAGAATAAACCCTTGGAGACTTTTTGCTATCTGGCTTTTGTTAAGTGATTTCGTTGAAGAAAGGAGGACATCATGATTTCTCTCAATGTCAATGGCAGAAACTACAAGGTAGATGTCTCGGATGATGTGCCCCTGCTCTGGGTTATAAGAGATTATCTGAAACTCACGGGCACGAAGTACGGTTGCGGTATCGGAGAATGTGGAGCATGTACGGTTCATATTGATGGCAAGGCGGAGAGGTCCTGCGGGATTCCTGCTGGGAAAGCCCAGGGCAAAAAGATTACTACCATCGAAGGGCTTCCTGAAAATCATCCGGTAAAGAGGGCATGGATCGAAGAGCAGGTTGTCCAGTGTGGCTACTGTCAGCCTGGGGTCATGATGCAGGTGGCCGCTCTTCTCTCGGAAAGTCGGAACCCTAATCCGGAAAAAATCATCGGTGCGATGGATGATGTGATTTGCCGATGTGGGACCCATCCGCGGATCAAGAAGGGGATAAGAAAGGCTGTGCAGCTCATGAGAAAGGAGGGTAAATAACCATGAACCCAACTATTTCACGTCGTTCATTTTTGAAGGCCGCAGGCCTGACCATAGCAGTCTCCGTGACACCCTTTGGGTACAGCCTGCTCAACGCCTCGGATCAGAAAGAAGGTTCTTTCAAGCCCAATGTGTGGTTTGAGATTACACCCGACAATAAGATCACGATCACCTTGGGCATTTCTGAGATGGGTCAGGGATCTCGCACTGCCCTCCCGATGATCATTGCGGATGAACTGGAAGCAGATTGGAAACAAATTAGAATTATGCAGGGCCCCGTTGCCGATGCATTCCATAACCCCGTTATGCATGAACAAATCACAGTAGCGAGCGCAAGTGTGAGGGGATTCTATGAGCCTTTGCGAAAAGCGGGTGCCGCCGGTCGTGTCATGCTTGTTAAGGCTGCTGCTCAGACCTGGAAGGTCCCGGAGGAGGAGTGCACAGCCATTAAAGGGGCTGTAATGCATAAAAAGAGCAACCGTAAACTCACCTATGGTCAATTATGCCTGAAGGCCGCCAAACTTGATTTACCCAAAGATCCGCCCTTGAAGAAAGAGGAGGAGTTCAGGTATATCGGTAAACCCATGGCCCGTGTGGATATACCCGAGAAAGTTGCAGGCAAAGCTGTTTATGGACTTGATGTGAACGTCCCGAATATGCTGTATGCTGTCCTTGCGCGTCCGCCGGCCTATGGAGCAAAACCTGTTTCATTCGATCAGAAGGCAGCAGAGGGGCTCAAAGGAGTACAAAAGGTTGTTCCGACGCCTCGGGGGATTGCTGTATGTGCGGAATCGCTTGATGCGGCATGGAAAGGCCGGGATGCCTTGAAAGTGCAGTGGGATAAGGGATCTCATCCTGACATGAACAATGATTCCATTGAAAAGCACTTTATAGAGGGTCTCGATAAACCGGGTGTTGTTCCCAAAAATGTGGGGGACGTCAAGAAGGCTTTAAGTGAAGCATCAAAGAAGGTCGAGGCAACCTATTTCGTACCCTTTGTTGCCCATGCCACTATGGAGCCGATGAACGCCACTGCTTACGTGCAAAAGGACCGGTGCGACATATGGGCACCAACTCAAATTCATACGGTCGCTCAGATCGTTGCTTCAGAAATATCCGGGTTACCTAAGGATAAGGTCTATATCCATACTACCTTTCTCGGCTGCGGACTCGGCAGACGCGGCGATCTGGATTTTATTATAGAAGCAGTTATCACCTCGAAGGCTGTTGGAAAACCGGTGAAGGTGGTTTGGTCAAGGGAAGAGGATATAAAGTATGATCTTTATCGCGCTGCGACGTGCCAGAGAATTCAGGCTGGCCTTGACAGCCAGGGCCGTTTGATCGGGTGGTCCCATAAGGTCGCCTGCTCTTCCATCCTAAAGTTTTTAAACCCAGCCTGGATAAAGGATGGAGTCGATATCTTCAGTCTGTGGGGAATCGTTGATTTTCCAGACACACCAGGGCTCAGTCACACGGTTTACGAGTTCCCGAATTTCTACGTTGAACAGTACCTGTCCGATCTGCCCATCCCTGTTTGTCCTTGGCGCTCTGTCCAAAATGCCCCGAATGCGTTTGTGATGGAGTGTTTCATGGACGAATTAGCACATGCAGTGGGGCAAGATCCCATAGCGTTCCGTTTACCTCTCCTCAAAAATAATATGCGGGCTCGACGTGTGCTTGAAACGGTTGCTGAAAAGGCAGGTTGGGGAAAAGCGATACCAAAAGGAAAAGGCCGTGGTATTGCCCAACACTCCTGTTTTGGAAGCTATGTCGCGCAGGTAGCGGATGTATCTGTGAATGAAAGGGATGGATCTGTTAAGGTTGATCGGATTGTTGCTGCCGTTGACTGCGGTCCTGTGGTGAACCCTTTTCTAACGGTGGGGTGAAATCAGCCAATTTCAACGATTACCACATAATTAGGATGAGTGAAATCCCTGATATCGAAGTCCATATTGTGAAGAGTAATGAGAAAATCGGAGGGATTGGCGAGCCCGGTGTGCCTCCCACGGCTCCCGCCGTTGCAAATGCGGTCTTCAACGCCACGGGTGCGCGGATCAGACGTCTTCCGATAACCCCGGAAACGGTTCTGGCTGCGATCAAGAATAAGAGAACATAGTGAAGAGCTGAAAGAAGGGACGGTTCTATTTTTCAGGAGGTGAGACTGAAAAATAAATAGAACCGTCCTTTTTTTTCATAAGAAGGACAGGCGGTTTAAATTCTTTAGAGATATTAACTCGTATGAGGACATCCTTGATTTCCTGTAAAACTACGTCTCAATACACAGGAGGGACCCATATAGCAAAAATATTAATCATTGCTCACCGTGGTGCTCCGAGCTACGCAAAAGAAAATACGATCGAATCGTTTGAAAAAGCCATGGCTCTGGGGGCTGATATGATCGAGTTCGATGTGAGAAGAACGAAAGATAATGTTTTTATTGCCTTTCATGACGGATTCATTCAAGGCAAGCCTATTAAAGATTTAACCTATGAAGCGATTAGCCAAATTGCCAGGAACCAGGGATTTGACATTCCTACGGTTGAAGGGGTTTTGAAATGGTCAAGGGGAAAGATAAAACTTGATGTCGAATTAAAGGAAGAAGGCTATGAAAAAGAAATTGTAGAATTATTATCCAGGTATTTTAAAGAAGATCAATTTGTGATCACCTCATTCAATGCCCCCTCTTTAAAGAGCATCAAAGACAATTATCCTGATATAAAAGTTGGTTTACTGTTAGGAAAATTCAAAAATTCCCTATGGGCGAGAATTTCAGAGTTTTTTCCTATGAAAAGATGTAAAAAAGCAAAAGCAGATTTCCTGGTTGCCCATTGGAAATTGTTAAGGGTTGGTTTTTTAGAAAGAGTCCAAAAAAGTCATAAACCTGTCTTTGTTTGGACAGTGAACGATGAAGAGATGATGTGGAAATTGCTGAATGACAGAAGAATTTACGCCATCATCACCGATAAACCAGATTTAGCTGTTTCGTTACGAAAGAAATTACTTCAGTAAAATAAAGAGATGCCAGGCCTTAGATCCTGGCCAAAACATGCCCCTGCCCGGGGGATTTGAAGTCATGATTTAGCTTGGAAAATTCTACAAAATCTGTTATCAAGAAGCCATGGTTGATGAGCCTACCATACCTGTCAATCAAGCCTACCTCAAGACCATAGAAAAAAAGGTGGAGGACCTCAAGACCCTGATTGAGGTCTCTGCCATTATTTCTTCCACGCTCGACTTTAATGAACTGATGACTCTTGTGATGGAAAAAGCAAAGAGCCTTATGAAGGCGGAAGGGTGTTCGATTCTCCTCCATAATAAAGAGACCAACAAGCTCGAATTTGACCTTGCCCTATGCAGAGAAGAGTCCGTCGCAGATATTTTGAAGAGTAAGGTTTCCCTTGACATGGGACAGGGCATTGCGGGTTGGGTGGCAGAGCATCAAACCCCTTTATTGATCAAGGATGCCAAAGCAGACAGCCGATTCTATCCAGACGCTGATCAGCTGACCTGTTTTACGACCAGAAGTCTCATTGCCGTCCCACTCATTAGCAGAAGTGGATTGATCGGTGTTGCAGAAATCCTCAATTCAAAAGAGAAGGATTTTTTCGGTGACGACGATTTAGAGATTTTCCAGACCCTCTGCAGGCAAGTAGCCATCGTCATTGAGAATGCTCGTTTTTATAAAGAGTCTGTTGAAAAGGAGAAGCTCAGACAAGAACTTGAAATCGCATCAGTCGTTCAGAAGAGTTTTCTCCCTGAATCCCCCATTTTTAAGAAGGATCATTTAACCCTATCCGCTATCAACCTTTCTGCAACCCAGGTTGGAGGTGACCTCTATGATTTCATCGATCTCGGTTCAAACCGGGTAGGGGTGTTCATAGGAGATGTTTCTGGAAAAGGAATCTATGCGGCACTCTATATGGCAAAGGTCATCAGCGATTTCAGAAACATCGCACCTCAGATGGGCGCACCCGAAATCGCATTGAATCGTCTCAATGCTATGCTTTCTCAAGCTCCACGAGGCATGTTTCTTACAGGGATTTTCGGAATTGTTGACCTATTGAAAGGAAATCTTTCCCTCTCTGTGGCTGGACATCCGCCATTTCTATGGCTGACCCATGGAGAGGTAAGGGTGATGAATGTCGCATCAGGCCCGCCACTGGGTATCCTGCCTGCAGAGTACCCTTCCACGGAGATATCACTGAAAAAGGGCGACAGAATTCTTTTCCTGACCGATGGAGTCTTTGAAGCAAAGGATAAGGGAGGTAAGCGGATCGGTTTTGAGAAGCTTGTTAGTTTTGTAAAGGAACACACGGGTGAGGGAAACCTTATTCAAAAGGTGGTTGATTATGTGAACGATTTTTCAAAGGGTCTCGCCAGAACAGATGATCTGACCCTCGTAGAATTAAGTTGGGAGACCGCGGTTTGAAATGAAGGATTTGGCAGTGATCAAAGTTCAATCTGATCCCAAATATCTCTCCGTGATCAGGACGGTTACAGCCAAGATGGGCGAATTATACGGACTGTCGGAGTCTGCCATAGAGGATATCAAACTGGGTGTGGATGAGGCCTGCTCAAATGTAATCAAGCATGCCTATGGTGGAGACACCCATCAGAGTATCCTGGTCAGATACAGGATGACTCAAAAAGGTTTTGAGGTCCTCATCGAGGATCATGGGATTAAGGTGCAGCCGGAATCCATAGAAGGAAGAAACCTCGATGATATCAGACCAGGAGGACTGGGTGTTCATCTCATCAAAAGGGCATTCGATATCGTCCAATTTGATCAGAAGAAAAGAAAAGGGAATAGGCTGAGGTTGGTCAGGTTTAAAAAATAGAGGATGGAGATCGAGATCAAAGACTATCAAGGCATGAAGGTGATGGCCCTTTCAGGGGAGATCGATATGTATACGTCGCCAGCCCTGAGAGAGGAGATGATGGGCCTGATTGATAAAAGGGTGACCCCTCTGCTCATTGATTTCAAAGGAGTCCCTTATATTGACAGCTCGGGGATCGCCACTTTTGTAGAAGGTCTCAAGCGGATGATGTCCTATGGTGGCAGATTAAAATTGATCGGACTCCTCGAAGGGGTAAAGGAGATATTCAGTTTTTCAAAACTGGACAAAGTCTTTGAGATATACGGGAGCTTTGAAGATGCCCTCCATAGCTGAAAACTTTTTAGGCCTCATCGGAAGAAAGGCCATTTCACGTCTGCAGGATATCCACGACGCCTCCAAGTTGATCAACGATACCTTTTACTGGACATTGCTCTCTCCGTTGAAAGGTAAAAAGATAAGGTTCAGGGCAAGTATCTCTGAGATGGTGAGGACCGGATATCATTCTGTTCCGATCGTAGCCGTCATCTCCCTCTTTGTAGGGGTCATCCTTGCGCTCCAGGCAGCCTATCAGCTCAGGAGATTTGGGGCGTTGATCTATGTGGCAAACCTTGTGGGGGTTTCCATCACCAGGGAGCTGGGTCCCATCCTCACCGCTATCATCGTTGCAGGAAGAAGCGGGTCTGCCTTTGCTGCGGAGATAGGCTCCATGAAAGCGGCAGAGGAGATCGATGCCTTGATCAGCATGGGGATCAATCCCGTGAGGTTCCTTGTGGTACCGAAACTCATCGCTCTGATGGTGATGCTTCCGGCCCTCACTATCTTTTCTGATGCCATCGGCCTTTTGGGCGGTTTCCTTCTCTCCGTTACCGCCCTGGGGATCCATCCCTATAACTATTTTCAACAGACGATCAATGCCCTCCTCATCAAAGATATACTGACTGGACTGACGAAGGCATGGGCATTTAGTATTGTCATAACCATCGTGGGTTCTTATGAGGGATTTAAAGTAGAGGGAGGTGCAGAGGAGGTAGGGAAGCGGACCACGGCATCGGTTGTTTCTTCCATCTTTTTAGTCATCGTCTTCGACTTCTTCTTTACAACCCTCTTTTACTATTTCACGTAGTCCTATGGAAAATGCGATCGAGGTAAGAGACCTGGTGACCTATTACGGGGAGAGAGAGATTCTGAAGAACATTTCTCTATCCATCCCAAGGGGAAAAACAGCGGTCATCCTCGGAGGAAGCGGTTGCGGCAAGAGCACTCTGTTGAAACACCTCATTCGACTCTTGAAGCCAACCCGCGGAAGCATTCTCATCAATGGAAAAGATATCACTCGGATGAATGAAGAGGAATTAGATGAAGTCCGTAAGAAGATGGGTGTCTTATTTCAGGGCTCGGCATTGCTCAACTCCATCACCGTTTCGGATAATGTGGCACTCCCTCTACGGGAACATACAAGATTGAAAGAATCCACGATACAGATTATGGTTCGAATGAAGCTTGACCTGGTGGGCCTCTCCGGTTTTGAACATCTTTACCCATCCCAGCTTTCAGGGGGGATGAAGAAAAGGGCAGCCCTGGCAAGGGCCATGGCATTGGACCCGGAGATGCTCTTCTTTGATGAACCCTCAGCCGGCCTCGACCCTGTGACCGCTGCGGGTCTGGATGAACTCATTCTGAAACTGAAGCATGTGTTCAAGATGACGATTGTTGTGGTCACCCATGAGCTTGCCAGTGTCTTCACCATTGCCGATCATGTGGTCATGCTCGATTTTGGTGAAGTCATCTTTTCAGGAGACCTTGATGAATTAAAGGCATCGGATCACCCGAGGATAAGGATGTTTCTCGAAAGAAGGCCGGAAAAGGAGGCCTATTCGCCTGAAGATTATTTCAGGATTATTGCAGGCGATTAACGTGGAGGAACCTTGGCATCATTAAAGGAAGAGATTAAGGCTGGACTCATCATAGTGACCTCCCTCATCCTGCTCAGCGGTTTTATCATCCTGATCGGGGGTACCCAATTTTTTGAAAAGTTGGATAAATACTATGTGAAGGTAATGGATGCAGCAGGTCTTGAGGTGGGGGCACAGGTCAAACTCGGCGGTGTGAGAATTGGAAGGGTTTTGAAAATTAGTACACCCAGCGGTCCGGGTCAACCTATTACCATAGAGATTGGAATAAAACAGGGAACCATCCTTTATAAGGGAACACAGGCGCTGATCACGCAGGTGGGCTTGGTGGGAGATATCTACCTACTGCTCTCGGTAGAAAAGACAATGGATGAACGTTTTCGTGTGGGAGAGACGATTCCCTCTGAAGAGCAGGTCCAGTTTACCAAAATCATGGCAAGGGTGGAGGATATCGCTAACTCAGTCAACCGCCTGATTGGGGATATCAACAAAGTATTCAGTCAGAAGAATTTAATGGAAATTGAAAAGGTAATTGAAAATACGAATAAGACACTCGCCTCCACCTCATCCAGCCTTGATCAGATCATATCCGCTCTGAAGAGCACCACGGATAGACTGGGACTTGTCCTCAATGAGGTAGAGGGACTGGTGCGAGAAAATAGGGGGGAAGTGTCCCTGACGATCAAGAAGGCAAGAGAAGACATGGAGAAGGTAGGGGAATTGATTAAGGCCTTTGAGGAGACAGTGAAGACGGTCAATCAGACATCTCAATCTGTTGAATCAGCGATTAACTTACAGTCGCAGAATCTCGATCAGCTTCTTAATCTGATGATCAGGACAACCCAGGATCTGCAGGATCTGATTCAGGAGATAAAGACCAAACCTTGGAGTCTCATTTACAAGGAAGGCAAAGGAAAGGAAGAGTGAGATGAGGAAGTGGCTGACGTCTTTGCTACTCCTTCTTTTCATTGGAGGATGTGCCATGCCTGAGACCAGGGTATACAGCCTTTATCTATCCAAGGATAGGGAGGGAACCATCCATCCAAAGGGAGATGCCTCCATTGTGATCGTGATCAATTCTCCGCGATATCTCACGCAGCCTTACATCGTATACAGGAAATCACCCTATCAATTTGAGATATCAAGGTATTCAAAATGGGAGGCATCACCGAACGAAATGTTACGCAGGGTATTCAAAGATACCTTATCTTCCACCCAGCGATTTAAAGAGGTCAAGGTAATAAATATCGTCCCGGAAGGTTTTTATTCACTTAAGATAAACCTGAAAAGGTTTGAAAGATCCGATACGGGAAATGATTCGTTTGGTGAGCTTGTCTTTGATGTTCAATTATTATCCCCCGATGGCAAAGAGCTATTTCAGAACACCATCTCAAAGAAATCAAAACTTGACGACAGAACCTTTTTAAGCCTTGCGAAAGGATTAAGTGGTGCCCTTCAAGAGGGAGTAGATGAGGTGAGGGACAATATAGATCGGTCTCTTAAAGGAAATAAATTTTAATCCTCTTTTATATCTATTCCCAAACCTGTAACCTATCAAAGGATCATTCATAAAAAGTTGGCCCTGTCCAAATAGTATGGCGCATAGAATAAAGCCCTGCACCCTATGGTTCAGAGCAAAGAGCATAGGGTCGAGTTTAATAGTGACCTATCCCATTTTTAGATTAATTGCCTGCTTTTGATTCCATTTGTAAATTGACATATTTCCGACACGAATCTTCCGCTTTTAAATTTGTTTGACAGGATGACTATTTTGCGTATTATGATAATACCATAATGATTTTTCCATCATCGTTATAGGGATAGCAGAATACTCTGAGACCAATCTATGCTACCGGAAGAGGAGGAATATTTAATGAGACGCCGCATTCCAAAAATTTTGTTCGGGATTGTTTTGGTTTTAGCCATTGTTCTAAGTGGTTTTTCCATTTGTCCCGCCATAGAAATCACCACTGAAAAGATTGTTACCGATAAAGATTCCTATGATGGGAAGGAGGTCTCGGTTGAGGGGTCTGTTTCAAATCTAAAATTTAAAACATCAAAGGGTGGAAATAACTATACGACATTTGTACTCGTTGGTAAATCTGGAGGCCGCATCAATGTATTTATAGAGGGGCGCTTGAAACTCAAACCGGGGCAAAAGGTCAGAGTAACGGGCCTCTATCGAAAGGTCAAAAAAGTGCCCCGACACACTTATTATAATGAAATAGAGGCGTCAGAAGTTAAATAAATTAGGGTGGATAAGAGAGGGGTGTAGATGAGGCGATCGTTAATGAAAAATCTTTTATTGGAAAATGTGGACTATAAAATTGAGACGACGAACTTTGGGGTTTGGCGTCGATTTCTTTATCCCCACGGTGCTTATTTCGCCGAGTTTAAATCTCACGCCACTTTCTTCGGACTTCCTCTTTTGCATTATACCCGTGGCAAATGTCCAGAGACGGGCAAGCGAGTTGTTGCCAAAGGCGTATTGGCAGTAGGAAGGCTCGCCATGGGAATTCTTGCCATCGGTCAGGCGTCGTTCGGTGTCATCGCCATTGGGCAGCTCGGTCTTGGTTTGCTTTTGGGTTTAGGCCAAGGAGCCACCGGACTTTATGCTATGGGGCAAGCTGCAGTGGGTTTGATGTTCGGTTTAGGTCAGATAGCAACAGGCGAGATCGCCATAGGACAGTTGGCTTTTGGTAAATATGTATTGGCCCAGGCCGGTTATGGTGATTACGTTTGGAGTATGAAACGTGCTGATCCCGAGGCCGTGACATTTTTCAAGTCTTTATTAGCCAGATTTATTTCATGATACTCAACTAGCGATTAATTTCCCACCTGAAATTTCTTCCTTCAGCCTCGTTTGCAGGTTATCTTGAAAAGTGGTCTGGGATGTGGTAGGTCTATGCATTGACGAGGAGGCGCTCACTTGTACCATCTAAAAGAAGTCAGGTTGTTATCCGAGCAATACCCGACCAGAAATTATTATCCCTTTAACATTGATGTGCTTCAGAAGACTCAAGGCATCAAATTTTCTTCGCCTGTTACCTTTTTTATTGGGGAGAATGGATCAGGGAAATCCACTTTGTTAGAAGCTTTGGCCCGAAGGTGCAATATACATATCTGGAGTGGAATTGAAAGAACCCGCGCTGTGATCAATCCATACGAAGAAACATTTTTCCTTTATATTGAAGTCAAATGGACGGATGGAATTGTCCCAGGCTCCTTTTTTTCATCACAGATTTTTCGTAATTTTGCTCAATTGTTAGATGAATGGGAAGCAGACAATCCCGGACAGATTGATTATTTTGGAGGGAAATCTTTGATCGCCCAATCTCACGGACAGTCCATCATGTCCTTTTTCAAATCTCGTTACAAGATCAAAGGGCTCTATCTCTTGGATGAGCCCGAGACCGCTCTTTCACCCAGAAGCCAGTTGGAGCTTCTGAAACTTCTTCAGGAGATGAGCGCTCTGGGGCATGCCCAATTCATCATTGCCACCCATTCCCCGATTCTTTTAGCTTGCCCTGGGTCCGTGATTTACAGTTTTGATCACAGCCCGGTGAAGACCCTCCGTTATGAGGATACGGAGCATTACCAGGTTTATAAGAACTTTATGAAGAACCCCGGCAAATACCTCAAAGGAAAGTGATCGATCACAGAAAAACAAAAAGGGCAGGGAAACCTCCCGCCCTTTCATTCTATAATCTTAAATCTTCAATCTAAGAGAAACCTCCACTGATGGACTACTCTTTCCTTGCCTAATCGAATTGAACGGCAGAGCTCGAGTCGCGCCCGTCTCCATCTAAGTCCAGTTTTTGTCCTGCTTTCGTAGGGACATTGTCTGGACTCCCACTCCCCGCTTTCGCGGGGACAAGTTTACCCCTGCGTAGGCAGGGGTGGGAGTGACAAACAATAATGTTTTTTTTAGCAACTTTTTAAATATTTGGCTTGCTCATGGTGAAATCTGTCTATTATAATGATTGATAAATGTCTCTAAAGAATCAGGTTCCCTCTGGAAATAGACCATGAATGGTGTAGTTCAATTCTTAATTAACCAGGGATATATTGTCCTGTTTTTGTGGGTGCTTTTTGAGCAACTCGGTTTACCGATTCCAGTTGCTCCAATGCTGCTTGCAGCCGGAGCGTTGGCTGGTATTGGAAAATTAAATTTTTTCCTTGTCTTCATTCTGGCCTTTCTTGCCGCATTCTTAAGCGATCAATTCTGGTATCAGGTTGGCCTCCGTCGTGGGGGTAAAGTTCTATCTTTCCTCTGTCGCATCTCTTTAGACCCTGATTCCTGTGTTCGACGTACGAAAAGGATTTTTGCCCGGTATGGTGCCCGTTCTCTCCTTGCCGCCAAGTTTATCCCGGGACTGAATACCAT
>JBEKWN010000115.1:0-9313 GCA_049513055.1 Thermodesulfobacteriota bacterium
CTTCAATTTGAATTTGTAAGAATTTCCCTTTACAATTTTACTTGCAAATGAATTTTTCTAATGATAACTAATACCAACGCAAAAAATAGGATGACATCACCCCCACTTTAACCCTCCCCCGTCGAGGGGGAGGGGTGGGCGAGGGGTGTTCGCTTTATTCGTTGTCATTCGTTTTTAATTTATGGAAACTGGAGAAAAAGTAAATAAGGGTCTTAAAGCACTTGAAGAGAAGGTCTTTGGTCGCGACCTGTGCGCTGCCTGTGGGGCCTGTCTCTCCCTGTGTCCCTATCTTCGCTCGTGGAAGGGTAAGGTCGTTAAACTCGATGATTGCAAATTGGAAGAGGGACGCTGTTTTGCTTATTGTCCGAGAACTGAAGTTGATCTAAACGAAGTTTACAAAAAAAAATTTGGAAAGAATTACGAAGAGATTGAAATGGGGCCTGTCAAAAAAATTGTGATGGCCCGGGCCAAAGATTCACTCTGGAGAAAGAAGGCTCAAACCGGAGGGGTCGTCTCGAGCCTTATTGATTTCGCTCTGCGAGAAGGAATGATTCAGTCTGGAATTCTTACTCCCAGAGATGGAGACCTTCTCCCTCAGGGAAAGATCATAACGAGTCGCAAAGCAGTCCTCAATTGCGCTGGCTCAAGCTATGTGTCCGGCCCTACTCTGGAGGCATTGAATAGAGGTCCATGGAAGGGAAAGGAGCGAATAGGGATCGTGGGTTTGCCCTGCCAGGTTCTTGCCCTGGCAAGAATGAAAACTTCTTCACTTGAAAAGAAAACTCCTATAGACCGGGTGGATCTGGTGATCGGCCTCTTCTGCACCTGGGCTCTCGACTATAAACCATTTACTGCGTTTTTACACGAGCGAGTTGGCGGCCATTCTATCAAAAAACTGAACATCACACCGCCTCCTGAAAGGATATTGGAAGTAACGTCTGGAGGAACATTGTACCGGATACCTGTTGACGACATTCGCCCATTTATTCGCCCCAGTTGCCGGGTCTGCCTCGATATGACTGCTGAACTCTCAGACATCTCTGTTGGAACAGTCGAAGGCAAGGAAGGTTGGAACACAGTGATTGTCCGCACTGAAATGGGAGAAGATCTCTTAAGACGGGCTAAGAAGGCGGGTGTCATCGAGACACGACCTCTGCCCAAGAATAATCTGAGTCATCTTAAAGAGGCATCGCTCCTCAAGAAGAGGCGAGCCCTCGATGCCCTCAATGAAAAGGGAGGGATTGAGAAAAACTACTTTATTCTTTCAGCCAATTTGATCAAGCGCATCCTTTCCGAATCAGGGGAGGCCACACCATGAGTTCAATCAGCCAGAATGCTCCCGGGAAAACAGTGCTTTTGATGGGAAATGAGGCGATTGCCCGCGGAGCTCTTGAAGCAGGAGTAAAGGTGTGTGCCGCCTATCCGGGAAACCCCTCGTCTGAAATCATCGGCACACTCGCCAAAGTCGCTGACGAGTTGGGCCTTCATGTGGAGTGGTCAATCAATGAGAAGGTTGCCCTGGAAGTGGCTGCCGCCGCATCTTTTGCAGGACTGAGGGGCCTCTGCGCCATGAAACAAAATGGGCTCAATGTGGCTTCTGACTTCCTTCTCAACCTCAATCTCTCAGGAAGTCGCGGAGGCCTTGTCCTGGTAGTTGCTGATGATCCAGCAGGAGTCTCATCAAGCAATGAAGAGGATTCCCGACTCTATGCCAAACTGGGCGATCTGCCTCTCCTGGAACCTGCCAACTTCCAGGAAGCCAAAGAAATGACCAAATCAGCTTTTGAGATCTCCGAAAAACTGGGACTGCCTGTTCTGATTCGAAGCGTGACTCGAGTTTCCCACGCACGGGGGAATGTGTGTCTCGATGAACTTCCCCGATCAAGGCCCAAACCGAGGTTTGAGCCCTCTCAGCGATTCCATGCTCTTCCTGTAATATCTAACCACAAACTCCTTCATGAAAAATTAAACAGGGCGAAGCAGATGGCCGAAGACTCGCCATTCAATTTTTATCGAGGTCCTGAAAAACCCGAATTGATGGTCATTACGAGCGGAAGCGGATGGATGTATTCATTGGAAGCATTGATCAACCTGAATGTTCAGGAGAGAGTTGGTGTCCTCAAACTGGGGACGACATGGCCCCTTCCTGAGAGCTTTGTTATCGAGCACCTGAAGAAGGCGGACCGGATCCTTTTTGTCGAGGAAGTGGACCCCTTTCTGGAGAATAATGTTAAGGAAATATATGCTCAGAGCTGTCTTGTTCTGGGGCTCAAGTCTTTTTTCGGAAAGGCGAGCAAGCATGTCCCTGACGTTGGCGACCTCAACCCTGAAATTGTCACCCATGCTATTCAGAATCTTATTCAAGTTCATTATGAACCGCGGCCCGCTGATTATGCCCTGCGTGCCCATGAGGCTGCGGCAGAACTCATTCCTGCCAGGGCACTCGGTTTCTGCGCAGGTTGTCCGCACCGGGCCACTTACTGGGTGGTGAAGATCGCTCTTGCTTTAGACGGCAGAGACGGTTTTGTTCTCGGCGACATCGGCTGCTACTCCCTGGGAATGGGCCCTTCCGGTTTCGGCCTGATGAGGACGTTACATGCCATGGGTTCAGGCACTGGCCTCGCCTGTGGATTCGGTCAGCTCAATCGCTTTGGGCTGGAACAGCCCGTGATCGCTGTCTGTGGCGATTCAACCTTTTACCACGCCGCCATGCCGGCTCTGGCTAATGCTTATTACAATGGTTCCAACTTCTTGCTTCTTCTTTTAGACAACAGCGCCACCGCCATGACAGGTTTTCAGCCCCATCCAGGAACAGGTGAGACAGCCACAGGAAAAGAGGCTCCGGTGATTGATCTTAAAGCCATCTGTAAAGTTTTTGGAGCTCATGTGGAAGTGGTTGACCCCTTTGACGTAGCGGCGACGGTTGAAACTCTTTTGAGACTCCTTCAGGATGAGAAAGGGGTCAAGGTCTTGATTCTCAAACGTGAATGCGCTTTGGTCAGCGCAAAGCATCAAAAAAGACTTTTTCAGGTCGAAGTTGAACAGGATCGCTGTCTGGGTGAGACCTGCGGTTGCAACCGACTCTGCACACGCATCTTCAAATGTCCTGGGTTGATGTGGGATAAGGAGACTGGAAAGGCGCGCATTGATGAAGCCATCTGCACGGGCTGCGGGGTCTGTACTGAGATTTGTCCTGCTTCGGCGATCAGGAAGGAGAAAGCTTAGATGTTTATCTCAAAAGATCCTTTCAATGTCATTATTGGCGGAGTCGGCGGGCAGGGAAATGTTTTAGCCTCACAGATTCTGGGGGAGATGCTTATCTCCCAGGGATATGTCATCACTATTGGAGAGACTTATGGGGCCTCCCAGCGTGGAGGAGCGGTCATGAGCCACTTGCGGATCTCAGGAAAGGACCAATTTTCACCCCTGATTCCAGAAGGACAGTGTGATCTGCTTGTCGCACTGGAACCAGTTGAAGGACTTAGGATACTCGATCACTATGGCAATCCCAGGGTGATGACACTTCTTAACACCCGGCCCATCCAACCCATGGACGTCATTTCAGGGAATGCCACTTATCCAGAGGTTTCAAAAGTGATTGCCAAAATAAAAGAACTGAGCAGACGGGTCTGGACGCTGAATGCCACGGAGATTGCCCTGGAGATGGGCGATCCCATCTTCTCTAACATCGTCATGTTAGGAGCCCTTTATGCCATTGAGGTATTGCCCATCCATCGAAAAGAGTTTGAGTTAGTCATCCAAGATCTGCTGCCTGCTCGAACGCTGGATGAAAACATGAAGGCCTTTGATAGAGGGAGGGAGATGGTCCAAGAGTTTCATTAATTAATAATGAGAAATAGGAGATTAGAAGTTTATCTTTTTCCCGCTCTGTATTTTTCTGCCACCTCTTTAAACCCAGGGAGGGACCCTTCAATCACTTTCTTGTCGACCGCATAGGCAATTCTGAAATAACCCGGTTTTCCAAAACCGCTACCCGGAACCGTCAGGATCCTTTTGGATTGAAGTTCTTTGACAAAGGCCACATCGTCTTCGATGGGAGCTTTTGGGAAGAGATAGAAAGCCCCTTGAGGTTTCACCACTTCGTAGCCAAAGGCGGTTAAGGAATTGTAAAAGAGATCCCGTTTTTCTTCATATTCTCTGATGTTCACCGAATTCTTTTGGAGAGGAGCAACTAACCTCTGCATCAATGCCGGGGCGTTGACGAAACCGAGAGTTCGATTAGCAAAGACAATCGCAGAGATCAGCTCGTCGACTTCCTCACAAAGGGGGTGCACGGCAATATAGCCGATCCTCTCTCCTGGGAGAGAGAGGTCTTTGGAATGGGAGGTCACACGAATCGTATGGGGATAGTAACGAAAGGCAATAGGAAGCTGGATTTGATCGAAGACGATCCGCCGGTAGGCTTCATCGGTAATGAGGTAGAGGGTTTTTCCCAACTCCTTACTTTTCTTTTTTAACAACTTCCCTAATTTTTCGAAAGAGGCTTGATCGTAAACAACGCCTGTTGGATTATTGGGTGAATTGATCAGGATGGCTTTGGTCTTCGATCCCATCGCCTTCTCAATCTCTTTCAGGTTGAGTGAGAAGTCGCCATTGGTTTCGACCAATCGAATTTCACCTCCACAATTTCCAATGTAAAATTTGAATTCCATAAAGTAAGGGGAAGGGACGATGACCTGATCTCCTTCATCTAAGATCGCCTTTAAGACCACATTGAGACCACCGGCAGCCCCCACGGTCATCACGACATGCTTTTCATCGAAAGGAAGTCCAGATTCTTCTGAAAGAAATTCAGCAATCGCACATCGCGTATCACTGTAACCGCAGTTCGGCATATAACGATGCATTCCCGGAATCGGGCAATCGGCAAGGGCTTTCAGTGCCTTCTTCAGGGAAGCAGGAGGTTCGAGATTAGGATTTCCAAGGGAAAAATCGAAGATGTTTTCCTCACCATAAAGTCTTTTCAATTCCTCCCCTTCTTCGAACATCCGCCTCACCCAGGAGGCACCATTCAATGCAGTCTTCACTTTCTTTGAAATGGCCATGTCTGAAGTCTCCTTTCTTAATCCCCTCACCTCAAAAAATAAAAAAGCCATAAGGTTGCCCCTATGGCTATTAAAAATGAAAAAGCCATGGGGCCTTAATGATCACCCATGGCTTCCATCCCGCCATCGGGATTGGATTTATGAGTGACCCTTACCAAAATAAAAATAAAAGAAGTAAAAGTTAAACATTTTTCTTACCTTATTAAAGTATTACTAAAATAAAGAAACGGATTTGTCAAGGGGATTTTTCCAATTTTTCCCATTCGGTTGGGCCAGGCCCCCCCTTTTGGGGCAAGGTGTAAAGCCCCGCTCTGTCCTCCGATGTCACTCAGGACTGAATAAACCTCGGCATTGCGGTAAGTCGAAGGGTTGACTTTTCGTAAAAATCCCTTTAATATTGCCAAGATATATTTTTGCTCAATATTGAGAAAAAGAGATGGCTGGAGAGAAACGGCTCGCCCGAACCAGAAATATTGGGTTCATGGCCCACATCGATGCGGGAAAGACCACTGTCACGGAAAGGGTCCTTTTCTACACGAAGAAAACCCACCGTATGGGAGAGGTGGATGATGGGACAGCCACCATGGATTGGATGCAACAAGAACAGGAAAGGGGAATTACCATCACCTCTGCCGTGACGACGGTCGAATGGAAAGGAAGCACCATGCATATTATTGATACCCCTGGTCATGTGGACTTCACGATTGAAGTAGAACGTTCATTGCGTGTGCTGGATGGGACCATTGCGATCTTCAGTGCGGTCGAAGGAGTGGAGCCTCAATCCGAGACCGTATGGCACCAGGCAGATAAATATCGGGTTCCGAAAATGGCCTTCGTCAATAAGATGGATCGAATCGGATCGGATTTCTTTGGAACGGTGAAGATGATGGTGGAGCGCCTGGGAGCCAATCCCCTGATCACACAGATCCCCATTGGTGCGGAAGATCAGTTTATCGGAGTGATCGATCTGATTCGATCCAAAGGAATTGTTTGGGATGAGCATAGCCTGGGTGTCGAATTCAGAGAGGTCTCTATTCCAAAAGGAATGGAGAAAGAGGCCTCCCTTTATCGTTCCAGGCTGATCGAATCCATCGCCGAGTTAGATGAACCTCTGATGGATAAATATCTCAACGGAGAAGAGATTTCAGAATCTGAAATGAAAGCAGCCCTCAGAAGAGCCACCATCTCGATGAAAGCCGTGCCTGTCCTCTGTGGCGCCGCATTGAGAAATCAGGGGATTCAGCCCCTCATGGATGCCATTTTAGACTATCTTCCCTCTCCCCTCGATATCCCACCGGTGGAAGGGACGAATCCTGTGACAGGAGAGAGGGAAGTCAGAATGGCTAAGGAGGAAGAGTCATTCACCGCCATAGCCTTCAAAGTGATGATGGACGAGGGCAGGAAACTGGTTTATATCCGGATGTACTCCGGTGTGCTCAAAGTGGGGGCAGAGGTTTATAACCCGCGTTTGAAGAGGGGTGAGAAGATCTCAAGGATTTTTCAGATGCATGCCCATCAGCGCAATCGTGTGGAAGAAGCCAAGGCAGGAGAGATGGTAGCGGTCATGGGATTGAAGGAGACCACCACAGGGGACACCCTCTGCGACCGGAGTCACCCCATTCTTCTTGAGCCCATCGATTTTTATAAACCTGTCATGTCCATTGCCGTGGAGCCCAGGACAAGCAGGGATCAAGAAAAACTGACTGAATGTCTTGAGAAGTTGAGCGAAGAAGATCCCACCTTCCATGTCAAGTTAGATGAGGATACGGGTCAGACCATCATCTCAGGGATGGGGGAATTGCATCTGGATGTGTTGGTCAATCGCCTCCTGACTGAATATCACTTGGAAGTGAATGTGGGGAGGCCTCAGGTCGTCTATCGAGAGACGATAGAAAAAGAAGTAGAGGCCTCAGCTAAATTTATGAAAGAGATGGACGAAGTCAAGCATTTTGCAGAGGTCTTTTTGCGGATTTCACCCAATGGGCGGGGAAAGGGAATTGAGTTTCATTCTGAAACCTTGGTGGGAATCCTGCCCGCCGAAGGGCTTCTCTCTGTTGAAGAAGGAATTCGAGAGTCCTCCACGGTAGGAGTGATTTTGGGTTATCCTATGACAGATCTGCGAGTCACTTTATTGAAAGCGAATATTGATTCTGATCATCCATCCATGCTTGCTCTCAAGATTGCTTCGGCGAATGCCTTGCGGGAAGGTTGTCGCAAGGCGCAACCTGTTCTCATGGAACCGATGATGGAGGTCAACATTATTGTTCCAGAAGAGTTCATGGGTGAAGTGGTAGGGGATTTGAAAGCGAGAAAGAGTTCTGTCGAAGCGATTACTCCAAAGGGGAAGATTGCGATGATCAAAGCCATCTCTCCCCTGACTCGAATGTTCGGCTATTCAACCGATTTAAGATCTCTCACCCAGGGAAGAGGAACCTTCACCATGCAATTTTCCCGTTATGACAAAATGATAGGTTAGAAATAACGTGTACGTGTCGCGTGTCACGTGTCCGTGAGGACCTATGATGGATGATGAAATTCTCAAACTCCTGAGAGAATCCCCTTCCGCCTTTCTCTCCGGTGAAGAGATCAGCCGTCGTTTGAAGGTGAGCCGGACGGCTGTGTGGAAGAGAATGAAACGGCTCAGGACCCTGGGCTATGAGATTGAGGCCTCGACACGATCAGGGTACCGTTTGATTCGATCACCCGATCTTCTCACTCCATCGGAAATCAAACCCATTCTGAAGACGAAATGGATAGGAAAAACGATCCACCATTTTCACACCCTTGATTCAACGAATTCTAAGGCTTATCAGTTGGCTCTCGATGGTGCTGAGGAAGGAGAGGTGGTCGTCGCCGAATCGCAGGAAAAAGGGAGGGGGAGGCTGGGAAGACAATGGTTCTCTCCTCCTTTTTTAAATCTTTATCTTTCTGTTATCCTACGGCCCAAAATTCCACCCCATCAGGCCTCCCTCATCACCCTGATGGCGGCCATCGCTACGGCAGATGCCATCCAGAAGTTTTCTGGGTTCCTTCCATTGATCAAATGGCCCAATGATATCCTTCTCCGAAATCGAAAGGTAGCCGGACTCCTGAATGAGATTAATTCGGAAATGGACCGAATCCATTTCGTGATCCTCGGGATTGGTATCAACCTCAATATGGATGAGAAGATGTTTTCAAAAGAGATTCGGACTGCCGCCACCTCGTTAAAGAGAGAGATGGGACAGACGATTTCGAGAAAGGCTTTTCTCCAATCCCTTTTGCAGGAATTAGAAAAGTGGTATACGATTTTCATGAAACAAGGCAGCGCCTTTATTCTGAAGGCATGGAGAGATCGGGCTCACCTCAAAGGGAGACGAGTCAAAGTCACTTCTTTCGGGGAAACATTGGGCGGCATTGCAGTGGATGTGGATTCGGATGGAGCCTTGATCTTAGAAACGGCGGATGGGAAACGAAAAAGAGTGGTGGCAGGAGATATAGAATATAGAAAGAAAGTTAAGAGTTAGCAGTTATAAGTTATGAATTACGGACACGGATCACAAGTCACGAATCACGTTTTTAGGAGGAAAATTTATGTTACTGGTCATTGATGTGGGAAATACGAATACGGTCTTGGGAGTCTACGATGGGGAGGTCTTGGTCGATCATTGGCGGATTGCAACAGAAAAGGGAAAGACGGCTGATGAATGGGGAATCATGTTTCGGGATCTCTTCCAATTTGATCATCTCGATATGGGAGATTTTGAAGGGTTGATCATCTCCTCAGTGGTCCCTCCGGTTTTGGACATGTTGCAGGGGATGGCTGAAAAATATTTTCATGTCAAGCCGCTCATCGTTGGACCAGATATTGATACAGGGATGGCCATTGCCTATGAGAACCCTGCAGAGGTGGGAGCAGACCGGATCGTCAATGCCGTGGCCGCCTACGAGCGACATAAGAAGAGTTTGATTGTGGTGGACTTCGGAACTGCGACCACCTTTGATTACGTCTCGCCCAGAGGGGAATATATGGGTGGTGCCATCGCGCCAGGGATTGGGATTTCGGCAGAGGCATTATTCCAGAGGACTTCTAAACTGCCCCGAGTAGAGATTGTGAAACCGAAACAGGTCATCGGAAAAAATACTGTTCACAGTATGCAGTCTGGTATTTTTTTTTGAGGAGGTGAATGAATTTCTGACCCTCGAAGGACTGAGGATCATCTATGAAAGGAATCAGAAGAAAAGGAAGAGAAGGTAAATGACAAAAC
>JBEKWN010000116.1:0-8893 GCA_049513055.1 Thermodesulfobacteriota bacterium
CACTCTTCAGGAAACCTCCCAGACAGCACTCGACTGAAGGCGCGCACATCATAGATACCCTTGCCATGGTAGGAGCCTTCACCGGCGAGATCCTGATTGACATCGGAAACGGCCTTGGTGTATGGGTCAATTCCGACCGCGTCTGCGAAGAGCCGGCTGAAAAGCGAACCACTCGTGCTCGGAAGCGTTGGGCTCACGCGCGGTTGGATGATGGTGTAAGAGCCGGCCAGGATCCTGCCTGCGGCATCGAAGCGCGGCTGGTTGAGAGGGTGTGCCAGGGTCTCGATCATCCTGCGGGCAGTGCCAAGAGGCAGCTGTGTGTCGCTGTCCAACGTGATGACGAACCTCACATTGGACAGATGATCCGGGTTGCCGACGTATACCAAACGATCGGCATCTTCAGGTCGCGTTCCATCGATCAGACGATTGAGTTCTTCTATCTTCCCGCGTTTGCGTTCCCAACCGATGAATTTCTGCTCGGATGCACTCCAGGTGCGGTCCCGATGGAAAAGGAAGAAACGCTCACCACCATACCGATGGTTGAGAGCTTCGAGGCTCTCGGTCGCAGTCTGGAGCAGTCTTTCGTCGTCCTCGCGATGCGCCTGATCCGAATCGGTGTAGTCCGTGAAGAGGCTGAAGAGCAGATTGCCTTCTTTGTTGGCCAGGTACCGGATTTCCAACTTCTCCACCTCTGCCCGGATCGTCTCCGCATTCCCCAGAAACACGGGCACAACGACCAACGTTCGAAATGCGTCAGGAATGCCCGAAACCTTAAAATCCATCTTTGGAAGGGCTCGGGGTGGAAGTAGCCGCATGACGAGGTAATTCAAAACCTCGAGTGCGAGTTGGCTGACGGGGATCAGCAAAAGGAGCGCGATCACAAGCCGGATCCCGGGCGTCTGTCCGCGCAGACCAGGCAGGACGATCAGGGAGATGAATACAGCGGAGAAGAAGCTGAGCCCAAGAAAGTACACTGCAGAATGATGGCGGTATACCCACTGCAGGACGCGGAAACGTGGCGCCTCATGGCAGGGTATGAGCCGCGCAAGCTCGCGCCTTCCTTCACCCATCAGATAGGTCCCGACGTGGATCCGCCGGTCATCTCCCGTCGCTTCACGTGTGGCTTGCGTAGCTAACTCGATGGCGCGTCGTGCAACCTGGTCTTCCGGCTGACCGGACCGACGCGCGAGCTCTTCAATCGCACGGCGATACCGATCGCGCGTGTCGAAATCCATCTTGGAATAAACGCCGGATGGATCGAATCGAAGCAACCCCTCCACGCGGCTGAGTTGCTCGAAGATCCGTCTCCAATCCAACAGGGCGAGCTGTCGCAAGCTGGTAAACGCATTCCCGATCGATATCTGATCCTTCGTCTGGCGGTTTTGCTCACGCAGGTTGAGCTCGCTCAGGGACTTGCGGTAAATGCGCTCCAGCCAGCTCTGGACCGGCACTAACGCGGCGTCTTCGTCGTAGAGATGATCGACCAGTTGAGTAGCGAAATAGGGGCTCGGGCCGGGTTGGGTTGCAGCAAGTTCTGCCAGGATAGAGAAGAGCTGTTTGGGATCTCGCCGGTTGGCCGTAATGAGCCTGTTCGCCCAGAAGTCGGCGATCTCATGTTCCCGTAGCTCGGTCAGAGCGCTGGCGGCGAGATCCTGGATGCTCTCAATCAAAGCGATGCGCAGCATCTGGGGGACAGCCCAGAGTTCGCCGATCGTCAGCGTGCGCACGGATTGATAGGCCTCAATAAATGCAAGGATGTTCTCCCGGTCTACGCGCAATTCCGCAGAGGAGACGAGTGCTTTCGCCAGACCGTAGATGCGCGGCAGGCCCCGGTAGGGCTCGTTGGCGAGTGCCGGCAGCTCCTGGTAAAAACGCCGAGGAAGGTTCAGCCGAACGTCGCGGGCGTTGCTCTCGATGACGAACTCATTATCGAGGATCCACTCGGCGGTCGGAGGCGCACCCTGTTCCAGTCGACTCGCTTCGGAGAGATCCAAGCATACCTGATGAATCCATTGATGGGCGTTTTCGACCCGCCTCAGCAGCTCAGCGTTTCGTCGCGGCCTTGGGTCCACTTCGTGGTCCATGGCCAGGCGCTGGGCATGCTCCTGGATCTGCGCCGGAGAGAGCGGCACCCCAGGGCTTCGCACATCTCCAATTGGATTCTCGCGCTTCGGATGCAGGACGAAAACTGCGGGCGGGATGTCGCCGCTTTCTCGAAGCACCGCCACTGGGAACCGCAGTGTTTCAATCGGCCCCTGGAGGATCAGGACGGTCTCCTCGGACACCAACCAACGTGCGTAATCCTCAAGCAGCCTTCGTTCGACACCGTACTTCGATCGTCGTATCCATACTCCACCCAAGAGGGCTCCGATCAATCCACCTGCAAAGATCGAAACCAGGGTAACGAGGCTTCCGCTCAGAATCGGCACCGGCCAGTGGAGGACCAGGGACGCAACGCCGGCGAGGCCCCCGAAAAGAATGGCAGTCAAGGTCACCCCGAGAGCACGGCGCCAAAGGAAGGGGTCCGATATGTGTACATCTCCGTCCGCGGTCTTGTGCACCAATGCGGCACGGCGGAAGCCCCTTCTCTGCAGCTCCCGTAGAGATCTACGAGCTTCATCTCGTTCTGCGAAGTAGCCTATGAGAGTGCCTGCTTCCATATTTTCGTCCTTGTATCACCCCTGGGTCTAAGTTCCTATCAGGCTGCTGAAAAACGCCCATCTGCGGCGTTGCCCTTATCCTTCGTCATTGCGGCGTACGTCCAAGTACGCCTCATTTCTCAGATGAGTTTATCCTGAGCTTGTCGAAGGAGGCGCCCCCGCAAACGGGATTTCGCAAAGCTCAACTTGCGTCTGGGCATTTTTGATCAGCCTTAAAAAATTGACTTTTTCCGCAAACTGCTAGTGTGGTGAGTCAGAAGTTCGTTTCCTTAAAAAGTCATTCCTGCGGAAGCAGGAATCCAGTATTTCCTTTCTGGATTCCCACTTTCGTGGTAATGACACCCTAAAAAATATGTATACGAATTAATGATTCAGGACACTAGGCATCGCGACGAATTTCACTGGGTGGGAATCTGGGACACAGCCGCCACCAGTATATCGTCTTGTGGCGTCGCTGGCCTAAGAGGCGAATCCCCTTCCTCGCGCGACCCTGTGCCGTCCTCCAGGCGGCCATCACCAGCACACACAATCCTATCCGTGAATCACAGCTCTGACCTACAACGCACCCCAAGCAGGGGCAGGAAAGCTACCAGACTCCGAGGCCGGCAGCGGCGCGGTGCGAACGGACACAGGCAATTGCCGACAAGGCAGCCAGGAACAGCTTCATCGTCCTGATGCTGGCTGTCGCATCGATCGCCGTCTACTTCGGATCGATCGCGAGAACCGACGTCCCAATTGCTCTTGTGTGTCTTCTAGCCCCTCTTGGCATGGTCGTGCACTTCGCCGCAGACATCTGGCTCCGTCGGATGTAGTTGCCCAAAGGCGAACGGTCGGCAGTGACGATGAGATAAAGAGATTTATTGCAGAGCTTCCCAGGCATGCTGTGGATCTTGTGATCGAGACTCCAAACATACTTACCTTCATTGAAGCAAAATACTTATCCGATATTGATTGCCATACCACTTATGACCCCGATCGTGGGGATAACGATATATATGTAACCATTGCCAATGTAAGCTCGCCCCTATCGGCCACAGTAGTGAGAAGGAGCACATCCCTATTTTTAAATTGCTGAGGGTTAAAAATGAAGTTATTCTCTCTTATCGAGGAGATCTCTATTTTTTGAAGCACTCGATACAGAATAGTTTTTTGTCACCTGGTGGAGGAACCTGGACGACTACTTCCTTTCCGCAACCCGCACAAACAATTTATAGGATTTAGGGCGGCTTGGACGGCTGGGCTTTGGACCATGCTTTCTCCCATGCCTTCTCCGCTGTACCATTTTAACCTCTTTCCACTGTCCGGTTCAGAGATTGGGAAACAACTGGATCAATAACGGCTTCTACCACCATAACCCGTCCCCTCTCGATGACCACCTTGCCCACCGAACCTTCCCTGGTCGGTGCGAGGGCGTGCTTCATTCACACTCATCTGTTTGCCCAGGAGTTCCTTCCCGTTAAGGCTCTTAATCGCCGCTTGAGCCTGAGTCTGCTCAAGCATTTCTACAAAACCAAATCCTCGCGGCTGGCCACTATATTTATCCTTAACGATTCTTGCAGAGCTTACCTGACCGAAAGCCTCAAATTCCTGACGAATATTTTCCTCTGTTACATTGTGGGATAAGTTTCCAACATAAATATTCATGATCATTCTCCTTATCTTGAATTCTTTTTGGTCCTTGATGAAACTTCTTGGATTATCGGCCCAATAGGAACATTTCAATCTTCCCAAGGCCTATGCCTCAATCTGCCTTATTGATTACGGGTTCTATCCCACCCCTGTTCATTTGATTTCCCTTTCTTGCTGTGGCCAAAACGGACATTTGCCTGTTCCTCGAACTTCTTCCATGTCTACTACACCTTCTGAATCTTGTCGGCAATTCAAAGTGTCCGTAACAACCAAGTATGAGCAGTTGCCCTCGCAGGGAATGGTTGAGCGATCTCTCACCTTTTTATGGAAAACCTTCATGACAATCTCCCCTTGCTCATCAAATCGGTTTATAAACTTTAGTCCATATCGCTATGCGAGATTCGAGCCCTTTCCATCTTAGAGTGGCAGTTTCGCAGCGAACGATTACTTCCTGTCCCTTATCCACTTCGCCCTCAACTTTGATTTTTTTCAGAATATTGCTCCGCTTTAGTTGACTCTTTTACAATGATGTTATCATCGTAACCTCCAGCCGATTTGATCGGCTACCCCATGCTCCCATAGCCTCCTTCGATATAACAAGTAGAGTGTAATACCCCAAACCGCCTCTCTACGACAGGCAGATTGGCAACATAGGGGAACAGGGGGTATCTATTCCCCTATGTCGTGATCAAAATAACGCCCTTCTGCTTAGCCCCATGAATTGATATCAGGGACTATTCAACCTTTTCAGACAAAGTCAAAGTCTCTCGTTTAAGAGGAGACGGGACGTAGACCAGGTTGATTTCTATTTTTCCCAGAGCCTTTCCCTTGATAGCCATCTTTGGGATCGTGACGTCCAAAGTCCCCTCGGCAATACCTTCAGGGGGAAGAGCCTTCCAAAACGGATAAACCTTATCAATTTTCTCTCCAGTTTTAAAAGGGATTGGCTTCCCGGCTTCATCCAGGTACTCGAGGGTGACCGCCTGGATATCCAGGATATCTTTCGATTTATTGGTGATCTTGATGTTACCTCTGAGGTTCGGCGTCTCGACGATCTCTTTAGAAGCTGTGTCTACGACCGTGAGGACTTTAAGGTCGCTAAGTTCCACAAAAAAATTCTGACCCTTAAGCTCAGACTTCTGGGGAGCCAAGTTCTTTGTGACTTGCTCCTGTTTGGGACCCTCCATCTTCTTCTCCTCCTTAGTACAACCAAAAATTCCAATGGACAGACTTAAAGCTATGAATATGAAGATCTTTATGAAATGCATACAATGTTCCCCTTTCTTTGGTTAGTGGTTAGTAGAAATATCAGACCCTTAGATCCCGCACCTCTTTTTAGATCCAGCACCTCCTTCCCCATTTTTTGCCAGCTTTTGGTAGATTCTGGTAAGAGACTCTTCGAGACTTCATAAAAAAACCCGCAAAGAAGCTGTTTGGAGTTCTTTGCGGGTTCCTCTTTCGTCCTAAAAAGGACTCTTTGCAACTAAGTTTGACTTCCTTATATACTATTCTCTACTGAATGTCAAGATAAATCGTTAATCTTCAAATAATCCCTCAGAAGGCCTGAAAAAATTGGATTTGACAAATCCGTACCCTATCTCTCCTCAAGAAAGATCCTGTTGACCTCCTACTACCAGTTCGGGAATTCTTAGAGTGGGTTGGGCATCGGATACTGGAACTCCTTGGCCATCTTTCCCACAGGTTCCAATCCCAAACCCGAGATCATTGCCGACCATATCAATCTCTTTCAGTACCTGTGGTCCATTGCCAATGAGAATTGCTCCCCGGACCGCTTCTCCGACACTCCCTTTTTCAATCAAATATCCCTCATTGACTTCAAAGATAAAATCCCCATTGACTGTATTGACCTGCCCACCGCCCATCTTCCTCACAAACAATCCCTTCTCTACAGAATGAACAATCTCTTCAAGCCCCATCTTTCCAGGAAGGATCATCGTGTTGCTCATCCTGGGGATGGGCTTATCTTGGTAAGATTCTCTCCTTCCATTTCCACTCGACTCCACCCCGTCTTCAAAAGCGGATAGCCGATCGTAAAGATATCCTTTCAAGATTCCTTCCTCCACCAGGATTGTCCTTCGAGAAGCGACCCCTTCGTCATCGAAGGCATAGGACCCTCTTTTTTGAGGAAGGGTAGGATCATCTACCACGGTGATAAGAGAGGATGCAACTTTTTCCCCAATTTTCTTGGAATAAACGGAGAGCCCCTGCTGAGCGAGATCTGCCTCCAATCCATGGCCAATGGCTTCATGGATCATGGTACCTCCTGCTTCGCTCGATAAGACCACTGCCATCCTTCCCATTGGTGCTTTTTTGGCTGAAAGCATGAGAAGAGATCTCCTTGCAGCCACTTCGGCCACTTTCTCTGGAGGATGAAGATCAAAGAGTTCAAAGCCCATCGTTCCTCCTATTGGCTCATATCCAGTCTGAAGGACATCCCCTTTGGCAGAAACGACCTGGACAGAGAGAATTGTCCCCACCCTCTCCCCTTCTATGAAGAGCCCCTCTGAATTCGAAATGGAAAGCTTCTGATTGAAATCCCGATAGAGAACCTTCACCTGCTGAACATGTGGATCGATCCTCCGGGCCACCTCATTAGCCCGCTTCAACACTGAAACCTTCTCTTCCATTGAAAATCTCTCAGGAGGCTTCTGAACCGGAAAAAGAGATTTGGAAATCGGAAGAGACGAAAGCGCGGGTCGATGTGACCGCGGGAGACCAATTCCCTTTTCCCCTCCGCCTTCTTTTGCAGCCCGACTTATCCTTCTGGCTAAATCGAAAAGGGAATCCTTTGAGATCTCTGTGGTAAAACCATAAAATGTCTTTCTCCCAAAGAGGACTCGAAGCCCCACCCCCATGTCCAAACCTGAAATGACTTTCTCGATCCGATCTTCTTCACAGATGATCACCACCGAATGGGTCTGTTCAAAAAAGAGATCTGCAAACTCCCCTCCTTCTCTCAGGACCTCTTTCAAGATCTTCTGATACGGAATATCTTCGATCATCTTATTCCCCTAATCAGCGTAACCATAAAAATCCGAAATCCGAATATCGAAATCCAGGAAACAAATCCAAAATTCAAATTTCAAAACAATTCTTATTTGTTTCTGTCATTTGGATTTTGAACATTCGTGCTTGTTTCGAATTGATCCCTGTGGGATGCTTCGCCCGAATTTCGTGCTTCAAATTTAAGACCGCCCATTTTTATGAAGATAATATTCCTGTGGTAAGGGTTCAATGGTCATCTCCTTCTGGAGGCCTTCTAACACCTCCTCTAAATCTTTTTCCCATCCCGGAGCCACCATCAACTCCACGATCGCCTCATGAGGATCTTTAGTCCTCACAACAGCCATCCCTTCATAGGATTCGATAATGAATTTAAAATAGGCGATATTCTCTCGGCGCAGTCTAAAATATCTGGATTGAGTATCCATGTTTCTTTATTGCGGATTTCGGAATGGGGATTTCGGAATTATGAATCTGCCCTTCGCTATCTTTTCTGATTTTTTATTCCGCATTCCGCAATCCGAATTCCGAATTTGAATCATCCTCTTGAATTCTTAATGAGGGTTCCCTTCACGTCCCCGACGAGCATGACATTTTTGATCCTCCCCTCTATAGGGTAGAGTTCTTTCGATAACCATCCTTCAATGAGACCTTCTTTGGAATGAGTGACCTCCGGATCCAGAAAAAGTTTAACATAATACTCTTTTCCATCTTTAAATTGCTCAGATTTTTTCCTCTTCTCCTCCTCTTCTTTTGAAGCCACCCTCACTTCGTAACTGGAAGGGCCCTTCTTGGGAAAAGTGGCCACTGTATATTTTTTACCTCTTTCGATCTCCCCATAAACACCATAACGAAAGTTATAAGAGGCCGTGATGAAATCGTCATAGACCATTCCTGGAGGAATTTCTACCTCTTGCCTCACCCTAACACCATCCTTTCTTTGTCTCACCTTAATCCATTTTCGCTTTTGATAATCGAAGAAGTGAGTACGCCTCCTCAAATTGTTTCCGATCTTCACATCTTCTTCGAATGATATGGATCGAAGGCGTCTCCCTCCTTCTACTTCTTCCATAATGGAGCGATAGGTGTCCACTCGATAACGGGCCACCCACCCCAGGACGCCTAAGGTCTCTCCTTGAAGGGTGGCCAGATAACGGCCTTTTTCTCCCATTTCCTTGAAGCTTATTTTCCCCAAGGAAAGGAGGAAAGGAGAGGTAGTCCCAAAAGATATTTTAGAAAAAGTCTTCGTGTAAGCAATGCCATCTGTTTATTAACCCTGGAATGATGGAATGTTGGAATACTGGAATGATGGGTAACAGATTTTAACTTCTTTTAGACCCACTATTCCAATGTTCCATTATTCCAATATTCCGCGAAGCATCAGATATGCAGTTCGATCACATCCCCCTCGTTGACGGGATAATCCCGCTTGACCATTTGTCCATCGAATTTCCCAGGGCCCCAGATCTTTGCATATCGAAGTTTGGCAACAAAGTCTTTATGGATGGAGAGGGCAACCTCTCCCACAGTGCTTCCCTTCTTAAGAATCACAGGCTCAGTCAGATCTGGTTCCTTTCCAG
>JBEKWN010000117.1:0-12694 GCA_049513055.1 Thermodesulfobacteriota bacterium
TCAGTCCGGAGCATCCCATTTTCACAAGAATGGGTTTGTCAAAAATGCCTTTCGCAATCAAAGCCGAAACAAAGGCTGGATAGAGGACTTGGTGAATGTGGATCAGGTCGTACCTTTTTTTACGACGAATAAGAAAGAGACTGAGGCTCATCATATAGATAAGTGCCCCCATCGTTCGAATCCTTTTTATCCCGAACATCCCCCAACATGCAAAATTTCTAAAGACCTGAATCCCATCGATCTTTTCTTTCCGGGCGGTTCCGGACTTCCACCATCCTGTTACAATATCGACGGTCACCCCTCTTTCTATCAATTTTCTGGCAAGGATCTGAGCCTGTTTCTCAGCCCCACCAATCATAGGATAAAATTGTGAAATGACCATGAGCACTTTCATAGACTATATTTTTGTTTGATATAACCCAGATTAAAATGCTTTCATAAAAACGAACTCATTACATCCCAAGCTGATCCCGCAGGTCTTTAATTTCTTAAGGAGGAATCCCCTCCCTTGGTAAAACTCAAATATTTTTTCAGGCTTTGCAACCTCAAAGGGATAACCGCCGACCCAATCCACAAGATCATGCCAGACAGACATCCCTCTGCTCTTTTTCTTCTCCGCCCAATATTTAAATGGAAAGGGGTTCTGCTTTCGGATCAACCGATTGATTGCGGCACCGGATTCTAAAATCATCCCGATCCACAGGACGACCAATATTCTAATTGGTTTGGAGGATTGGACATAAAACTTTTTTAATACCCTCCAAAAAAGGCTCAACGTACCCTGGTCGTTATAAATGGAAAGGAATAACCTCCCCCCACCGACCACCAGAGGAACCACATTTTCAAGGGCCTGTGACATATTCCCTGTATGGTGCAGCACTCCCCATGCATAGACAATGTCAAATTGGCCTAAGGACCCCAGATAATTTTTATCTAAAACATTCCCTTGCTCGATGGTCCAGTTCAGGTCGTTGCCGAAGAAACGGTTTTTTAATTCCTTGGTGCAGGCTACGGAAAGGGCATCGTAATCAAAGGAGTGGACTTTAGCACCCAATCTTCTGGCACCAAGGGAGAACAGCCCGCTGCCTGAACCAATGTCGAGGAAGGTCTTGCCTACCAAACTTTTTAACTCCAGCATTTGTCTAAGTGATCTCTCAGCTTCGAGAATACGTGTTTCATCCAATCGTGAAAGAAAATTTGTCCAGTTTTTCCCAAAATCAAACCGATTTTTAATATCACGCTTATTTAAATCTTCACCCATTTCGGACCTACTTCCATCAACAAATAAGATAAGGGTAATTTATTGGTATCATACGTTTATTTGGTTGCAACACAATTAATATAGGGTGAACTCCATCGGTTCGGTTTTAAAAAGGGTATTACTTTTTCCAAAGTCCATATTGCGTTATTAAACCAAGATCGTGAATAAATTACCCATTCGAACAATCTACTTCCCCTTAAATTCTCAAGATTCAAAACACCAAAATTTGCAAAAAGAAAATAATTGCATGAAACGACTTGAAGTCCATTACATCGATGAGCTTTATCAAGATCTTTTGGGAATAAAGGCACATGTTTGCAAAAAACATCCTGATTGCCTATTTTTTGAACTAACCCCATCAAACCCATTAGGTTAGGAATGTTTGTTATCATTAATCCACCGGGTTTCAAAAATCTTGAAATTCCTTTGATACACCTTGATGTGTCCTCAAAATGTTCAACAACACCAAACGAAATCACAACATCAAAGGTCTCTACTAATGATTCAGGAGGAGAAAATAAATCTGAATACACAATTTCACCTTCTACACCAGCATTGGACAATACTTCCCTCGCCTGCTGACAACCTATTTCAGAATAATCAATTCCATAAATTTTAAACCCAAATTCTTTTGCAAAATAAGGTAACCACACGGACCTTGCACAGCCTATTTCTAAAACTTTTTTCCCTTGAGTGTTCATGTTAGAAAATATTTGACAAAAATATTCGTGGAAGCGCCGATTAACATAGTTAGGTAATCCTCCGTGTCGTGGATTCACTTCTTTAGGTATATCATAAGTTCCCCAGGTCTTATCCCAGTATTGTTTACCTGCCTTATCCAAAGTTAATGTCTCCTCGCAACATAGGTTACGATTCCATATGTTTTAGAAATAATCTGATATCTTTCATAGATCGGCATCAAAAGCCGGTCAACCACATATAGTGGACTGGAAATTATGTACTTTAGATTCTTCATCCAGCAGTTCTTAAGACTATCTTTCTCAAAAAAGTGGGGTCTTGTAAATTGGGTATCGGTCCACCGGTAAAGAAGTATAGATGCCGTGGTATATCCTCAAGGAAAAGGGAACGAGAAGAAACGCTCTTGAAATTTGTCACCAAAAATACAAAGATTCCTCCAGATTTCAGCACTTGAGATGCTTTTTTGAAATATGCCATTGGATCGTGGACATGCTCCAAGACAGCCCATGCCGTTATAGCATCGTACCGTGGCTCATCTATCGGTATCTCTTTAAATTCTTCTTTATAGACTTTAAAATCAAAAATCGGTTTAGAGTTTTGAGACACCTCTACCCCTTCAACTTTCCATCCACGTTTTTGCATGAATCTCGGAAAATCACCATTTGCGCAACCAAGATCTAACAACAATCTCTCATTATTCAAAGCAATTTCTGGGAGGAATTTCGCTTCAGCCGCATAACGGTGCAAATGATAATCTCGCTCATGGTCAAAATAATCATAAAAAGATGATGGGTAATATCTTGCGATTTCGGAACGGGTTGGTCTTGGATTTACAAAGCCAAGTCCACAATTAATGCACTCAACTACGTTAAACCACTCATTGACAAAATAACGGGCGTCCGGCATGGAATAGATAACTCGATAATTATCTGAACCGCACAGATTACATTTTACTGTTTCCATACTTTATTCCAAAGTCTTAATTTGTTTGTAAAGCATAATGGAGCAGTAAATAAAAGAGGTTCATCTTTAGCGAAGAAATGAGCCGTACCATCAATATGCCCAAGAAATAAAACGGTACTTGCAATAAGAAGAGTGCCTGCACTTGACTAACCCGCCATGTATCCACTGATGTAAAGGCACCTCTTTCAAAGAAGAAGCGCACGAGTGACTCCGAGAAAAAAACAAGAATGAAAGTAATGGGAATTGTGACAAGCAGGATCAAGTAAGTATATGTCTTGAGGGTATATCGAATACCAGCCCAATCGGAAGCTGCAACCATACGTGAGAAATGAGGAAATACTGCTGTGCCCAAGCTGATAGAACCTACTCCGAGAATTAACGTTAAGACCTTGCCGCCATAGTTCAAAGTCGAGACGCTCCCAGCCCCAAGCATGGCTGCCATGGATTGGTCTACCAGGCTTGTGCTGCTCATGAAGAATGCACCAGCGACCATCGGCAAATATTGGTTTATTACTTTCTTCATAGGAGGGGTTAAGCCATGCCAGCGTGGGACAAGGTGAAACCCGCGCCGTCTTACACCCCACGCCAAAAGTCCCGCCTCCAGCACGACCCCGCCCACCGTACCTGCGGCAAGGGCATAAATTCCCCATATCTTGCTCATCACGACAAGTAACGCCACCGTTACTATAGGTTTGATCATCGGCGATATAGCCACAAGGGCGAAGCGCTCACTCGCGTTAAGGACAGCGGCCCATGTTATGCCTAAACCACTAATAGCCAAAATGGGTAGCAAGACGAAAAATATCGAACGCGTTAACGCTTGCTTAGATGAAGGAAGATGCCATAGCCAGGAGGACTGAAACGATAACGAGTACGACGGTATTCCAGACCGTAACACTGGAGAAAAGTTGTTGTGCTTTCTCTAGTCCCTCATTTTCGCGCACATGGATAAAAGTCGGGATGAGGGCAGCGTTAAAGGACCCCATCACTACGTTAATGGCGAACGATGGGAGTAAAAAGGCTATAAGAAAAGCGTCTAAGACATCGCCAGTCCCAAATTGGTTAGCAACCACCAACTCTTTGGCAGTAGCTGCAAGGTTCACCACAAAGGTGAAGCCACCTACTGTAATCATGGTAGCAAAGATGCGACGATTTACCGATTGTTGCTGCCAGATATTCCGGAAATCAAGGTGCATACGCAATGCATCCATCACCTTTTCTCACCCCTCTACTTTTCAAATCTACTGATCAACCATCCCTACTTAATAAGACTGGTGGGGGTCCCCGTAATCATCTCAAAAACCCTTTCTTCCCAGTCGAAGACGAAGATGTCCTTTCTTTCCTGGCATAATCTCTTCACTTTATCAAAAAATTGTCTGTCAGAGAAAAACCCCTGAATTTTCTGAAGGAGACTCTCCTCCTCCAGAGGATCAAACATCAATTCCTCATACTGGAGAATATCCTTAACTCCTGGTATCGTGCTTCCGAGGCAAGGCAACCCCAATCCCAGGGCCTCTAACATGGCATTGGGCATCCCTTCATTCAATGAAGGTAATATAAAAAGATCGGAGGCGAGATAAATCTTCCACAAATCTTCTTTTTCAAGCCAGCCCGTAAAAAAGACTTGTTTGTCAACCCCCAATTTTTTTGCCAATCCTTGTAATGAATTCTTATAGCGCAAATCGGGTTCTGTTGAGCTGTCTCCTACGATCAAGACATAAATGTTGTTCACTTCAATTTTCGGTAGACATTCTATAAGGGTTTCGATATTCTTACCCCGGTTTAGAATACCAGCTGTCACCAAAACCTTTGCATTCTCAGGGATGCCATATTTCCCTCTCGTCTTCGAAATATCCTCTGGTTCACGAATGTTCATTGGTGGAATATTGTTATACAGAATCTGAACATCGATGTTCTTCCTCTTCCCTAAGCTCTTTAAAATCTCATCCCTGGCAGCTATATTATTGGTGATGATCCGGTCAGAAAATAGAAGCCCCAGATATTCAACTATCTTATTGAGATGAAGAAAGTATTGGGGTGAATTTTGGATTGTCAAGCCAAAATAGGAGCTTCCCCTGATGAATGTAACCATGGGTCTTTTCAATATCCAATTAGAAAAACCTTGCAGAAAGGCATAGAGAGATCCGAAAGCGATGATAAGATCAATCTTCTTCCTCCAGGCGATCCAGAAAGACCATAAAGGGAATAAACATACCACCGCCAATTTAGCAATAAATCCTTCTACCGTTTTAAGAGGAAGATACATGACATGATTATGAAAATAAGAATGGTTGATCGGGATGGGTGTAAGCGAGATACAATGCGTCTCGCAATTTCTCTCCAAAAAGGCCTCAAGCATCATAATGAATCTGTCGTAAGCCCCCCCTCTTCTAATCGTATACATGGCTGTCATGACCTTCATCCAATCCACCCGAAAAAGCACCTTAATGAATGTCTCATTCTAAATTAGGGAAAACATATATCTTTTATACAGATCGAATTTTGTTTCAAGATACCTCCGAGTCTCTCCCTTTTCTGTTGGTTCTCAGTTAAAGAGGTAATCAAGATGCCATCGGGTTTGAGTTCCTGAACACGACTCACAGGTTCTATTTCATAGCCAAAGATAATTCGAGGTGTTATTTTCTCATCGTCTTCAACAATTCCTACTAACTTCAGATTCACTCCCTGAAGAGTAATGTAGGCAACTTCCATCTCATCGCTTACCCCATAAAAAACTACCCGCTGCAACCCATTGCGTTGCATCTCAAGTAGCCTTTGACTAATAATTTTCTTCAATTCTGAATAGTGTTGCACGATATGAGAAATGAGATTTAGAGTAAGTTTCGCTTTTTCTGCAAAACCTTTTGGCGTTAAATAGTATCCGATTTTCCTATGGTTGAAACCTCGGATTCGAATCAATCCCTTCCGAGCCATCCTTTTTAGGCATGCATTCGTCACCCCCAAGGCGATGCCGAACTTGTGACTCAGCTCACGTTGTGACACGATAGGATTTTTCTCCAACTCTTCAAGGAGTCGAAGATCTCTTATCTCGTTTGAGGGCTTGAAGGTGCTCGGATTATCTAGTTTCATGTATAGTTTGGCAACTTTTGTAAATCAAAGGACTATTTTCGTAATTCGTTCATCGCTTGAACAATGAAAAGAAAAAAAATAAATTAGCTAACCCATTGATAATAATTAACAAATCGCCTTAGGAGCCACTTAATCGCTTCCATGAAGTTTAAATCACGAGATGATTTACTGCAATACTTATGCCATTTTAGAGATTCTCACACTCCTTTAATAGGGCGTGATAAATGGAGAAGAGAGAGATCTTCATTGCCCCTAAAGGAGGTTAAGTTTCTTAAGAGTTCTGGCAACTCTGGCATAGGACTTATTCATAGATCAACTGGCATACATCTGATTAGAAAAGACTAAATTTTTTCACCTAACAATTCAATATCAGCGAGGTCTTTATGTCGTCCAATTGCACGTTTGTTTTTTATAAATGACTTCTTCCCATTAAAGGCGACAGGATAAAGACGTCATAAATGTCGCCCCTACGAATCACTGCTGTAAACCCCGTTAGAAATTCAAGTCGTTGCGACTCGAAACCGAGCGGGGTATTAAACCCCGCCCTCCGGGGTGGAACCCCCTACGGGGCGGAACCCGGAATTATTTTAAAATCTAACTCCGCTGCAGCCGCCGGCCCAGAAGGCCTCTCTCCGAGCCATGAGGCTCTCTGAGCCGGCGGCTGGCCCGGAGGGAGCAGCGAGGCATTATTTCTAACGGGGTAAATTCTATTTCATCGTTTGTGGGTGACGATCCCGTCATGAAGTATTATTTAGAAAACAATACAACTCCCTTCTCTGTCATCTTATCAAGAGTAGGTTTTAATATCTTAGATTCTTCGTCTGTAAAAAGATGGGGCTCGAGGCGTGGAATGTTAATTGTCTTCTTTACTATGGCATAAGCATCCTGTCTTGCCTTACCACTATACACAATCAAGAGGTCAATATCACTGCCTACGGTATACTGGTCTTTCGAATAAGAACCAAATAGAATAACCTTATCGAGAGGGAGCTTCGTTTTAAGGTCCTTTAGTCTTTCCTTAAGGATTTGAATTAACTTTTCTTTATCAAATTCGGGATAGAATATCCTGACAGAACCTGATAATCTTTTCACAATGAGCGATGAGCCTCCTTGCCTCCTCCCTGGTATAACGATCCTTAGGAGATCCAGACGGGTGGGCATTGGGGTATCTTGTTGGGATATAAGCTTTATCAAGCTCTAATGCGCCATCTACAAGTTCTTCCGGAACGGGATGCCTTTTTGAAAGTTCCAAAAGCAGATCTGAAACCGAATGCCCCCATGCTTCCGCCCCCATCTTCTGGAAGACAGCTTTAACAGCCTTTTCGGCAGCCTGTTGAGAAGAGAAACAAGCCCAATTGTAAAAACCCCGATCCATATCGCTCTGAGCATGTTCCAGATCTCCCACAGCCTGATCCATCCAGTCCTTACTTCTTTCCATCAATAAATTACCTATTTGAGTTAGAGGAGACAACTATTTGAATTAGCAATGTTTGTAGGTGCTTTTCTGAATTAACCCTGTTGTTGCATTAAATTCGGCGCTTAGATTCACCCCGTTAGAAATAATGCCCCGCTGCTCCCTCCGGGCCAGCCGCCGGCTCAGAGAGCCTCATGGCTCGGAGAGAGGCCCTCTGGGCCGGCGGCTGCAGCGGAGTTAGATTTTAAAATAATTCCGGGTTCCGCCCCGTAGGGGGTTCCACCCCGGAGGGCGGGGTTTAATCCCCTGCTGAAATTTCTAACGGGGTCCATCAAACCCTTACCCATAGAGGCACAGCCGTTAAATCAATGTGATCCACTGGATCAAGCAAATAGTGACCTTTGAAAGGTATCATCAAAGTGGCGGAAACCGACTTTTCGTGGTGGTATACAGCTGATTCAACCACACCTTTATGCAACAACAGGGTTAATACTGTCATTATTTCAAGCAATGGTCAAGCAAAAAAGATAACGAATCAGGAGCGCAGCCCTGTATTAGGATGTTCCTAAATCAAGGGTTTCATGATACATCCTTTTAATTTTTTCAATAATCACCGACCAGAGGGCCTTTTCCTCGACAATAGAAAGATTTACCATTCTGCTTTTTTCCAACAATGCTCTATCACGAATGGCATCTATTATTTTCTTCGCTAAAAGTTTTTCTTCATTCGCAGGGACTAAAAATCCGTTCTGGCCAGTAGTAATCCATTCCCGGTTCGCAGGAATATCTGTAACGATTGGAAAGGCTCCAGATCCCATTCCCTCAAGCAAGGAAACCGAAGTTCCATCGTATAAAGATGTTGAGACATAAATGTCTGCTTGGCCCAGAAGACCAGCCATTTTCTCGTGAGGGACGCGACCTAAGAATTTTATAAATGAGCTTACATTTAAGTTCTTCGCCTCCTTTTCCAAATTATCCCTCTCCGGCCCATCACCGGCAATTATAAACTTTGTATTTGGTTCTTCTTTGAGTACTGCTGGAATGGCTCGAATCAATAAAGATATATTGTAGAGTGGCAAAAGATTTCGATTGCTAAGAATAGTGAATGGCCGTTTGTTTAATTCTATTTTCCTATTCTTTCCCATTTCTAAAAATTCCTCATCCACACCCATTGGGATGATTGAGATTTTCTCACTCAGGATGCCCAGTTGTTCCATCTCTTTTTCCTGCACTTCTGAAACACAGTTGAGGTGAGTTGCATTTTTGCATACGTAGACAAATATTTTTCTGAGAAATCCAGGTCTTTCTATAGCCATTCTAAGGTCGGAACCATGGATGTTTACGATAAAAGGTTTTTTTAAAAGAGAGCCAACCCAAGACCCAATCAGGCCTGTCGGAATTGCCCAATGTACATGGATCACATTACATTTGTTTTTGAACATAGCATAAATGGTTAAGAAGAACCCGGTGATGAAATAAAGAACCATTCTCAAATAGGGAATCTTTTTATGCTCAATCAAGAGTTTATCTCTTGCAAAGAAAGGAAAACGATAAACCTTAATTCCGTCCTGCTCTTCAAAATAAGGAGAACCTCTATAAATCTTCGGAGTCACTACGGAGATCTGATACCCCTCCTCTTGTAATAATGAGGCCATTTTTTTGATAAAGATGCCACGATAGGAAGATTCAAAATCCGGATAGGCATTAGTTAGGAATAAGATTGATCTTTTTTGCATATGGTATTAGGTAAAGGTTAAGGTTAGGAGGCCGGTTTAGAAATTAGGTTATGTCGTTAGTCATTAAATCTTGACTCCTAACCCAGATACCATTTTCATCGCTCATGAATGAGGAATCCGTAAGTTATTTCTTCATTTCTTTTGGAAATTTGCTCCAGGCTTCGCGGAGTCTATACAACTGTCTTCCACAAACATCATATATATTTACTAATTCCTGGCATAACTTTTTATCGATATGGTTTCCGAAAATATCTCGGCACATCTCCATCCCAACAATAGTTTCATTACATTCCGCCATTGCGTCGTCTAAATATTTCTGGAATCCATATTTCTGATGTCTTTTAGCATATCCCTCTGCAATCAGTCTTGGAATGGCTTTAGCAGAACTGCTTAATTGTTTCTTTAAATCAAATTTCTCTGATTCCGGTAAGCTTGGAATAATTTTAGTCATCACTTCAATACATGCACTGTAAGAATTCTGATAGACTTGCAAATCTCGAAAACTTGTTATGGATTTTTCTCTTTCTTGCGTCATCCTTTCCCCACTATTTTGCCAAAACACCTAACCTTTGTCCTAAACTGGCATCTTAGCCTTGACCCTTACCGTTGTTCAAGTCTTTCAGATCTTTTCTTAATTCCAGGTTCTCTTTCTGTACCCGTAATATCTCCCTTCTAAGCGAAACAATCTGGATAGCAATAAATCCAAAAGAAAGTATCTGAATTCCACCTAAGATTAAGAGGATAGCGAAGGTGATCAGAGGTCTTCCAGGAGTTAATTCTCCTGTAAACCTAAGATAGGCTATATATAGACCAATCAGCAACCCAATTCCGAGGATCAGCAAACCAAGAAAACCGAATACAATCATTGGCTTCTCGAAGAATGAAAAGACCAGGTGCGAAGTAGCCGTCTTCTTAAATTTAAATTTTGATTTCCCTCTCTTCCTCGCAGTTAGAACCGCCGGAATCTCTTTCACCCGATATCCGAGAGACAATGCCTTCGAAAGGATTTCGAGATGGATTTCTTTTCCATCCGACTCAAGTTCAAGGGATTCGAGTACTCTTTTCCGATAGGCACGGAAGATCCCAGTGGAGGTGTAAATTCGATTCGGCATGGCCAATCGAAGTATCTTGTTTCCAAACTTGCTGATCCATAATCTAAGAAATGGAATATTCTCAACGCCTCCCCCTGGCATGTATGGAGAGGCCAGAACAAAATCAATGTCAGGTTCTTTCCTCAATGTCTCTACAAAATCGAGTATATAATGAGGGCTATAGCTTAGATCGGCATCAATGGAAACGATGATCTCTCCGCTCGATTCCTTAAAACCTTTCCTTAATGCCATTCCACGGCCGATATTTTTGGGATAAGAAACTACTCTAACCCTTTCGTTATTTTCTGCCAATTTATTCAAGACTTCGAAGGTATTATCAGAACTCCCATCATTGACTGCAATAATTTCGTAAGTTCCGTTAAAAGAAACCAATGCTTCCTCAACCCGATTCAGGGTAGATTCTACATTTTCAGACTCATTAAACATTGGAATTATGATTGAGAGATACATAGTCTTTCACCGAAACGCAGAGCGCCCGCCTGCAGTAGCCTTGTGGAGGGCAGGCAAAGTGCATGGCCCATAGCGTTTTAATCCTATGATATATCTTCCCAAATTCTTGAGATCTTGGACTTAAGGTCTGGCAAATCTATCTTGATAACCCTCCAGACCCTCTTCATATTTACCCCTATCTTTATGATTAAGGAGGCAGTTGCATTCTTGGGAAGCTTAAGAACCACTAATCCAGCATATTGGGAAGGGAGGTAATTACGAACATCGGAGAAATCGAAGTCACCCGTTAATATGCAAAGGCCGTTGGTACGGGCATAACTTGCAATTTGGTAGTCTTTTGCTCCTCGAAGATTAATATCTCTCACATCTACCGCTTCATGTTTGTATTGTTGAAGCAATATTTTTGTGGAACGAGGAAGATCCCCATCAACCAGAAAGCGCATTACCTTCTCCAGACAATCTTGGAAGGGGATGAAATTCTTCAGTTTCGATCAATTCATTAGCGTAGTTCAATGCAGCCCAGATGTCTTCTTCTGTAACTTCGTATTCCCGTATGATTTCTTCTTTTGTCATACCACAGGCAAGCCCTCCAATAATGCGTGTAATGGGAACTCTGGTCCCCCGAATAACTGGTTTGCCATGTTGAATTTCTGGATCAATCATAATTCTTTCGTTCATCTTTTTACCTCTTTTTAGATTAGGTTGGATTTCTATAATTTATTATAATGACTAAACAAAAAAAGGCAAGATAAATGATTTGTCTTGCCTTTCTAAATACTTGTTCACAACGAGATCATCAAACCTGCCAATTGCAGGCACAACCAGTGAAAAAGAAGATTAATTTAGAACTTGTCCGTAAATAAGTATTGTTTATAAAATCCCCCTTTGCAAAGAGGGAGATTTGACCAGGGTTGACACTTTAAATCCCCCCTTCCCCCCTTTCGTAAAGGGGGGGAAGTTATTTGCGGATAAGCTCTTAGTTTTAACGCTATGCGCTATGCTCTATGCACCTTGCTATTGTCTGAAATCTATTTGTAGTGGGTTGAGCCTCAGCAAGAAAACCCAGTGCGGTTGATGAGTTCAACAATAGGGCATAATCTCCTGATATATTCGGTACCCCCCAAGAAGTGACAAGCTGTAACAAATCGGTTGAGTAACTACCTCTCTCCGCCCTATACATCTCTTCAGCTGCCCTTAATTGTTCGAGTGCTGTTTTGGCATCTGCTCTCCGCGCTCTCTGCAGATAACTGGTGTAGGCGGGTATTGCGATAGCTGCAAGGATTCCGACAATGAGAATGACGACCAATAATTCAATAAGGGTAATCCCTCTATTTGATTTCATCTTTATCTACCGCTTTTGGGCCTAAATTGAGGAGGAAAATCCGGTGACCATCCCCAATTCCAAGTTATTGAACCATCATTACTCGTATTCGGTGTTAATGTCAATGTCTTGCCATCCACCATTGGATGAATGTTTTGGACCGAGACAGTGATCATGCCATTAGCATTTGAAATAGATATCGCGAAATCCTTGAAATAGCCCCCAATGATACCCCCAAGCTATTTATAACCTCGTTTCTCGAAGGACAATCAGGCCAGGAGTTTTGATCTTGACGATATGCTGTAACGCCACTTGCAACAGTGGACATCGCATTCTCCACTTCAGACAATTTGGCTATTACTGTATAACCCTTATAGAGAGGAAGGGCAACCGCGGCCAAAATGCCTATGATTACGATCACCACCAATAACTCGATCAGGGTAAACCCCGGGCTAGATTTTTCACTCAGAATCCTTACTCTTCCAAGGTAAAGATTTCCTTTATTTCTTAAACAAAATTTGTTGGTGCCCGAGGAACCAAATGCAGCATAATTCCCCAGACACCAACAAAGCTTTGCAAATATATATAGTTGTCCCTAAATTACCGGTTTGGGATGAATGCCGGTGGCATATTGGCGCTTCCACTCCA
>JBEKWN010000118.1:0-8815 GCA_049513055.1 Thermodesulfobacteriota bacterium
AATCGATTGAGGTAAAGTCGAGCACCAATTAAACAGACACGTTCAACTCGTAATATGGCATCACGAATCATTGGGTTTCAACATCACAGCGGCTGGTTATACGGAAGTTTTCATATATTCCGCTGAAAGATTTTTAATAGGGTAGAATCGCGATGATTCTTGAGGTTGAGCATTTATCTAAGTCTTTTGGCGGTTTAATGGCTATCAATCAGCTCAGCCTTTCTGTCCAGGAGGGGGAGATAGTGGGGCTCATCGGCCCAAATGGTTCAGGAAAGACTACTTTGTTTAATCTGATAAGCGGACTTCTTAAACCGGATAAGGGTAAGATTAAATTATCTGGTGTAGATATAACCGATCTTCCCTGTCACAAGATATGCCAGATGGGTGTAGCCAGAACTTTTCAATTGACGAAGCCCTTTGCTCAAATGACATCTTTAGCGAATGTAATGGTGGGGAAGGCTTTCGGATGTAGTTCAACCTGGAGTATGAAGGAAGCTGGAGAGGAGGCAGAGAGAATTCTTGAGTTTACCGGCCTGAAAGATAAGTGCATCGCAACGGCTGGGACGCTGGGTATAGCCGATCGTAAGAGACTGGAGATTGCCAGGGCTTTGGCGACCAATCCTAAGCTGCTATTACTTGATGAAATGATGGCAGGCCTAACTCCAAAAGAGGTTGAGGAATCCATGGAGCTCATGAATCAAATTAGGGATTTAGGGGTGACCCTAATGGTAATAGAACATGTCATGAAGGCAGTACTTGGAATATCCGATAGGATGATCGCCATTAACGCTGGAGAGAAGATCGCTGAAGGGGCTCCAAAAGATGTCGTGTATCACGAAAAGGTTATTGAGGCCTATTTAGGAAAGGAAGAGGATGGGAGGTTCTTCCTATAGAAAGAAGGCCCGAAGAGGAGCATCGTTTCAGGTACCGAAAAACGGAAAGGAGAGAAGGGATGTCAACAGTTTATGCGTCGGAGGAAAAACCTTTTACCTTGGAAAAAAAGAAGATTAATCGAATTTTTCCGAAACAATGGTATGCCTGTAATTTATACAAAGGTTTTATCTCGATATGATAATATCAGGGTAAAATTAATTAAAATCCTAAGACCAGAAGTGTTGCTGCGAGATAAGGCACTTGTACCTGGACAGAAAAGATATTTCACCGATGTTAAGAAGCAATTGGATGTGACAGACATCGTCGATGAAATTTATCCTAAAGAAGGTGATTATATTATTGAAAAGGATCTCTTTGATTCTTTTCATGGAACCCATCTGGATGTTCTTCTTCGAGGCCTTGGAATTGGATACGTTGTTGTAACTGGTACTATAACTAATGTGTGTGTGGAATCGACTGCCAAAGGGGCCTTTAATTACGGTTATTTTCCCGTTATAGCATCTGATGCTGCTTCTTCCGATGCCCCAGAATCGTATATAGATCAAATTTTTACTTATTTTCGAAGACATTGGGGTAGGGTAATGACATCCGATGAGGTGATCAAGGAACTATCACAGTGATTCTCCAATCGGGATCAGACTATTTGATGCGTGGTCCAAAGGAGGGAATCCGAACGAGATGAGTTAGATGCAATATTACAATGGGAGTGTAAGGTCTCTTTGCTAAATTGACGAGCGGTGAATGGAGGAAATGAATTATGGAAAGAAAGGTTCTTGTTTTCGATCCCTACTTATGCAGTGGGTGTATGTACTGTATGACGGCTTGTTCCACCTTTAATGAGGGAAGCACAAGTCTTTCCAAGGCGCGGCTTCAGATTATTCGGCACGAGGGGCATGCCCTAACTCGGATCGACCAAGAGGATGACCTCATCTTTTTATTTGTTGCCTGTCAGCAGTGTGAAGACGCAATCTGTTCAGGTGTCTGTCCTACAAGTGCTCTTAAAAGGGATGTTGCCACAGGAGCGATGGTCATTAATCGCGATAAATGTGTTGGCTGCCGAATGTGTCTCATGAACTGTCCTTTTGGGGCAATCTCCTTCAATCTAAGGAAGAAGCAAGTCTTTAAGTGTGAACTTTGTAGCGGCGACCCCCAGTGCGTGAAATTTTGTCAATCCCAAGCTCTAAAATTCATACCCGTTGAGGAAGCGCCCTTGGGGAAAAGGGTCTGGACCGCTGCAAAGGCCTTGAAAGGCTTATTGGAAAAAGGGAGGAGCGAAAAAGAGGGGAGATGATCATGGATATTCCAAGGGGATATGCTGGCAGCGTTACCGTTATTGATCTTACAGAACAAAAGGCTCAGATCCAACCCACTGATATCTTTTTTAGAGAGTATGGAATCGATCCCAGGCTCTGGCTGGGAGGGGATGGCGTTATCACCAAGATTTTATGGAAGGATTTTCCAGAACCGATTGATCCCTTAGGACCGGAGAATGAAATTATTATTTCTACTGGACCATGGACGGCGACTGCTGCTCCACAGGCGGGACGAGCGATGCTCGGTTGCATTGACACGAAAACGGGAGGGTTTGGCTCAGGATCATTTGGGTGGTTTTTCCCTTCTATTCTCAAATATTCGGGGGTTGACGTCTTAATCATAAGAGGTAAGGCCCAAAAACCAACTTATGTTTTCATTGATAACGGAAAAGTAGTGTTCAAGGATGCGTCCCATATTTGGGGAAAAGAAACCGGTGAAACAGTAAGGATGATAAGGAAGGAATTGGAAGAACACTATGATGGTGAAATTCGTGTGCTAAGTACTTCTGTTGCAGGGGAACATTTAGTAAAGTATTCTCCCCCCTGTTCAGATGGCACCTCATGTCCAGGTCGATCAGGAGCTGGTGCTGTGATGGGTTCGAAGAATCTAAAAGCGATTGCTGTTCGCGGGACCGGAGAGATTTCACTATACGATCCTTCTGGATTGCTGGAATCCTCTTCCCGCGCAGTCAAGACATTCATCGAAAAAGAACCAATGATTAAACTATGGCGAGAACAAGGAGCTACCACAAGTTTGGGGACTGCAATGGATTGGCCAATAAGTGGAGCAATGTTAGTTGAAAACAGACAAGAGGCCGACTTTCCTCATCTTAAAAATGTCGGGTGCCTTAACTGCCCAAATCCATGTTACCACTGGCTTCAAATTAAGGATGGAAAATATTCGGGTTTGAGGCATCTCGGTGGACACATGACATTCCTCACAGTTTGCCTACGTAATCTGGGGATTCAGGACTTCAGCGAATGGATTTACTATGAGAGACTGATGCAAGAGCTTGGGTTGGACCCAGCTTCTTTTTCAATGGCATATTCTTGGGCCGTTGACTGTTTTGAAAGAGGGATCTTGACACTTGATGATACAGACGGAATAACTCTGAAGCGTGGTGATTCTGAGATAATATGTGAGGTGGCACGCAAAATAGCCTACCGGGAGGGGAAGCTTGGAAATTTATTGGCTGACGGGGTGGCTGAGGCCAGCCAAAAGATTGGTAAGGGCTCTGAAGCTATTGCGCCCCATGTAAAGGGTAAAGAATATATACAGAGAGATGTAAAAATTCAGGCATTGATGTGGTCATTGGGCGCTTTGACAAGTCCCCGTGGAGGGGATTGGCTTCGTCACCATAATGTTTGGGAATTAGTTTTTTTGCCAGAAAAAAAGGATACTTACCCTAAGTTTATAGGGAAAACTTGCGTTGAAGTATATCAAGAATCATTAAAGCTGTTAGACATGCCTGACGAGTTAAAAAAGAACATATTTGGAGATTCTCAAAAAATGGATATGGAATGGATCAGGGATACAAAAGGCAAAGCTTTATTCTCCGTATGGACGGAGAATTTGGTTGCACTTTTCAACTCCCTTGTTACTTGTATGTTTGGATCTGCAACGATGTTTCTCATGGTAGGATTTGGTCCCACAACCTATTCTGAAATTTTGAATAAAATCACGGGCTGGAATACTACCTACGAAGAGTTAATGAAAGTGGGGGACAGGGTTTTTAATTTACAAAGACTTTTCAATTACAGATTGAAAGGCTGGGATTATAGAAATGATACTTTTGGAGACAAACGAGCTTACGAACCTGCTCAGATAGGAATATTTAAAGGGAAAGTAGTTCCCTGGGATGAGGTGCTGAAAGAGTACTATTCGATTCGAGGATGGTCCGAGAGGGGTTTGCCAACCAAGGAGAAGTTGAGAGAACTCCAGATCGAGGACTTAGCCAATGGGCTCGAATTGTAACCCATTGGCAATGGCCGCCCTCTTATTTCATCGCCAATGACGGGATTCACCCCATGATCCACGATGATCGTCCCAGTCACGGCGAGGTTGTTGATATCCAAAAGGATACCCATAACCGTAATTATAGTTGTCGTAGCTACGAGGATAACTATAACCATAGCCGTAGCCAGGGCCATAATCATATCCTCCATAACCATAACCGTAGCCACCAACCGTGACGCAGCCCGACAACGTCAGACCAACCAGAAGCAGAATCCCAAGGAGAACCAGTTTTTTATTCATATAATCACTCCCTTTCTTTTGTCTTTATATATTTAGACGGGTTCCAGATCATTTTATTCAAATTCGTAAAAGATGGCTTGGGACCCTGAAAAGGGATTTTTAGGTGACAAAATAGTAAAGTTCCTTCCTCAATTCAATGAACAAATTGGCGAATAAAGAAGACGATTTTCACAATTTTATTTTTGATATTGACAAAGGATATCTATGTGATATCAGTAAGTCTCTTTGTCGTAGATTTTATTTATATCTCTAAGGTATTAAAGAGAAGGGGATGCCTTATGCTCATCATTGAATAGGCGCAAGAAGTCAAAATGGAAAGGAATTTTACAAAAAAGGAGATCCATGATGGAATATCGGGGAAGGTTACTGAGATGGTTTATGACTGCACTCATTACTTCAGTCATTTTATTTCCTCCTCTTTTTGCCTTTGCTGGAGGTGTAAATCATGAACCCCTCGGGGCTGAAGCCTTCTTGGTGGGGGCCTTACCTCCGCCAGGTTTTTATGTAAAAGAGTACCTTAACTATTATACTGCCAACAAGCTAAAAAATGATAATGGTCGAACCTTGAACCTTGCGAGGGATCGCGCCGAATTAGATAAACTCGAAGTCTATGCCTCTGCCACACGATTCCTTTATATCTCCCCACTAAAGATTTTAGGTGGATCTTTGGGAGCACAGATGATTGTTCCCTGGGCAAGGGCTAGTATGAAATTAGACGCATTAACACCAGGGGGTCTTTCAGAAATGGGTGAACACCGAAATGCATTGGGTGATATTACCTTTGGTCCTAATTTATCATGGCACTCTAAAAATGGTTTATTTCATGCTGCAAGTGGCTTGGATATAACTGTTCCAACCGGTCCATGGAATAAAAGACATTTAGTTAATATTGGGACAAATGTCTGGAGCGTTTCGCCTGTCTTGGCAGCCACCGTTTTTTTACCTTGGCATCCAAATCTCTCAGCAGGGATAAAAATGGATTATAGTTTCAACACGAGAAATGACGACTTCATGATTAGTCCTTCCACTGCTGCAAAAATAGGAAATATGGGTTTAACTGGTTTAAAAACTCACCTTTCGCCCGGACAAGAATTTCACTTTGATTACGGCATTGAATATTCCCTCACCAAAACGGGGGCACCACATCAATTTAGGGTCGGAGCATGTGGATATTTCTATCAACAAACCACAGACGATAAGACGGGTGAAGGAAGGGTGAAGCATGATTTGGGTAGGGTCTTTGCCATTGGCCCTGGGGTATGGTGGACTTATAAAAAATGGGTAGTCGAAACCCACATTGCCTTCGAAACTGCAGTGAGAAATAGGCCCGAGGGGATCAATACTTATTTAACGATCATCCACGCGTTCTAGACCTGAAAGATCTTTTGTGAAACTGGGGTAAGGATTTCGTAACCGGTCTCAGTAACCACCACGGTATTCTCAAGTCCTACGGAACCCTCTCCAGGAAAAACAATTTTGGGTTCTAAAGCAAAAGTCATCCCCTCCTCGAGAGGATAAGATTGACCCTGAGCGATGAAAGGCAACTCGTTCAGTTCCATGCCGATGCCGTGGGCAATGAAACGGGTCTGGAGTCCTGGCGGTCCCAGGTAACTATCCTTATAGCCAAGCTTCTCTGCTAACTGAAGGGTCTTCACAAAGATGGCCTCGCAATCTGCTCCTGGCCGGGTCTCTTCTAAGACAGCGTCGTGGATCTCTCTGCAGGCATTGTAAGCGTCAATGAATTTCTGTCTCATCTTTCCGATGGAAAACATGCGGGTCTCGTCCGCCTGGTAGCCATGAAAACACGTTCCAAAGTCCACCAGGATTGGCTCATGGGCTCTCATGGACCTTCGGCTTGCCCCAACCGGAAAGGCAGGTGAAAGCCCTAGTCCGCCCATTGGAGAATCCGACTGGCTAACGATACCCCCCGTGAGGCCGCTCAGGACATGCCACGTATAAGCCTCGTAGTTCAGTGACCTCACCCTGAGAAGCCCTTCGTGGCCATACTTCTTAGCGGTTGCTTCGAGGAGGCCACCGAACTCAATCTCAGTCATCCCCTCTTTAAGAATCTTTCTTGCCTCCTGGTAAACCTTCTTTCCTATTTCTCCTGCCTTTCTCATGAGATCGATCTCAAAAGAGGATTTTATCTTCCGTGTTTCTCGCATAATCGAAGAGGCATCCATGAACTTGGTCTTTGGAAAGAGCTCCTGAAACTTGAAGTAATCTTTCACAGGAAGGATATCCAGCTCCAGCCCCAGGCGATTTGGGAGCTTGCCACTATGGGTCTGAATCAGCGAGGGTATCTCTCGGTTTGATTTTAATGCGATGATGTCTTTAATGGGTGATTCCACTTTGGCCCGCTCCAGTTCCCTTTTGATCATGAGTAGCGGTTTTCCTTCCAATGGAACGAAGAGGAAGCCATCTTGAGTAGTTCCTGATAGATAATAAAAATTCATCTTCTGAACCACCAACAATGCATCCATTTCTTGCTTTTTCATTCCGGTTCTGATCCTGGTCAAACGGTTCTCTATCTCCTCAAGAGGTGTATATTGGAAACCCAGAGATTCGCTCAATTCCCTCAATTCCTGTCGCACCCACACATCGTGATTCATCCTCTCTCCTTTCCCAAAGCTCTAAATAGGAAATATTATAACCAATTCCTCAAAAGAGAAAAGGATTTTGTCTGGATGCAAGATGCTGGATTCTGGATTTTAGAATTCCTTTTTTACAAAATAATGGAGAAGTTGTAAAATGAAATTCGAGCACTTACCTGCAAGCGACTAAACCTAGCACCCTCCCCCTTGACGGGGGAGGGTGAGGGTGGGGGTGAATAACAAGATTCAGGTCCCCCTCCCCTCCATCCCCTCCCGCCAAGGGAGGGGAGATTTTGGGGGCGGTAAGCAGTGCCAGGAGCGAGAAGAGACTCGGAAACGAATTTGGAAGAGCGGATTAAAAGGTTATCACAATGGATGTTCGAGGCCAGATATATCCTTGTTTTCACTGGGGCGGGTATCAGTACTGAATCAGGACTGCCCGATTTTCGGGGACCGGATGGCATTTGGACAAGGCAAGAAAAAGGGCTACCTCCAAAAACCAGACCCTTCACTTCGGTTGAGCCAAATGCTGGTCATCGAGCGATTGTTGAACTTCAGAAATTAAGTAAATTGAAGTTCCTCATCTCTCAGAATGTTGATAATCTCCATTTGCGTTCAGGGATTCGGCCTGAGCTATTAGCTGAATTACATGGAAATATCTCAAAGCTCAGATGTAAGCGTTGTCAGACTCAGGTGGACAAATCTTTTGGGAAAGATACCTGCAAGTGCGGAGGTAGGTTGGCCTCGAGTGTTGTGAACTTTGGCGATCCCCTTCCCCAAAAGGATCTGGAAGATTCCTTCCGGCATTCAAGTTATTGCGATCTTTTTATTGTGGTAGGTTCGAGTCTCATCGTCAGTCCTGCAAATGAGATACCCAAAATAGCCCTTCGATCAGGAGCCCGCTTGGTCATTATTAATCAAGGAGAAACTCCGATGGATAGGAGTTGTCATCTACGTTTTGAAGAAAAGATCGGAGAAGTACTCCCTCCAGCCGTAGACAAATTAAAAGAGTTGATGAAGAATTAAGGCTCACCATAGAGAGTCTGCAGAGATTTCAGAGAGGACAAGGCTCTACTGACCAGCACTCAAAATTTCAGTGAATGATAGGAGAACGGGTCAAAGAAAAAGTGGGTGATTATTGGGAGGCAGAAATTTATAAATTTGTGGATGTCCTCGTTTTGCTAACTAGAACCGTCTTTTTTTGATTCCAAGAAGCAAGGATACTCCTCTGTTGTGCCTCCCCGGAAACGACGCACAGCGATTGCTTCGGATCGAGGAAGAAGCACCCCTTAAAGATCCGAAGATCCCCCTCGAAGAACAGCGGGTAGCCAACCGAGGAAAGGAAAACTATCTCTTGAAGCAGCAGAATGCTGTTCAGTAGAAGCTGGCCGAGATAGGGAAACCGAGATCGAATTGGGAGTTACAATGAATTCGGAAGATAATTCACAATAGATGATCTTCGGTCCCTATCTTTCCGAAACAGCCCATACTTTACCTGCTTGAGGCCCTTTTTCGCCTAATTCTCTTAAGAACTTAACACGCAATCCAGGCGCAGGTTCTATTCGGTTCTTGACTCTACTAATGTGAAAAAAGACTTCTGTACCATCATTCTCGTCTTTGATGAAGCCAAACCCTTGGGGTAAGATAGCTTTAGTGGACACCAAAGTTGAGGTAAAATACTAAAAGACGGAGGTGTCAGAATGGAAAGGATTCCCAGAGCGATCTACACGAAGGAGCTTCGAGAGGAAGCAGTGAAG
>JBEKWN010000119.1:0-7925 GCA_049513055.1 Thermodesulfobacteriota bacterium
CTCCATCACGGAGAGATCCAGATCGAAAGCGAATTGGGCAAGGGAACTTCTTTTACAGTGATGCTCCCCAAGAATCACTAAAATAAGTTCGGAGTTCTTCGTTGGGAGTTCGGAGCATTTAATTTGGGGTTCTTAGTTTTAAACTCTAAACTCCGAGCTCATAACTCTTAACTATTATTTCTTCCCGCCTCCCAAGAATCCCTCCGGTTTCCCTAAATCGATGAGGGGAATCCCTCCTCCCGAAACCTGCGGCAAAATCCCATTCCATTTTTCAATAGTTTTATACTGAACCAGGATGGGACTGATCGAACGGGCGAGGGCTTCATTGGCCTTGGCTTGTCCCTGAGCCACGACTGAGATCGATTCAGCCTCTCCTTTAGCCGTGGCAACCTTTTGCTGAGCCTCGATCTCTCGCTGGAATAATACCTGTCTCTGAGTCTCCACCTGCTGTTGGGCAACCTGTTTGGCTTCAACTGCCTTCTCATATTCTGGAGAGAAACGGATGTTGGCAAAGTAGATATCATCGACAACGATATGATACCTGGCCAAGTTTTCCCCCAGTTTTGTCATCGCCCTCTTCCGGACCTCTTCTCTTTTCGGAAGAATCTCGGTGATCTGATAGATCGGGACGACCTCCTTGACAAAGTCATTAAAAGCCGGATCGATGACTTTGTTGGCAAAGTCAAGTCCCACCTTTTGATAGAGATCATTGACAAAGGATGGATCAATATGGAAGTTCATCATCCCGGTCAGCTTTACCATTTGATATTCCTTTGAAGCGGCATCAATCTCCTTGAATGGATGAGGCTGAACCCTGACGTCGACCTTAATCACCCTTTCCGCCATAGGGACTTTGAAATTGAGCCCTTCACCCATGACCCTCTTTTCTACACTTCCCCACCAGAGGACGACTCCTCTATGGCCTGCAGGGACGAGTGCGAAGGAACTCCATAAAAAAATGAAAATAATGAGAAGGATAATGAGGATCCCAATGGTTCGGGGCTTCGGTCCTTTGAATTCAAAAGCGTCTAAGGTTCTTTCCGGCATAGTCCACCTCCCATAAACGATTTGCCTTTAAATTGTTAAATCTCCAATTTTACCTCTCCCACATCCGGTAAAATGATGAGGCGTATCCGTGTTCCAATCTTGCCACTCCTGTTTGAATAGCTGCCTCCCGTACATTATTCGACACCTTTTCTGGGACCTTCCGGTTCAAGACACTCGGAATGATATAATCCTCGCTCAATTCCTCCTCAGAGATCATGTGCGCAATGGCATTGGCTGCAGCGAACAACATCTGATCATTGATCTCTCTTGCTTGGCAGTCCAAAACTCCCCGAAAAAGACCAGGAAAACAGAGGACATTATTGATCTGATTGGGATAATCTGAGCGTCCTGTGGCAATAATCCTCGCTGATCGGCCTACTTCCTCAGGCATGATCTCGGGATCGGGATTCGCCATGGCGAAGACAATCGGGTTTTTTGCCATTTTCTTGATATCGTTCACATGAATGACGCCAGGTTGAGAAAGGCCAATAAAAAGATCAGCACCCTTTAGGGCCTTTGATATGGGCCCACGAATCCTCTCTGGGTTTGTATTTTCTGCGATGAGTGTCTTTATTGGGTTCATGTTTTCCTTTCGACCTTTATAGAGAATACCACTTCGGTCGCATCCAATAATTTGCTTCACTCCTGCAGAAAGGAGAAGTCGTATGGAAGCAATTCCGGCGGCGCCCAGACCGCTGAAAACCACTCGGATATTTTCCAATCTCTTGTTAACAACCTTCAAGGCATTGATCAATCCTGCCAAAATCACTACGGCTGTTCCATGTTGATCATCATGAAAGACAGGAATATCCAATTCATTTCTCAATCGTCTTTCGATCTCAAAACAACGGGGAGCAGAGATATCCTCCAGATTCACTCCACCAAATCCAGGGGATATAGATTTAATCACTGTGACAATTTGTTTTGGATCTTTAGTTTTTAAACAAATGGGAATGGCATCGACACCTCCAAATTCTTTAAATAGCATGGCTTTGCCTTCCATGACCGGCATCGCTGCCTCCGGTCCGATATCTCCAAGCCCAAGCACCGCCGTCCCATCCGTGACGATAGCTACGGTATTCCTTTTAATGGTCAGGTCATAAACCTTCCTTCGATCCTCATGGATCGCCATGCAGACCCTCGCTACTCCAGGCGTGTACGCCATGGAAAGATCCTCTCGGGTGTTCAGGGGAATCTTATTTTTAATTTCGATCTTTCCTCCCTGATGAACCATAAAGGTTCGATCTGTGACATTGAGGACATTGACTCCTTTCACCTGCTTCACCCGGTCCACCACCTTCTGCCCCATCGGGATATCTGCCACATTTACGATGATATCTCTGATGGTGGTGTTCTTCTTAAATCCCGAAATATCGATAGCACCAATATCCCCTCCTGCTTTGCCGATGGCAGAGGTAACTCTCCCCAGCATCCCTGGTTTAGAGAGTATCTCGACTCGAATTTGGATACTATAGCTTGCACTGGGCGTCCTGATCATAAAATCGACCTCCTTGTTTCAACTTCTACATGTCAACTCGGAATACCTTAGGGCCTCAGTGACCAACCATAAGGTCGAGCACAAAACTCCCTTGCGGCATCCACTCGATAAGGCGTCCTTTCGACATCCACGATCACAGTAAAACAATGGTCAAATCGTTGAAATTGGTACCGTGTAAACGGGAAGAAGAAATCGAAAGCTCCATGGGGCAGGAGAACATCATTCAATTGGGCGACCACCTGATCACGGTCCTGGATCCTGAGGTTGGCACGGACAGGACTCCCATCATTTCTCAACCTTGCTTTGAAACGAACATCTTGCCCAGAGTTGACCGGATCTGGATACATATCGAGATCCTCAACAAACAGGGGACCCATACGGGGTACTGTCATAGACCATCCTTGATAAGTTCTCCGCGCACAAAATTCTTTTGCGACATCGATGAGCCTTCTCGTTCGTTCAATATCCACTTCTACCGTGAAGCAATATTCATTTCGCTGGAATCGGTAGTCCGTCTGAGGGAAGGCAACCCGATTATCTCCCGGCCTGAGTACAACATCATAGACAGCAGCTACCACCTCATCCCTATCTTTAATAAAAAGGTTGATCCTCCCAGAATGTCTGGAGAGATTAGAGACGACAGCCTGAAAATTCACCCACTGACCCTCCCGCACAGGATCAGGGTTCATCTCTAACTGAAGGACCCTCAGATCACCGGGTTGGAGCATCGGTCCCAAGAGTCTTTCAAAATACTTATCCGGTTGTGATTGGACCAACGAGGGAAATAGGAACCAACACCCGAGTAATAGGATGACAAGATTTTTTTTCATATCGTCTCCTCCTCTTATAAATCTTTAAACCAGTTTCTTCTCTACCAAAAAATTCATCGCCTTTTGGCACGATGTGGTGGCCAGGGAGATGGCTTCGGAAAAAGACCATTGAGCTTCTTGAAATTGAGACATATGAATTCTTCCAACCACTTCCATCACTTTTCTCCCTAAGTCAGCATAATGGCCCGATCCCAAGACATTCTCTGCAATTCGAATCTCCCGGAGTAATCCTTCCAAATACCATACCAATACCTTTTTGCCCCCGGAAAGTTCTTCCTCTCCTTTTAGAGACACCAATTGATCCAAAAGGCTTGTCCCAATAATCAACCCAGATTTCATCTTTTCTGAATATTGGAAATCCAAAATCGCCTCTCTTGTTTCCATTCACCCCTCCCCTTTTTCATCCATTATTTTATCATCTCTCGTATCGTTTTGCCCGTTCAATATATTTTTTTGTGGCCACACTTACCTTCACCACATCTTTGACTTTGATAAACTGAGAAACCTGAATCTTGTATGCCATGGGAGAGGGTCGCAGGCTTGTACACTTCATCCTGAAGACTGCTCATTTTTTCTCCACCCATATGATATTCGGTGGCAAGAACTTTATAAAGGCTTTGCTCGAGCTGCAGGATCATTCCAGTTTTGAGATCGGATGCTGGAACCATACTCCTTTCTTTAAAAAAATGGAAAGCTGTATTAAAAGTGAATAAGATGCAAAGGGCTCAATGGTTGGAGAATTATCAGAAAAAAAAGGAAAAATCAAGCACCTTTCCAGCCTGTTAAGCTCTTGGCATTTTTTGAGGATGATAGACAGTCTGTGAAAAGTGAAAAACGAAGTAGGGTTTATCGATAGGGTTTGAGTCGTTCTAAAAATTTGGGATCAATAAGAATCCCCAATTTCCCAGCCTGATCACAATGTTCAATGGCTAACTTAAATTCCTGTCTCTCATAATAGGTGACAGCCAGACTATAGTGAGCTTCTGCAAATTTAGGATTGATTTCCAGTGCTTTTTGAAAGGAAGTGATCGCCTCTTCTATTTTCTTCTTTTCCCGATAGATACTCCCGATATTATAATAACCCTTGGCATAGTCCGGTTTGATGTCGATCGTCTTCTGATACTCAGCGAGGGCCTGATCTAACATTCCCTGTCTGAAGTAAAGTATTCCAAGATTGGTATGGGCCTCAACAAAATTCGGATAGATTTGAAGCGTCTTCTGATATCGAGCCATTGCCTCTTTGAGGTTTCCTCTTCCTTGGTAGGCGACCCCAAGATTAAAATGGGCCTCAGCGAAATTGGGATCAATACGGATGGCTTTTTCATACTCCGAAATCTCTTTTTTCCACTTTCCCTGCCTTCCATAGATAATGCCGAGATTGAGGTGGGCTTTTGCATGCTTTGAATCTAATTTCAGCACTTTTTGATATTCCTCGACAGCCTCATCCAAATTCCCTTTCTCTGCGGCACTGTAAGCCAATTGAAAATGTTCCTCAATGGTGACGGCTTTATCTTGCTTTTTGGTCTTGCTTCCCCCTGCGCAGGAGATCAACAGAAGGATCATTGTAAAAATAAAGAAATATTTCGCCATCGTTTTCAAGGGTCCCCTCCTAAGTTAAAAATCTCCTGATTCATTAACAAAAAAACAAAAGTAAATCAAGAAATATTATTTCTTGACTGTTGCCAGATATATCTTCGATCAAACCCAGAATTATTTTTGGGCCCTCTTTCTGACCATTCTTCTCAATCTTATCGTCATCCTGCTCGTTTGGCTTGCTGCCCGCCGAAAATTCCAAAGACTCCATCCTTTGCCATTTTAACTCTCCCTATGCTAAAATTTGTTTTTATCTTAGAACTCTATTCGCTATGCCCTCTAATTTACACCTATTGACGCACATCCCCGCATGGTGTAAGAATGGATTAAAAACAGAAGAGGGGATATTTATACGAAGTCTATTCTAATTGTCGAGGATGAAAAAGATATTGTTGATCTAATCGCCTACCATTTGAAGCAATCCGGTTTTTCTGTCCTCACCGCCATGGATGGCGCTTCGGGACTGGAACGGGCAAGAAAAGAAAGACCCAGTCTCATTATTTTGGATCTCATGCTTCCTGAAATGGACGGGAAGGATGTCTGCAGAGCACTCAAATCAAATCCACTCACGCGATCCATCCCCATCCTCATGCTCACTGCAAAGGTGGAAGAGATGGATCGGGTAATAGGGTTCGAGTTGGGTGCGGATGATTATGTCACCAAACCCTTCAGTCCAAGGGAATTGGTTTTAAGGGTGAAAGCAATCCTTCATAGAAAAGAGGCTCCCTATGAAGGTGAAAAAACGATTCAGATAAACGACCTCTTGATCGATATTGATCGCCATCTGGTTTCTTCCAAAAAAAGACCCCTTCCATTGACCTCCACCGAATTCAAACTCCTTGTAGAACTCGTAACCAACAGGGGACGTGTTCAAACTCGTGAACGTCTTCTGGACAAGGTTTGGGGATACACTTATGAAGGGTATGCCCGGACAGTGGATACGCATATTCGCCGATTAAGAGAAAAACTGGGACCTTTGGGTAACTCCATCGAAACCATCCGAGGAGTGGGATATCGATTCCGAGAGGAGAAAGAATGAACCTTCCTTTCCAGAGGAAATTGATAGTTTTATTTATCTTTCTCTCCTTTTTGCTTCTTTTGATTCAAGGGTACCTCGTCTATGGTCTAAAAAAATCTTTCCTTCTTTCTTCCTTGATCAGTGTTGGGATCGTCACTCCTTTGGCCTATATGATTTTGAGATATTTCACCCAACCGATCAGAGAAATGACGGATAGGGTGAAGCGGTTAACTGGCAGTAAATCGGATCGAGACGCTCATGTCTATTCAGAGGATGAGCTGGGAAGGCTATCAAAGTCAATCGGTGAGATGGGTACTCAACTTCAAAAAAAGATCGACGAGGTCTCCAAAGAAAGGGATTATCTTCAAACGATTCTTAAGGGTATGGTTGAGGGTGTTCTCGTCGTGGATGAAAGGGGTCGCATCCTGATGGTGAACGATGCCCTCCGAAAGATATTGTCTCTCTCTTCGGAGGTCGTTGATAAAGCACCTTTGGAAGTTATCCGTAATGCGGAGTTAGAGGAGGCGATTCGAGAGGCGATTCAGAAAGGAAAAAGTGCAGCCTTTGAATTAACCTTTCCATTATCCGGAGGGAAAACACTCGAGGTCAACGTGGTGGGAATTTCTCCCTCCCCCGAAGAGATAGGCCAAGAGGGTGAAAAGAGAAAAGGGGCGATTGCTGTCTTTCATGATATTAGCCGATTGAAGGAGTTGGAAAAAATTAGGCAGGATTTTGTGGCCAATGTCTCTCATGAATTGAGAACTCCATTGACTACCATCAAAGGTTATACGGAGACACTTTTAGATGGAGCCTTGAAGGAAGAAGTGGGACCTCGATTTCTCCAGGTCATCCAGAAACATGCCGATCGTTTGACAAAAATTGTTGAAGACCTTTTGACGCTATCCAAGATCGAATCTAAAGAGTTTTATCTGAAATGGGAACGTCTTCCCCTTTCTGGGCTGATCGATGACGTTTTGGATTTTGTCAAAGAGGCGGCAGAGAAGAAGAAAATATCCATCTCACGAAGCATCCTTCCTTCTTCTCTTGAAGTGATGGGGGACCGAAGTTATTTAGAACAGGTGTTCATCAATCTTCTGGATAATGCTATCAAATATACCCATGAGACAGGAGAGATTTCGATCTCTGCCCTTGAAAAAGGGCAAAGAGAGATTCAAGTTGTGATCAAAGACAATGGCATTGGAATTCCAAAAGAAGACCTTTCCAGAATTTTTGAACGTTTTTACAGGGTGGATAAAGGGAGGTCCCAAGAATTAGGTGGCACCGGCCTCGGACTCTCCATTGTCAAACATTTGGTTCAAGCCCATGGTGGAAGGGTGTGGGCAGAGAGTAAGCTCGGGGAAGGATCCACCTTTTATTTTACTCTGCCCCACATCGCCTTGGATGCAGGGCAAAACCCGACGAAGCCCTGAACGTGAAATAGTTCAGGGGGATTAAAGGTCCTTGAAAGAACTCTCGATTCGACCCAAATCGGATTCTGCAATATGAACAACAAAGATGGATTCATTGGCACCCTCCATAGCAGAACCGTAGATGTAATCGATGTTCACATTCGCTTCGCCAAATCTTTTCGCCACTCTACCAAGCATCCCCGGTTGATTTACCAATCTGAATACTAATACCTGATCTTTGTCTATCAAATGCTTGGATTTGATCAATGTCTTCTCGGCTTCGGGAGCTTTGTCTACCAGAAGTCGGATCAGGGAATAATCTGAAGAGTCTTTTAAGATACCCCGATAACTCTCAGCCAGGGCAATCCGCCTACCCGTTTTTTCTCTCATGTTATAAAGCTCTTTGACCGAATCCTTTGCATTTTGAATGCTCATAGCTAGGATATTGACATTTGACGCTTTGAGCACATCGCAGAGTTTCGAGAGCTCCCCGGGTGCATTCGTTAAGATCACTGAAAGTTGAGTTTTTT
>JBEKWN010000120.1:0-7916 GCA_049513055.1 Thermodesulfobacteriota bacterium
CGTTGGAGTTGATGAGGATCAAATCCTCAAATACGTCCGATGGCAAGGACGCCAGGATGAAGGTCAAGCGAAGCTTGACTTATTTTAAAGTGCCACGGGCTTGCCCGTGGGTATCTACGAGAAGTGAACGCTTAGGTGGGAAGAAAGGTTAGAATACAATAAACGGAGTATGATGATGCGACAGAAGGGCTTCACTCTTATTGAACTTGTCATTATCCTAGTGATCGTGGGGTTGCTTGCAACATTTGTAGTTGTCATGTACCTCAATCTTCTTCCACAAAGCTACAGAGCTGCTGAGCTTAATGCGGTGGGTGCCATAAGAACAGGTATAAGCTTTTATGGCGCCGATTCGTCAACGAAGAACAGGACCCCTCGTTTCCTTGCAGTACTTGACAATGCCGCCGACGGGAATGTTTCTCCGAGCGACCCTTTTTTCACCAACGTTCTTTCCCAACCAGTCACAGTTAATTGGTCTAAATCGGGGCTTTCTTATCTTAGCCCCACAGGCAACATCTATACGTATGATCCAGTAACAGGAATGTTTGACGCGAACGTCGGATTAGTTTCTAACTGGAGCATGAATGAGGGGAGCGGTGCAACTACCGGACAGGGGGCATATCAGGGCCAGATAATAGGCAACGCTGTCTGGACGAGCGGAAAAGTAGGAGACGCACTGCATTTTGATGGGGTTGACAGCCGGGTAAGCGTACCGGACTCGCCTACCCTCGACCTGACCACGGCGGGTACTGTTGGGGCATGGATTTATATGGACTCGATAACGCCTTTCGGGGGTATTATCCATAAAGGTGACATGACGGATTTCTCTGATGAAGCTTATACGCTCCAGTTCTGGACTGGCAACACGATCATTCTCGGCTTAAACAATGGCCAGTACATGGTACAAACCACTATGGCCTTCTCTCCAAACACCTGGTACTATGTTGCAGGCACATGGGATTCAACAGGCATGCGTATTTATGTCAACGGCACTCTGAATAATTCGACGACAAGTACAGGCGTGGCAATAAACTCTACGGGTAGTTTAAATATCGGCGCTCAGACAAGTACCTATTATAACGGCACATACCATAATTTTCCTTTTCAAGGTGTTATTGACGAAGCGGCTATCTATAACAGGGCGCTTACTTCCGATGAGATCAAGCTTTATTACAATTCTACAAAATAGTCCTTTCAGCATTAATCATTAAAATAGGTAAGATGGGGACACATCCTATTTTTCGAGATAGTTTCGGGTTACGAAAGGGAAGGGAACAACTAATTTGGTTGCTGACATTTCAAGACATACCACTTTATTTTTGCCTGTAAATTAGTAGCTCGACCTTCTCTATGGTTTTGCTTTTATCCGATCTTACCCTTGGTCCCAGCCGAGCCACCGCCGTTGACATGAGACACGTTTCATACTTTATTAGCTTTCGCTTGTTCGCGCATGTCTTCCAGAATGACTTCAGGGTGATGATACCGAGGGTATCTGACGGTTTTTCTCCCATACTGAATCGCTTCCTGCGGACACCACTGAATGCAGGCCAAGCATTGTTCGCATCGGTGAAGCCACGCCGGCTTTTCATCTATCATCTTGATATTTTCGGCCGGACAGACTTTCAAGCAGATTCCACAGCTATTGCATTTATCGTCAACCCAGAAATTCTTATCCAATTTGGGAACATACCGAAAAGACATCTTATAGATCCAGGAAAACAGGATATTCTGCCAAAGAAGTCCCCTGTCCACCTTTTTTCGTTCACCCCGGAGGACAGTTCCGGCAATCACTTTCACCTTTTCCCGGGCTTCCCTGATTAGCCGCTGTTGAGTGTGGATCGGTCCAGAACCGCCCCAGGGGATGTAATTGGAAGGCATGACAATGGAACAGCCCACGGCGAGCGACCATTTGCGGGTTGACATTAACTTTTGTAGTTGCAACAGTGTGGCGGCGGGCTGCCCGGCGTTGATGGCCAGGGCAAAAAAGTTCGTCTCGAGTTTGACTTGAAGATGATTGATAAACCGGATGACGCGAATAGGCAATCCCCAGATATGGACCGGGAAAATGATACCCACCCCATCGGCCTCTACCTTGAAATCTCTTGATAAGTACGGCATAAATTCAACGTTAGCCTCTTTTAATTCCAGTGCCAGCTGACGTGCAACCCATAACGAATTGCCGGTTCCAGTATAAACATACAATCGCATTTTCATGCGCAGTCCTCCATTCAAAAGGTATCCGTTTCGTTGCCCATTGGATGTGATTATTTTTTGCTTCCCATCGTACTAAGCGACCATCCTAATCATACTATATCAACATAACAAAGCAAGATTCTCCAGTATGTGTCTGTGCAACGCTGGTTTCCGTAGGCCCAATATTTCTCCCCGCCTGCTAACAAAACAGCTTTTTCACTCTTAGAGCCTCTCTCGCTTTCCTCGCCGTCGTCAGTTCCTCCTCGTAGAACAACCGTCCCATTTTTTCTTCTAATTCACTTCGGGCATAAGGGATTTTCTATTGCCGTTAGAACTATCCACGAGTTATATTATTGGTACAAAAAGGAAGGAGTGACCTCTTGTGACAGAAAATAATAGTAGGGTTTTTCTATTTTTAATTTTTATGATTATAGCCTTTGGTGGGGTTTTATACATTCGCACTTTTTTAACCAGGAGGGCTATTTTCAAAGTAATAAAGATTTTTTATCAACACAATGCTCTGGGGATTGAAGGTGCCAAGACGGTATATGAGCTTGGACTTGAGCGTCCAGATTTTTTCCAAAGGATGACGAGACCACGTGATTATAAGCAATATGCGCTTCAAATTCTTATAAAAAGAGGTATTATTCTTGAGAATGAGGATGGAAGGTTGTACATGGTCGAAGAGAGACTTGATGAAAACTTGAGAAGCAAAAGAAATGATCTGGTTTCACATGGAAGGTCATCATAATCTTACCTTTCGTATTTGTCAGGATTGACCTTACCCCGGCAACAGAAAGCCACACCGTTTGGCCGGCCTGTCCCGACGTTAGACGGGGGATGTCGCCCCACAGGGGCGTTGATTAGGAACCCCGAGTTCTGCCCGTGGGGCTCCACGGACACCGCAAGTCAGGCAACACTTTCTTCCTGAATTCTCACTTCCAAAAAATTTAATCGTAGTATAAGATGTAAACCATCATTGAAAGTTAGGCCCATTCTAGAAGTCAAGTGAGCTTTTAAAGACGCGGAAAGCTTTGGCCTATGGTAAAAACATAGCATCAACGTAAAACGTGGAGAATAACCCATGGATATTTCAGTAATAAATTTTGGGGAGAAATTTGAAAAAATAAATGAGCAACACTCCTATAAAATAGTTGCTCAAATGAATGACTATCATTTTAAATTGGTTAAAGCACAAAGAGAATTTATATGGCATAAGCATCCTGAAACTGACGAAGTTTTCATGGTAATCGATGGTAATCTCCAAATAGATTTGAGAGATAAAACCCTCCACTTAAAAAAGGAGAGATGGTAGTTATTCCAAAAGGAGTAGAACATAAACCGTCTTGTAAGGAAGAATGTAGGATTTTATTAATTGAGCCGGCAGGAACTCTCAATACCGGAGATGCGGGTGGTGATTTAACAGTGAAAGATTTAGAATGGATCTATATTTTATTAAAACAACTTCTAACCAGCGGCTGCACACGGACCGCTCGCAAGCTTGCGGCCGGTGAGCCGCAGCGTTAAATACTCTATCAATCAGAATGAAACCTCTTACCGTAGTCACCCCTTACAACCCAGGGCCTTTCTTTGAGAAGATCCTGTTTTCTCTGACGAAGTCAGCCCTGATCGAACGCGTCATGATCGTAAGTCAGGAGCCGGTTCCTCTGAAAATTCCCAGGTGTCGTGTTCTTGTGGCAGGACCCCTTCCATCACACGAAACACTCAGCCTGATTCTGGCCGAAATCCGAACGAAGTACCTTCTTCTCTTTTTGGGATCCCAACAAATTTCAATCGAGCCTAAAGCCCTGGAGAGAATCCTGGGGAAAGCGGAGTCCACAAAAGCAGGCCTGGTCTATTCGGATTTCTATGATGGAAGCGAACACGGGAAGACCCTTTATCCACTTAATGATTATCAGCCGGGGAGCGTCCGCGATGATTTTGACTTCGGGGCCATGATCCTCTTTTCGGTCACTGCCGCCCGCAAGGCTCTGAAAAAATACGGCGTCATACGCGGCGTAAAATCTGCCAGCCTCTATGATCTTCGCCTGAAGGTCTCCATCGACCATTCTGTGTATCATCTGCAGGCGCCACTCTATTCCGTGATTGGGCCCATGATTGGGACTGGCGAGCCTTCGTATGAGCCTTGGGGCAGTGAAAAGATATTTGCCTACGTCGATCCCAGAAATGAAGCCGTCCAGAAGGAAACGGAGGCCGTCTTCACGGATTACTTGAAGAAGATCGGGGCTTATCTGCCACCCAACTTCAGGGAAATCGAGCAAACACCAAAATCCTTCCCGGTGGAGGCCTCTGTCGTCATTCCCGTGCGGAACCGGAAAGAAACGATTGCCGAGGCCGTGAAAAGCGCCCTATCGCAGGAAACGGGTTTTCCATTCAATATCATCGTCGTAGACAACCACTCGACAGACGGAACAACGACCATCCTCTCCAATCTCGCCAAACAGTATGCTAGCCTGAAGCACATCGTCCCGAAGAGGATTGATCTTGGCATCGGTGGTTGCTGGAACGAGGCCCTTCGGCAAGAAGCCTGCGGCCGCTATGCCGTTCAGCTCGATTCGGACGATCTTTACAACAGCAGCCGCACCCTGCAGAAGATGGTTGACATGCTCCGTCAGGGAAGCTATGCCATGGTGATCGGCTCTTATACCCTCGTCGATTCCAGACTGAAGGAGATTCCACCGGGCCATATCGACCATCGCGAATGGACCGATGAGAACGGTCACAACAATGCGTTGCGCATCAACGGTCTGGGTGCACCGCGGGCACTCAACACCGGTCTCATGCGAAAAATCGGATTTCTCAATGTGAGCTACGGTGAGGACTACGCAGCCGCGCTGCGAGTCTGCCGGGAATACCGGATCGGGAGGATTTATGAAAGCCTCTACCTCTGCAGACGCTGGTCGGGCAACACCAACGCGGCGCTCAGCATTGAAGAGGCAAACCGAAACGATTTCTTCAAGGACAAGATCCGGACCATTGAAATTCTCGCCCGGCAAAAAATGAATCAAGAGAAAGCTCCGAAAAACTACTATACGCTTTCTTGATTACATAGATTTCAAAAAATGATTAAACAGATTTATTTTCTTTATTAAAAATGCATTTCATATCTGTGTAATCGTTTCATAATCGGTATAATCAGAGAACTCTGATGATTTTTCTAGAGCTCTCAAGGAGGATGATCTACAGCATGGGAATCGTCATCCGACCCTGGCAGAAAAGTGATCTCGCGTTCATCCGCAGAATAACCTGGCAGTCCTGGATTTCCACATACTCGAGCTTTATTCCCGAAAGCGACCTCAGGTCCTATTTCGACATTCACTATACGGAAGCGTCCTTCCTCAGCATGTTCGACGATCCGTTAACGCAGGGTTTCATTGCAGAGACGGATGATCACATCGCCGGTTACGTACGACTTTTCTTCAACCGGGATGAGAATCGTCTCTATGTCCCCTCGCTATACTTTCTTCCGGACTTTCAGGGGCAGGGCATGGGCAGGCGGCTCCTCGAGGCGGCGGAAGGACATGCCGCAGAAAGGCATGTCGATGAACTCTGGATTGGCGTAATGATAAAAAACAGGCAGGCCCTCGTTTTTTACAGGAAGGTGGGCTTTCAATTTGGCCGGGAAGAACCTTTTACCATGGGGAAAACCACGATTAGCCATCTCATTGGTTACAAGAAATTAAGGAGGAGCACATTTCTCAGCCAGAAGACTTATACCACTTTCGATGGAGGTGAAAGTTTGGAGAGCCTCCCTAAACTTTGTCTCGAGCTTCTATCGGAGCAGAAAAAGGCGTGGCTCGATCTTCGGGAAGGCTGCGAATCGCTTAAGGACGTCAGGGAGCGGGAGGTTTCCTGCGGGGGGTTTTCCGTGCGCCTCCAGCACAATCCTGGAAGGATCAAGAGCAGCATGGCCGATGTGGGCGAAAAAAATGTAAAGGAGAAGCGATGTTTCCTCTGCCTGGATCATCTCCCTGAAGGCCAGAAAGGGATCCTCTACCGAAGCGAATACCTGATCCTCTCCAATCCCATGCCTGTTTTCTCTTCTCACTTCACCGTCTCCCATTTAGACCATCGCCTCCAGGCCATCGCTGAACATATCAATACTCTTTTCCAGCTCATGGCTGATTTTGGTTCCGGCTGGACGATTCTCTATAACGGACCAAAATGCGGCGCTTCCGCACCGGATCACCTTCATTTTCAGGCAGCCCCATCGGGGCAGATGCCAATCGAGAAAGAAATTCGGGAAGAGAAAAGACTCACTTTGATGACACAGGATGACGGTGTTCTCCTCTATCGCGTGAGAGATCTGGGACGGGAAGTCATCATCCTGGAGGGAGATGACCCGACGGCCGTGGGAGATGTTTTCAAGGGTTTTCTGAACGCCCTAAAAAGGGTTTTTCTCATAGACGAGGAGCCTATGATGAATATTGCCGGCTTCCATGAAACAAGGAAATGGCGTCTCGTGATCTTTCCACGCCGAAAACACCGTCCCGACGCCTTTTTCAGGGAAGGGGATGCCCGGGTCGTGGTCAGCCCGGGGGTGATTGATATGGGGGGCGTTCTGATCACCCCTGTGGAAAAAGATTTCCAACGGCTGGATGCAGCTGCTGTGGAGGGTATCTACGGGGAAGTATCCCTGGAAGGAAAGACCGTGGAAGGGGCGATCGAAGCTATGGTATATCGTTGATAAAAAGGGTTCGAGGATTCCAGGATCCCAGGATTTAGGGGTTGAGGTTTAGGTTAAAGTCAAGAAAATCTTAACCTCAACCTCAGCCTTAACCTAATTCCAGTTGACTTCCTGATCCCTTGAATCCTTTCAATATGCCAACTAACTTGGAGGTGATCCAACTCAAATAACTCTCGCCACCATAATCCCGGAGCGGGTCCTGCTCTGCATCAGATACCGATAGAGTGTCTTTTTAGAAAGGACAACCTTGCCCTCAATGCTGGAGGCGTGAAGCAAATGAATTCGATTTTTCATTCTTACTGCAAGCCCCACATGCTGAACATCAAGGCCCTCTGTATTCGTCGTGATGGCGATGAGATCGCCATCACAAATCCGATCCTCCAAACGCTTTAGAGCCTTCTTGGGAATGGAATACAGGGATCTTGTACTGATCGTCTTTTCAACAGACTTCATTCTCCGAAGATTCGCCGCATTTTTAAGCGGGGGATAGAGGTCCGGATTTCTCGTCATGAAGGTCATGGCCTTCCTCAAAGGCCTGCCCCCGATTTCCGCTGTGACATCCCTTACGATACCTTTCTTCTGGTTATCATGAATCCAGTCTGAAAAATAATGAAGCCGGGAGGAGTAGCCTCGCAACCGCCCTTGTTTGTAACGTATCTTCTGGAGTAACCTCTGAAAGGTTTCAAAAGATTTTTCCCGGGATTTTAAATGCCATACCAGAGCGACCACGTTTTCGACGAAAGTTACACAGTCGTGTTCTCTCAGATTGACGACCAGGTGCTCGGCCCTTTTCGTTTCAAGTGTGCTGGCCACATAAGGCGTTCCCAGAAAGAATCTGCCAATTTCGAGCATGAGCTGATCAGGGAATTTTGCTGAGGTTTTCTTCTTATCCAGAAATCTAATCGGCCCGTAGGGCAGAGTTCCACGGGCTTGCCCGTGGGTGAATGAGAGCGGCGGCGATAGGGTATAATGTATGCATGGAGACACGAGTATCAGGACACAGTGTGTATCGGACGGA
>JBEKWN010000121.1:0-11115 GCA_049513055.1 Thermodesulfobacteriota bacterium
CCCAATTTATAACCGATTCCTGGGTTATCCTTGCAGGGTTCTTTCTCCTTTCAGGGAGTGTCCCGATATGCTGATACCCTTCTATTGGGTCTTGCCAGTAAAATTCATAGGCTACCATGCCTTAACGCCCCCTTTATGGACATACAAGCCATTTGTTACCTCCAAATGTGGAGGTAGCGGGGTTATTAAAAAAGAAAAGAAAGCTCCTCAAGAGGATAGAAAATAAGCATAATACTGATGAGTCCAGTAAGGAGGGTTAGAAATCTACATATCTACCTTAACGGAATAAATATCTTTGACATCTGAATTAGTGTCCTCTGCTGCCACCTCCTGAGGAGCCTCGACTCCAAATACCGCCACCACCGCTATGAGATCCCCCGAAAGACCTTCCGCCCGTGGAGCTGCTGGAGCCCGTTCCGCTACGATTGCCAAAACCATCTTGGCGACTAAAGGAACTGCCCCCCATATTTCGGGAACCAATTCCTGCCTGGCTCCTCCCTATCCAATAGTTAGTTGCCGGTGGTCTTACTGTGCCAGCTCGTCCCCCAAAGCTCGATAAGTTGCTGCTCTTGTTTGAGAAGGCCTGCCTTCCAGCAAAACCCCTAGTTCCAGACGAGGGGGAATTTCCAAGTTTCGCCGGCCCCTGGGTACGCTCGAAGATTGACGCAGCACCCCTCCTAGCTTCAGGGGAAGTGAGCCCTCCGGTAGAAGATACATTTGCTGCAGTATGAGAGAGATTTCTAGTCCCCCTGCTTGCGGGGTCAATTGAAACAACTCCTCTTGTCTTGGGGTCGATGAAATGGTTGCTGATTATCCCTCGTCTCCCATGCACAAAAACGAATCTGTGGAAGTCGTGCAGACAGAAGAACCCCGGGAACCAGAATCCAGAACACCAGAATGGATAAGGAACCCAGGCATACAAGTAAGAATAATCCCAGGGTGGGGGATAGTAAGTCACAATGGGTGGACCCTCATTGTAGTAATAATTTGAATATTCACCGTAATCCCCTGGCGGTGGTTCAACACGTGGTTCAGCTCCAGCATACTGACTTTCGGTATCTGCTCTAACTGGTAACCCTTGCTGGGCAGTAAGGTCTTGCAATGCCTTGATTGCCTCATCCTTGTTCATCGCTAACTTGCCAGAATCCACTGCCAGACCGACCCCATTTTGCAGCTCTCCTATAACATCTGGTGTCACCGGATAATCAGCAATCCAACCATTTTTCGGTGTAATACCGACCGAAGCCAACATGCTCTCAGCTTCTGCCTCGCTTTTAGCTTGTCCTATCTTGAGTGCCTCAGCCAGTTTGACCGCAAAGTCACCCTCACGGATCAGAGTCTGTGCAATTGGAGGGGCTTGCGTTGCCACCTCCCTTGGCTGTGCACCAACCGCTATCTTTCCAGGAGGGGTTTGGGAAGGGGTTGAGGGTCCCATTTTGACTATATTCACTTCTTCAACCTTATTGCGATAATCAGGAGGGACTTTACTATAGTCGTCAGCAAAGTTCACCACCCCCTTTTCATCCACCCATTTGTAAATAGCAGCCGATGCTGAGGAAGCGAGAATAAATAAGAATGATAAGGAAAAAATGAGCAGCTTCTTCATCTTATTCCCTCCATTTTAATTTAAAATACATCCTGCCTTCCCTTACCTATTTTACTCCTTTTGGTTCGTCCATTGCTTCAGTTTTTTATTCAACATTCCGGGCTTGTTTTCCTGGAGATTTAGGATTTTTTACAAAAACTTCTCACACCCTTCATAAAATTTATATAATTTTTACGACCCCTCCGAACCCTGCTTTCCTCCCTTATACGAAAATATTATATCAAAATTTCTTTATGAGTGTCAAGACAATTTATTGAAATTGTTCAATAATTCCTATTTGTAAGTTAATCAATATATCCGAATATAGCCCCGGTGGAAAAGACGCCAAATAAGGCATGTTTTTACGATCTTAAAAACGTGTTTTCTGGATCTCCTAATTCCTTTTCCCTTGAATCCTGGCAGGACTCTCAAGCCAATCTGCAAAGATTTTGAATTTCGGGAAGGAAGAGGTTAGAGGGGGGGGTTGTTTAGTTCACCTACTACTCTTCAGTCCAACGTGATCCCCGATGTCAACGATTACGGTTAGAAACGTTCGAAAAAAAACAGGGCCGTTTCCGACCCTGCCTCTCTTTTTATGCGGGAAGAAATCCTGACGTTAAGAATGAACTTGTCTGGCATTTCTTTCAAAAAAGCTAATATGGCCTCAAACCCTGTGCAATGGGTTGGGACAATGTATTCGGGATTCATCGCCTTAATGTCCGCAACCGTCTTTTGAATCAACTCTGGTTTGGCATTTATTAAATGGAAACCTCCCATAACGGCGTACACTTTTTCAATACCTGACATTTTCTGGGCTTGTTTTACAGCATTAACGATCCCCCTGTGGGCACAACCGGACAGCACAACCAAACCTTTCCCTTTGGCATTCAGGATAACAGCCTGTTCTCCGGTAAACGTCTCCTGCACGAATTCGCCTCCCTTTTTGGCCAGGAAATTCGGGGCAACCTTTTCGTAATCCGTAACCTGTTCGATTCTCCCTGGCAAATATGCCCCTGGAATAATCGGAGTAGGAACTTTTATTTCTACAATTCTTATAAAACCTAATTCCTCAACAGCCTCCTTCTTAAGAAGGTTTAGCTGAGTAATATTACCATTGGGCCGCTTGCTGTAAGTTCCTACGAAGAACTCCTCTCCGAGGTAAAGGGGAATATTTTTGGAGAATTCTTCTTTCTTGGCCTTCAGAATCTCAACCAGGGCAGTTTCATGGTCCCAATGATCGTGACTTAGGCCAAGGGCTTCCACTTTTTTGCAGTCAATCTTCAGGAGATCCATGTTTCTAAGTACCCCCCTGGGGTCCGATCCGAAATCAAAAAGACAAGTATGCGATTCCCCATTGACCACAGTCTCAATTTGGTAAGCCAGTCCGTGTTCAGCGTGCATAGCGGCCTCAAGAGGGTTTGAAATAGAAGTTTGTCTTTTCGCAATCTTGTAATCTAATCGATTCACATCATAATAATTGTCTGTGACCATTGTAATGACGATCTTTTCAGCTTCTGGAATGTTTACTGCCCCCTGGGCCATTGCGGTTCCACGGAGAAGATCCCCCCCCATGAGAATAGCACCCGTAGTAGCCGTTGTCTTTAAAAACTCTCTGCGATTCATTCCCTTTTCCATAAGCTACTCCTTTCTTAAAAGGTAAGGTTGTGTCGTTAAATTATTTTGCGGTTATTAATGCGAGGAAAACTTCCACCCATTGGTTTTACTATCAGAAAATGTTTCACTTGTCAATAGAGAAGTTGTCTTGTGAAAACAATCTTTATTATTAATCATCATTTAGCAATTTGCTTGTTGGGAGGGAATATCGAAACATTATCTTATTGATTCCCATTCGAAATCAAGCATGTCTTACCAAAATGTCCGCCTGCAGAGTACAGGAAGGAACATTGCATCTCTGACCCCTTGTTTGCCTAAGAGATAGGCAGGCAAACCCACCATGGATTCACGGAGATTACCCCGAAGAGTGAAGATTTCTTTTAAAAAGATATAGGGTTATCGCCTTTTTCTTCCATGTAGATGCCCTGCTCAGAAGATCCCCTCTGAAGACTTCACCCCGTAATCAGCAGATGCTCCTAGGAAAATAGGAGGATCCCGATTTTAAGGGACAAGCCTGTTGAGCTAATTAAATAGACGAAGGCAGGATTGGGGAACTTACTTGTAAGCCCCCTACCTCAAAAGAAGAATTAGGAGAAGGGCTATTAGGGATTATCAGATAGGTGAATGCCAAAACTCTCCCTACTCATTCAACGTTGTACCTACAAATGTTCACTTGGAACGAGCACGGGAATTTGGTGATTACTAATCGAAAGAGTGGATAACGCCCCGCTTAACTGAAGGTTATATATCGCTATTTCGATCGCTCCCACGTGAAAACGCCTCGCGACATCCTGCCAAGAAGTTCAACGAGGGTGCCTAGGGGGTTAAGATCACCGATCGTTCGCCTTCAAATTTGTAGAACCGAACCTGGTCCGTGCCGTTCCGGGTGGAGTGATGATTTGCAATCAAAAGTGAGTACTCTGGCCGATATCGGGTGAGAACTCTTCGATTCGCATCAAGACTGAACGGCGGTTGTTTCAGGTTCGGCCTCAATTGCAAAAGGCCACCTTTTTGACCCGTTCCCGATGCGTAGGGTCAAAAAAACCTATAGTGAAGTTAATGTTAAAAGATTTGTCCCTGAATCGACCGTCTGTCCTTCCTTCACCAGAACCTCTTTGACTTTCCCTCCAAACGGAGAAGGGATGGGCATTTCCATCTTCATGGCCTCAACAATGAGTAGCGTTTGATCAATTTCCACTTTCTCTCCCGCCTCGACTAGAACTTTAATAACCTGGCAGGTCAAGGGTGCAGTCACAACCTCCTCACCAGGAGGGACAACTATTTCTTCTTCCTGGGTGGGAAGAGAGGGGGTCTTATCTGGTCGAACGATTTCCAGCAAGTAACTCCTTCCTTTTACGAAAATCTCATAAAGAGTATCCCCTTCCTCCATGATATCCACTTCATAAGATTGCCCATCGCAGATCATGGAGTAAAGATTCTCTGAGATCTCTAAGACATCTACATTACGGTCGCGATCATTGAAAGAAACCCGATATACTTGATGTTCCAAGGGCTCCACCTGAACGGGATAAATCGTATCCTCTGTTTTAATTTTGTACTCACACCCAATTTCCTTCTGATCTTTTTGACAAGCTCGGATGGCAGCAGCAAGGCAGGCTAATTCCTGAAAGGAATCACTCCGCTCTCTTCTCTTTTGAAAATATTCCTGATCCAGAAAGTTTGTATCGAAATCACCCTGGATGAACCGTTGATTGTTCACAAGCCAGCGGTGAAAGGGAATGGTAGTCTTGATACCCTTGATAACCAGCTCCTGGAGGGCTCGATCCATTCGCAGAATGGCTTCCCGGCGATTTCTGCCCCAAACGATGACCTTGGCGATGATAGGATCGTAGAAGATGGGGACAATATAACCTTCATAGATTCCAAGGTCTACCCGGACTCCGGGACCCCCGGGAATCTGCAGCCTCTCGATTCTACCGGTAGAGGGTAGAAAGTTGTTCTCAGGGTCTTCAGCATAGATTCGGCAAACCAACGAGGCTCCAATGGGTTGAACATCCCTTTGGGTGAGAGGAAGCTCTTCGCCCTCTGCAATCCGGATTTGGGTCTTGACGATATCCACCCCGGTCACCATTTCCGTTACCGGATGTTCTACCTGGAGCCGTGCATTGAGTTCCAAAAAATAAAAATTCTTCTTCCGGTCCACAAGAAATTCGACAGTTCCTGCCCCATTATATTTGGTAGCGATGGCAGCCGAGAGGGCCGCCCCCGCCATTCGAAGGCGGGTGGTATCATCTAAAAATGGAGAAGGACATTCTTCTAGTATTTTTTGATACCTCCTCTGGATGGAGCATTCCCGGTCAAAAAGGTGAATGATATTTCCAAAATGATCCGCCAAGATCTGAAACTCGATGTGTCTTGCTTGATCGATATACTTCTCCAAGTAGAGGCCCTCGTTTCCGAAGGCTGCCATGGCCTCGGCTCTGGCAACATTCATCGCTTGGAAAAGCTGCTCAGCTCGATCCACCCGCCGGATCCCTTTACCCCCACCTCCTGCAATCGCTTTGATCAGTAAAGGATACCCCAAAGCATTCGCTGCGTCCAAAGCTGCTTTCTCATTGTCTAAAGGAATCTCTCTGCCTGGGATCACGGGAATCCATGCCTGGGTCATGTTGGATTTGGCCCTGATCTTCCTACCCATGTTTTCCAAGGATTCCCCGGAAGGCCCTATGAAAATAATCCCCTCTTCCTCGCACTCTTGTGCGAATTCCCGATTTTCTGCCAAAAATCCATATCCCGGATGAATGGCATCCACCTTAGCTCTACGAGCTATACTTAATATTTTATTTTTTGCAAGGTAAGTCTCCTCGGATGGCCCAGAGCCAAGAAAGTAAGCCTCGTCTGCATAACGAACATGGAGAGCCCCACGATCCGGTTCTGAATAGACAGCTACTACTGAAATCCCCATCTCATGGCAGGCACGAAGGATACGGACTGCAATTTCTCCCCGATTGGCGATTAGCACCTTTTTAAACACGGCCCCTCCTGTGTTCTCTTCGATCTTTTTCCTAAAACAAAAGCCAAACTTATTAAAGATGTACCCTTCGGCAGTTCGGCTATCTTCTTTCTGTAAAGAGCTAGCCGGTCTCCCCCCTTCTCTCGAAGACTTTACCAAGATTTACTATAATATATTTTGCCTGTCAACATTGAAACAATTAGGTGAAACAATTACGGATCGAAATCTTCACTATTAAACGGAAATGTTTTGGAGAAAGTTACAGGAAGGAAGAGTGAAAAAGTGAGGATACTATACCCAAATGGAAGGTGTGCCGAAATCAGATGAAGAGATATTCGTGCGGTTCTTCATCTATTTTTTCTTTTTCAGTGCGTTAATAAATTCATCAACGGATAGGGCCGCAAGTGTTGTAGTATTCAAAGCTCCCCTGGAACCCAATTCCAACGCTACTCTGGCTATTGTCTGGTTATCAGGAGCTTCCAGGATGTTCACGAAGTCGTAAGCACCCAAGAGAGCGTACTGGCTAAGAATCTTAACCCCCATCTTCTCTACTTCCTTGTTGACTTGTTTGATCCTACCTGGTTTCTCTTTTACTGTCTTCCGCCCTTCATCGGTTAGAGTGGTGAGCATGAGATAAATTGGCATAAAATCACCTCCTTCTTAGAGAAAAGACCCCCTTTGCAGCACACCTTCCAAAGTTATTATATCATATCCCCTCCGAAGGGTCCGTTAGTAGCTGTATGAATTTATTTTTGCGATTTCCGGTCCAAAATACTGCATTGAGAGAAGAAATTTTAAAATTACGTTTATAGGAAGAGGTTCATACTTCAAGTTTACCCTATCTATAATGCACGTATCTTGTTTATTTGAGTCAGTTGCGATTGAATCGGGCAAACCAGAACAAGAAACCCAGCCAGCTACCCTGTACCTTGATCTTACGGGATGTAAAGGCAGTTACTGGACTGATCATCTTCATAGCCATCTTGCGGAAAGTGAACGCGTCAGTCGTGAGGACAGCCACAGGATCTGGGGTGCCCGTTAAGGGCTCCCCTTCGACTACCTCGGCTATTCCTTTGCGGATCGTCACGATAAAACGCTTGTTTTCGTCAGGGAATACAAAATGCACCGTCTCATGGACATCCATAGCCTTCTCCGGGATCAACCGGGAGGTCATGATGGAAAAGATGGTTTCCAGGGGGACCTTGGCAACCAAGCTCTCATCGAGTTTGACAGGGGTAGGCTTCTCCATGCCATGCCTGAGCTCGTACGCCGATTCCAGAAGATATCCGCGTCCGTTCAGGTTATAGAGGGTTGACGCCAGCTTCTCATAACTGATAGCCAGTCTATCATCCAAGGCTTTCTTCATATTCCCCGTCGCCATGCCACTATCGACCAGTTTGGCAAGCAAATGGATCGACCAACGGATGTCATCCTGTTGCAAAGCGACATCGGCTAACTCCATGACTTTCTCGGGTCCTCCCATGAGCCTAATCTCCCTTTGGGCAGCTTCTTTAGCATTCATCGGGTAGAGCTTGTCAGCTCTTCCATCGAACCACCCAAGGTTGCTGGTATAAATACCCTTAGCCGACCAGTCGACCTGTCCGTAAAATTCCATAGTATAGTGCAATCCTGCCAGATGTGGAGGTAATTTGATATTTTCTGCGATTGTGTCGAGGTCATAGCCTTTGTTCGCTCCCCGGATGACCTCGTCCCGGACCCATTGGATGGCATCCCGGTAATTAGTAAGAGCTGTTTCGATCTCCTGCTCCCCATGGATGGGAACTGTATGACAAGGAAGAAGATGTTCAGGCCTCAGTCTCCGCATGGTATCGATGCTCTTTATCCACTGGTCCACAGGCCGAGGGCTAGTGCCGCGGATCGTGTACAGATTTGGGAAGGACCAGTAAAAGTTGTCAGCGGCGATCAGGGTCTTGTCCTGCGGTATCCAGACAATCAACTGGTCGTCCGTTTCGCCAGGAGCTCCGATCAATGTAATAGACACTCCCCCAATGTTCAGGGTTTTACTTCCCGAAAAGGTATGCGTCGGCAGGCGAATGCCGGCACCCTCCAGCGAGGCCTGGATATCCGTTCTCCGCCCAATGCCGTTACAAGGTAGGTCTTCCAGAATGGCGTGCTCGCCAAACTGGCGTCTCCCCCTGATGTTCTCAATCGGGAGGAATACCTGGTATTGCTTGTAAAAGTGTTCAATGAAGCTATCTGTGGCCCAGATTGGAGGGGAATCTTCCATCCAGAGTGATGTGCCGCCAATATGATCGATATGACTGTGGGTGTAGATAATTGCTTTTACCGGACCTCCTGGAGCGCTGGCTATTAGATCCCTTTTGGCAGCCTCTCCCCTCTTGGGACTCATCAGGGGATCGATAATCACGTTGCCTTCCAGGGTATGAATGAGAATTTCGTTCGCCAGGTCATAGCCGATGGCGGCCCATATGTGCTCGGAAATCTTTTCTATTCGAGGAGCACCAATGAGTGCGCATTGGGTTTTCAGGAGATCAGGAATCGATAGAGGCTCTTTGATTCGTTGCCCTTGTGGTGTACCGCAGGCATAGAGGAGCAGAAACAGTAGAGTGAGCAGATAAAGCCCAACCCGTTTAAATCTTATCAATAAATCCATCATGTTTCTCCTTTTGTAGTACTAAAAAAAGCCATGATTGGAACAGAGGGTTTTCCTTAATCGTTTTTAGCCCAACCTTCTATCTTTTTAAGGGACGATTGAAATCCTGGCTCCAGGTTCAAATAGACATTCTAATTCTCAAGCCGTCGGGAGTTAACCTCTACCCCCATTTTTACCATACCACATTTGTAATTAGAGTTTTGCGATTTTTTATTTAGAAACGCACCCGTTGCTGAAAGGGTGGCTTTTCATATATTTCCGATAGAAATGTTGTGTGGATGAACAATATTAGATGCGCAACATTACAGGAAGGAAGAGTTAATAAGGGGTTATTTCTTTAACACGCTACTCATTTCTCCTAAATTGGAAAAGAATCTGGGATTTTGAAGGCTTGTAATCCTGCCCCAATTTTCCATTACCTCCTCGGGCGTTGGTATTTTATTTCCATCTGAAAGAATGACACCTTCGCCTGTCATGATTGCAGATCTGCTAAAGTAGCCGAGCCCTGCATTAATAATAACTCCGGAGTCCTGGCACTGTTCGGAGCACATGTAAAGAACCGCGGGGGTAACAAAATCAACCTTCATCCTTCTGAAGAGCTCCGGGGGCACAACATCCTCGGTGAGTCTAGTCCCTGCAATAGGTGCAATGATATTGGTCTTAATATTATACTTTGCCCCTTCAAGCTTAAGGACGTTGGTGAAACCCACGACGCCCATCTTAGCGCTCGCATAATTGGTCTGACCGAAATTTCCAAAGAGGCCAGACCCTGAGGTGGTCATTACAATTCTCCCATAACCTTGGCGCATCATGTGGATGAATGCAGGTTTTGTAACACAAAAGGCCCCCTTCAGATGAACAGCAACCACAGCATCCCACTTTTTTTCGTCCATCTTAGCAAAAGTACTATCCAGAAGTATCCCTGCATTATTTATAAGGATGTCCAATTTACCAAAAGCGTCTATGGCTGTCTGGACAATATTTTCCCCTCCTTCGAAAGTTGTGACATTATCGTAATTGGGGACGGCCTCACCACCCAGGACCACTACCTTAGCCCCACGCTTCGCAAGTTCAATAGCGTGATTTCTACCCAGTCCTCCGCCGGCACCTGTCACAATGGCGACTCTACCTGTAAAATTTATTTTAGACATCTACCACACCTCTTCACTTTCATGTTCTAAGAACAATATCACGGATTGGATTTCTGGTGTTAGGTCCACACTTTTCACTATTATTTTTGCCAATTTTTCTCAACGTTATGCCCTGTGCGCCTGCCTGCGATAGGAGGTAGAAATATTCATAAAGCAGGATGAGAGGAACAGCCCTGAATAAGGGTCCTGGCAAAAGCCTTCTCTATTCTGATGAGTCCTGGGGTTCCAAAGTCTCTCGCAGCCCCTTGACGATAGGGCCGTCCTCCTTCCAAAGATGGCAGGTATTTATGAATTTTTTTATGGTCTGTTCGCGAAGGCCAATTTTCCTTCTTTCCGAAAAATAGGCGGCCCAGTATCCCTGGACGGCGGACTCCCCCATGGCGATAACAAGGCTAGTCAAGTGTGCACACCCTTTTATGCCTCCGATGACTTTCTTTACCTTCATACTGTAGCCTGGGGCGATCTCCAATCCCTCCAAATTCCGGATCCAGGGAAGCACCTCTGGACATTCTTCCCTCGGATGATGAGGCATTGAGGCCTCTGCTTGTTCGATCAACATCCCAGGACCCTTGACCCTCAATCGAATAACCATACGGTGCACAAGCTCGGACTCCTCTAAAACCTCGTCTTGCCTCGGCCGATACCGATGGTCTATGAGGCTACCTTCCACAAGGATGGTATGGTCCCCCAGATCGGAAGTTTGTATTGAGATTTCCCTGGTGTGAACAAGTTTCTTCATGAGTCTCCTCTGCTTTCGATTCTCACCGTGTGTTCTTTGGAACTACTTTTCAAATGGAAAATTCCAAATTATGCAAGAAATTTTTAAAGGTTTTTTCTAATCAATCAGTCCCTTCGATTGAGAAGAACATAATAATTATTGCTTTATTTAACCAAATAATTCAATACGTAATAAAAGATTGTGGGGAGACGTCGTTGATTAAATTGAATGACAGGGTTAACATAAGCCTGAACTAATTTGCTAAGGAGCGCTCTTGAATCGCCGGGGACAGGACCGAAGGATCTATGAAAAACTGAGTAGATACCCACGGGCAAGCCCGTGGCACTTTAAAATAAGTCAAGCTTCGCTTGACCTTCATCCTGGCGTCCTTGCCATCGGACGTATTTGAGGATTTGATCCTCATCAACTCCAACGGTC
>JBEKWN010000122.1:0-11588 GCA_049513055.1 Thermodesulfobacteriota bacterium
GCCCAGCCATTTCGTTCTTCGGTGGTGACGCGGATTTCTCCTGCGTTCCCTACCGCTTCATTGGCGTTGAGAATCAGATTGGTCATCACTTTCTGAATCTGCTCCGTATCGACCATCAGATGAGGCAGTGGCTGAAGATCGGTAAGCAATTTGACCTTCGAATCCACATTGAGACAGTAGACCGAATTCTTAACGAGGTTATTGAGGTCCACCTCGACCGGATTCAACTCGACTTTCTTGCCCAACGCCGAGAGTTGATTGCACATTCTGTTGATTCTGGTGACGCCTTGCTCCATGATTTTCAGCGCATCCTGACGAAAATCAGGGTTCTCAAAATGAACAGGCAGAACTTGAATGGTCAACGATAGGGAGGAAGCCAGATTCTTCAGATCGTGCATCATAAAGGCGCAAACGGTCTGAAAGGCCTCGGCTTCTTTGACCTCGCGTAGGCGTTCAGAAAGTTGAAGATTGAGCAGCATGCTTGCCGTTTGATCAGCAATCGTCTTGAAAAGGTCAAAATCGGCAAGCGTAAAAGGTTCTTTTGCCACCCGCTCATCAAGGGCCAGTAATCCAATGAAACGACCGCTGGCTGTTAACGGAGCACAGTAGCGAATTCGAGCCTCTTTAAGAAAATCGGGATTAATCTTTTCGAAGTCTCCTATCCCGTTCTCCTTTGAGTCGATAAGATCGACGGCTGTCTGCTTCTCACGCATGGCGCGAATCAGTTCTTTTCCCTCTCTTTTTAGGGACTCAATGCCTTTTGCTTGAATATCGGTTAACACTGTCGAAGCACCCAGAAGAAGGAATTCCTCCATCTCATCCACAAGCCACAGGCTAACGGAAAGTGCTTCAAAGGTCTCGGAAAGCTTTTTTACGATGGCCGTGCAGAGCTCCCTGATTTCAATCAAGGACGTGGTCGCCTGGGTAAGGTCTGTCAATTCCTTGCGATAGTCGTATTTTGATCTCTTCAGATGGATACCAATGAATCGTTTTAATCTTCTCCGAAATCTATCGGATAGGAGGATGATGGACAATCCCAAAAGCGCGAGAAAGACAAGGAATGCATTGAGATAGAGAGACGACTCTACGTCTAAATAGCGTATCAACTTGGCCAGAACACCGACGGTCAGAAGATAAATTCCGGTGATGATGACCGTGAAAGATCTGTAAAGAAAGGAATGGGAAGGGTAAAAGTCCAGCTGAAACGAACCTGCGCGAAGAACGGACCTGAGGATGAGTGCATCGGCAATCAGGAGTGCTCCAGCATTCACCAACAACAGGCCAGTATTTAACGACTGAAACAGCATGGTCTGGCTGACTGTATAGATCCGAATCCCGAAAATAGCTCCAACTCCAAGAACCATGTACTTTATTTGCCATCGCATATGGCCTACGGATGCCCGAAGCGTCCTTTCAAGGTTCATCAGGATCAGGACAGCGCTCACTAAGAGACAGAGATGGAAAACATAACCTGGCTTCCCGAGACGAATCAGCCACACAAGAGAAGAATCCGAAACGGGCTCACCGATAAAGAAAGACTTCCGGAAAAAGGTGGAAAGAACCAGTGGAACGACAAAGGCGGCGAGGATAATCCATCGCCATCCGGAAAGAACTTCTTTATAATTTGCCCTTACATAAGTTAGAGCAAAGAGGAGCCAGACACCCGGCAATAAAGATGTCATGATCAATATGATGTGTTGCCAGTAGATTATCTCTGCAAAAAGAGAGGTCCTTAGCCCAATCCCGATGGCTGCGGCTTCAAGCGCAAGGAGAACCATTCCGGCAGCGAAGATGCGATGGACAAAGGACCGCCGGTCCTGGAAGATTACAAGAACAGCCAGGCCAACACTAAAGGCAGCAGCAATGAATGGAAGAATCGAAAAGAAATTCATAAGTGAAAAGTTAAAAGTTTGAAGCTATTATAGAGTGTTGAGTGTCAAGTGTTAAGTGGTAATCTTCTTGTTAAACTTTAAAGTCTATTCTTTCCATTTAAAATTCAAAAATCACAATTCAAGAATGGATAAAGTCAGTGCTGCGGGGCTGCGGTTAGCGAGAGCATGTTTCTTAAGATTTTTAGCCTCAAGCCTCTAACCTCCAACCTTTATCCTTTATCCTTGTTTCTTTGTCCTCAGCCCCAGGTCCTCAGCCCTTGTTCTCAGTCCTAACATTCTTTTTCTCGCTTCGTCTAAGGTACCACAAAATGGGAGCTAACATCGCGAGGGCAATAATAAAAAATGGAATTCCACCTTTTCTGTGGAGGTCGCTGGATAAAATTCTTGGATCGACGTAAGCCCCTAACAGAGAGAGTGTGACGATCCGCATGCCATTCTTAAGAATCGTGATGGGAAAGATAGATAAGGCCAATACTGCCTTTTTCCATCCTGTTCGAAGAAAAAGTTGGCCAGCTACGATGCTCGCGACAAAGAGGGCAATACTTGAATTGATTCCGCTGCACTGCTCTGCAACCTCGATATTCAGCCCCGGTAATTGGAACGAGAACCCCTCCCTTAAAACAGGAACGCCTGTCAACTTGAAAAAACCATAAGCGGCTTCAGCTGAACCACATGTTAAGAGATAAATAATCGTTTCCAGGGCTTTGCCCGGGATGGGGACCATAAAGAGAAGAAAAAGAAGAGGGAAGGCTGCAATTTTAAAAGCCTTGACACCGTAAAAAAGCACGAACCCTCCTATCCAGAATATTAAAGCCGAGAGCACGATGAGCGAAAGATAGTTATCGTGAGTGTGCCATGGGCCTTGCTTTCCCCCGATCAAATAGAATGAAATACCGATTATGATTGCAATCAGCCCGGCTTTGAAAGAGTAATCCATTGCCAGAGATATCTGTTTTCTTTTCAAAAAGAGGAAATAGCCGCTTACAAAAGGAACTAATATCATGTGGGCGTAAAGTCTTTCGTAAAACGCAAGATGAAGGATTTCCCTGAAAGGGGTATAAAAAATTAACAGAGCCAGAAGGCTAAAAGAAATGAAAAGAATATTTCTCTTATTTGTAATTTTCGCAATTTCCATTGATATTTTAGGTAGATTACAAATTAATACCAAAGAGATTTGATTGAGACATATCCACGAAGGAGATAGTAGGCGAGCTTAAAAGACTCTTTGACAAATTCGCTTATGCCTTGGGGCTCGTGCCACCAGGAATTGATATCGTATTCAATAAAATATGGATATGGGATAACATGGAGTCTTACCCGGGTTCCCTCCTGATTGTAAACCCCGAAGCTTCTCCGTGTATGAAATCCTTCGGAGACTAGAATAGCGCTTCGAGTCCCGTTTTGCGAAAGTTTTGCCACCACAAATCGCGCCTCGTTAAGGGTAACCGGATGCCCATCGATCGGAGCCGAAATGATTTGAACCCTTTCTTTCCCCAAACCAAGATGTTCCAATTCATTGATTATGAGTATGGCATACTTGTCCCCAAGAGCAAAAACCTGGCCGTCTTTCGAAGGTTGGTGCAATACCACTATCAAACGGGCAGACTTACCATCAGATAAAAGTCTCATTCCTGCATTCAAGGCGCCCTTTTTAACTACCTGGCTACCCTCCAATATCACCACTTCTGCCCTTTCATTACTGGTTGGTGCTAAAAAAATTCCTGCTTCAATCAGGATCGGTTGATGAAAAACAATTAAACTGAAAAAGATGAATATTAAGAAAAGGGCAGCATGAAATAGCTTTTTTGACTTCAGATCCTTATCTCCAAATGGCAACGCAACGAGAGAATAAACTGCTAGCGCAAACCGCCTCTTCAGGGGGTGGCTGATTAGCCCTTATTTCTACCGGAAATCTTTAAGTGTCAGTCGTAAGTGGTTAACCTGTAACTTGTAACTTTTATTATCTCCATTATTCCAGTATTCCAATATTCCATCCTTCCTTTATTTCAATATTTACATATAAATATTTATCTATGCAAACTAACTTTCCCGAAAGGAGCCAAAGTGGACCGAGCAAAAGATATTGAATATACAGTTCAAATATGGAGAGAAGGCAATCAGTTTATCGCCCACGCCATGCCGCTGGATGTAATGAGTTCCGGGAAAACACCAGAAGAAGCCCGAAATGCCCTCGACGAAGCAGTACACCTGTTTCTCGTTACCGCAACGGACATAGGTACCCTAAATGAGATTCTCCAAGAAACCGGGTATGAACTCAAAGAGGGAAGATGGGTTGGTCCTTCCTGGGTAGCTATTGAAAAGGATTCCGCAGTCCTTGGTGTCTGAGAATGCCGAAAATCATACCAATTCATTGGAGACGTTTGGAGAAGGTCTTCCTCTCCGTAGGGTTTCGATTCGCAAGACAGGAAGGGAGCCACCGTTCTTACACAAAACCAGGAGTGGCGAGGCCCATTGTAATTCCAACCTATGATGAAGTCCCTGTATCAATTATTAAGGAACAACCTTAAGACATCTGGAATAACCAGGGAGGAGTATTTTATTCTATTAGAGGAGAAATAAGACTCGTAAAATTTAGGACCTGTTTTTTGAGCCGCAACACCGCAGCACTTCCGCACGTCTTCCCTTAAACTTGATCGTCTAATTTAGCCGGCATCTTTTAACTCGCTAACTCGTTAACCCGCAACTTGCAACTTTTCTTTGTTTTCCATCAGCCCATCATTCCATTTTCCCATTATTCCTTTTGCTTCCTTACTCAGTCCTTATTTGTTTTTAACCTGTCACTTGCAACCTGACACTCTTCCATCATTCCATTATTCCATTATTCCTCTCTCTTAGGTCTTTTGCCTCCAACCTTTTACCTTTTACCTTTCACCTTCATCATTCAGAATTTTTTACGCTATGCGCTATGCCATCTTCTAAGTGGTTGGTGGAGCTGAGAGGGATCGAACCTCTACCTGTCGATATGACCGCTCTCCCAATTACACCACAGCCCCACAAAATTGCAAAAAATAAATCTGACCCCATTTCTTCCCTAAATAACACTTGCAATCTATCGAGCACCGTAATAGAATAGTGGTTGGGTGAAATGATGATGATAACAAGATTTGTTCTTACAGGTTACATTGAACAAGCAATGTCTTTGGCAACATATGACAAGCTTGAAGATGAAACTTTTGTGGGTAAGATCCCAACCTGTCAAGGGGTGATAGCGTTTGGCCCTACCTTGCGACAGTGCGAAGACGAATTACGCTCCACATTAGAAGATTGGATTCTCCTCGGCTTGAAATTAGGGCATCCTCTGCCTGTAATCGGAGATATCGATTTAAATAGGGACGTACGATTTGAGTCGATGGACACCCTGCAAACGACGTGATTTTATCAACAAGGCTCGAAGACTTGGATTTGATGGCCCCTACTCCGGTGCTCGCCATCAGTTTTTAGTATACAGAACCACCCGATTATCTCTTCCTTCCAATCCGGAATATTCTATCCCTCAGCTAAAGATGATGCTAAGTGAGGTTGAGAAGATCCTTGAAAGAACAATCTCTCCAGATGAGTGGAATAGCCTTTAAATGGTTTTTCCCCACTAATCCGTACACTACTCATGGTTCTTGGTCATTGGTAACTTGTAACCTGTAACCTGCAACCAGGTTTTAATTACTCGCCTCCAACCTTTAACCTTGAGCCCTTATCCTTGTTCCCTCTGCCCTTTATTCACTGAATCCGTAACCCGCAACTTGGAATAGGTCCTTATGACTTTGCTAACTTTCAAGACCCCGGGTTCCCCGTCTTTTAGGTACCCTTTAATGAGTAACCCCAGAGTTCTTTGTCAGCCCTTAGCCGTATTATTTTCGTCGTTTTTTGGCTTTTTTGTAGATACTTTCTCGAGTACCTATTAAGGTCACTGTAATGAGGTCTTTCTCAACGAAATAAATGATCCTATACTCAGGGCGCCTTCCGAAATGATAGGATCGCTCTTTGTATAATGCCCCAAATAGCGGTCTCCCAGATTGAAACGGTTTTTCTTTAATAATGGGAAGGTGTTCGAATATTACTTCTCGTTGGATATTGATTGGTAAGTCTTTTAAGTCCCTCTTGGCAGCAGGAGAGAGTTCTAATCCATAAATTGACATAAGTTTATCTATATTCCCTCTGGAGATCTTCGAGTTTCGTAAACTTCCTGCCTGCCTTTCTTTCTATATTTGCCAGTCGGCCCCTTCTGTTCACATAGGCAATAAACCATTCGTCTTCTTTTAGTTTTAAGTAACTAACAAAGTCAATGACCTCCTTCATTTTATTTCGAGGCAAACCTCCGATGTCCTCAATCAACTTTTCTTTCAAATTTATTTTCGGCATATCAACCTCCATTGCCTGCGGTGATATAGTTACTGTATGCTACTTTAACATAAAGGACAATCAAATGGAACTCCGAACCTACTTAAAGGTCATTGATAGAAAGTTGACTTAAACCAAAAATTACCTCCTTTTTGTTGATCATTATGGATGACCCCAAATTTCTTTCCCTTTCTCATTGTTCTCTTCTCCTTTAACCTTTATCCTTTCCCCTTGAACCTTTCCCCTTGAACCTTTCTCCTTTAACCTTGTTTCCAGTCCTCAGTCCTTGATCCTTGGTCCCTGTTCCTTATTAGTTTTGCCTACCACCTACCCCCTACACCCCCTGCCCTTTATTCAATGAATCCGTAACCCGCAACTTGTAACTTGTAACCTGTTACTTTTCTCATCATTCCATCATTCCATTTTCCCATTATTCCTTTTGCTTCTTTACCCAGTCCTTATTTGTTTTTAACCTGTAACTTACAACCCAAATGTACTATTGCAAGACCCAGCTCCTTTCCTAACCATTTTCTCCTTGACTTTTGTAACCTATAAGTTACAATGTATTACTATGGAAATTCTGATGGATGCGGATTGCTTGATCAAATTGACGAAGGCTGGTCTAAAAGAATTTATCTGCAAGCAAGAAAGAATAGTTATTCCCGGAACCGTTAAGAGAGAAGTTGTGGATGCCGGTAAGAGTAAGGGTCACCCAGATGCTGAATTAATTGAGGAAAATATCCGCCATGGGTTAATCACTCTGGCCAAAGAAGTTGCATCGGATCATTTGAAAGGCGACCAAGCCCTTGTGGCCATGTTTAAGCGAGGGCGATATACAGCCGTCGCCACTGATGATACAAAGTTAACTCGCATTTTGCAAGCGACTGGAATTCCATTTGTTCTCCCTGCTCTGCTTATTTTTTCAATTTGCAGAAGGGGGTTAATCGATAAGGCAAAGGGCCTGAATTGGCTTGAGAGGCTCTCGCCCTTCATCAGTGAAGAGGAATATAGTGTAACAAAACTTTTGTTGGAGGAAATGTCATGAAAGTCAAATCTATCAGAATTCCCGAGGATATCGATCAGGCCATCGATTATGTTGCCCGCTCTGAAAAACTTGAAAAGACCAGTTCTCTTCGAAAACTAACAAGAATGGGCTTCGAAGTTTATGTGGCCAAATCATATGAGAGGGGTAAACTGACCCTCCGCGAAGCAGCTCATCTCTTACACCTGAACCTGATGGAGACCATTGACCTCCTGAATGAAATGGGCGTGAAAGGCAATATCAAAGCCAAGGATGTCATGGAGGGTTTAAAGGCACTCTCTTAAGTCAACCCTTCGACTCTCCGGCCTGAAGGCCAGGGCTTGCCTTCGACCCGAGCTTTCGACCTGAGCTCAAGCCGAAGGGCTCAGGCCGAGGGGCTCAGAGTTGACCCTGAGCCGCGCTTTCTCACCCCGTCTTTAAAGACGGGGCTTGGCGCAGCCGAACGGGTCAGAAAATAGTATTTAGCCTTAAACCTCTAACCTCCAACCTCTAACCTTTAACCTTTTACCTTTCTCCTTGATCCTCTCTGTTGTCCAATGTCAAGCCCTGACCCATCTTTCTTCTGTCTATTAAAATAAATTTTTGAGGCGATTGTTAAAATCACTTCTTGGCAGGTGTCTCTTTAATGCGTAATCCTTAAAATTTAACTATGAGGGGGAGATAGAAGTCGCTTTTGCATTCTTAATTTGCTTGAGCAGTCTCTCTTTTAACCACAAATTTACCAATGTCTCAGGTGAGATATGTTCCTTTTTTGCTATTTTGGTGATGAATTCAGAAATCTCTTTTTCAAGAGGGACATAACGAGGGGTAGGAGGTACTTTAATATCACTCTCTACCTCTTTTGTAAATTTCCAGTAATCGGTCAAATCGTGTTTATCCCAGAACTCTGCTGCTTCTTTAAGCGTAGAAAATTCCTCCGGTATAGGCTCTTTTATTTTTTTACTTCTTTGCATATTTCTTCCGCTCCCTATCTGTCATATCTCTTGCTGTAACAATTAAGGCCTTTTGGTTTTTCTTCATTATAAAGAATATCAAAAGATATCTTCCGGCATCCGTTCTTCCTGAGGCAACATAAAGATGTTCCCCTTTGATTTTCCCTTTTTCTATAAATCTTATATTTGGCTGATTATTGAACACCTGTCTTAACTCAACCTCTGAAATATTATGCTTCCAAATGAGTTTATCAATGACTTGGTCCTTTAATAACAGGTCTATTATTTCCAGGTCCATTCATTTATCAAAGGGAAGTAGTTGTTAAATTCAACCCCTATTACTTGTATATCTCTTTAAACAAATAACCGCCAAAAGTCAAGACCGCCTTACCTTTTTATAAGGGATTAACCCGCAACTCGCAACAAGGTTTTAATTATTTGCCTACAACCTTTCGCCTTTAGCCTTTCACCTTTATCCTCTTCTCTTATTGACGTGCCTCATCGAAATGCGATATATATCCCGCTAAACAACGCCATATGGTCTACCCAAGCCTCAGAAAAAATGTTCTCGGTTTAATCTGCCTCGTGATCACCGCAGTATTTTTCCTGGCTGGCCTCTGGCCTTTCAACTTCTCCCCCGAAAATAAGGTGAGATGGCTGCAGGACCAAAACGGTGTCCAGTTCTACGGCCAAGCCATCATCTTTTCCCAAATCCCTACACCCTACTCCCTACACCCATGCTCTGTAGAGCTTTGGTTACAGCCCGCCACTGAATCAAGTTCTCATATGGGTCGCATCTTCTCTATTCTTGACAAGCAGGGATCGGAAAGCTTCTTCATCGGCCAGTGGAGATCGCATCTGATTCTGGGAAAAGGCATTCACGGCAAAAAGACCTATCGCGAGATCGGAATAAGAGACGTTCTGAAGAAAGGTGATAAACGATTTGTCACGATCACATCAGGGGTTGATGGAACCAACATATATGTCGATGGCATTCTTATGAAATCCAGCCCGAGATTTCAACTTTTTTCGATGAATGAAAAACCATCGGGAAGGATCGTTCTGGGCAACTCTCCAACGGGGGGTGAATACTGGACCGGCAATCTATTGAGTTTGGCAATCTACGACCGTGTCTTGACAGGGGAGGAGGTCTCCCAACACTTCCCCCAACACATCCACCGTCCGAAGGAATCCGGGGGAGACGAGCCTGTCTCTTTCTACATTTTCGATGAACATTCTGGAACTCTGGCCCACGATTCTGTTGGTGACCATCACCTTCTCATCCCTTCGAGGTTTAAGGTCCTTAAAAAAACCATCCTGGTTCCACCCTGGGAAGATTTTCGTTTCACTCGCTCTTATTTAATGGATGTCTTAACAAATATCTTAGGTTTTATCCCCTTTGGATTCTTCTTCTCTACCTACCTCTGGATGAGAAAACCCCGATCAATTTTTCGACTTCTTATTACAACTACTGTCATCGCAGGGTGCATGAGCCTCTCGATTGAACTGATCCAGGTTTATCTACCAACAAGAAGCTCACAGCTCACGGACGTAATCACAAACATTTTAGGGGCAGCCCTGGGAGTAATCTTGTTTTCCATTTACCAGCGCCGTTCTATCTTTCCCCTTCTTAAAGTTTAAAAGTATTAATCTATTCAAAAATAGATCTTTCTCCATTTCTTAATTGCTCATGGTTCTTGGTCATTGGTAACTTGCAACCTGCGACTTTTTATTTTTCATTCTTCCATCATTCCAGTATTCCATTATTCCCATCTCTTATGTTATTTGCCTCCAACCTTTAACCTTGAGCCTCTACCATGTTTTTCTTTTCCCTACACCCTATACCCTACAACCTTTATTTGATTGAACCCGAAACTTGGAATAGGTTCTTATGATTTTGCTAACTTTCAAGATCCCATTTGTGAGGATGTTTATATTATTTTAAAGTCAGACCACTTCTAAAATCTATTTTTGGGCAATGAATATAATCCAGGGACTTATGTTTACAAGCTTACCAAGATGAAGCACGCTCTCGATAAATGTGAATATCCGAATAAAATAAGAATTACTGGCCCTTGGGAAGGGAAACCAACAGAATCCCCGTTCATAAAGCACTCTGAAGTTATTGTTGAACATCCTTTTTTTCCAAAGAATAAGACAATTGATAGTGGATAAACCTGTCTTTTTTCCTTAACTTCTCCCTTATGTTAACAAACAATCCTCGTAATGAATGTCGATTAAGAAAGACCCCGACAACTACCCCTTTGTTAGTCAATACCCTATGTGCTTCAGTCAAAAACCATTCGCTTTCAATAACCGGGTAAACCTCGATGCATAATATTAAACTAAGAGATGCTGTTTCGGAAGGAAGGGTTTTGTCATCCATATTCGTTAGAATGCATTTGGCTGTTGGCATTCGATTCTTACAAATTTCCAAGTTGTTTTTATCGACATCCGTACAAATCATGTTCCAACCTAAATCTAAAAGTAATTTTGACCACCGTCCTCCTTCACAACCAACTTCAAGTGCAGTATTAGTCGCCCCAATTATCTGATGAGCTTTTAAAATTGTTTCCTTTTCTATTTCTGATACGTATATTCCCCAGCGACTTGCAGCAATTTTTTCCCAATATGTTAACAGGCCTTGTTCTAAAAACTCTATTTCTCTTTTCACTTCACTTAAGTCCTTTTCCAAGTCGTTAACTTTTCACATAACTTCATATATGTGTTAAATCAAACTAAAGGATCGAATTGGCATCCAATTGGGCAGCCAAGGAATCACCTATAACGAAGCACCAATCGCCATCCTTTCACCATTTTCCAATATTCAAATGAAATCGAGATCTGCCTATAACCTACCAACAAAGCAACTCCCCACATTGGGCGTATTTTTCATTTCCATAACAACCAGAGGAATGAGAATTTTTTATATGTCAGTGGGGATCTCATCTTATTCTAATTAGTATAGTGCTGAATCTAAAAGGCATTTTGATTCCCAAAAGAGGTCTGGTTAAAGAATATTTTATCAAAGGATCAGAAACGCTTTATTGCGATAACTTCAGAAGGAAAAAATATATATCTATGTGGACGGACCAATGAAAAAGAGTTACCTGCCTACTTTTATTACTGAGAGCAGAGCAATCCTTCCGCAGATCATCCTTGGGAACTTCCCCACCGGAAAGGATTATTGGACGGGCAATTTCTTCGGTTTGGCAATCTATGACCATTCGTTAAGTAATGAACAGGTTCTTCAATATTTTCAGGGTTGTTAAAAAAGGAAGAATCAATGATTTAAGAAAAGGAGGAACTTGTTGCGCTCTACCCTTTTGGTGAACACTCTGGAACTTTGGCTCATGATTCTGTTGG
>JBEKWN010000123.1:0-11508 GCA_049513055.1 Thermodesulfobacteriota bacterium
CAGGAAGAAATCACCATCACACTTGACAATGTCTGTATAGTCAAATCCTGACTTCCACAGTTTTTAAATCTACTTTTCAACTTTGATGGCCTTGAAGCAATATTGAAGTAACCGACTTCACATCTTTGCTCTGTTATAACTTCCTTGGTTTCTGCCGTTCTGTGTGATTTAACCGCAGTATCCGGAGTTCGAATCTCAATAAGGCGATATTGATTTCAATTAATTATCTGAATACTCAGGCCTTGTTTAGCAGGGCTGAAGTAATATTGCAGTAGCTACGCACCCCCCTGCTACTACTGCTCAAAAATGTAAATTCTGACCTTCCTAATCCTACTTTCCTTACCATACTCAAAATCGATTCTTCATACTATATCTTGTGAGCACATTTGTCCTAGGGCCTAGAAAGAACAAATGGTTGCTTACTTTATCAGTGTGATTTCAATAAATTTCCTGAATTTATCAATCGATTTCAAGACTTGTAAGTGCCTATTCTTTAGGCAAAATGGTAGAGAGGGCTTAATTAAAGGGAAAGAAAATCTGATTCCACAGGTATTCAACAGTTCCTGTGGATTAAGAGAGGAGAACTAATTGAAATGAAATTATTTTCTAAATAATTAAACATTATTCCGAAGATCAAGACCGAAAATGTCTTAAGAGATTCCTTTTGTCTTATGACCACCCTTTCTCCTTCCAATAATCATATTCCTTGACCGTTCCTCTTTTTTCTGGACTCTCAATGATTCTTATAAAGTAGCTCCTATTGGGTTCGATATTCTCCACCTCATGAGGGACCGGGTTTTATCTCAACTGGCCTCTGCCAATTTTCTACCTACCTACCGCGGCAGTATGTCCGCTTAACTTGACTTACTTAGCAACGTGTCTCCTAATGATGTCTATGCGGGGAGAAAGGAGGTCATTTTACAGAAAAGAAAGGAAAAGAAACGATTCACTATGGAGCGGAGGAAACAGTACAATCTGTATGGCAGAGGTGTTAACCTAACCGATGACTCAGACCAGTATCAACGTGCAAACTCGTTTTCAGCAAAAGTGTCCAAAAAGGTCTGAAGATATGCCCCGCCCTGTGGGCGGGGATGAATGCAGCGAGAGCTAAAGAAGACACCGCCACCCAATGACTACTTTTTTAAACCGTTCACTTTAGCTAAGGTATCTTTGGCTTCCTCCGCGCCTGGGAATCCTGGATTTAGCTCAAGAGCTTTCCTCAACTCCGCTTTTGCATTTCCCTTGTCTCCATTCTTAAAGTAAGCCATTCCCAGGTGATACCTAATGACAGGATTATCGGGGAGTTTCTCATTTGCTTCCCTCAGGTAGGTGATCGCCCGGGTGAAGATATTCTTTTTGTAATAGACCCACCCCAGGGTATCGGAGATATGAGGGTCATCAGGAAATTGTTCCTTTGCACTTTGAGCAAGTGTGAGGGCTTCATCAATGTTTTCTCCCTTTTCTGCGTAAAGATAGGCAAGGTTATTGGCAGCGGGCACAAATCTGGGATTTATTTTCAAAACCTTTCGATAATACTCCTTGGCTTTATCATACTTCTTCTGACTATCATAGATGATGGCTAACCCCGTAAGAGCTGAGATGGAATCCGGTGCTTTCTGAATAGCTGCATTATATCCTTCTATTGCCTTATCTGCTAAATTCTGGCTAACATAGAAATTGGCAAGGGAGTTATGAAAACCTGCAATATTGGGATTGATCTCAATCGCCTTCTTGTAATTCATTTCAGCCTTTTGATTATCCTTATTCACTTCATGAAGACGGCCAAGCATATTATAGAAGTAAGGATTCTGAGGCGAGACCTTAATTTGCGCCTCCACCCTGTCTATGGCCTTCTTGTTCTCTTTCTGATTCCAATAGACGACGGCAATCAGGTCAAGAGCCTCCAAAAAATTCGGTTGAATGGACAAGGCCTTCTCCAGTTGGGTGATTGCCTCCTTCTCCTTTTTTTGAGCCAAAAGGACTCGGCCCTTATGATAATAGGGAGCTGGATTCTTTGGAGCGATCTCGATGAGCTCATCGACAGCTTTATTCGCCTTCTGGACATCCCTCTTTTGAAAATAGGCGTTTGCGAGAATAAGATGGGCTTGAAATGACTTGGGGTCCTTCTCTAAAACTTTCTGAGCCTCTTCAATGGCCAGATCGGGAGCTCCAGTTCTCAGGTGGAGATCGGCCAGCAACAACCTCACCTCCATGGAATCCGGGTTCAGTTTGATCGCCTCTGTGAGTTCATTTTTCCCTTGTTGGATATCTCTGTTCGCAAGATATGCGAGCCCAAGGAAGTGGTGGGCCATAGAGGACTTTGGATTGTCCTTGAGATTAGCTTGGAAAAGGTTGATGGCCTCATTATATTCCCGCTTGGCCAGATGAAGCCTTCCCTTCAGAAAAGTCCCTTCATGGCTCTTTGGATTTAGTTTGAGGATCTTTCCGATCACTTCTGAGGCCTTTTCAAACTTATTCTCATTCAAATAGACCTCTGCCATTTTTACCCTGGCCGGAATATTCTTTGAATCCGAATCAGCCACCTTCTGGAAGGTTTCAAGGGCCTTTTCTTTCTTGCCCCAAAACAGGTAGAAATCCCCGAGGTGAAGTTGAGAAGAAACCTTTTTGGGTTCCAACTCAACGGCTTTTTGAAACTGCTTCTCAGCATCCTCCATTCGTTTGACAGAAACATAGAAATCCCCGAGGGTGATCAACGCCCCCGGTTCCTTGGGTTGAATTTTGGTAGCTTCTATCAATTCTGTCTCTGCCAAGTCGGTCTTGTTGGTTCTCTTGTAAAAGTTCGCCAGGGCATAACGAGGGCCCACCGATTTCTCGTCAATCTGAATCGCTTCTTTGAATGTTTTCTCTGCCTGGCCAAAGTCTTTTTTAAGGATGTAGAGGTTGGCTAAATGGAGGTAGGCGTTGACATTTTTCGGATCCTGTTCAATTGCCTTTTTTGTTTCGGCAATGGCCTTGTCCAGGTCCCTATCAGCCAAATAGATGGAGCTCATCAGGAGGTGACCCTGGGCGTTGTTCGGCTCTTTCGATAGAACCAGTTCTGCCTCTTCCTTTGCCTTTTTAACATCTTTCGAAAGAAGATATAGACTCCCGAGCTGGATGTGTGCGTCCGTCATGCTGCCATCCAGTTCAACGGCCTTTAAAAATTCAGAAAAGGCCTCTCGGAACTGGCCAATTCTTAAGAATGAAAGCCCCAACTTATAACGAGCCTTTGCATCCTTCGGCTCAATCTGAAGGACATTTTTATATTCGATGACCGCTTCCTTAAATTTATTCTCAGCAAAATACTTTTCGCCCCTTTTCCAATGTTTCTCCATCTTCGCTTCTTTGCTGCAACCCGACAGACCAGAAAAAATAAAACAAAGGAGCGTTAAAATGAGGATGATAAAGTTTCCTTTGCGCAGACGGTTCATCAATGTTCCTCCTAGCTTACTGATTTTATTGTAGGCTTTTTATATCATATTTTATGAAATTAAAAAACTGTTTTATCCCTGATTCTAGAGTTAAGTCCCAAACCTCAAATCTCAGAATCTAGACCCATCTTTCGCCTTTTGCCTAACACTTTAACGCAGGTGAAACCTCTGTCTATGATATTGTGGGGGTGGATATCTTCGCCGCTGACTTCAAATTCATTAGCGAGAAAGAACTGGATAACGGACAATTCTTTTCAGCAGCAAGGGTTCAGAACTTAACCCCAAGCGGAGGAAGCAGGGAGTTGGGCATCACTTCAAGTCTCGAACCAGGTGCTTTGATAATTTGGTTGTTCGGAATGGGGTTGTTTGGAATGAGTATAAAATTTTTCCGAAATAGATTTTACGCTAACGAGTTAATAACAAAAAGTCCATCAGCTGACCAAATGCTGATTGGCTTTTTGTTTCTTGAACCAATTTCATAACTCTTAAATTACTTTACCACTTGTTTCCACCAAATCGGAACGATCGGAGAATTTCTCCGCAACGGTGCATTATGGACACCACCTTCGATTCCAGTAAATGCAATTAGTTTCCCATCGATAACAGAAATGATTGTGCTGGAAGGGATACCAGTTCCAATCACCTTTGAGCGATCTGAAAGATCAATCTTAACTCCATCCGTATCATTTTCCGGATTCAGATTCAATATGGGGTTTCCATTCTTGTAGTTCAATACATAAAGCCGGGCGATGCCTTCGTTGCCGGTCTGAGAAGGGGTAAACGTCGTAAAATAGGCCGCCCCGAATATGACGACGGGAGAGGATAAGACCTTTTCGCCCTTATTCTCCAGGGTGATATACCAACCTTGTTTTTCTTCGCTCTCACCGGGACCCTTCACTCCATGAGTTGCATTCTCGAGATCGCTTTCTGACAGTATGGAATTAAGGCCTTTGTCTTTTATGGCATATATATAGTTGATTACCCCCTTTTCTTCTGGATGTTCCCGGTCACCCGTCCCAAAGAAGACCATTTCATAACCTTTCTCCAAGGTCACATCAGGTCGATAGAAAATATTTTGCGCGCTACTAGCAAAGATACTCGCATTGGAGTTGAAAATAACCCTTGCTGTCCAGGTGTTTGGGTCGGAGTTATTAATATCGAATCTCCAGAGCTTTCCACCCGTATCTCCAACATAAAGGCGGTCAACATATCCATCGCCATTGGTATCCACCATTGAGATATCGCTCGGGATCGAGTATCTCATGTTCGAATCTTTCCCATAATCCCATCTCCAGACTTGTGTACCTGTCATTATATCAACCACATAAACAGCTCTTCCCTTTTTGCTAATCTGGTTTTCATCATATCCACCGCCTATGAAGCAGACGACTTCCTCCTTATTTTCGTTCTTAACCTTTCCAATCTGCGGCGTGGACCAGGCCTGTCCCATCTCTGAATATCCTGCTATGTCCGGACCGATTTTCCAGAGGAACTTGGGATTATCTGGATCCGTCACATCCAGAGCGTAATAATAACTCCCTCCCTTTCCAAGGCCGAAGACGATGATCTTTTGAGATTCTGTAAGATAAGCCTTTGGTGATCCATCGACATAATATTGAGGACTGTTAGCCCTTGGAAGATCCTTCAAGCGGCCCAGCAATTCATATGGAATGAAACCCCAGAGTTCCTCCCCCGTGGCATCATCAAAGGCATGGAGCATCCCGTCGTTTGCTCCTACAAAGATAACCGACTGTGAATTCTTATAAGGGACGACGAGCGGTCTCGAGTCAGCAATCCCTCCGAGCAACCATCTCCGTTTTTGGAGAGTGTTTTTGTCTTTTGTTTTCGCATAGGAATCATATCCCTGAATATATTGAATGAGTTTGTCTCTTTCTGATGGTCCAACTCCTAACAGATTGGTTGTTAAATTTTTATTAGATGTGTCAAAGGCGTTTGACTCCGCCGTAAGGTTTGCGTCTCCAAGAAAGGTAAAAATGTTTCGGGGCATATTCCTTTTAAGAAGAACCTCTCCGAGCCCCCCTTTATCAATCTCTCTGCCATCAGCCTCGGAACTCCAATCGCTCTTCGATGAATCTTTAATGACATTGTTGGAGTCGAGAGCAGGTGTGTTTGTGGAATCGAGAATAACGGGGTTAATTGAGTTACTTGAGTTCGTTGGGTTAATTGAGTTTGTCGAGTCATTTGGGTCTACTGCAGCTGAAACCTCATACTTCTTTATATTGCCAATAGGGGAACCCTGCACACTCGTCTCAGAAACAACCATGTACATGGTGGTTTGGGTAGTTGATCCCCCTTTAGGTTTTCCCTTATTGGTTTTAGTTGTATCCCTTGAAGATGGAGGTATCGTTGGAGGAATTACTTGAACCGGAGCGGGGTTTGTCGCGACCCCACTCACTTGATTTGATTTACCACTTTCGTTGTTAGAGAAACCATAGGCCGTTACTGCAACAAAATAAGTCTTACCTGCTGTTAGACCTGTCAGAGTATACTGCGTCACCTTTCCGACGTCGATCGGAGTTCCATAAGATCTTGAAGCCGTCCCATAATACATTTTATATCCAGCTAAATAAGGCTCGGTATTTGGGTCCCAGGCAAGTTTTATCTGGGCAGCAAAGGCAGGACTCGAGAAGAAAATGAATGTGAATGCAATAAGAAGGTATGATTCAATACGGATGAATTTTTTCATAGGAGCTCCCATGGAATCATAGATGGTAAACCCCGTTAGAAAGTCTTCTACTTTCTAACGGGAAGGCTCACACGGATTAAACCCCCGTGTTCGCTGAAAAAGGAACAGCCACCATCCCCGCTGCAACCAGCGGGGCTTTCTAACGGGGTAAATGAATTGCAGCAATTAGAATGCCAATATGCACAAAGAGTTAGATTAGAAGGTGTGAATCAAATTTATTTGATTTAACTATTCAATATTATTAATATTAACAAACAATTTCAATTTAGTTCGAAACCTCTAAAAACCTAAGATTATTGAATAAGAATCACTGAAAAATATGACAAAAAGTCATAAATAGTACAATTTTGCAAAAAACCGATTCACTCATTTCTTTTAAACCGCAAGAGACCCCAATGGCTCCTTTTTTTCTGTGGACACGGCACTTGTATTTTGGGCCGGGAAGTCTTTTCGGAGATATTGGGTGGGAATATAAAAACGGGCTAAGAAGCATCCAAAGGCAGGGATAACTTCAATGAGAGAAGAATTACTCTCATTTTATTCTTTCTTCTTCTAAATCAACCTCAGTAGATACCAACTCAAAATCACTATCCATATGGATAAGTCGAGCTTTTTTATAAGCTGCTGAGGCTATCATAAGATCTGTAGTAGAAACAAACTTACCTTTCCTGTCCAACAGGAACCCCCACCGCGAGGCTCTTTCAACAACTGGATCATCTATGGGAATTTGTGGAAGCGATCTAAGAGAATCGTTGAGCGATTGAAAATCCTTTTCATTCTTAGCACCCCTTAGTATCTCAACAATGATAATCCCACAGCAAACCGCTTCCTCCTTCTGAAGGATTTCCCTAACCCTCTGCTTTGCTTTTTGAGATCCCTTGGGCCGCAAATACTCAATCCATGCAGAACTATCGATGAGGAACATCTCTTCTCCTTTGCTCAATAAATTCATCAAGCGTTAATGAGAGCTCTATTTTTCCTTCAAGCTCGATCAATTTTTTTACTTTTCTCCTTTTAATAAACTCCTCAAGAGCCATTTCCACTGCCTCTTTCTTTGTTTTCACACCTGATAACGCTTTCACCTCTTCTAACAATTTTTCCTTAATGGCTAATGTTGTCCTCATTGATACCTCCAAATTCATCTTTTATTAACATAGAACCATATGCTTCAAAAAATGTCAAGTAGAAGCACACATGAATTAACGTTCTCCCTCAATAGCTTTTGTTTGTGCCCCTGTTTGGATCGAGGATAGCTTGAAGGTGTCAAAAATCTTTACAAAATAATTCGGGTAAAAAATTTTATATTATCAAATGATTAGAAGTATCACCCTCTTACCTGTCGAGATATCTTACAAATTCTAATTAATCATGAAATGGGCTGACGGAAAAAAGTCTTTAAAAAACAATAATTTCCTTTCTCCTATTAATCGGTACAAAAATTGAAGGCATTAATTTGTTTGATGTTATGATCTTTTGGGGGCGGATATGATGGCGTACGAATTCTACTGGCGTGACGAAATTGGGGATACACATCTGGTTGAAATACTACCTGAGAGAAGAAATGATCCAAACAGAATTACTGAGGAATCAATCATGACGGTTTCGTAAAAAGTCTCAATTTCTCCTTTTTTGTCATTCCCGCGAAATTCCAGCGGGGCATTAAATCCCACCGGAATTATTTTGAAATGTAACCCCGCTGCAGAGCAGTGGGGCATTATATCTAACGGGGTCAATGACATCTTTTTCTCAAGGGTAACCATGAACGAGTTTTAGAACACTCTGCGTTCATTACCCATGCGAGCCCGAAGGGCGTCGCAATCCGACCAAGGTCGTTGGAGGCGACTTAGTACATTGGTTCATAAATTCGCTAACGTATTTTTTCTCTATGCCTCTAAGAGGTCTATAAGCAATGACATTAATCACGGAAAAGGACGTCATTCCTGCGAAAGCAGGAATCCAGGCTTGTCCCTGTGAAAACAGGGAACCAGAATCTAAGAACACTGGATTCCCCCGTATCAAGTACGGGGCAGGCTTAGTCAAGCCCGGAATGACAAACCACACAGGACCTATTTATCATCATGTATAACACGTTAGTGTATTTATGGAATCATGTACTTAGCGGTCCTGAGCAGAGCGAAGGAACCTTTGAGATTGCCACAGGCTTCGCCCTAGCAATGACCTAACAGGATAGTGTAAACCATAATATACTCCTCTTGATACTTCTTCTTATCCCTCCGCTGAAATAAAGTTCAATTCAAAATAAATTTTACATGACGGGTTCGTCACCCGCAAACCATAAAAATTGATTCACAACGGCATTTAGAGTTGTCATTCCCGCGCAGGCGGGAATCCAGAATAATTCCAAAGACATAGATTCCTGCTTTCGCAGGAATGACAGCGGGCGGTAAACTCTTAACCATTTTATTTTCAAGGTAATTTCCAATTCAAAATAAAAAACCCACCAGCTTATTTGAAACTGGTGGGTTTTTGGTGAAAACTTTTTGTGGTTTAAATTTAGATCTTCCGTATCCTCCATGAAGCCATCCCAATTGCACTCATGGCTATGCCGAGTAAAATCAAGATCCCAGGTTCGGGAACTGTCAAATTTTTGCTCAACTGATTAACTTCTACTTCACCCTTACCAGTCAACCCATCATAATAGCCTACCTGAAAAGGTATATTATCGGCCTTAACTCCATTAGGTACGGTGAAAGTAAATGAAAAGCTTCCGGATATTGGACCCCCAGTCAACAGAATCCCTTGTGTAATGTCAGGAGTATTTCCCTGTGCCAACGAAGTAACATAGAACCCTGCAGCACCGTCCTCTCTCAAATTACCATGGTTACCCCCTCCTGTCAAAACTTGTACGGCTGTATTTTGGTTAACGTCCGAGATACTCCATAGGGAAGGTGGGGGAGAAGTAATGTCCCATAAACCGTTATTCTTGTCTAGCTTTATAGTTATCCAACCCATATACCATGTGTCCAAGCTAGAAGTACTGCCGCTGAGAATAAGGGTTGCGGCATTTTCGGTGACGTTTAATTCATAAGTGATTCCTGCTCCTGGACCGCTGTCACCTGGCAAAGTTGTATATGAAAAAGAATCAGCCCAGACAGATGTTGATAGTCCTAAGATGATTGCAAAAACTGATACGAGTATTTTTTTCATTTTTTGTTTCCTCCTTCTTAGAATTACTTACAAGTGTTTAAATGCATTATCCGTACTATTTTTGTCATAGTTATAACTCATTGTAATTAAAGCTATTTTCATTTTTAGGCATCTTAAATAAAATCCAAAAAGTGTAGGGGTTTTCCGACGATAAAACAGTTTAAATAGTGTTAAGTGTTGGGTGTTAAGAAAAAGCTTATAAAAAAACAATACATTATAGAAATGATTTTTAATGCGTTGGAAAAATCAAAATTGTAGGGTTTTCCGACAATCCAACAGTGTTAAGAAATCAGTGTCGAGTGTCAAGTGTCGAGTGCCCTTCGACAAGATGAGGGCGGTGTGAAGTGTTGAGAGAAATTGGAATAATGGAATAATGGAAGGTTGGAATAATGGAATATTGGGAATACAAAAACTGTGGAATGATGGAAGGCTGAACTTAAAGTAAGAGGCGGCGATAGAATGGAATTACAAAAAAACCCACCGGTTCAGTGAACGGGCGGGTTTTTTGTAAAGGCTGTTTGTGATTCAGATCCTAAATCTTACGTACAAACGGGTAGGCCATCCCAACTGCACTCATGGCTATACCGAGTAATATCAAAATTCCAGGTTCAGGGACAATTCCATATACATCTTGTCCCGGGGCCCCCTGGTATGGATAGTCCGAATCAAATTCAATTGAGACAACCGGACCGGTACCCGTCCAACCATAACCCTGTGCAATTCCCACCCATTTGTTATTTGCAGCATTGGGGTTGCCATTTGCTGCAACGGAGTCAGTATCGTTTAATTTTTCTAAGTACCAGAAGGCTTGCTGGAGCGCAGTTTGGTCTGTTGCGTTGTTGTAGCCCGGAAGGTCACCTAACCTGAAATGATAATACAGAGCAGCAGCAGCTGGTGATAAACCGGAGGGGCCAAGGCCTGACTCGTACCCTGTAACTGTGTAATTATGGCCTGGGTAAAAATATTCATTCTCCGTTAGGCAGAAAGTTTGAAAAAGGAAGGTGCCTGGAGGAGAATAGAGGTCAAATCCCCCGCCATTAAAACCGCCGCCGCCAGCTGAAATATACATTTGAAAGGTGCTCCCTATTGCTGGGGCCTTTACTAGATCCGCCCTAACAGCCGGTAAGTATATGAACATGTTTACTGCTAAAACCGCAATTGCCGTCAAAATTGTCCTTTTCAATTTTGGATCCTCCTCTCAAAAAAGTATTAGATTTACGAATGACATCTTTTATTATGCGAAGTCCATGCCATTCACAAAGTTCATTTAAGATTTAATATAAGCTATTGATATTGAAAGTAAATTCGAATTAATAATGCAATTCATGATTTTGTTATTATGGTTGAAATTGTAGGGAATTCCGACGATAAACATCGAAAATAAAATATTTCTGCTCAACACCGACAAGAATCACAAAAAAAAACAACTTGTTAAGCGTATCGTTTACACGATTTTACAGGTTGTAGGGTTATTCAGACAATTGATAATACTGAGGGTGTTGGGTACAGATTGTGGGGTGTAAGTTTTACATTTTCCAAGATCTACTCCCTGCCCCCTCCACCCTACCCCCTTCACCCTACACCCTTTCTTTTCCCATTCCCAATTTCTCCATCAACTCATAAAGAGTCGAACGGTGAATGCGTAGTTCTTCTGCCGCCTTGGTTATGTTTCCCTTGTTTCTCGAAAGCACCCGAAGGATGAAATCTCTCTCAAATCCTTCTCGCGCTTCCTTTAGTCCGTTGCCTTCATACCTGGTATACTCGGAAACCAGCTCAAGATCTTGAGGAGTTATTCTTGGCCCCTCAGCCATGATGACAGCTCGCTTAATCCTGTTTTCAAGTTCCCTGACGTTTCCAGGCCAGCGATACGTTTCAAGCGCTCGAATGGCCTGCGGTGTAAATCCAGTAATTTTCTTTTTATTCTCGGTTGAATACTTAGGCAAAAGAGAAGTTGCGAGGAGCCTAATGTCTCCTTCTCTTTCGCGAAGAGGCGGTAAAGCAATGGTCACCACTCCAAGACGGTAATAGAGATCCTCACGGAATCGACCCTCCCTTATTGATTCCATCAGGTCCCTATTGCTGGCTGCCATGACGCGCACATCTACAAATATTTCTTCTCTTCCTCCGACCGTCTCGATAAGGTGTTCTTGAAGGAAACGAAGCAATTTCACCTGAAGGGATAGAGACAGTTCTCCAATCTCG
>JBEKWN010000124.1:0-8343 GCA_049513055.1 Thermodesulfobacteriota bacterium
GCTGAACCATCCGAATCGCTTGCAAATTCATCGCATCTCTCCTCTTCCTCCTCCATCTTTCCCCGGATAGCTCGCATAACCTTAGCAGCGATAAAGTATTGGTACCACCGGATCACCTCGAGGGCTTCCTCAGGGTTCACTCCCTCGTTCACTATAGTTGCAGTCTCAAAAAAGAGTCCTTCCCTCTCTCGGAACCAATCCTCCACCATTTCGCTGTAACTTTTAGCGGCGCGGCAAATCAAGTGGTTTTCCGCAGCCTTATCATTCGCCCGCATACTTTCTGTATCACTCGCTGAATCCAACGTCTCTAGCTCTATCCCCCATTTCTTCCCCGCTTCTCTCAGCAGCTCCAGGGTTTCCCCCAGGATCCCCGATAACTTTCTCCAGAATTTCTCATTTCTGATATCTTTCGTTTCGGGATCCGAAAATTCCTCCTCCAAAAGCGAGAAATTCAAACAGCGGAGGGTTTGGGGACAACGTTCGCACCATCGGTCACAATAATTATAAATTCCTGCGATGAATCGTCCGTCCGCAGCAAGTTTTTCAAGCCGCTCCCGATTCACAATCTATCCACCCCTCTGAGTTTGCCCTCTGGTCTTCCACCAAGCTCTCTACACTTGACTGAAAAATGGAAGCACCTAAAAAATTGTGCTTCCCGGAGAGGTAAACCCCGTTAGAAATTCCAGTCGTTACGACTCGAAACCGAGCGGGGCATTAGATCCCGCCGGAATTATTCTAGAATGTAATCCCGCCACAGGCGGGACTACAGAACAGCAGGGCATTATTTCTAACGGGGTAAATATCATTTCATATTGTGCGCTCGGTGATTGACCCATTAACTCGTCTGCGATTAGGGCAGGACCAACTTTTTTATGGATGCCACCTGTGAATAGTGTAGACCCGACACCGCAGCTCTTGCCAGTTAACCATGAGTTAAAGCTTCTAACTCTTACCACATAAACTGGTGCCAGATATTTTTCTATGATTGGAAAGAGGTTTTTTTGGTTTTCGGTCAAACGATCATTCTCCTTCACTTCAACAAAAAAGAATTCTTTATTTCTTCTTTTATAAACAAACAGGTCAGGGTCTCCACCAGGCTGAATTTTCAGGATTGGTTTTGATTCCTCTAACACCTTTTTTACATTTTTCTCTCCAAATATCCCGCAGAGCTTTTTGTAGCCAGGATTATTTTCCCTTTTTCGGGGCTGACGAACGAGAAGATACTGATCTATAACCTTATACCCCAGATCTTTAAAAAATTTCTCGGCTACCATCACGGGGAAATTTCTTCCTGCTTTGTGAATTCCAACATTCCTTTTCCAAAATGGATAAACGCTTTTGAAATTATTTGCAAAGTATAGTTTCCTTTGATTGTCTGGATATGCTAATGGAATCTCGCGCTTATCTTTGAACATTTAAACCCTCTCTATGCCCGCAGGACTTCTGGGATCCGAAGTTCTATTCCTTTGGCGTCGTACGAGGCGTCCTGGAGAATTCGGTATACCGAGACCGCAACAAGATTGCGACCGATCGGAATAATACGCACGTTTGGCTTCGTAACGTTCAGGTCACCCCGTGCGGCGCGTTTTTGTTTCCCAATGGCAATGATGAAGGCAACACATGGATTGTGACGATTCTCTCGCATCGTCTTGACCCATCCATAGTTAAAGTCGTAATCGTCCTCGCTCGGCTCCCAACCCTCCCAACGGCGAAGACTCTTTGCACTCTGATAGGGATGGGAATGAAAGTCACCGATGACTTCAAGGTGCGGGAAGAGTACCTTGGCGGCTCCAAGTTGCGTTTCCAGACTACGAGAATTTGGCCAGACATGATCCTTTGTGGCCCTGGCCCGGAGCTGGACTGGAGTCTGTTGGACATAGACATGTTTTCGCCAGTACTTCCCTCCACCCTTCCGGCTCACAGGCTCATCCCGCACCATACCGAGACACACGCCGTAGACTTCGGTGAATCGAGATCTTGCCGTCTTCGGAACCTGATAGCCTTCCAGGGTAGATAGTAGCATATCCTCGAGGGCACGATGGCTTAAGTGAACCACAACCTCTTCATGAGCCGCTTTGACATCGGATAGACATCCAAGATCGAGTGGTGAAAGATCAGCCGTAAAGGAGCCCAATTGTCGTCCCAGAGTCTGTCCGAGCTCTTTGGCTGCCATCACATCACTTGACCTACAACCCCACCGCGAACACGCACTCTTCAGCCCTGCTCCCATATGGGCATGATCATAGATGGCCCTGAGGATTGCAAACTCCTTGGCCTCTACCCTCCTTGTTATCTTATTTAGCAATGTTTTCCCGCCGCGTACTCTGCGTGCGGCCCTCGCTAGGCGCGAATCAATGTTGGCCATCTCTAAGGCCTGAAGGAGCGATAGCTTGAGCTGTCTCAGTTTCCCCGAACTGCCTGCTCTGCCTTCCACGGATCGACGCAGCTTCTCTTCAAGCATAAACACGCTCTTATACAACTCGGACCTATCAGCCATGGCTACGCTCCTGTAGTCTCACTTCTTATAGAATCCGCTCTATAGGATTTCGAGTGGGCCAACTTTTTTAGGGATGACAACGAATCTCAATTTCTCAAGCCTGACCCTATGTTTTTCTGCTAATTTCCTACGCATGGTGTCTGTATACAAAAAGCCGACACAAAGATAGACACCTTTCCCTTCTTTTTTTAGCCGGGTTTAGCTATTTCATGCGGATGCGATTCGTTGAGCCCAACGTTCTCCGCTGACATTAAGACATTCTCGTACAACCGCAGTGAAGGGCTGCTCAGGATTAAGCATTTCTTGTAGCTCCTTGAATGCGGTACGCAGTTTCTCTTGACTCGTGGCGGTAGGGGGAGAAGTTCCCAAGGCATCCCTTGCCTGCTCGATTCTTGCCCAGCACTTTTTCCAATGTTTCTGTCGAGCTTCACGAAGAGGCTCATGGTCATTAAGTTTGAAACGCTTAATGGATTCCTCCGCACGTTGCGTAGGCCATTCACCAACTCCAGGCATCGCAGTTGCCAATCCTTCTTCATTGAATGAAAGAAGTTCAGGGTCGCCTTCGCGAGTGGGATCAAGGAGGAGAAAAATCTCATCCTGCACCAAGTGACGAGCATTGAACGTACCTACTTGAGATCCAGGACAAAGCGGGAAAAAAGTGCCTTTCTTTCGGTTGCCCACATTACCGCAAATGCGATAGTTATGCCAGTCGAAGGCTAACCAGCAATACCCGTCGCGTTCCGTCCCGTCCAAATCTCTGGCACTCTTTTTGGGGCGGAAATGTTCCACCTCCCAGTGGGAATATGTATCCTTTGCTTCCGAAAACCAGCATTTACCATGTGAAAGCTCAAGTAACCAGTCTTTTAACTCTCCCCATACTCCACTATTGGCATCTATGATCCTGTCCCGTTCTTCCTTGGTCGGCGCTGCGTCCAGTTGGGCAGTGAGTTTCTGAGCTTTTTCGAGCCACTCCCTTGGGGGCTGTTTGTCGCCGTACTTGATGTGTATCATTCGGATTTCTCTCCCAGAATGTCATCAAGTACAGCATCGGCCAGTCTTTCCTGTTTCTCCAGTTCTTGAGGCGTAAGGACTATTGACTTTTTTTGGGTAGGCCTCCGGGTCATAGCATCGGCGAATTGCTGTTCAATTGGATCGCGATAATCTCGACTGAAACCCAGGGAGGCTAACTCATTAGAAAGTTCAATCAACCATAGCCGGTCTTCTTTGGAAAGCTCCTTGCCCTGCTTCTGCAACTCCTTTTGCTTTGCGCGAATGGCATCACGCTCATCAATTTTCTCAAGAGTTGGTAGGTCAAGTGCAGACCGTAAACCATAAAGTTCGCTACGCAACAAGCCACTAACTCCCATGCCCTTGGGATCTTGTTCTGGAGTTTCCGCGTGAATCTTCCCAGTTTCCTTGTCTCTTTGGAGTATTTGGACCTGCGATTTCTCCAGCCCTGCGATGACAAGCGGATCGTGAGTTGCCATAATAATATGGCTATTTTCCTGAGTTCCTGCAATTTTTTTTAGGAAATCAAAGTACTGAATGCTCCATGCAGGGTTGAGGTGTGTGTCGGGCTCATCAAGTAGAAAAAGGGATTCATCTTCTCTAGTAAACCTTAAGAGGATCGCCAACGGTTTTCTTTCGAATCTTTGGGATCGCGTTTGGCGTGGCCATTGGGATCAGAACCATAGCAAACTTCGAACTCGGCAAAGTGCTGTGGGGCGAGGGGACGATCTTTTTTGGTGATATGCGGAACATTAGTGCGGGCATCATAGATCCAAACGTTTTCGGTCGGATAACCTTTGGTGAAGAATATGACATTGGTCTTAGTGCCGGGGCTGTAAGGCATAAAAGTTCCGTTGGGGAGACGGAGCACGGTGTGAAGGTAGGAGTCTTCGGTAAGGATCTTAAATACCTCTCCAGCTTGATCAGCGAAAAGAACATTATCGGGCACGACGATGGCTGCTCGACCACCCGGCTTTAGAATACTCATCACATGCTGGACAAAATTGAGTTGTTTATTGCTCGTGGCTACCGTGAAATCATCGCGGTTGGGTGCTTGATTGGCGCCTTTAGTTCCAAAAGGTGGATTTGTCATAACACAATAATAACCTCCATCCTTAGGAACTTTCTTGGGTTCATAAATGGCATCTCCTAAATAGATATTAGCCTGGATGCCATGAAGATAAAGGTTCATCAAGGCCAGTCTTCTTGGCCGCGGCACGAGTTCAGTTCCGGAGTAAGTTGAAGTTAAAATCCGTTTCGCTTCTTCCCTTTCGAGACCACCTTTTGTCTGCTCTATGAGCCATTCATAGGCGCAGACCAAAAACCCTCCGGTGCCTGCTGCGGGGTCATGGATAGTAAAGTCTTTTTTCTTTCGTGGGTCGGGCTTCATGCAACGAACAATCGATTGGATCAGTATGCGGGGAGTGAAATATTGTCCAGCTCCCTTCTTTCCCTCGGAAGCGGATTTTTCAAGTAATCCTTCATAGGCTGCAGCTTTGACGTCAATATTAAGGGCTGTCCATTCTATCTCATCAATAAGATTGACCAGGCGTTTCAGGTTTACCGGGTTACTAAATCGGGATAGAGCCCCGGCATATATCGCACCCAACATGCCAGGCTGTTCTCCCAACCCTCTTAAAGTAGCTGCATAGTGATCAGTCAGTTCCACACTTGATTTTTCCCTCAAAACAGACCATGCATATTGCGGTGGTATCTCAGCTCCTTTCTCTTCAATCATTTTAAGAAAGAGAAGATAGGTCAACTGCTCGATGTAATCGCCGTAGTCGATTCCGTCGTGCCGTAGAGTGTGACAGAAACCCCAGAGTTTACCTACTATATCGGTCATAGATTTTCTATTTCCCCCTCACCCGCACCCTCTCCCGCCAGGGGAGAGGGAAGAAAAAGGCCCCCGTCAAAGGGGGATGGGTTTATTTTTCCCTCTCCCGCGATGGGAGCCGATGGGTTTAATCGCCCCCCTGCCTACCGCAGGCAGGCAGTGAATGGGGGCGCTACAAATTTGATAGATGATCAATGAACGCCTCAAGAGGTGCAACCGTGACTCCTTTTCCCCCAGGATATGATTCTCTGATCGGGGCAATGATCCACACTTCTCGTAATGCCAAATCCTTCACTGCATTCCAAAACCCTCGATTCAGAGTCGGAGAAGTCGACACTTTGCACTCTACGGCTATCCGCCTCTTTCCCTTTTCAAGAACTAAATCGAGTTCAGAACCTGACGCAGCGCGGTAGAAAAATGCGTTCCAGTTTGGTAAAACGGAAAGAATATTTTCTATAACAAAACCCTCCCATGAGGCGCCATAAACAGGATGACCAAGGAGTTCATTGTGGCTTTCAATATCGAGCAGCGCATGGAGCAAACCTGTATCCCTGATATATATCTTTGGAGATTTAATCAGTCTCTTTTTCAGATTTGATTCATAGGGCCGAAGAACCCTCAGAACAAATGTCTGTTCAAGCAGGTCACTGTAAGAACGTACCGTATGATGGCTTACACCAAGCGATTCTCCAAGCTTTGAACTGTTCAGAAGCTGTCCGTGAAGGTGAGCACACATTTTCCAGAACCGCTCGAGTGTTTTTGCCGGGATCCGAAAGCCAAGCTGTGGAATGTCCCGCTCAAGAAATGTTCTGATAAAATTAAGCCTCCACTCAAAACTTTCTTTTTCATCCGAGGCAAGATAACTTCTTGGAAAACCACCTCTCAGCCAGAGTTTTCTTAGTTTATTTGGACTGCTATGTTCAGATATTTCCTTGAAAAGAAATGGGGTAAGTTCAAAATAGGATACCCTCCCCGCCAGCGTCTCAGAACTTTGTCTTATCAGATCGGGAGAAGCGGACCCGAGAATGATAAACTGCCCATTCCGCCTATTCTCATCAATGACACTTCTTAAAATAGGAAATAGCTCCGGCACCCGCTGTATTTCATCAAGGCAGATCAATTTATCGGCATTGAGGCTGAAGAAAGCTTCAGGATCTGTCAATTTATTGATATCCGACGGGCGCTCAAGATCCAGATAGACTGCATTTTCGATCTTAGAAATAATGGCTTTAGCCAGGGTTGATTTCCCGCATTGTCTTGGACCAAGTATGATTACCCCAGGGATATTTAGCAATCTTTCTCTGATCTTTTCGGTAAAGAAGCGTTTAATGTAAGTTTGCATATTGGAAGCTTACCATCCAATTTACAAAGATGCAAGTTTTTTTTAATTTTCCGTAAAGGGATTCAAGCGCCCTGATCATCAGGCGGCGATAGCTTCGTTGATTTCGTGAATGATTGTTTCCAATTCACCCGAGAACACCCTGTTTAACTTACTCCATGAGGCCCCTTCACGGGTAAAAATGGGAAGCGTTTCGATGTCTTCGTTTTCCATTAATAGATTTTCGATAAGATGCCTTCTGATCAGATCCAGCCATTTATTCTGTTCTTCTGTGAACGAGCGGTCAGATTTAATCTTCATCAGGGCCTTGTCGACTCTTCTTTCTACTGTTAGCAATTCTCCACCTTTGGCTGCATAGCGGATTATGGAAATGATGTCCGCTAATTCCTGGCTACAAGCCCGCCGGAGATTTTTCTCAGTAAACTTATCCACTAAGTAATCCGGCTGTGTGGCCAGCTTCTCCCTAAGCGTCTTCAACTGCTTCGTATCAAATTCCTTGGGTCTCTTTAGAAGAATTTCCAGGGCCTCAATATGTTGTGGATTCATTCTTACGAATTTTTCAAATTCCTGCAAGTAGTCCTGAGGCCCAAGCTCTCTTCCATCCTTAGCCCTGAAAATAATTCTTGAAAGCACTTGATCTTCCGCCCCTTCAGCCCTAACAAATGCTCTCTGAGGCCGTGGATAATCTTCACAAAGATCAAGAAAAGCATCACTCTGCAAGGTCTTGATTGTCTCACTCCATTTCTTCTCAAGCCTCTCATGTAAGGTCTGGGAAAATTCAGGTATGTCGCATCCGAGGATATATTCGAACTGAAGCCTTCCTTCTTGCGTGATATTTTTGGAGATCCGATGAAGTCTCTTGGAAAGAACGCCGATATTGTATTCTCGATCCTCGTTATTGGCGATGGCCTGAATGATTTCTTTGATAGTTCTGGTTGCCTTTACAGGGGCTTCGGCTGTAATGCCAGTTGTCTTTCTGAAATATTCCAGCAGAGTCCCATTAAAGCAATCAAAAACCGTAAAATGCGATTTATGGATTTCTGGACAGAGCCGGGTGCCCCGCCCCATCATTTGTTCAAATAAGATTCTGGATTGAACGGGTCGCAAGAAAACAATATTCTCTATCCTTGGGACGTCCACACCTGTTGAAAGCATATCCACAGTGATTACAATTCCTGGATTCTGGCGGTTTCTAAACTCACGAATCCTTTGAAGAGGTCTGTCAACAGATGGGCTACCGGTTATTTTCTGGACAAAATCGTCTCCACGGTTAAATTCCTCCCTCAGAATTTCAGCTAACTGATCACAGTGGGATATGTGTTCAATATCATTCTGAGCAAAAATTAAAGTTTTCGGGAAATGGCCGAACTGTGCTTCTTGCTCTTTGAGATACTTTTTAATTTCCTGGACAATCTTTCTGTTTCGATCCGGAGCTGTCCAGTCGATCTCAGTGGTAGGAGCCGGAAGCTCCCTCTCATCTTCCAGCGTTTCAAATTTAAGCTGGCCAGTATGGGTATTTACCAACCCGACCTCTTCCCCTTCTTTGAGGAAGACCCCTCGGAGTGTAATATCCGATTGGATGGCGATAGCATCATAGTCGACCAGATAGCCTTCCCGGACAGCCCGTTCATAATCATAGCTATAGACAATTTCCTTAAAGAA
>JBEKWN010000125.1:0-14172 GCA_049513055.1 Thermodesulfobacteriota bacterium
ACGGATCTTTTCGGGGTGAAAAATCCCGAGGATGACGAAATCGGGTACTGCTGTGTTGTTGGAGCCTTGGGGGAATTCTTGGGCTTAGTGGTTTATCTGGGGACAGAAGGTTTGGAATCATATCTGAAAACCCAAATGAGTGAATCCCCTGAGGAGGACGTGCTCAGCACAGCAAAATGCTTGGTTGCTTCATTCGAAGACCGAAAGTTTCTGCAAAAAGCGGATCATGATGTGATCAAAAGACTCGGGCTGAAATTCAGGGGGGCGAAATCATGGCCTTTGTTTAGGAGTTACGAGCCAGGATACTATCCGTGGTATCTCAATCAACCGCAGGTCTGCTTCCTAACGCATGCTTTGCAGCAGGCCGCAGATGTCAGTCTCCGGATGAAGATTAATGATAATCTCCTCACGAATTCGGAAAAAGCCCAATATCTGGTCCGGATTCCGGAGCGGAGCGGGTCGGAGTTGCGCTGGAAAGATGAATGGTTGTCGCCGGTTCCTCTGGAGAGAGAAAAATATGAGGCTCCAGCCATTGACGAAATTCGTTTGCAGCGCATCAAGAAAAGGGGTCTCAGACCGGCGGGCATCTGGGAGGTTGATTTCTTCCAGTTCTCCATGCCCATACAGGAGGGGGGTCGTCCTTTTTTCCCGCTTTGTCTCTTAATCGTGGATCATGATTCGGGATTCGTTTTCGAATCACATTTGGAGAGTAAGGATCGCCACAAGCCTGAATTCCAAAACCATATGCTCAAGGTGATTGAAGAGACCGCTTATTTGCCGCAGGAGATCTGGGTGAAAAGAGAAGAGGTTTTCCAGCTTTTTGAAGTTCTTGTTTCAAGGCTGGGTCTGAAGATGAAACAGGTGAAGAAATTAAATCAGCTCGAATCCGCGCAAAAGTCGATGAAATCTTTTTTATCTTTCGGGAAAATATGATAGTACAAAAAAGCGGGAAAAGAGAACCTTTAAAATAATTTTCGGGGCAAATGAAAATGTGCCCCTCCATGCTTTTTCCTGCCCAGCGTTTAATGAATCTCATCCATCGCCGAAATGAGTAGGACTCAAAACCAGACTTGACTCCTCTTGCAGGTCTGACCGCAGGTACCTTCGCAGGCCGGATTTTTTAACCATTAACAGCTTTTTTAATTTGCTATACAATATATACAAAATATACATTGTTGGAGGTTAGGAGCATGACGACCCAGATGATTATTAGGATGGATCCCGAGGTTAAGGATAGGTTTAATAAACTTGCCAGGGTGGAGGGAAAGACGACAAGCCAGATGGTGAGGGAACTGATAGAAGACTATATCAAAGAGAGGGATATTGGCACCTATGTTGACGACCTGTGGGGTAGAATCGGTGGGAAGTTGAAATCCAAAGGGGTAGGACAAAGGAATATTGATAAAACGATCAAAGAGATAAGAAAAAGCCGGAGATGAAAGTCGTTATCGATACCAATGTCTTTGTTTCATCCTTTTTCGGGGGCAACTCCCGAAAGATCATCGGCCTCTGTAAGAAAGGGAAGATAAGTCTTTGCGTATCGAAGAATATTCTTGATGAATATATCGAGGTATTGCAGAGGATTGGATTAGGGGATGGAAGAGAAGTTGAGGAGCTTCTTTCTCTTTTTGCCAAAGGTTTCAATATCCTCTTTACGACAAAAACACCGAAGATAAAGGCAGTTAGAGATGACCCTGATGATGACAAATTCATAGAATGTGCCGTGGGGTTAAAAGCAGAAGTAATCATCACAGGGGATAAGGCATTAAAAGCAATGAATGAATATATGGGGATCAAGATATTAACCCCTCAGCAATTCTTGAAGACCTACAAAATTCACTGAAACATAGTCGAAAAGCAGCGAAAAGCAGACCCCTCTCCGTTTGAGAGACAGGAACTATTTTACATAACATTTGAAGGTAGTCCTCTGCTCCTTCTTTAGAAATGTACAATCAATATCAAGTTGTTTTAGAACCAATGTTCCGTCTCTACACATTCCCATATCTGTAAAGTGCTATTTTTCAACTACATCCCTCTATGCCGTCCCTGAGTTAATTTTGACCTTGTCCCCCGTCTCATTTCGTTTTGTCCAGGCTCCATTTGACCCCGCCTCGACAGGCAATGAGGAGAAAAACAAAACTGTAGAGAAGAGCCAACTCACCTTTGTTTACTGCCGGGAAGAGCTGAGCTCCGATTTGGAACTTCCAGTGATACTGAATATAAGCCACGGCCATCGTGCCGCAGCAGAGGAAAGCCGCCGCGCGGGTTTGGACCCCCAGCATCACCATCAGCCCTCCCACAAGCTCGATGATCCCGCCGAACCAGAGCTGGGACCATGCCGGTGGTCGAAACTCGGAAAGCACTCCCAGGATTATCTGGGGACCGTGGAACGAGAACATGAATCCCGTCACGATGCGCATCAAGGCGTAAGCGTAGTCCGCATACTTTTCAAGCCATTTCATGAATGCAACCTCCCATTAAGGAATTTTACTGCTTTCCCCAAACCACAATCTATTGCATAACCCCCCGTAACCCTCTTTTCCTTACTTTCTTCAAAGACAAGACAATCTTTCTTTTTGTCCTTAGATGTCAATATTTAAATCTGCCCCCAGGGCTCCTAAAGTGATTGTTTTCATCAACGTCCCCTGAGGCCCCGTCAAAACAATTATGGGAGATGCCGTTTCTGCATCAGGCAAATCCAGGCCCTGGGTGGATTTGGACGATTAGATCCGAAATGGCCGGATGTAAGTGAAAGAATCTGAAAATAAGGCTCTACTGCCGAAACGATAACTCCTGCAGTCCGTTGAGGCGGACCAGGACCTTGCCGATGTTCATCGGCATTACCAACAAGTGTCAGCCACAGGCCGACTTCCTCCAAATGAGCAGCGACATTTTGGGCAAATCTTCTTCGATCATTTTCAGAACTGAATGCGTGAAAACAACCTCTGTCAAATACAAAACCAAAAGGAGCGCCTTCAATTTTGTTCTTAAGAAAATCAACAAGTATGAAATCGCATTCAACGTTGGCTTTAGAAACTTTTTCTTTTGCCTTCTCCAGAGCAATGCCCGAAGTATCAGTGCCAATAACCTGAAAGCCATTCTGCGCAAGCCATATGGAATTGTCTCCGGTTCCACAGCCGATATCCAAGGCTTTGGAGCTTGGGATAGGGTGTTTGGTCACCACTTCGATCAGATTGAAATCCGGCTGGCCGATGTCCCAGGGAGTGTCCCCTGATCTGTATCTTTCTCTAAAGCTCTCCTCCATTGTCATCTGAATACACCTTAGAACATTCTAGCTTCCTATAGAAGTTCTGACTTATTTGTTAAATATTCTTGGACAAATTCTTTAAAGGTTGGATCAGAAATCACCAAAGTATTATTAAAAACCCTATACTCATAATTGATATTGCTAAGAATACCGACTACGAAAAGCACGATGAAGATCCCTACGTAGACAGGGAGTTGATACCAACAATAACCACTGAAGATGATGGCAACCAGCGTGCTTATGGAAAGAGTATACATTGTTAAAAAAGACGAGAGCCATATACTGTAATGTCCTGGAAATTTCTCAGGATATTTTTGCTGAAATAGGACCCAGAGGTCATTTCTAGTTCTCCATTTTTTTATCCCGAATTGTTTTTTTACATAATTTCTTCCAGTATCTCCTGGAGTAATTAGGTCTAAACCCATTTGTAGAAATGGGTATAAAAAGGTGCGAAAAATAGAATATGCGACCGCACCGATTGAAAATGAAATAATGATTACAATTAATTCCTTGTCGAATTTAATTATTTCTGGCAGAATATGTTTCTGATTTAATAAAAAGAAAATCCAGATTCCGGTAACTAAATATCTAATTATATCGTCAATTCTGAGGTCTTTCATTAGTCGCTCTCCAAAATTATTTTCATGGGTATAACGTCCCACATCACAGGCGCGTGTTTATGAGCGGCCTTGTGCATGCGGTTGTTAAGCACCTTTGTATTTTAGGAATGATATTATTTTATCTTCAAAATCTGGATCTGTAAGAGATGATTCTGCATTGACGAAGTCGTTGTAATTGGCATTTGATATAACTTCATTGGCGCGAGTTGGATTAGTAAATTCGCCTTTAAAAATTACCCACTTTTCACCATTTGTGAGTATTGGAGAAGTCCAACCATGCCTAAAACGATAATTTCCAGACAAACAATCATCCTTTATTTGTCGCGCAAAATCAGACTGGTCACTTAAATTTCTGAGATCACCTTTTCCTATTAAATTTATATTGTCACACAATCTCTTACATTCAAAAACGAATCTCGGAGCAGCCTGTATTGAGTGGTAAAGCTCGATATCAAATCTCCTATGTTTGCTAATCCTATCCTGATTACCTCGTCTAAGAATCAAAGGACTGATAGAATGAATATCCCATTCTGCGATTTCGATGATTGGAACCACGAACCTTTCGATCGAATCATATTCGTGGATCTCCTTCTTGTCGGGTACATTCCTTAGCCTGTGAATGATTTCCGCTATATCCATATTTGATGGACTCATATTTGACGCCCAACGGGCCTGTAGAAAAAGTCCCTTTGACCATTCAGAGCGCGCCTGCAGGTCTTTCGGGTCAGGCATAATTATTGAGACTTTTCCTTACTCTCTTCAAAGACAAGACATCCTTTCTTTTTGTCCTTAGATGTCAATATTTAAGTCTGGCCCCAGGCCTACTTTTCTTAAGGTTTCCATAGATTGGTTTTTGGACTATAAATTTCTGCAATCTGCGAAAGCAGAGAGATTTTCTTTTCTGCCGTGGTTCCAATAAATATTGTTTGCCGAATCCTATTTATTTCTTTAATGCTGATTGTTAAGAACATTTTTCCCAAGATTCTCTTATCTTTTTCTGTTGGGAAAGTGGAGAGGATTTCAACAAAGATTCGTTCCGCGGTTTCTGGGAATATGGTGTCATCAATCACAACGTTCGTCAGGAATCCTGCCACCACGCTAAACGCGCGGCTGAAAGGAACACCATATTGTTCTGACAGCGTCAGAGGGAAATTGAACCACCTAATTCTTTCAGGTTGCACGGTTATTATGATTCTATCGCCAAACACGGCCTTTTCGATATCCTCAGTGGTGAGATGGAGAAATCTGAAACGGTAGGAAGAAAGATAAGAAAAAAAACTCAAATACTGTTCGAAAGTAATTTTCGTTTGTTCATACAACACCCTTGCCAGCGCAAAAGCAGAGCAATATTCGGGGGCTTTTTTATTAGTGTCGAGTTCGTTTGCTTTGAGATACAGAAAATCTTCGGTAAGAACAGGTACGTTATCTTTTTGCGCTAATACGCACGCATCACACAATTCCGCTGGGACCCTTTGTTCAGAAAAAGAATCCACTTTATTTGCAGCAGAAATAGCGCTGATATTTCGTGGCTTAGACTCAAGAAGTCTTATAGAATGTTCAAAGTTTCTTTGAATAGTTACTCGTGTGTCCTCATTAACAGATGAAAAGGTTAATCTTCCTTGTGCATATCCCATATATCCAGCCAGCCCGGGCATGTACCGAAATTTTCCCTCAGTTTCTAGCAAGAGAGTGATTACGGATTGTGGAGCCTTGAGATTTGGTAAGTACTCATAAATCTTTTCCAGTAAGCCTGGTTCTGAAAGCACTAAAGCGGAGGTCCCATCAATATAGAAAGGCTCACCCGAAATGATTCTTTTTGCCACCTCTTTCTGCCAGTTAATCTCTGCTAAATCTCCCGAACTGAATCTTATAAAACCTCTATTTTCACTAGTTATGCGACCAATGGCTCTTGTCAGACCTCCCTCATTAGCAGCAAGAAATGCCAAAGGAACATTCTCTCGGCAATAGAATTCAAAAAAGCTGCCTCGCTTCTTTCTCTCATCCTCCAGTCGGGCAATAATGTGTTTTGTGTCTATTCCTTCTCCTGTTGTGGGGACCTCGATCATTTCCATCACGTTCCATCTATGTTCGAGGGTGAGCTGTTCGGCATGATGCCTGCACTGCCAAAGGATGTATCCTTCGATGAGCAGAATATTTTCTATGGTATGTTCGATCGTGCTTGAGCGATACCTATCATCAAAAACTACTTTTTCTCCAATCTTCTTGTCCAATAATTTGGAATACTTTTCATCGGTTGGCGGGACTTTCGTGGCATCTAATTCGTCCTTGTCTCCGACAAAATACCATCTCTCTTGATCTTTGAACTTAACAAAACAGCCAGCCTCGACCTTCTCCTGTGAAGTAAGAGGAATATCAATTAGGTTCCCCACTTCAACGAAAAACATAAGAAGACTTCCGTATTGCTCTGGAGTGGGGGTTTTGCGTGCTTTTACACCTGCCACGACGGATGCGAGAGCATTATGACCATCGTTATTTTTCAAATAAACCTGTGCCTCAACTGCGACCTTAAATTCAAAAGTCTTGGAAAGCGTTGGGTACTTCTCCATGAGACCTTTGGCCTGTGGAAATTCACCACGCTTCAGTCTCGCTACCAGTGTGTTCCCAAGAAGGGCTTCCTTATTATGGTCATCCAAAGAAGCTATCTTTTCACTATCCGATAATATTTCTTCTCCAATCTGGATGGCTTCTGGGAACCTTTCTAGGTTAAAGTTTGCTGAAAATAGCAGGAGCTTCAGTTGTGAAACGGCTCGCTTCTCTGTTTCGTACTTCAGAAGTTTTTCCACGACCTTAATTACAAAGTCCCAGGCCTTTTTCCCCTGAGCAATTTCCAGGATCGGCTTGCATTCAAAGTAACTTAGATTCGAGAAATCAAACGCTTTGAGAAGATTGAAGGCTTCATTAATATTCTTTTCGTCATAGTTCAGCAGGAGAAGAAGTTTCTCTTTTTGGATGTTTGGGTCATCCGGCAGGTTCTCAATTATCATTTTTCGGAATTCAGGAAATTGCTTAGCTGTATTCGCCATTGCGACAGCGAATTTTAGGTCTTCTTTCACAAATACCCACGCTTCTTCGTATTCTTTTTTCTTTAAATTATCAATAAAATCCAGAATCCTTTTCTTCTTAATTGCGTCAAAGAACTTTTTACCTTCAAAAAAAAGGGTTGTTTTAAGGTTGAATTGAATAACAATCATTCTCGCCAACCCATCTGATATGACTTTTTCCGCCTCTTGCAGGTACTGCAATAATCTCTCAAAGTCTCTTGGGGGCAATTCAACAAACGTCAACAGTCCGGCAAGGAGATTATCGATCGAGTAGTCAAAATAGCATTGCATTGTCAGCTCAAAACTTTCTTTCGCAAGCCTTTCGATCTCAGGAGCATTCTCTATGGCCAGGAATACGTTAATTTTTTCAAGGTTGAGAGTGGCTTGATTTCTTGGGTCTAATCCGCCCCATTCATTAGCTTTTTCTTGAAAAGCATCAATTTCGGATAAAAGGTCTATTGCATCCTTTTGAAACTTTTCTTTGTCACCGATTTGTGAGAAAATTTGACTTTCTAATATCGATAACCTGGCGTAATAGTTATTTATTTTTTCAGGGTTGAGACTTATAGCCCTTTCAATGAAGCTCTCGGCTCTTGCTTGGTTACCCGCTCGATGGAGGAAAACTGCATATAGACGATAGAAGTTTGACTTTAATCTGGGGTTAGTGGGAAAACTATTTTCATCGATCTCTGTAACATCAATCTTATTTCCCAGTCGGTATTCTCGGACCAGCTTTTCGAGCGCCAAAAGCCAGTGATTGCTATCAATTCTCTCGGCTTCTTTTAAATGCTCTTCGTTTTTCTCGAAATCTTCATTATTTAGGTGGATTTCGGCTAAATATAAAAATGCACGAGGGTCATTCGGATATCTCTTACAAAGGCTCTCGTATCTCTCTTTTGCTTCCTTAACCCTTTCAAGTTTTTGAAATGCCCGGCACTCCAGGATTTCGTACTCTACAAGAAGGTTTTCATCTTTCAGACTGAGGATAATACCTTTTTGATTTTCCAGAGCTCTCAAAACAAATCTCCCATTATCTCTGTCCAAATCGATTTCTAGCTTAGCCAAGGATTCCCGTGCAATGCGAAGAGCGTTTCTTGAATCAATATCAAATCCGAGTGCAAGCATTTGGTCAGGTTTCAGTATGAAAAAAATGTCCTCTAAATCCTTGGCAATGAGTTTTCTGAAAGTAATGGGAGGATTGGCATCTCTTAATTCTGCTAACGCTCTTTCGATCTCGATGCTTACTCCAAGGCCCTTGTCGTTAAAAACGAAATAAAATGTTTTTATGTTGGAGATTTGATTCCAACTTGTCTTTAATGTCTCAAAATTCTTTTTGACCTTTTTGGCAGCATCTGCTTCTTTTTCTCGCGGTTTTTGGGGCGAGTAAGCCTGATAGTATATTCCCTTGTCTGGTCTGTATCCGTCATTACCACGATCACCCTGGTTTCCATAAGGCCGAATCTTCTGAAAATCAGGAAAGGCTTCTTGCATGATATCTTCAAAAAAGCTCTGAAATTCGGTTCCGTTCTTTTGATAAACCCTGTTCCAGAACTGCAGCTTTAAATAATGTTTGTCAATTGGTTTCATATCACTATTTAATGGAAATGGTTTTTCTGCGGCTCGAAGACCAGAAAAAGCGTTCTACCCTGGTTCATAAAAAAATCAGAGAGTCACAACCAAGGCGAACCTGCAAAACCTGGAAATTATTTTTCCCCAATATACCCATCCCGACCAGCCTCTACACTAGTCTACTCCCTGTTATCACTTCACTCAGAAACAGATGGTCATAATCTATTCTTGTAATCGTTATAGTTAAATTCCTTAATTAATCTAAATCCTGACTTTTCACTCCATATTCCAATGCAGGGATGACTGACGCCATTGAACATGGTCGTTTTTACCGTCGTGTAATGAATCATATCATCGAATATGATTTTATCACCGGGTTTTAATTCTTTATCAAATGACCAATTCCCCATAAAGTCGCCTGCCAAACAGCTAATACCTCCCATTCGGTATGTTGGTTTTCCAGCCATTTCATCGGTAGCGCCCCCAATGACAGGTTTATAGGGCATCTCTAAACAATCGGGCATATGGCAGGTAAATGAAACATCGAGCACAGCAGTTTTTATGCCTTTGTTTTCAACCATATCTAATATCGTAGAAACCAAGTAACCCGTTTGGTTATGAGATGACCACCGCCCATGTTCACCCATTTGAGCTTAGGTAAAAACTTACCAAATTTCTTTAAAAAAACAGCCAACACCTTTTCTAACGCAAAGGAATCCGCCTCAAATAATGTGTGAAAATGAAGGCCCTCAACCCCCTGTGGTACGGCATCGCCAAGCTGTTCAGCAGTCATGCCAAATCGGGAACCGGGCTTACAAGGGTTATAAATGTCATAGGGAGAATCTGAAAACTCAGGATTAACACGCAAGCCAATCGAAACACCATTTTGACTGGCTATCTTAGAATACTTTCGCCATTGGTTAATGGAATTAAAGGAAATATGGCTACTATATTTTAGAATGTCTGCTATAGATTTGTCTTCAAAAGCAGGCGAATACGTATGCGCTTTGACTCCGAGTTCCTCAAAGGCTAATCGCGTTTCATTGATTGAACTTGCTGAAGCGCCAAAACCGCATTCTTTAAAGATCGGAAATACACCCCAATTCGAGAAAGCTTTAAACGAAACGAGGATATCAACCGCGGCCGCCTCTTTAACCTTTTTTATTAACCGAAGGTTATTTCGCAACAAAAGCTCATCAATCACATAACAGGGGGTTTGAATTTTGTTAAAGTCAATAGGCATGACTGATACAGGACCCTTAGAGTTCTAAATCGACATCGTGCAATTCGTGCCAAGGAAGTCCATGGAGTTTCAATTGTTCCATGAACGGATCCGGGTCAAATTCTTCGACGTTAAATACGCCGGCCGTTTTCCATTTGCCTGTAATGAACATCATCGCGCCAATCATTGCAGGCACCCCAGTGGTATAACTTACGCCTTGTGCACCGGTTTCCTTATAGGCATCCCGGTGTTTACAATTGTTATAGATATAATATGTTTTCTCCTTATGATTCTTAATCCCTCTGATCCGGCAACCAATGGAAGTTTCACCTGAATAATGTTTGCCGAGTTCGCCCGGATTGGGCAATACCGCTTTGAGGAATTGAAGAGGCACAATCTCTTTGCCCTCATACAGGATAGGTTTGATACTGGCCATCCCAATATTTTGAATCACGCGTAAATGGGTTAAATACTCTTGTCCAAAAGTCATCCAAAAACGGGCTCGTTTTAAATTAGGAAAATGTTTCACCAATGATTCTAATTCTTCGTGGTAAATAAGGTAAGATTCGCGGGGTCCGATAGCTGGATAATTTAACGGTTTGTGAATTTCGTGAGGGTCTGTTTCAATCCATTTTCCATTCTCCCAGTATTTACCTCTTTGAGTGACTTCACGAATATTGATTTCTGGATTAAAATTGGTTGCAAAGGGTTTTCCATGGTTACCTGCATTACAGTCAACAATATCAAGAGTGTGAATTTCGTCAAAATGATGTTTGGAAGCATAAGCGGTGAAAACTCCTGTCACACCCGGATCAAAACCACAACCTAAAATGGCTGTTAGTCCTGCCTTTTTAAATCTGTCATGGTACGCCCATTGCCATTTATATTCGAATTTAGCGACATCGGGTGGTTCATAACTTGCGGTATCTAAATAATTCACTCCTGTTTCAAGGCAAGTATCCATGACCGTTAAATCTTGATAAGGTAGCGCTGCATTGATTACCATTTCGGGTTTAAAGCTTTTAAATAATTCAACTAATTGTCGGACATTATCCGCATCCACCTGAGCCGTCTTGATTTTATTGTCGCCAACGGCTTTGGCAATGACATCACACTTTGATTTTGTACGGCTTGCCAGCATGATATCCGTAAACACCTCTGGGACTTTTGCAACTTTATGAGCAACAACGGTACCTACACTACCTGCTCCTATGATCAATACTTTAGCCATGATCGATCACCACCTGCTCCCATGATGAATCATTTAGTCATTGCCCTAAATCTCGAGTCTGCTCTCCGATTTCCATCAATCCAGGGAGAATAGTATAAAAAGAAATTTGTTTAGTACTCTGTAAGACATTATAAGAAGAAATAAGTTTAATAAAATAAACTGTCAAAATTATAACGCCCCTTTTTTATTTGTCAAGCATTTTTTCAGAGATCTCCGGAAAAGTCCAGAAATCTCGATTACACCCCTGCCTGCCGGCAGGCAGGGATTATGAAACGATTACACAGATAAGAAATGCACCTATCCAGCCCGGCTGCGGCAGCCAGAGAAGGGGAGAGAAGGCGAGCATAGCCTCATTTTATGTCTTTACAGAGGGTTACTTTTAAGTTATTTTTTTTGAGGAGGTTTAATGGAAAAGATCATTATACGGGGGGCAAAGGTTCATAATTTAAAGAATATTGATGTGGAGATCCCCCGGAATTGTCTGGTGGTGATTACTGGTCTGAGCGGCTCGGGTAAGTCCACGCTCGCCTTTGACACACTCTATGCTGAGGGACAAATCCATCGAAGGTCTCTCTCCCGCCATTGCCATTGATCAGAGGAGCATGTCACGAAACCCGCGTTCCACCGTGGGTACTGTGACAGAGATCTATGATTACCTCCGGCTCCTTTTTGCCAGGATCGGAGAGCCTTTCTGCCCGCATTGTGGCTCTCCTATTTCCTCACAAACCCTTCAGCAGATGACTGAGACACTTCTCCGACTCCCCAAAGGGACACCTCTCACTGTTCTCTCTCCAATCGTAAGAGGGAAGAAGGGTGAATATCGAAAGGAGTTAGAGGAACTTCGGAGGGACGGGTTTGTGAGGGTGAGAATAGAGATTGCCTCGCACCTTTCGGAAGGGATTGTGAAAGTGGAGAGAGGAGGATTGGCTCCCATCGTCTTCAGCCAGAAGTTCTCCTGTATCGATTGTGGATTCAGTTTCCCAGAGATTACACCCAAGATGTTCTCTTTCAACAGTCCCCAAGGCGCATGCCCTGCCTGCAGTGGATTGGGAACAAAGCGATATTTTAATCCTGATCTCATCGTTCCGAATCCCTCCCTCTCGGTGAACGAAGGTGCTATCCTTCCATGGAAGAAGAAGGGAGAGTCCTTTCTAAGACCCATTGTGGAAGGGTTGGCGAAACATTATCATTTCGATCTTGATACTCCGTTTCATCGATTGTCCAAATCGGTTCAGCATCTTATTCTCTACGGATCGGAGGGAGAAAAAATTTCTTTTAAGGTTAAAGGAAAAGGGAAATCCCATCTCTTCCGGCAGGAATTTGAAGGGGTAATTCCAGAAATGGAGAGGAGATGGAAGAAAGATGGGGAAGAGGATGAGGAGGTAGAGGAGTTTATGAATGTGGCTCCCTGTCCCGATTGTGCGGGGACACGGCTAAAAAAGGAAGTACTTTCGGTCAAGGTGGGTGGGAGATCGATCGCCGAAATTACCCATCTCTATGTCAAAGAGGCATTAAATTTCCTGAGGAATTTGGAACTGTCCCCAAGATCTCAAAAAATTGCTCAAGGAATTTTGAAAGAAATCGAAGAGCGATTGAAGTTTATGGCAGAGGTCGGTCTGGACTACCTTACTCTGGATCGGACCGCTGCCACTCTTGCTGGAGGAGAATCTCAGCGCATTCGACTGGCGACCCAAATTGGCTCGAGTTTAGTAGGCGTGCTCTACATTTTGGATGAGCCCAGCATTGGGCTTCATCAAAGGGACCATTTACGCCTTCTGGGGACATTGAAACGGCTGAGGGATTTGGGAAATACCGTTATTGTGGTGGAACATGATGAGGAGACGATCCGTTCCGCTGATTATATCATCGATATGGGCCCCGGGCCCGGAGAGAGAGGAGGGGAGGTGGTCTTCACTGGACCTCCCGAGGCATTGGTGAAGGCAGAGCATTCATTGACCGGACAATATCTTTCTGGGGAAAAATTCATCCCTCTCCCGAAGCAGAGAAGACCGGTCGAAGGGAAGTATCTTGTCCTCCGGGGTGCCACGGCAAATAATTTGAAAAACATCGATGTGAAGATTCCCCTGGGGGTGTTCACCTGTATCACAGGCGTTTCAGGGTCAGGGAAATCAACCTTGATCATTGATACGCTCTATTGTCTATTAGCCCAACAACTTTATCGTCTCCCCCAGCGTTGCGTCTCTGTTCAAGGGATTGAAGGGTTGGAATTTGTGGATAAAGTGATCCATGTGGATCAGATGCCGATCGGACGGACACCCCGTTCCAACCCGGCGACCTATACAGGTGTGTTTCAGCCCATTCGAGAACTCTTTGCCCAACTTCCTGAATCGAGGATGAGAGGATTTCTGCCTGGGCGCTTCAGTTTTAATGTTTCGGGAGGACGATGCGAATCGTGCCATGGAGATGGGGTGTTGAAGGTTGAGATGCAATTTCTTCCTGACGTCTATGTGACCTGTGAGGAGTGCCATGGGAAACGCTATAATCGAGAGACGCTCGATATTCGATATAAAGGAAGAACCATCTCCGATGTATTGGAGATGACGGCAGAAGAGGCGAATGAGTTCTTTCAGGCCATCCCCGTGATCCACCAAAAACTCCAGACCCTCTGCGAGGTCGGTCTGGGTTACCTCAGGCTGGGTCAACCTGCCACAACGCTTTCAGGAGGAGAGGCTCAGCGTATTAAACTGGCGTCATCGTCATCGAACATAATATGGAAGTAATCAAATCAGCCGATTACATCATTGATCTGGGTCCGGAGGGTGGGGAAAATGGAGGAGAGGTAGTTGGATTTGGAACACCCGAGGAATTGATCCAAAATCCGACTTCTTACACCGGTCAATTTTTAAGAAAGAAGATTTCTAAATTTACAGATTGACCCATTCGGCGGCGCCAAGGCTTCGGCCTTTAAGGCGATGTGTAAATCGCCCCTTCCTTCGGCAGGCTCAGGACACTGAGTTTATCGAAGTGCAGGGTCAACCCTGAGCAAGCCCCAGCAATTATACTGGGGAGTCGAAGGGTGTCGAAAGATTGACTTTTAAAGCTATTGTTGATAAAAATATTCACCTAAAAGTTTTTATCTATAAGGAGTAGGATGATGGAAGAAAAGAAAAGATCGAGCACTGGATTAGATGAAAATGTGGCTGGGTTTCTATGTTATCTTTTTGGATTCGTCACAGGTA
>JBEKWN010000126.1:0-7055 GCA_049513055.1 Thermodesulfobacteriota bacterium
TACTTGAACTCCCGATCAAAATACCTCTTGTCCTTACCTATTCCCATGACACACCTCCCCATCCCTTTTCCTCTATACCTCTAATTCTTCGGTGTGTCCACTAAATCGGGGGAAGACCAACTGATAATCAACGATTTCCTAACTGATGTGGCAGGGGAAGGAGAAGTGGTATGGCGAACCTAAAAGGGCACGAAGCTGGAACGGTAGATTATAACCTTTTACTCATACGGAAGGGCCCTTCGAGTGCAATTCGGACAAGCTGGCTGCGCGTTCGCACGCCAGTTTTGTCAAATAATTGCTGGAGTGTTGCCTTCACTGAACTTTCTGATACACCTATTTTTGCCGCGATTTCTTTGTTTGCAAGCCCTTCGAACACGCCTCGGAGCACTTGATCCTCCCGCTCAGTAAGAGTTTGTGGGAGGCTCTGTTGGTTGTCTTGCAGGAACCGGTCAGCCATTTGTTGAGTGACTTTCTGGTCGACCCATGTCTCTCCATTTGCGACCAGCCGAATAGCGTTTGCCAGGGTGCCCGGAGAACTATGCTTGAGGACAATACCAGATGCGCCCAGCTTCAATGCAACGGAAGATTCCTTCGCGTTCATGCCGGCAGTGACCATTAGTATCTTGCCCGCATATCCGGATTGACGCGCCGACGATATGAATTGAGTCCCCTGCTTGTCCCCCAGGTCAAAATCCAGAAGCACTACATCGACCCCAGAACGACTGAGTAATTGGAGAGCCTCGGCTGAAGTGCTGCACTGGGCGACCATCTCGAAGTCGGGCTCCGATGCCAGTAGGCGGGCCAAACCTTCTCGAAAGAGGGGGTGATCGTCCACCAATAAGAGTCGTATTCGCTGCATCCTTGCCCGCTCACCCGTGATCTACTTCAGCGATGACCAGTTCAATCACGAAGCAACACCCCGCCGCTTCGGGATCGTACCGAAGGTCGCCTCTTAAAGACCGCATGAAAGCGCGAGAAAGGAACAATCCTAGTCCCGTGGCCTCGGCACTTTTCTGTAATGGCTGAAACAGCTTTTCGGTCGAAGCGATACCTGGCCCAGTGTCAGTAACCCTAATAGACACGATCCCATGTTCAACGGCAACTGAGACATCGATTCTCTTCAGGCCTGCGCCTTCCAATGCTCGTCGGCTATTTTTTGTAAGGTTAAGGAGCACCTGCAACAAGCCATAACGATCAGCCCAGACATAAGGGAGCTTTTTAGGGATGTTCCAATTCATCGTGATATCCGATTCCGCGCAATAAGGTTCCAGTACTATGCGCGCCTCGTCGAGAATCTCGTTTAGATCTACAATTTTGGCCTCCAAACCGCCAGTGCTCTGTCGCAACTCCAGAGACGCGATCTTGTTCAGCGCTTCGACCAAGGAGCCAAGAGCTTCGAAATCCTGATTCTTCGCGAGTCCTCCGTTTCGCGCGAGATTCTCATAAATGACAGCAATAGCGCTGCACACATTTCTCACTTCATGAGAAACGGCTCCCACAAGGACCCGCGATCCCGCCAGAAGCTGCTCGAGGCCGTATTCCGCGCGATCCCGTAAATCCTCTGAGGCGTCTACCACCAGGGCAGCCAGACGGGGCCCCATAGCCGTTCTGTAAGTGGAAAAGAAAACATTGGCCAGGAAGATCTCCTCATTGTCTCGTTTCGCACGGCACTGCATTTCGGTTCGGAAGGTTTGGCTCGTGTCCTCCGTAGAAGGCACGTGGCCAAGCGCCGGGACATAGCGTGAAATATTCCTTCCGACCAGCTCTCTCACTCCTACTCGAAATAGGTGGTGTGCCGTGGGATTTCCGATAAGAACCTCTCCACTTGCGTTCATGACGAGAATCGCGACCGGGCTGCTCTGGATTATAAATTCCAGTTGCTCTTCCGCCTCACGCCGGGCGGCCACCTCCTTTTCGATTCTCTGGAGATTCTCCAGCTCCCGCTGGCGGTTTACTGTCATCTCGCGGGAATACAATCCCATTCCGGCGAGCGCCACGAAAAGCAAAATGCCCTGCGGCAACGTGGTGATTAGCGCAAACGGAAACGGGTCGAAGAGGTCGGCAAGAACCGTACAAAAGATTGCGGCCAGGGTGATGTGCCAGCGTGGAAGAACGGTCCCGGCCAGCAGCATGGGGAATACGTAGAGAGTGCCGAAGTAGATGTTACCAAGGACCCACCAATCCACGAGAGCAATAACCGCAGTGAGAATGCCAGCGCATGTGAGTACTTCGCGAGGAGTTCCCTGCAAATAGCGAAGAAGCAGTTTCATAACCCGCTCGGGACAATCATAGGGCAGGCAATAGGAAAGGACGCCTGGTACGTTGTAATATATTGATCCCAGTCAACGAACAGGCGCGCAAACCCAAGCCGCGGCTGTAAAGTAGTGATTCCGCACTTCCAGATTATACGAACATTCCAGTGGGAGTGCAATGGGGATAGCCAAAAGATAGCGTCCGTATGGCCAAAAGATAGGTTTACTCGATCGTAGTGATCGGTTTATTATGGATCTTGGTGTTACCTGAGGGTGCGACTCTGCATGTTCACGGGTGCCGATGGCCTTGGAAGCTTAGTGGGAAGAGAGAACCAACGTACTCAGGGAGGTGACATGAAGCGTCTGGCGTGGCGTCTGTTTATATGGTTTGTAGTTATAGGCTGCCTAACCAAAGGGTCGTTCGCGCAGCAGGCTTTAACCTGGCGGGAGGTTCGAGAAAGATTCGAGGCGAGCAATCCGACACTGCAGGCAGGACGAATCGGCATCGAAGAGCCCCAGGCACAGCAAATCACGGCTTATCTGCGTCCGAACCCGAACTTCACGGCGTCGCTGGATCAATTGCAACCATGGAAGTCGTATGGCACCTTCGCGGATGCACTGCCGTTGGTCTCGGTAACCTATTTGATCGAGCAGTTATCAAAAAGGATGACAAGCCCATCCTTTTTCTGTTGGACTTTCGTGTACTTGAAGACGCTTACCGTAATTGCATCAGGGGTCACTGCATAAAAAGGGCTGTTATCCTTAAAATAGGCTAGCGAAACCGAAAGCTTACTTTAGCTAGGAGAACAGCCTATGAGAATGACAAATGCCAAGCAAGATGTCCAAGAGGATGAATGGGAATCAAGGGGAGGTGTGACAGATGGAAAAGGGAAGGATATTTTGGTTGTTCAGTCTGATCCTGGCGCTTACCCTGTTTAATGTCGATCCGGGGCGGACACAAACGCCAACCGCGGGACAGCCTAAGCGGGGGATGTCTAACCCTGCGATTACCCGTGCTTACACTGTGGAGAAGGGCAGATATGGAGATGGCTTAAAAATCTATATCGAGGCAGATGATCAAAATGGTGAGATGCTGGGCTTGGTTCTGCTGGTAACATTTTTTGCCATCACTGCCGCAGCTGCTGTCTCCTCGGATAAGAATACCGCTTTCGAGTTAAGCCGGTCACTTTCGCTTCTCTTTAAAAGCGCGGTTCGTATTGCGCTCGAGGACCCCCAAATGGCCGTATTTGCCTTGCAAACTGTGCGCAGGCAAAAAAAGGCGGACCTGGTACGCAAAAAGCTTGCGAAGCAGGGGTATCATATCCCTCCTTTTATGATTGTAAGCGTTACCCGCGGATGTAATCTCCGGTGCCTGGGATGTTATTCTCATACCCTTCCAGAATCCAAAGGTCCCGAGATGAGCGATGATATGCTTCATAATCTATTTACGCAGGCGCATAAACTTGGCATTTCCATTGCTCTGCTTGCGGGAGGAGAACCACTGCTCCGCAAAAATCTCTTACAGATTACGGAAAACTTTCCCGAAATTCTTTTTCCGCTTTTTACCAACGGTACCCTGATGGATGATACTCAAATCAATAGAATTTCCAGGCAAAGAAATGTAATCCCTGTGTTAAGCATAGAAGGGCAAAAAGAAGAAACCGACAGCAGGCGCGGACAAGGCGTGTTCGACCGTTTAGATAAAGTGGTCAAGACACTTTTTGACCGCAAAATATTCTTTGGAATTTCGGTTATGGCAACAAGGCAGAATTTTGAAACTGTGGTGGATGAATCGTTTGTTCGTTCGTGGATTCGAGCAGGCTGCAAACTTTTCTTTTTCGTGGAATACGTCCCTTTGGAAGAAAACGTCCCATTAATGGAACTTACAGACATACAGCGCAAAATCCTTTGGGCCCATATTTGCCGATGGGAACAGAATCTACCTGCCCTATTTGTGGCTTTTCCGGGCGACGAAGAAAAGTTTGGAGGATGTCTTTCCGCGGGGCGCGGGTTTATTCATGTTTCGGCGCAAGGGAATTTGGAGCCATGCCCTGTGGCCCCCTATTCGGATACCAGCCTCGAAAAGATTCCGCTTAAAGAGGCACTCCAATCACGTTTTTTAAAAACCATCCGCGAGAATCATGATAGACTTTCCGAAACAAAGGGGGGCTGCGCCCTATGGCAGCAGCGGGACTGGGTTAAGTCTCTCCTCTCTCTCTGATTATTGCCGCAGAGAACGGGGATTTACTTTTCGCTGAGAAACCTTAGAAGGTCAAAACCATATCCGACTTGAAAAGGGGAGTGATTTGCAGGGTGGAGAATTTGAACAAGTGAGCGAATTTGCACCGCAATTGCCTGAGATCGAAAGGGTGATTGCCATATGATGGCCTTTTTTCTGCCGCTAACACGGTAAGTGGGTCTGGTCCTCCGGAGGCACAAAAACTAAGAAGTGGGAGGTTAAAGATGCATCTGAAAAAGAGAAATTGCCTTGCTGGTTTATTGACGACATTAGTTCTTTTTGGCTGTAAAAATATTATACGAGAGCAGATCATAAAGAAAGCTATAGAAGAAAGCTCGTCTTTTGAAGAGGTTGATGAAAGAGATAGCCAAACAACGGTGCTTTAACTCTTTTTGCATTTCGGAGGCAGGAGACTTCACTGCCTGGGCATCAAATTCTAATGGAAAATGGTTATACTGGTTGTAGGGGAATTGACCATATGTCTTTCTCATTATCTCACCATACACTAACGATTGTTCTTTTTTCCTGCCTTATACTTTCCAATGCGTCCGCTGAGATTCCATCGGATGCTGATACCATCTTGAAGAAAATGGTATCAGCCTATGCCCTGGTAAAAGACTACCAAACAAATGTAGAGGTCAGAACCTACAAAACCGGGGGTTCATTCGAAACGCAGAAGTTCCTATACACCTTTAAGAAACCTAAATGGATCCGCCTCGATCTTGAATCACCACATTCTGACATGATCTTGGTCTACCCTGACAAGAGCGGAAAGGTAAGTATACGTCCGGGAGGATGGGCTCATATTTTTCACTTTCATCTGTCGTCTGGAAATTCTCTAATAATGGGAGCTTCGGGACGGCGGATAGACCAGACTGACGTGGGGCTACTGATCAAGAATATCTCTCACAGTCTTACAGATCAGCGCCGAGGGGTGGTGCAGATTGAGCAGGACGGGTATATTCGAATCCGGGTGTTAGCGGTTAACCATTTTCGCGAGGGTATCGTAACGCTGTACCAGTTCTTCATTGATAAGAACCTTTGGCTTCCAGTAAAGGTGGAAGAGTCAACGCCCGACGGGCAATTGGAAAGAACCATAAGCTGTCGAAACCCAAGAATTAATACCGGTGTGTCAGATAGTTTCTTCCAAATCGATTAGGTGATGGCGGAAATGGGCGGATTGACGGGAGACAATTCTTCCGATAGAGGAGCCGAATGGTTTAGCTCTGCCTTCAGCAAAGGCTTAAGCTTGCCGCTAGCAGAGCCAGAGTCATTATTGATATTATTACAGTGAAAGCCGACAGGCATTTTTCTTGATGAAACTGACAGACCAGGGGGCCAAAATGATCTATCCGGCACACGGGAAGCCTTTTTCGGCGGGAATCATCCGGGCAGCATTATCTTAAAAAAAGAAAAAACTTCCCTTTGCTTGTTGAAAAGTGGCAATGAACATGGGTGCTAAAGATGGTCAATGATCCCTATCGAAGATATGCATCAAAATATGACACCTTTGTGGAGCCCTTCATTTCTGTCATAAGGCAGATAGGAATAAGGAGTTTTCCTGTCAAGGCGGGAATGAAGGTGCTGGACGTTGGGTGTGGAACCGGTACCAATTTAGTGCTTTACCATCAGGCTGGATGCCTTGTCCATGGGATTGATTTATCCCCCTCCATGTTGGAAGTCGCACGCAACAAATTGGGGAAACACGCTGATCTTCGTGTCGGAGACGCATCAGAGATGCCCTATCAAGATAATTCCTTTGATCTCGTTACCTCAATGCTTACTTTGCATGAGATGCCATACATGATAAGACCACAAGTTATGAAAGAAATGATTCGAGTCATGAGTCGAGAGGGAAGGATTTTGTTAACGGATTATCACCCTGGGCCAATTCGCTTTCCAAAGGGGTGGATGTTTAAGGCCATTATTCTTTTTTTCGAGATGGTAGCGGGGTGCGAGCATTTCAAAAATTATCGTGATTTTCTTAAAAGGAAAGGATTGCCCGGATTGATAGATGCTTCGAAGTTGGTGTTAGAAAAAAAGGAAATCGTCAGTGGGGGAAACATTGCCTTGTCCTTTATGAGACCGGCCTAGTTCCAATCTAAGAAATGTAGATTGAAGGGAATGTTGGTTCCAAAGTATTTTAATATATTTCTTAATATTTGATATCTCTTTAGAAGCCGCCAACCTATTGGCTCATATGCAGCACCTAAAAAAATTAACTTAGGAGGGCAGGAGTGGTTTTTTAGCACGCCCTCTGTTATTGCACATTTTATTTAGTAATTGTTGAATTTCAGGATAAGGTTACATTGCAGGATAGTAGGTGCAACGTTGAATGGTTAAGGAAGGTTTTGCTGTCAATCTTCCGAATCATCCTTATTGCCCTTCGTTAAAAAAACACTCTACCAGCTTGGACCTTGTAGCTGATTTGCCTGAAAAGATATCCAAGCCCCTGGTTCTTCCGGAAAGGACCGGGGAGATATCATTGCCTAAAACGGAGTCCGCTTCTGAGAAGGCATAACCTTTTTTTAAAGGCCTCATTTCCACCTCTCTTAAACTCTCTT
>JBEKWN010000127.1:0-8400 GCA_049513055.1 Thermodesulfobacteriota bacterium
ATTTTCTATTTGATTGCTTTTTTTCTTCTCCCCTTACATTGGAAGCAAGAAAAAAGAATCCACCAACTCCAGCCGCTGTTGATTTTATAAAAGTCCTTCTATTGACCAATTTCTTGCCCATAGGTCCCTCCTTTTTTTAATGACGCAAAACGCATAGCGCATGACGCACATCTCCTCACCCCAGCCTTTCCCCTGTGGGGAGAGGGAAACGTTGAGGGGAAACTTTACACAAGGAACTCCATTGGCACATCCCGGAGACGCGCCACATCCCGGATCTTGCCTGGCACATCAAATCCAATGGAACATTTGACAGGACACACGCCACATTCCTCACAAACACGGTTTGGCAACCCCAAAGAGACAACAAGCTCCCGTGCAACAGCAGGTCTTCGATACCCGTATGTATACATGTATGCCCGCATGAGGTCGGGGATGGGAAGCTTGGCAAGACATTGTTTCTCACACTTTCCACACCCCTGGCAGTACAGCCCAGGAGCAGCACATGCAGTCTTCAAGTATTCTTTCTCAGAATCGGTTAAAGGGAGATCTTCCATAACCGAGAGGTCCGTTTTCATCTCCTCAAAGGTGCAGAATCCGGGGACAGCCGTTGTGACATTGACATCCTGAAGGACCCATTTCAAGGCGGCACTAGGATTGATCGGTCTTAAGGGATCTTGAGAAGTAACCCCTCCCATGACTTTCATTGCAACAACTCCTAAACCAGACTGGGCTGCTTTGGCAATGGCCTCCTTTACTTGTAAGTAATGTTTTTGCTTAAAGTTATAAGCGGTCAGAACGATCTCGTAAAATTTAGAATCGATGGCTGCCTGAATTACCTCCGGTTCATTCCGGTGGGTGGAAATACCCACAAATCGGGCTTTTCCGCTATTTTTCGCCTTCTCCATCGCCTTTAATATCGGTTCAAAAAGCGCTGATTCCTTTCGCGCTACCAGTTGATGGTAGAGAATGTCAACATAATCCAATCCCAAGCGTTTAAGGCTCTCGTCCAGCCTTTTTATGAAGGCCTCCTCGGTTGGTTCCTCTGCGTAAAGAAACGTTACTTTATCGGTAGGAAACACAACTTTGGTTCCAATGACATAAGAATCCCGAGGGCGCCCCTTGATCACTCCTCCTATTACTTCCTCACTTTGACCTCTTTGATACACATGAGCAGTGTCTAAATAAAGAATACCGGCATCCAGCGCGGCCCGGACAAGATTTGGATTGCCGGCATAAACCATTCCCATGCTGATCACCGGAAGTTTAATTCCTGTTTTCCCCAGGGTACGGTAAATAAACTTCCTCTTTTCCCCTCCTTTTTCTTCGACCTTTTCTTCCTGTTTTAGAACACCGGATGCAAGCAGAGGGAATCCAGCGACACTTACAAGTGTTGACTTCATAAAATTTCGTCGGTTCATTATTTTTCTAGCCATTTGGTTTCCTCCTTTTTTAAATCCTTCCTGACCTCCCTTTGCCAAAGGGAGGGAATATTATCTCCCCCTTTAATAAAGGGGAGGTGTGAAAAAATTGAAACTCTAAAATCGGCTTCAAAAACATAGTGTCTAAATTGCGTTACAAGCCACTTTTAGGGTTCAGTGAACCATTTCATGTAGGTTAAAAATGAGACAGCTTCACATCAGCATCCGCCTGTTGGAGCCTCATATAAGGAACATAAATCTTCACGAACTCTTTTTGGGATTTCCAAACCTTTTGAAACATTGGATCGGGAACAGCATCATATTGGGCAACAAACTTATCCAGTACCTCCTGTTGCATTTCTTTCGAATATTTCACCACCGTTACTTTGTCCTGATCCTTCAAAAGCTTAACAGACTTGGCATCATCCAATATCCAGTTGGTTAGGGATATTGCCATAGCTGCATCACAAGCGCCTTTGACAATCTCTTTAAGGTCAGGGGGCAACGCTTCCCATTTCTCGTTGTTTACATGAAGCTCTAAAAATCCGGCGACCTGCTGAATCCCGGGAAAGTAACAGTACTTCGAGAACTTGTGAAAACCAAGCAACATGTCCGTCCATGGTGTCATGCCCTCCGCGGCATCAAGCGTTCCTCTCTGAAATGAGAAAACGACTTCGGCTCCTGACGGGAGCATTATAACTGACGCACCTGCTTCGGAAAGGATTTTCCCCCAGATCGGAACAGTAACCCTGTACCTTTGTCCTTTAAGGTCACCGAGGGTGTCGATTTTTTTATTGCCCCAACCGCCAATCTTAGCCCAGAACATTCCGGCGGGGAATACTTTCAGTGCTTTCCCATAGGTTTCCTGCCATAATTCTTTACCTCCGTAGGCGTGCATCCAGGTGAAATAACCCATCAGGTCAAAAAAGGCTGGAGACCCAGCGAAAAGCATGGCTGCTGGATACTTTTGAATCATAAAAGCTGGCGATGTATAGCCAGCGGCCCAAACCCCCTTTTGGACATTACTAAAGGTATCAGCGGGAAGTTCACCCCCGATTGGACCAATAAGATCGATCTTCATCCGGCCGCCGCTCATCTTAAAGACATCATCCGCCCAGATTTGGGCAGCTTTGTGATGCCATAATCCTTCAATAAAGGGTGTGTATACCTTCCATGCCACAACCGGGTCGGCTGCAAAGGTTGATTTGGCCAGTACCATAAAAGCCAATACTAAAACAACAAGACCAATGAATAATTTTTTCTTCATGATTCCCTCCTTTCTTGTCTAAGGCTTAGAAGATCTTTGATGAATTATTCTTAAACAAAAGCAAATGCAATGAATGGCAAAACTAAGGAAGGGGCCTCCAAAAGGATTCAAGAATCCCCCTGGAGGCTTCATTGGGGCATCTTCTGGAAATTTGACTTCATCATTTGCCTCACCCCCCACCGTTACCCTCCCCCGTCAAGGGGGGGAAGAATAGTGGTTTAATAGTTTAGCTTTTCGAGAAGAACCTTTTTAAGTTAAGAACTTAGTGCAGGGAAAACCATTAAGATTATTTATGGCTACCCCCCCATCCCCATGATGTCTCACTTTTAGTGCAAACCCCTGAGATTGTCAATAAGATATTTTCTTGACTTTTGTAATTTATAAGTTACAATAGATTACAATGAAGATTTTAATGGATGCAGATTGTTTAATCAAACTTACGAAAGCCGGGCTTAAAGAGAAGATTTGTCAACAATATGAAATAGCTATCCCTGCCACCATCAAAAAAGAGGTCGTAGATGCAGGTAGAAGAAAAGGGCTTCTGGATGCTGAGTTAGTCGAAAAGAATATTAAGAAAGATATTATCAAGATAGTTGGGAAAGAATCTCCAACCCGTATTAAAGGAGACCAAGCTCTTATAGAAATCTATAAACGAGGACGGTATGATGCAATAGCCACAGATGATGTTAAACTAATTAGGAGCCTCAGATCAGTAGGCATCTCGTATATTTTGCCTGGTCTTTTCATCTATTCCCTCTACCGAAGGAATATCATCGATAAGGTTACAGCCCTGAATTGGCTTGAAGGACTTTCCAACTTTATCAGTGAGGATGAACATAGCATGATAAAATTTTTATTGGAGGAAAAGTCATGAAGGTCAGATCTATTAGAATTCCGGATGATATCGATAAGTCCATAGAGTTTGTAGCCCGGTTAGAGAAACTTGAAAAAACACAATCTCTTCGGAAACTCACAAGGTTGGGATTCGAATTTTATGCGGCAAAATCTTACGAGAGAGGTAAACTAACTCTTCGGGAAGTAGCTGAGCTATTGAATCTGACCCTCTCAGAGACAATCGATCTCCTCGCAGAAATGGGAATCAAAGGAAATATAAGAGCGAAAGATGTCATGGAGAGCCTTAAAGCAACATCATCTTAAGAATCTCACATAAAAATATTTCACACATATAGGTGCCCCACCTAACGGCAGGCAGGCGCAGGCAGGTAAAGTCACCAGAGCACATATAACAGTCTCTACTTTTTAGGGAAAGGTCATAGCAAACAGAAGGAGAGGTAAGCTTAAGCACATTCCTCTTTTAGAAGATAAGGGGGACTGATGTTTTAGTTTTCAGTGGGATGGGTGGTGAGATAAATGGCAGAATAATATTTTTAAGTTACATACTTCTCTACGGTTAACCCCTCAATCTTTCCATAGTCCCTTATATCCGAGGTGATCACTGAAAATCCAAGAGAAATGCATGTTGAAGCTATCATAAGGTCATGAGACCCAACGATAATCCCTTTTTTAGCTAAATTAGCCCAAATCCTTGCATATATCCTTGCAGCGCTCAGATCAAATGGATAGATTGGGAAGATCTCTATAACCTTTTCCACATATGCCTCTCTTTTTAGGCGCCTCTTTTCTGAGTCAGCTCTATGGACACCATGGAGCAATTCGGAGGCAGTAATCACACTAATACCGAACGGTTCGTTCTCCCTCCCATTAATTACTTTTTCAATTTGATGAGGACTCCGTTCAATGGCAATAAGAACACTTGTATCGAAGATTACGCCCATTGGTCTTCCTTTGGCATGGAGGGTTGGTGTTTCAATATTTCTTTCAGATCTTTCTCAAACCTCTCAGCTTCAACGCCAAGCCTAGGGATATTCTTCAGCAACGCCTTGAGTTCGCTGAGAGACCTCTCTTTTAAAGAAACTTCAACTGGACAGATGGAAGCTACTCGTTTTCCCCCCCTTACAATGGTATAACAATCCCCCCTATACTTTATCGAGTTCAAGATCTCAGAAAATTTTCTGACTGCCTCTGTTGCACTGATCGTCTTTTCCATAAAAACTCCTTTTTGTAAAATATGATTATCAAATTTTATATATAATCATATATCTTGTCAACAATTTGATTATTTTGTATCAGACTGCCTAAAAATCAACAAAAAATTCCTTTTATTACAAATAATTAAAAAATAATTGCATTACCGCGACCCTCCCCAACCATTTAATAATTTTAATAAAAATAGATAACCTACATTCCCCTGATATCTGGCATAAAGATTGCTCATTAGATTTAAGTTCGTCTTTGAATCGGAGGGTAGTATCCATTGAATGAAGTTGTTCCTATAAGATCTAGTCGTGTGGTGGCCATCAAGAAAACCAAAGGGCCTCCTCCGGATAAGCTCGTCATCTCTCTGGAAAGAAAACTCAAAGAGCTTACCGTCCTCTATGAGATCAGCCAACTCATCGGATCGACCCTTGATTGCCAGGAAGTCCTCTCCGATATCCTCAGCATTTTCCATGCTCGCTTGGGGATGAATCGGGGAACGATCACGATATTAAATTCCGCCAGTGGAGAATTAGAAATTCGAGCAGCCCATGGGATGACTGAGGAAGAGGTGAAAAGGGGAAGGTATCTGGTCGGTGAAGGGATCACTGGAAAAGTCGTTGAAACAGGGGAACCCGCGGTCATCCCTCAGATCGAAAAGGAACCTCTTTTTTTAAACCGAACCCGCTCAAGAGACAATCTCAAGAAGAGTGATATCTCTTTTATTTGTGTCCCGATCAAAACGGGTTCTAACATTTTTGGGGCATTGAGTGTCGACCGCCTCTTCAGCGAAGAGATTGCTTTCGAAGAAGATGTTCGCCTTCTCTCCATCGTGACCTCAATGATCGCTCAAGGCCTCAAGATCCAGCAGATGGTCCAGGATGAAAAGAAACAACTTCTGACTGAGAACATCACTCTCAAGGAAAAATTAAGAGAGCGATACAGCCTCTACAATATTGTAGGGACAAACAATAAGATGACCGAAGTCTTTCAAATGATCGAGAGGATTGCCGATACCGATGTGACCGTTCTTATCCGGGGTGAAAGTGGTACCGGAAAAGAACTGGTGGCAAATGCCATCCATTTCAATAGCTCTCGAGCCTTGAAGCCTTTCTTAAAACTGAACTGCGCAGTCCTTCCAGACACACTCATCGAGAGCGAACTTTTCGGACATGAGAAGGGAGCCTTTACAGGAGCAACTGAGCAGAGGATGGGGAGATTTGAGAGGGCCGATGGCGGAACTCTTTTTCTTGATGAAATTGGAACATTAAATCTTACTGCGCAGGCGAAGCTCCTGAGAGTTCTTCAAGAGAAGGAATTCGAAAGGATTGGAGGAAACCGAACGTTCCGGGTGGATGTCCGAATCATCACGGCCACCAGTAAAGATCTGGAAAGATCGATTGAGGAGGGAACTTTCAGGGAAGACTTATATTACCGTCTGAACGTATTCCCCATCTTCATGCCCGCTCTACGGGAGAGGAAGACAGACATCCTCCTCCTTGCAGATTATTTTGTTGAAAAATTCAACCAAAAACATAAAAAAGATGTCCGAAGGATTTCAACCCCAGCCATTGACATGCTTATTCAATACCATTGGCCAGGTAATGTGAGAGAACTCGAAAATTCTATTGAGAGAGCTGTCCTTTTCTGCACTGATCGGGTTATCCACAGCTATCATCTCCCCCCTACCCTCCAAACAGGAGAGCGGTCTGGCACAATCCCTTCACTCTCTTTTGAAGAAGCCCTGAAAAACTATGAAAAGGAGTTGATCATCGATGCCCTTAAAAACTCCAGGGGCAATATGGCCGAAGCGGCCAGGCTTCTTAATACTACGGAGAGGATTTTATCTTACAGCGTAAAGAAGCTTCAAATCAATCCAAAGTCTTATCGTCCCTAATCCCACAACTTTGTGGGTTTTCTCCTTTTTTCCAACAAAATTGTTGCTTTTATTTTCCTCTCTAATTCCATTTCCATCCCCACTTCGACTTTTTGCTTCAATCAAAAAATAGTTTAAATTTGAAACCTTAGATTTCATTCCCTGTCGATAAAATTTCTTTGGCATCATTCTTGATAAAGTCAGAAATAGAAATTTGAAAATTAAGAAAAGAATCATTATTCAAAAATCAAGCTGAAGGAGGAAGAAAATGTCAAGGGTCCAGAGATTTTCAAACACAAGATTGGATTCCACCCTTTCAGGGAAACCTTTAAGGATACGGGAGGGTTTATATAAGCAGTTACGTGAGCGCGAATGGATTTTTAATAGGATGGAGAATAATTTGATTTTCTTAATTCACAAAAATGGAGCTTATGGTGTGGTCGTAGGAATCGAGGACATTGATTGGAATGATTATGGCCAAAGCCCTCTTCATAAGAGGTAAAACCGTTAAGGAGGAAAACGATCATGTTTAAAATATTTAGAAGAACGATCATCTTAGGGTTTATTTTGGTGAGTCTGATGATTCCAGCGATTGATCAGGCTCAGGAAACAGCCCCTGCTCCAGCTGCGGCATCAACCGCTTCTGCGCTCAAACCTGATCCATCCGGTGTCAATACCGGCGGGGCAGCAGACGTGGTCGGGGCCACTGCCGGTGCACCGACTGCGGACGACATGAAGAAATGGGCAACGAATGAGCCGCTTGCCATGAAATTGGCAGATGTCGTGGGCCATAACAGGATCGCCATTAATATTGTATGGACACTTCTCTGCGGTTTTCTCGTCTTTTTCATGCAGGCGGGCTTTGCCCTGGTGGAGACCGGTTTTACGAGGGCGAAGAATGCAAGCCATACCATGGCAATGAACCTCATGGTCTTTGTCTTTGGGGTGCTCGGTTACTGGGTCATGGGATACGCGCTCCAGATGAGCGGTGTCGGCGCCGGGCCCCTCGCCGGCGGAACAGGATTATTGGATGGTGAATTCACCTTGCACCTCTTCGGAAAGGACTTCGGGCTCTTCGGCACAAAGGGATTTTTCCTTTCAGGTGTGACCTATGATGCTTCGATTATCACACTCTTTCTATTCCAGGTGGTCTTCATGGATACTGCGGCCACCATTCCGACCGGTGCTATGGCTGAGCGTTGGACATTTAAGTCATTCGTCATTTTCGGGTTCTTTATCTCTATGATCACATACCCGCTTTATGCAAACTGGGTATGGGGCGGCGGGTGGTTGTCACAACTCGGCAAGAATTTCGGTCTCGGTCACGGGGTCCTCGATTTTGCCGGCTCCTCAGTGGTTCATATGGTTGGTGGCGTTTCAGCTCTTGCGGGAGCAATCGCGCTCGGGCCAAGAATTGGAAAATATAACGCCGATGGAACACCCAATGCAATACCTGGACATCATATTCCGATGGCGGTGCTCGGGACCTTAATACTCGCCTTTGGGTGGTTCGGGTTCAATCCCGGCTCGACCCTCGCCGGCACTGATTTGAGAATCGGTGTGGTGGCGGTAAATACGATGCTTGCATCCGTAGCAGGTTCCTTTTCGGCAATGCTCTATATGTGGATCTTTTACGGAAAACCGGACATATCGATGTCTGCGAATGGACTTCTTGCAGGACTCGTTGCAATCACCGCGCCCTGCGCATTCGTGAATACAGTTGGAGCGGTAATTATAGGGCTTGTTGCCGGAGTCCTTTGTTGTGCGAGCGTTTTCTTTGTCGA
>JBEKWN010000128.1:0-12987 GCA_049513055.1 Thermodesulfobacteriota bacterium
AGCAGTCCATTCCAGAAGAGACGATTCTGGGAAGAGAAGTCGAAGGGGAGTCCAATTTTTTTGGCTGTCTGAATCACATTAATTCCCATTCCTTCTATTGAAGGTCTTGCCATTAAAGGATGCTTACAATGACCGGCAGGTCCAACACACTTTCGGCAGAGTTTACAAGAGCCACCAATCAAACCTGCAGCCAGAGGGAAACCCAAATATAAAGCCTTTTTCTCCAACTCATGGATGATTTTGTGTAGTCTCAGTGCATGTTTTCTGGCTTCTGTTTTTGAAACTTTTCCCTTATTCTCCCAAGCCAATTGAACGAATAAAGCCTTGGAATATCTCTTTAAAGATTTTCGAAACTCCGCTACGGAGAGTAAGTTGGGAGGACACATCAAATTATGATCATACTTATCGCATAAGGGAACCAGGCACTTTAATCGAACCCTTTCATCGATTACGATCGAGGAAACAGAAATCACTTTCGCTCTGGTGGCTCCCAATTGAATGGCCTCATTTTGAAGTTGTTTCATTATTTTTCCCATAGGTTTTAATTCTCAATTCCGCAATCCGCAATCTGAAATCTTCATTAGCTAATCCCTAATCCCTTTTTCACATGCCCCAAAATACTAGCCATGGTAGAGCCAGCCTGACCATGAATGACAAGATCCGCCATGTCATCGTAAGGAGTTGGGTCTCGGTTGATGATCACCAATCTTGCTCCATTTCTCTTTGCCACCAGAGGCATTGCGGCAGCGGGTTGGACAACTAAGGAGGATCCAATCACAATGAAGAGATCACAGAGTGAGGATCGATGATACTTGGATTTCATCGCGATTGTATCTCTTTTTACAACTCAAACAGGAGACGAATATGGCTGTCCCGTGAAGTTGAAGTACCTTTTCTTCTGAATTTCCGGCCTTGAAGTGAAGACCGTCAATGTTTTGAGTAATCACACAGTCAAGCTTACCCAATCTCTCCAATTCTGCAATGGTGAGATGGGCCTGATTAGGTTGGGCCGCTTTGATCGGCTCATACATTTCCGTTGCCATCTGCCAATATTTCTCCCGGGAGGTTTCACTGGCAAGGAAATTCTGAAAGTAGAAGTCCTCGGGATTGTATCGATCCCATACTCCTCCGGGGCTACGGAAGTCCGGGATTCCTGATTCTGTGCTGAGCCCTGCCCCTGAAAAAACAATCACCCTCTTAGAAGTGGTGATCCATTGTGCTATTTTTTCAAGTTGTTCTTTCATCTATTTCCCCCTATGGACAATTTCTATTCTCCACTTCTATCCCCTCATTTCGTATATCACACGGTTAGTATGACTTGCAAGGGGAAGAGAGCATGTGATAAAATTTTGTAATGAAATGCAATTTAATCAAGCAAGGATATCCCCAGGGAAGTTGTTTTATTGAGATCGAGCAAGGAAAGTCTCCTGCCTGTGAAGCCACCCTCAAAAAGACAGACAATGGCCTTCTCAGGCTGATCTCCGCTGTTCATCTCTCCCGTCCAGAAAATTACCTCTCCATCTACCAATCAGGTTGTAACTTCTCCTGCCGAAAATGTCATTCCTGGAATTTCACAAAAATTGCCAAGGGCGATTGGTGGTCTCCTGCCGATGTTTTAAAGGCCTGCAAAGAATATGAAAAAGAAGTAACGCTTCGAGAACCTCGAAACAGGGCCACTGCCTTTCATGCCCACGATTCCTGTCGCGGTTGCGGGGCTTGTGTGATGTATGGAAAACGATCTTCTCTCTGTCCCAAGGTGATCCAGAAAAAAGAGATTGTTTTGAGTCCTCAAGGTTGGGGACCTGCACGCAATATCGTTGCCTTCACGGGAGGAGATCTGACCTGTTGTCCAGAGTACTATGTTGAATGTACTCACCTCATTAAGGCAGAGACCGAGCTCTGGGTGTTGATTGAGACCAATGGTTATGGCCTTACCCCTCAGAACCTCGATGCATTGAAGGAGGCAGGGGTTGACTCCTTCTGGCTCGATATCAAGGCCTATGACGGAACCGACCATAAATGGCTGACCGGTTGTTTCAACCGGAACATCCTCAAACTTCCTGAAGAGATTGTTAAAAGAGGTTTTGTACTGGAGGTCCTTTCTCTCTACATCCCAAACCTTGTGGAGACACCCCAGTTGAAAAAGATTGCTCAATTGATTTTTGATGTCGATCCAGAAATCCCGTTTACCATTTTTGCCTTTTTCCCCGAATATCAAATGAAGCGGTATAAAAGTCCAAAGGTTTCTGAGATGATTGATGCTTACCTGGGAGCCAAGGCCGTGGGACTAAGGAATGTGAGGTTAGGAAACACTGGAATTTTCGCTTCAACAGAGCAGGATTATAATCTCCTGAAAAAGAAGGTTGGGGTAGGGAACTACTAATTGCGGATTGCGGAGTGAGTAAAGGGAGGGGGATAAAGATGGAACGTATTAAGAATTATATTAACGGGAAATGGGTTGATTCTAAATCTGGGGAAACTTTTCGGTCGACTAATCCAGCCAACCAGGGTGAGGTGATTGGAATTGTTTCCAAGTCAGATCGGGAAGATGTGGATCGAGCCGTCAAGGCAGCGCAAGGAACCTATGAAGAGTGGCGGCTCACCCCAGCCCCACGTCGGGGTGAAATCCTGTTCAGGGCTGCAGAAATTCTTTTGAGGAATAAAGAATTTTTGGGAAAGCTGGAAACACGGGAAATGGGTAAAGTTCTTCCCGAAGGACTGGGTGATGTCCAGGAAGCCATTGACATGGGTTACTACATGGCTGGAGAGGGGAGAAGGCTTTCCGGAGAAACTGTTCCCTCCGAACTTCCTGGTAAAGATATGAAATCAGTTCGCGTTCCCATCGGTGTTTTTGGCCTAGTCACTCCCTGGAATTTTCCTATTGCCATCCCTGCATGGAAGATCTTTCCATCCCTCATCTGCGGCAATACGGTTGTGTTCAAACCCTCCAGTGATACAGCCGTCTGTGCGGCAAAATTTGTAGAGGCTCTGGTGGAGGCGGGTTTGCCCAAAGGGGTTCTGAACCTGGTGCATGGGCCAGGAGGAGAGGTGGGGGAATATTTGGTGAGCCATCCAGGAGTGGATGCCATCTCCTTTACAGGTTCCTTTGATACTGGGAAACGTCTCGAAGGAATTTGTGGGGCCATTCATCGGATCATTGTGACTGAGATGGGTGGAAAGAATGCGATCATCATCATGGATGACGCAAACCTCGATTTGGCTGTTGAAGGGGCCATCTGGGGTGGTTTTGGAACGACCGGACAACGATGCACTGCCGCCAGTCGAATCGTTGTGCACAAGAAAGTCTACCAGAAATTCATTGAGAAGTTCAAAACTGCTGCATCCCGTCTCAAAGTGGGAGATGGTCTTCAAAAGGGGACGGATGTGGGTCCGGTGATCAATGAATCCCAGTTCAATAAGATTCTTAAATATATCGAAATTGGAAAGAAAGAAGGGGCTAAACTGATCTTGGGAGGGAAAGCCTATCAAAAGGGCAATTGTTCCAAAGGGTATTTCATCGACCCCACCATCTTTACGGAGGCAACTCCTGAGATGCGGATCGCCCAGGAGGAGATTTTTGGGCCGGTGGTTTCTGTCATTAAAGCAGAAGACCTTGAAGACGCCATTCAAATCGTCAATCGTACCCCCTACGGACTTTCCTCTGCTATTTATACTCAGGATGTCAATTCATCGGCGATCGCAGAGAGAGATCTGGATACGGGGATTGTTTATATCAATGCCTCCACCATTGGCGCAGAAATACATCTGCCTTTTGGTGGGATCAAACGTTCGGGTTACGGAAGGAAGGAGGCAGGAGGTCGAGGGGGCGCTCTGGATACCTACAGTCGATGGAAAGTGATCTACCGGGATTTCAGCGGTCAGCTTCAGAAGGCCCAGATCGATAAATAAAATCATGGAATGATGGAATGTTGGAACAATAGAAAGATGGAATGGTGGAGAACCAAAAGGTCAAGGCTAAGGTTAAGACCTGACAAGGTTAAGGCTGAGGTTAAGGAATGTTATTCTGAACCCTTTGCCTTTTGTCATTCTGAGCGCAGCGAAGAATCTCAAGAAGCGGCTCAGGGTAAACTCCGTGAAGAATCTCAGAGATCCTTCGCTATCGCTCAGGATGACACCTAAACCTGATGGTATTTAAGTCTATTATTCTAATATCCTGGCATTCCAAGAAAACAGTGTTCCAAGAAACAGTTGATTCTTCTCTGTCGTTATGATAATGAAGAATCAAACTGAATCTCTCTAAGGGAGACCTCATGGAGAAAAAGGTCCTCATCGTGGATGATGAGGAAAGGGTTGTTCAATCGATCGCAGGTGTTCTGGAGGACGAAGGGTTCCGAGTCGCCAAGGCAAAGAGTGGAGAAGAGGCGATTAAAGTTTTCCAGCAGGAGGAGCCGGATGTCACCCTCCTCGATATCTGGATGCCAGGGATGGATGGCATTGAGGTATTGAAACGGCTCAAATGGATTGCTCCAGAGTGTCAAGTGATTATGGTCTCCGGTCATGCGACGATCTCAACCGCCATGACCGCTGTGAAATTGGGCGCTTTTGACTTCATTGAAAAACCTCTTTCTCTCGATCTTCTTCTTATGACCATTCGTCGAGCCCTCGATCATCAGAAGGAGTTGTTGACCGTCCAGCGATCGGGAGAAATTGTCACAGAGGAACCTTTCCAAGATAAGAAGATTTTTCCAAAGGAGATGGCCGGAGAACTCGCGGGCCCCCCTCTTGCTTCCATCCGGGAAGCCATCTCCTTAACCAAGGAGGTCGTAAAAAGAAAAGGGACTTCCTTATTACCTCAGCGTACGCTGAAACAGAGTATGGTCCTTTACGGAACAGGACTCCATTCTGGAAAGAAGACGGGGCTTCTCCTCCAGCCTCTTCCTCCTCACAGCGGAATCCTTTTTGGAAACATCTCTTCTGATGATGTGGTTCCTGCGCATCTCGACTATGTTCAAACCACAGAATTTGCAACCTCCCTTAAAAAGGGGAGGGCGATTGCCAAGACCGTCGAGCATCTCATGGCGGTGTTGCATGCCTATCATATCACCAACCTGATGGTGAAGATGATTGAAGAGATTCCGATCATGGATGGTTCTGCCTCAGAGTTTTGTAAAATCGTGGAAGAGGCAGGCGTGGAGGAGCAGGAGGAGAGGGTGGATGAATTGATCATCGATCGAAGACTGGAGATCGTTTACAAGAATAAGTCTCTGATCATCGAGCCTGCAGAAGTCTTTTCTGTCCATTTCTTTTTAGACTATCCACCCCCCATCGGGGAGCAGACTTTTGATTTTACATTGGAGAACGAGGAGGCCTTTCGGGATCAAATCGCTCCGGCAAGGACATTTGGCTTTCTGAAGGATATCGAGATGCTTGAACGGATGGGAATGGGAGGAGGAGGTCGTCTCCATAACTTTATCCTTCTTGACGACGGGAAGATTGTCAACACCGAGCTTCGATTCCCCGATGAATTTGTCCGGCATAAGATTCTTGACTTGATCGGTGATTTCTATCTCCTCAATCGTCCGGTTCGAGGAAAAGTGACCGCCCGTTTGACCGGCCACACGGAAAACATCACCCTCATGATGAAGATTCAGGAAGCGGCAAGAGAAAAATAGCGGTGAGGGATCAACCCATTCTCTGGAGGGACCCATGGCACAAGAGGAATACCGACCCCCGATCAAAGAATTTTTAGACATGCTGGCAGACCTGTTGACCGAGAAGTATTTCGAACGGATGGACGACCGGATGAAAAAGATTCCCGAACTCCGGAGATTGATCACCGCCAAAGAGGCGAGCCAATTCTTGAGCCTTTCGACAGATACCGTCTACCGGATGGCCTCGTTGAAAAAACTTCCTTATCTCAAAATCGGGGATCGGGTCCTTTTCGATGTGAAAGCCCTCGACCACTGGATTGAGAAGCATATGATCCGGGAGAAGGAGTGGAAGAGGGAAGAATTAAAGCAAGAGATCGAAAAGGAGAAGGCCAACACGAAATCTTCTAAAGAATCTGACCTCCTTGGTTTGCTGAAGAAAAAGGGAAAGGATTAGGTCATTCGATTTTTATCACACATCCAGTAAAGCCTTTAAGAACCGAAAGGGGCCTTCCCTTTTCCCCTTCCTTTTGTCAATTTTATTGGGTAAAATGTTTTTTAAAAAATCATGATTCTCTCTATGAGTGATAGAGGGAAATCTGTAAATGAAAGAAGGGATTGAGATGGTCGATTACTTCCTGATCGAAGCGCTCTTGACAGATGAAGAGAGGTTTTTCAGAGACAAAGTCCGAAAATTTGTGGAGAAAGAATGCATGCCTCTCATCGCCCCCCACTTCGATAGCGGAACCTTTCCCATGGAGCTCATCCCCAGGATGGCGGAGATGGGGCTCTTCGGCCTCCATGTAGATGGTTATGGCTGCCCCAAAGCAAGCCATGCAATTTACGGCTTGACCTGCCAGGAACTGGGGCGCTGCGACAGTGGTCTCAGGGCCATGTTTTCAGTTCAAAATTCCTTAGTGATGTACCCCATCTATGCCTTTGGATCTGAAGAACAAAAGATAAGATGGCTTCCCAAAATGGCACGTGGTGAGGTGGTCGGCTGTTTTGGTCTTTCTGAACCCGATTTTGGATCAAATCCTTCTGGAATGAAGACCGGGGCCGTGAAGCAAGGAAATCATTACCTCCTGAACGGAACCAAAATGTGGATTACCAATGGATCCATTGCGCACGTGGCACTGGTCTGGGCGAAAATGGATGATGAAATCCGCGGTTTCTTGGTAGAAGCTGGGACTCCGGGGTTTAAGGCAACCCTGATCCAGAGAAAGTTTTCTTACCGAACTTCTCCCACTTCTCTTCTTATCCTCAAAGACTGTATGATTCCCGAGGGAAACCTCCTTCCAGGGGCAAAAGGCTTGAAGTTGATTTTAAGCTGCCTGAACTATGCCCGTTACGGGGTGGCTTGCAGCGCCTTGGGTTCTGCCATGGCCTGTTATGAAGTTGCCGAGACGTTTGCTCGCAAAAGGGAAGTCTTTGAAAAACCTATCGCCTCTTATCAACTTGTCCAAGAGAAGCTGGTCCGGATGGTATTGGAAATTACCAAGGCGCAGTTACTCACCTTTCATCTGGGCAGATTATTGGATCAACATAAAGCAAGACCTCCTCAGATCTCAATGGCCAAGCTCAACAATGTTCGGGAAGCCATGAAGATCGCTCGAATGGCTAGGGATATCCTTGGGGCTCGCGGTATTCTGTCCGATCACCATGTCATTCGCCATCTCTGTGATCTCGAAGCCATGAGCACATTGGAGGGGACAGAGAGCATTCATGTGTTGGCCATTGGACAAGATCTGACCGGAATTTCAGCCTTCTATTAGAACCTCTACTTCAACCAACCCAGTTCTTTTAATCTTTCTGGAGTGGGGATCATTTCTTCAGACCACCCGCGATATTCGCGATATTCACTAAATATAAAAATTTAGCGAGATCGGGATTGAGAACCTTTCCAAAATCAATTCTTTGTTTTTCCTTGACAGGGAAGGAAAAGTAAATTTAAAATATATATAGAAGAAGGAGGTGAGGTCCATGAGATGGATGTTCCCCCATGCAACACATTGTTCGACCTGTGGTTCGTTGCGCTGGTCCTGAGCAAGACGTTAAACGGCTCATTAGAGGGTAAGAGAACCCATCCAAAATTTCTTAAATATTTCAAAGGCCGGCAGATTTCTTTCCGGCCTTTTCTTTCGTTGGATATTTTGACATGGATATCATTTCATCAATAAATTCTATTTTGGAGGAGGATGGATATGAGAAAAATCGCTTGGGTTATTTCAATTTTTTTGGCTTTAAGTCTTATTCAACTTGCTGAGGCTCAATTCGGAAAGACATCTGGCCCTAAATTTTATTCCGATTTCAAACCGGTCGTGGGTGGGTGGTCGGAATATCAGATGTCCCCAAAGGGTGAATCCCCTTCAAAAATGAAAATGGCTGTTGTTGGAAAAGAGGGAGATGCGTACTGGTATGAAACGGTTATGGAAACGAAGAGGGAAGGGCGAGTCATTACCAAAATGCTTGTTTCTGGAGATCCGTCAGACCAGAAGAATATCAAGAGAATCATCATTAAGATGGGAAATGACCCAGCTATGGAGATGCCTGTCCAGATGATGGAGCAGCCTTCAACACAGAAAGGACAATCGGGAAAGGTGATTGATAAAGGGACAGAAAACATTAAAGTTCCTGCTGGAACCTTTACGACAAAACACATGCAGTATCAGGATGGAGAGGTGGTGGATTCTTGGATTTATAAAGATGTCTCCCCTTATGGAATGGTAAAATCCGTATCGAAAGATATTGAAATGGTTCTCATCGGATATGGGACTGGGGCAAAGACCCTGATCACAGAAACGCCTCAAAAGTTTGAGATGCCTCAGATGCCTCCCCGAAGGAAGTGAAGAGTGGAATATCTTGATGTTCTTTTCTTCTAAAGGAAATCTACTATGAAGAGATTGAACACAACCATCTGCTGTGTCTTCTTATTTTTCCTCTTTGCCACCTTTGCCTATGCCCAATCATCCGAAATCAGGATTCTTCATGTCAATGATTTTCACGGGTTTGTTGAACCCTATAAGCCCCTTGGATCGGATGAACTGCTGGGAGGCATTCCTTATCTTGCCTCTAAAGCCAATGAGCTTCGGAAAGAAAAACCATCCTTATTGCTTTCTGCAGGAGACATGATCCAGGGCGACAACTGGGCAAATCTTTTTCTGGCTGAATCCGTCATTGAGTTGATGAATGGGATGAGGTTTGATGTGATGGTATTGGGAAATCATGAGTTTGATTTTGGGCAGGGGGTACTTAAAAAGAGAATTTCAGAGGCAAGGTTTCCTATCCTTGGAGCTAATGTTGAAGGTCTGGACTCTATCAAACCTTATGCCATCAAGGAGCTGAAAGGGATCAGGGTAGCACTCATCGGTATCGTCACAGAAGACGTCCCTTTAGCAACCCATCCCCGAAATGTAGCGGGTCTGAGATTTATTTCTCACATAGAAACTGCCGAGAAATACATCAAGGAGTTAAAAAACAAGACGGATGTCATCATCGTCCTTTCTCATATAGGATACCCCGCTGACAGGGTGCTCGCGGAGAAAGTAAAGGGAATTGATGTGATCGTGGGTGGACATTCCCATACCAAAATTACAAAGCCTGTGAGCATCGGGAAAACACTGATTGTACAAGCCTGGGAGCACGGAAAAGCTCTTGGCGTTTTAGACCTCACGGTAAAGGATGGAAAGATCATCAAGTTCGAAGGCCATTTGGAGGAAATCAAACCTGAAAAGGGTAAAGAGGACAAGGCTGCTTTGGCCATAGTGAAAAAATATAAAGAAAGGGTGAATGCTGTCCTCAATGAAAGAATTGGAGAGGCGGCGGTGGACCTCGATGGAGAAAATGTGAGAAAAAGGGAGACAAACCTGGGTGATTTCATTGCCGATATTATGAGGCGTGCCTCAGAGGCGGATGTAACCTTGATTAATGGAGGGGGGATCAGAACCAGTATTAAAAAGGGAGAAGTGAGAATGAAAGAGATCTATTCCGCCTTACCTTTTGATAATTACATCGTTGCCATCAAATTGACAGGGAAACAGATTAAGGAGGCATTAGAGCATGGGGTATCAGGGGTGGAAAATGAAGAAGGTCGATTCCCCCAAGTATCCGGTCTTACCTTTAAATATTCTCCGCCAGAAAAAAGAGGTTCGAGGGTAAAGGAAGTCTACATCGCGGGTAAGCCCATCGATCCCGATCGAACATATATTGTTGCCACAAATGATTTTCTGGCTGTAGGAGGGGATGGATATAAGGCCTTTGGGGAAGCCATCAAATCATCAAGAGATTTCCCTGCCATCGGGGGGATGATGAAGGGTGAAAAAGTGGTTTATAGTGATTCCAGCAGATGGGTGAGAGATGTGGTGGTAGAATATATAAAGGAAAAGAAAAGGATTGCTCCAGCGATGGAGGGGAGGATCATAGAAATTCGTTGATGAAAGTTTATGTCAATCAAAAATCTGTTGATGTTTTACCTGGGATGACGGTGAAACACGCCCTGATGAGTACAGGACTTTTTAAAGAAATAGAGGCCTCGAAGAAAGTCTACGAGGAATGGGGAAATGAGTTGGGTTTGGATGGCGCATTGTCTGAAGGGATGAAGATTTATGTAAAAAATTGCAAAACATAAGAAGACTGGTCTATGGAAGACCGGTATGCCTTCAAAGTTTTATAAAGTGATCTTTTTGATATTTTTATAAGAAACAATGGGTGTCATAGAAGGGACTTTAAGAATAATACTTGGTATGTAGTAGTTTGATATTTATTAAGGTGTCGCTATAAAACTTTTCTTGCATACCTGTCTTTCTTTTACAATTTTTATTTACGGCAGATAGGTTTATTAAAAGAGGAAGGGAGGAGAGCCATGTCAGAAGTTGAACTTCCGAATGCAGAAGAGCTTGAGGAGATAAGGGGAAAGACATTTACGAAGCGTGTGGCCCTCACCACTGCGATCTTCGCGGTCATCCTGGCGATCACCTCGTTAGGAGGAAACAATGCGATGAAGGAGATGCTCTTGGCTCAGCAGCAATCCTCTGACCAATGGGCTTTCTACCAGGCCAAAGTTTTACGTGAGCATCTTTATCGGGGTCAGAAGTTGCGCCTGGAGATAGACCTGATCGAGCGAGGAAGTGGGATGAAGCCAGAGGCGAAGGAACGGGTTGAGGCAGTGCTCAAAAAGATGGCTGAAGAAGAGGCTCGCTATAGTGCTGAAAAGGAAGAGATTGAAAAGGAGGCTAAGAAGCTTGAACATGAACGGGATGTGAATCGAGACAAAGACCCTTACTTCAACTATGGAGAAGTCCTGCTTCAGATTGCCATTGTCATGGCCTCTGTCTCCATTCTGTCCGGATCCCGTCTGGTCTTCTATTTCGCCTTGGTCAGTGCCATCCTGGGAACCTTCTTTTCACTCAACGGCTTCTTTCTGATCTTTCGAATTCCTTTCTTTCATTAACGATTGGGGTGGAAAGCGCGCGTATCATCTTTGTGGGCAAGGTCCGGTGAAAAAGCTTCCTTCGGAGACAGAAATGTTTGTAAGGATTATCGAATAACCTATCTGAGGTTGGGGATTAAAAATTAAACAGATGAAAACACAAAGAGTTGGGAAGTCGGGAAATACAGAAAGAGAGTCCTCATCCGTTCGTTCCCAGATGTCGCCCCTTCTCTTTCTTGTGGGGATCTTCTTCTTGAACTTTATTTCTCGCATTGTCCTGTCACCCCTGTTACCCACTGTTGAGAAAGATCTAAAGATAGGACATGAAGAAGCGGGATCCTTCTTTTTCATGATATCTTTTGGGTATTGCATCATGCTTTTGGGATCGAGTTTTGTTTCTTCTCGCCTCAATCATCGGAAAACGATCATCCTCTCCACGATCGCCCTGGGTGGGGCTCTTCTATTTGTTGGCCTTAACCATCAGCTCTGGATGGTTCGTTTAGGCCTCTTCACGTTGGGATTGGCGGCAGGGCTCTATCTCCCCTCAGGAATTGCAACCCTCACCGAATTGGTAAACCCGAGGGATTGGGGAAAGGCTATTTCGATTCATGAATTAGCCCCTAACTTAAGTTTCGTAGTGGCTCCACTGATCGCGGAAATGCTTTTAAGGTGGTTTTCCTGGCAAGGCATTTTTACATTGTTTGGAATTTTCTCCATCCTCACTGGCATTCTTTTTTCCCTTTTTGGCAGGGGAGGGAAATTCTGTGGGGAGTCTCTAAATGTCAGCACCCTCCGACTCATCCTGAAGGAGCCCTCTTTCTGGATCATGATGGTCCTTTTCAGCCTGGGCATTGGTGGCACTTTTGGAATGTTTGCCATGTTTCCTCTTTACCTGGTATCTGAGAAAGGAATGGATCAAACCTGGGCCAATACATTGGTAGGGCTTTCCAGGATCTCTCCTGTGGGAGTAGCCATTCTATCTGGGTGGGCCACAGACCGCCTGGGGCCAAAGCAAGCCTTGAAGGTGATCTTCCTGGCCAATGGGATTGCTGTAATGCTCCTGGGCGCAGCTTCTGGATCTTGGATTATCCTTCTTATTTTTCTTCAACCTATGTTGGCTTCCTCCTTCTTCCCACCAGGTTTTGCCGCACTCTCTCGAATAGGAGGTCCTAAGTTCAAGAATATTGCCGTCTCTCTGACCATGCCAGTTGGTTTTCTTCTCGGAGGTGGGGCGATCCCAACCATGATTGGTATCATTGGAGAGACAAGGTCCTTTTCGATGGGATTTATCATTTTAGGGGGGATACTTCTTGGAGGTGCAATTCTCGTACGATATCTGAAATTTGCCAAGGATTAATTTCTTAAAGATAAAACTACATCATATACCTGTGCCCAAATGTAAAAAGGGTTTGGAAAAACCTCCCAACCCTTGAATCTTCTAGCTCCCCAGGCAGGACTCGGTCACTACGGTCAGGGCAAGCTCAACTTATTTTTCCGAGATGTTGCTAGCTTGCGCAACCTGGCCAAATCGCCGGACACAAGAGCTTCCTTCTTGGCCCGAGACCAACGCTTCACTTGTACTTCTCTTTTCCTGGCCTTGGTGTTAGTATCAAATCTCTCTGAATGGACGAGTTCAACTGGCGGATCTATCTTAGTGGTTCGACAAGCTTTGCCTGCAAAGTGCTCTCTGCAGCGTAGATCGAGATCTGTTGTAGCACCGATATAAAGAGAACCTGATCGGAATTTGAGTATGTAGAACCATGCAGGCATTTCTTTTGATTTTCTGGCCCTTCGACAACCCCTCGGCAGGACCTTTCGACGAGCTCAAGTCGAGTCGCTCGGGGTACGCTCAGGGCCATTTCTCCGCGTAAAGAATGGCGTGAGCCTTGAGCAAGCGAAAGGGGCACCCACAAACGTGGTGTGCCCCTAAGCGCGTCGAAATGGCTCCCC
>JBEKWN010000129.1:0-6849 GCA_049513055.1 Thermodesulfobacteriota bacterium
GAGAATAATAGCTGTGGTAATCACAGCGGTCATTGTATTAGCCCTATGGCTCTTCACCCACTATACCAAGGTCGGTCTGGGTCTAAGGGCCATTGCCCAAAATGAACGTGCTGCGCTATTGCTTGGAATTGATTCTGATCGGGCAGCTACTTTGGCATTATCCTTGGGTTCGGCATTAGCTGCAATAGCAGCGATCACAATTCTTCCCATGGGTAACATCAATGTAGCCACAGGATACGATGTTCTTGTTTCCGCCATAGCCGTTTGCATCTGTGGTGGGCTTGGTAGTTGGACGGGGACAATACTCGCTGGTTTTGTGATAGGGTTTGCTCAGATGATCGTGGTCTATTTCATTGCCCCTCACCTTGCCATGGTGGTTGCTTTGGCGGCAGTTATTCTTATTCTCATCTTTAAACCGTCCGGTCTTTTTGGGAGACAAAAGGAACTCGAGGAGAGAGTTTAAATGGCGGAAGAGGCTATTCGACGTAGAGAGAGGCTTGACCGTGGGGTCAAAGTTCGAGCTGATACTGTCTATGCTATCTCTTCTTGGAAGGAGATGATGTTTCTATTGGCTCCCAGGGCCTTGTTGGTCATAGGTTTGCTGTGTGCACCGTTGATAGCACCGAATCTGTACTGGCAGAGAGTTATTTGTATATTTGGTGTGTATGCACTCCTTGCCATAGGATTTGATTTTTTAGCTCACTTTGTAGGGCTGGTGAGTCTCGGCGGAGCCCTATTTATTGGAGTTGGCGGCTATATTTCAGGAATCTGCAATCATTATTATGGGATCTCCCCAGCCCTAAGCATTCCCATAGGAACTTTGGCCGGTGCGGTTATCTGTACCTTAATTCTTTTACCTACCTTACCCCTCCGAGGGGTTTATTTTGCAATTATTACTTTTACCTACCCTGTTATGGCTGAAAGGATCATATGTGCCGCCGGAATTTTAGGCGGGACAGATGGGATACCTGGCCTCTCAATGCTCCCCAGTACTTGGGTGAATCAATATCTTATTTTGGGAATTGTCATTGTTTCCACCTTTGTACTGAGGAGGTTGGTCAATGAAGATATTGGGATTGTATTTCGGGGTGTCAAAGATAATGATCAAGCGATTAGGGCTTCAGGAATCAGCATCACTTATTATAAGGCCGTAGCAGTATTTATAGCGGCATTATTAGGATGTCTCGGCGGAGCCTATATGGCGCACCTTTATGGTTGGGTTGGTATTTCATTGTTTGCCATGGATTTTTCTGTGTTTCCCCTTGTTGCTACGGTCGTGGGCGGACCGGGGACTTTAGTCGGTCCAGTGTTAGGTAGCCTGATTCTGGTTCCGATTTCTGAGATCCTCCGGGCCTTCGGTGCATTGAGGATCGTCTTCTACTCCCTCATCATGGTTTTATTCATTTTATTCTGGAGTGAAGGCTTATTAAATTGGGCTCGCCGAAAGTATGAGCAATTTGAACATTGGGTGAGAGTGTAGCTATGGGTGAAGAAGTTTTTCTTCAAGTAAGAAATCTGAGCAAGTCCTTTGGTGGAGTTAGGGCAGTAAATGATTTGAGCTTCGAACTCTACAAAGGTGAAATTCTGGGAATAATTGGACCGAACGGTTCAGGGAAGACGACTCTCCTCAACCTTGTCACCGGGTTTGTAAGGAAGGACTCAGGTAAGGTAGTTTTTAAAGATAATGATATCACCCATTGGCCAGCCCACAAAATTTGTGATATCGGCCTGGTGAGGACCTTCCAAATAGTTAGACCATATGCTACGTTACCTGCCTTCAAAAATATGATACCTCCTCTTTATTCGCCGCGTAGTAAACGGAGTGCAAGTGGGAAGCTTGGCGACAGAGATGCAGTAGCCATTGACCTTCTGGAAGAGGTTGGATTTGAGCGTGATGCTCATGTTCCTTATAAACTTGCTGGCAGTCTTCCTTTGGGATACCTTAAGCGCTTAGAGTTCGCCAGATGTCTGGCGATGAAGCCTGAGATTATTTGCTGTGATGAGGTTTTTTCAGGATTAAGCATGGCTGAGATTGCAAGCATGGTCCCTCTGGTGGAGCGGTTGCAGAAGGATGGTATTACCCTCGTCATGATTGAACACAGGTTGAGGGAACTCTTCCGAGTAGCTAATAGGATTTTAGTGATCAATTTCGGGGAGAAGATCGCAGAAGGGGTCCCAAGAGAAGTGATGAAAGATAAAAAGGTCAGAAAGGCCTACCTTGGAGAGGAGGTCGAGTTGTAATGCCTCAGGGTAAAGCTCTCATGGAGGTCAAAAACCTTGTGGTTTTTTATGAAAATGCAATAGCAGTGAACAATGTTACCTTAGAGTGTCAAGAGAACAAGATCACCGGTGTTTTTGGCTCGAATAGCGCGGGCAAATCAACTTTGATGTGGACTATCTCAGGCATCATCGGGGACATGAAGAAAAAAGAGGACATGAAGGGAGGAGAGAGGATTGCCTGGTTTGGCGATATAAGATTTGATGGAGAAGACATTTCAAGTCTAAAGCCCAATGAAAGAGCTAAAAAAAGGATCATCCTTTGTCCAGAGAGGCGCCTTATTTTTACTGAGAGTAGCGTAGTGGAGAATCTAAAGATAGGGGGCTATCTGGCAAGTCGTGAACAGGCGGGGAAAACCATGGAATACGTGTTTGAGCTCTTCCCCGAGCTGAAAAAGCTCAAGAGAAAACAGGGGGGGTTCCTGAGCGGAGGGGAGCAGCAAATGCTTGCTATCGGGCGTGCCTTAATGGCCCAGCCAAAGCTATTGCTTTTAGACGAGCCATTACTTGGGCTGGCTCCGACAGTAGAGGTCAGGTTGGCTCGGGCCATCAAGGAGATAAACAAACACTTAGGGATCACTGTGCTCGTAGCCGAGCAATATGCCAGGCCAATTATTCCCATAGTGGATTATTGCTATGTGCTAGAAAATGGGGGGGCGATTTTTGCCGGGACTCCCGAAGAATTCAAAAATAGTCCTGACGCCATGAATGCGTACTTTGGTGGACTATATACATCAGAGGAAGGGATATGAGGGGCTATCAGTCGGTAGATGAAGAGGTCATTAATGGATTTGAGCGAATCGCAGCAAATTATCCCGACAAGACGGCGGTCGTCTTTTTGGGGAAAAAGTATTCTTATGCTGAACTGAGGGAGTTGATCTATAGATTTGCCACAGCCTTATATGAATTAGGTGTGAGAGATAACGACAGGGTTGTAATTTATCTCCCAAATTGCCCCCAGTGGATTGCAGCCTACTTTGCGATTCAAAAAATTGGTGGTATCCCAGTCCCTGTTTCGCCAATTTATACTCCTTATGAGATTAGATATATGATTAATGATTCAGAGGCTGTGACGATCGTTTGCCAGGATACGAATTACGGGTATGTCAGAGAAGTTTTTCCTGATACTCCCCTCAGAACGATCATTGTGACGAATTTAGTCGATTTACTGCCATGGTATAAGAGGATAGTCGGTAGGATGTTCGATAGAATTCCCCATGGGGTGGTTACAAAAAGTCGAGGGGTTTATTCCTTTAGGGATTTAATTGACAAGCATTCTCCCGACCCCCCGAAAGTAGATATAAATCCAAGGGGACATCTTGCCTATATACTTTATACAGGTGGAACCACGGGTCTTCCAAAAGGAGTACCTGGAACGCACGCCGGCATGGTGTCTTACCTTATTGATCTTTATAATGCTATCGAAGGACATGTTTCCGAAGGGGACGAAGTTCTTGTGCTGGTAAATCCCTTGTTTCATATCATGGGTAAGGGAACATTTATGGGGATTGCCTTGACATTAGGGAATCCTACAGTCGTCATGCCTCAGCCGTTGGTAGATGCCATTCTTGAGGCAATCCAGAAATATAAGGCCACCTTGCTTTTTGGTGTTCCGGCACTTTACCGAATGATTTTAGAGTGCGATAGGTTTGATACTTATGATTTGTCTTCTCTCAAGTATTGCTGGAGCGGGGGCGATGTTCTGCCTGTGGAAGTTTTTACTCGTTTCGGGAAATATACCAAATATCCAATACGGCAAGTTTATGGTTCAACAGAAACAGGCCATCTCACTTTTGGCTCAACAAATAAAGACATTACGGCAACGAGCTTGGGCAAACCATTTCCATCCAGAAAGGTCAGAGTAGTAAATCCCGACACGCTGGAAGATGTCCCAATTAGACAAGTTGGTGAGCTGATTGTCTCTTCTCCCTTTTTGCAACCATATTTAAATAAACCAGAGGAAACGGCCTTGTCTTTTGTTGAGATTGATGGTGAAAAATGGTATAGGGTCGGGGATTATGTCACCATGGACGAGGATGGCGAATTGCGTTATGTGGACAGAACAGCCGATGTAATAAAACACAAGGGATACCGGGTTTCCGCTTCAGAGATCGAAGCGGTTTTGCAAGATCATCCTGCAGTGATCGGAGCTTGTGTTGTGGGTGTTCCTGATCCTAAAGTAGGGGAACGCATTAAGGCAATTGTAGTTCTTAAAGAAGATGCCAGAGGAGTCGGGGCACATGAGCTCAATGCCTTTTGCCGAGAAAGGCTTGCTCCTTACAAGATTCCACAATTTATCGAGTTTAGGGATATGTTACCGAAATCAAAGGTTGGAAAGTTGCTAAGGCGCGAATTGAGAGATGAGGAGCGGCGTAAATCCGAAAAGTAAAACGATATAAGCCTCAAAAAAGAGGTATCCAGACTGTCTGAAGAACCTATACCAGAGTCGTGATAATATGATTTCTGTACGACCCACATTTTAAGTTTTATTTTCTTATGAAACCATATTGAATTGCGTGGAAGGACCTGAGATAATCGTCAATATTAGGTCCTTTCGACCCCGACTTTTGGAGAGATGATTATGAAATTGATGGAAAATAAGGAATATTGGAACCCGGTCATTGAAACGTTGCCCAAGGAGAGGCTCATGGAGATTGAATTAAAACGGTTCAGGGAGACTCTCCGATGGGCAAAAGAGAGTTCTCCCTTTTATAAGAAGAAACTCCATGGAATTGAACCTGAGGATATTCGAACTTTTGAAGATATAGCAAAGGTCCCCATGACAGAGAAAGATGAGCTCAGAGAGGCTCAGGAAGGGAAAGAACCCTATCTTTACGGCGATCTCTTGGCCGTGCCTCCTGAAAAATTATCTATATTTCATCAAACTTCAGGGACGACTGGAAAGCCTGTCTACTTTCCGGACACCTATGAGAGCTGGCAATTATGTGTAGAGATCTGGTGTTCCATCCTTTATGCAGCAGGATTTCGTTCTACGGACAGAGTTTTTTTACCCTTTGTCTATAATGTCTATATCGCCTTCTGGCAGGGTCACTATGCCGCTGAAAAGTTGGGGTGTGAAGTCGTCCCTGGAGGCGGACTGGAGACAAAAGCCCGTATCCAGAAGATGAAGGATGTTCGGGCGACGGCATTGATGAACACACCTACCTATGGTCTCCATATGATAGAGGTGGCCAAGGAAATGGGAATGGATCCCAAACGAGACCTCCATATCAAAAAGATGATCTGCGCTGGTGAGCCCATGCCAGAATCGACCCGCCTTCGCTTAGAAGAGGAGTGGGGGGCTGATGTGTATGACCATATTGGAGGAACAGAGCCAGGCGGATGGGCTGGGATGTGTTCCCAAAAACAGGGAATGCATGTGATCGAGCCCTATTTCTTGCATGAAATGGTGGATCTTGAGACGATGTCTAAGCCAGTTCCTCCAGGAGTGAAGGGGGTTGCAGTCATTACTCCTTTATGCCGTAGATGCATCCCTCTCATCCGGTTCAACTTGAAAGACATCATGATGAAGAGGAAGGACTCGTGTGCGTGTGGGAGGACCTCCATCCGAGTAGATCAGATTGGAGGCCGGGTCGATGACCTCAGGAAGATTCGAGGAGTCTTTTTCAGCCCAAGCGTCGTGGAAGAGGTGATCCGGGCTCAATTTCCAGAAGTGGTGGAGTTTGAAATCCTTTTGACACAAGAAGGGGTGATGCCTGTTCTCACACTCAGAGTTGAATTTGATCCTTCGATCAGTGAAGGGCAAATGAAAGAACTCAGGTCTCGTATAAGGGAGAAACTTAAGATAAAGTCAAACTTGACCTTTGAGGTTGAAACCGTTAAACCCGGAGGACTTCCCCGTTACACTTTGAAATCTGCAAGGTTTAAAGACTTGACCCGGAAGTAAATAATATAGGAGCACCCAGACAGGCGTACTTCAAAAACTTTACCAAGCGGACATGATCAACTGTTATGGGCAAGATTGTTTTAACGGAGAATTAAGCCTATGGAATTTTCTGGAGCCCAATGGGCATATACATTAAGAGGTGCCGCTGTAAAGTTTTTTCCAGCACACCTGTCTGGTGTATGAATCTTTCTTCCTGATAGACTAACGCAAAGGAGTACGGTATGGAATACGATCTGAAGGCAATGGATTTAGAGATCAAGACGATTGAAGAGAGAACAAAAAGGTTGAAAGAATTGGGCCGTGGTTTTGAAGCGGTGGAGAGGAATGCAGATGCGATTTTAGCCTTCACCTACATCCTCAGGAAGAATATTTCTGATATCCTCGAGTGAATCAGTCCCTCCTCTCCTTTCCACGAAGTGCTTCCAGGACTTTTTCAGGTGTGACCGGAAGGCTCTTAAATCTCACTCCAATGGCGTCATAAATGGCATTGATGATAGCAGGCGGATTCAGAACCTGTCCCTTTTCTGTAATCACCTCTTCATATAGCGGTCATCCAAAACCTTGTGATAACGGTAACTTTGCCTCTATACGTTAGCACGATTAAGGTTTAGATGGAATTTTCGGGCTTTCCCAATCCTTTATCGGCTTCATCCACTCCGCTTTCT
>JBEKWN010000130.1:0-7326 GCA_049513055.1 Thermodesulfobacteriota bacterium
TTCACTGCTTCCTCTCGAAGCTCCTTCGTGTAGATCGCTCTGGGAATCCTTTCCATTCTGACACCTCCGTCTTTTAGTATTTTACCTCAACTTTGGTGTCCACTAAAGCTATCTTACCCCAGGTGTAATAGTTTTGCTTATTGTTATCGCAATAATTTGGGGTATCTTTAGGAGTTAGTCATGTGTAGAAGTCAGGATTTGACTATACAGACATTGTCAAGTGTGATGGTGAGTTCTTCCCTTAATATTCACTTCCAAAGAGTCTAAAAAAGGCGTATATTACGATCCGTATCTCACAATTAATGACCCTGACACGGAGGGCGGTGAATTGCAAGTTCCCTGAGGAATCAAGCCATATATGGAGGAGTGAGATGAACAAGAGAGAATATAACGTGGCGATAAAAGGATTGACAAAAGAAGTTCTAAAAGACCCTGAAGTAAAAGAAGCGTTAAACAAATGCTTAGAAGAAGCTGATAAAAAAATAAGAAAGGTAATAGAAAAGAAACAGGCAGAGGTCATAAGTAAATTCGATTCGACCGAGTGTAACCATAAGAAGATGAGTTGGGCTATTTCAAGGGATATAATACTAAGAAGATTGCATCTTTATGGAAAATGTGAGGAATGTTTTCAATACGGAGAGGAAGTCTTGTGTAAGGATAACTGGTTTCTTGAACGGTCACTTCTGTGGGCTTATACCCATAGCTTGTTTAGGCTCGAAAAAGAGGGGGGGAACGATATTTATGACCACTCAAAACACGCTTAGCACAGCACTCAAGGCGTCAGAGCCGATAATCCAAGAATTTGTTCGACAACTTAACGCAGAAATATCAAAATTGAACAAACAGATAACGAAGCTTGAGATAGAAAAAACGAAATTTAAGGACCAAAATAAAACCTATCAGAAGAGGGTTTCTGCACTTCAAAGGGCACTTGATAAAGCAAAATCTAATGTGGGGGGAGACATTATTCTTCAAGTTACTCCTCGTGTTGCTAAGAATAGAGAATGACAAAAATGTTTTGGAAAAAGCCAAAATGGAGTAAATTTCCGGGCTGTTTTGAGCGGCACCTACAGAGAAGATATAACAATATTTTATTTCCTCCAGAAAGAAGACGTGTATCTAAAGAAGAAATAGCACAAGCCCGGAAAAGAGATGAAATGGATAAAGAAAGATTCGTTAAAGAAGTTTTAGAGTTTGAAGCCCAAATACGTAATTCAGTATATGTAGATTTTTTATCTGCTTTACAGAAGGTTCAAGATTTTCTGGAAGAAGCTGCATCGATAGGTGGGGATATTGGGCACGTGACAAAAATTTTAGAAGACTTGGAAGACAAAACGATAAAATATCTTAATGAAAAAAAACCTGAAGGGAACCATTTGCTTGAAAAAGCACGTTCACATTCTGTATTAGCCAGGACTCCTTTCCTGGCTCAACACAAAAGGAAAGATACGCCTATTTTAGAAAGCGAAGAAGTCCCCACCTTGCTTTCTGAAGATTTGCCTACTATTTCTGTTGTTGGACTTGTTAGTAGAAGTTTTCCTAACTTCAAACCCTCTACAGAAGACATAAGAAAGTGTCTTGACGAAGCTATTCTTCAAGGCTTCGATAAGGAATACGCACAGCAAATTATTAATGCTTGGAACGAAATTCCGCCAGTTCAATAAGCCCCTATAACAAATCACTCAAGCCGACTCGGAATAAGGCTGGTTTGATTTTGCCACAGGGTTTGTGGCTTGGTGGCTTAGGTCGGTCGTTATGCTTGCTTTCGGCCGGTAATCATCAAATCTTATCATGTCTTATTTCTCTTGACTTGTAGGTGTACTCGTTATTTCTACCCATCGGCTCATTTTTGAAAATTGGCAAAGAAATATTTCGTTTGCTTCTTCCTGAAAGAGAGGATTGACAAGCTTTACCAAAAAGTATAGATTTCAACCAATAATTCACAAGAGACTTACCTTATTTCCGCATAAGGGATTAGAATTGGAAAAACTGAACTCTCTTCCATCTGAAAAAGCCCTACCGGAGCATCTGTATCACTACACATCCATTGACGGGCTGGAGGGGATATTTACCAAACGTGCTCTCTGGGCAAGCCAAATTCATTTTCTGAACGACACTCAGGAATTCGAATATCCAGTTCAGATTCTTAAAGAGACCCTTTATGAATTTCGAAAAGAATATCCGACTACATCGATCATCCAAAAAGCATTAGGACCGAGTCCTTCGCTTTCTGAGCCAAGAGAGTTACTCGCTGGATTCTATCAGAGTTTAGAGTCCGAGGTTTTGTTTGATTTATTTAAAAAATTTCCAATATGCATATTCTCATTGTCGGAAAAAGAGAATCTCCTTAGCCAATGGAGGGGATACTGTCCACCTGGTGGAGGGTATTCAATTGGATTCTCCTCAAAGTTGCTGGTTAAATTTCTGGAAACTCGCAATCTCTACCTAAAACCCTGTATCTACGATTTAAAAGAGCAGCAAGCCATAATTAAGCAAGCTCTTACTGAAAAGAGTCAGGCTGTCTTAAAAAGCTTGGAAAGCTTGGAAGGCACTTCAGAAGAGATTCAAGAAGTCTTTAAAAATAATATAGTTGAATTTATTATGGAGTTTTCGCGAATAGCCAGTATATTAAAGCACCCATCATTCTACGAGGAATGCGAATGGAGAATTGTCTCAGACCTAATAGACAATAAAGATATGTCATTTAAAATTGGGAAATCCATGCTGATCCCGTATTTTTCAATCTCTTTTGAAGGCATTGAACCTTTTCCGATTGATCAAATAATTATAGGACCCGCACCAGAACAACGTCTCGCTAAATCCTCTTTGATGCAATTTATAGTGCAAAATAAACTCGATATTTCGATAGAGACTTCAAAAACTCCATATCGTGAATTGTAAATCTTGAACTTGTCAGCGAAGACGATTCCTAAAGAGGTCGTTATCCTTTTCTTCAGTCAGTAATCCTCAACTTTAGAATCTGCAAGATGTTGAAGATAAGTAGGTGAAAGTTGCAAGAAGGGTTATCTTGACACTGTCCGTCAACTCAAATGCTGACCAAGACAGCTCAATTCTGTTATTTCCTTTTTTTCGGAAACCATTATTCTCCTGATAACTCTGTCCATAAAACACTTGATTTCTGGACACCTACTTTTACAAATTTGCCCCTTGAAAGCATTAAGGATTTCTACCCTAAATTTGGAGGGATTTATGGACAAGCGATTTTGACACTCCCAATTCCTTTGAAATACCCCTAATGGACATTCCCCTATTTTTCATATTCCTTACCGTCCCTAAAAGTTTCTGGTCAATTAATGGACGCCTACCCAGCCTTTTCCCCTTTGCCCTTGCGTGAGCTACCCCGGCTTTAACCCTTTCACGGATTATTTCTTTCTCAAATTCTGCGAATGCTCCCAGTAGGTGGAGCATCAGCCTTCCAGTCGCGGTAGTAAAGTCAATGGACTCCTTGAACGAAATGAAGCCCAGACCAAGATTTTTGAGTTCATCCAATGAAACGATAAGGTGTTTCAAGGATCTCCCAAACCTGTCAAGTCTCCAGACAAGGACAATGTCAATCTTCCGCTTTCTGGCATCTTCCATCAATTGGTTGAAGGCAGGTCTTTGTTCTTTAGAGCCAGACTGTCCAATATCGAGATATTCCTTGAATATCTTCCACCCTCGTGCATCGGCGTAGGTTCGTAGATCGGAGAGCTGGAGTTCCACATCCTGTCCTTTATCCAGCGTGCTTACCCTCGCATAAAGAGCGACCCTTTCAGGTTTCATTTTATTCTCTCCTACGGTTTTGCTTACCAATGGTCCAGAATGGCTTAAGGCTTAATACCCTTCCTATATCTAATTACCGGGCAGAGAAGGCTATGGAATTGGTGCTGAGCATCGAGCCTTCGTTGGCTCTTCTTTCCCATTTCAATGCCCTTCCGGATTGACCAGTTCCCCTTTGGAAAAATCCCAATATGAGACACCAGCAATCTTCCGTAAATAATTTGCTGGCCCATGGTAATTTTTATCCTTCAAATAGTCTGCTACGTTTACTAAATCTTCTTTTGATATTTCTGACAAATCAAAATTCCTTTCTATGTGCTCAATTTCCAATTTATGCCGTTCTTCTAACGGCTTCTTATTCCACTCCTCGCGTCCTATTTTCTCAAAAAGATTTTCACGGATAGAAGCGATCATCTTCTTACCTAAGTCGCTATCGGGTTGAGTCATTTTTTCCACCCCTCTCCTATTCCTTTGGTGCTAAATTGGATACCTTTTCCAATCGTCTTTTAACCTCTAATGCCCCTTTCTTATAGACGGTGACATAAACCAAGTCTTCCCCCCTCATAAAGAGCATAATATCGAGTCCCGTAAGGCTGGATAGAAAATACCTTTGCCTTCCCTTCAGGCTTTTCGTTAAATTCAGACTCCATGCTTATCATCTCTCATTTTCTAATCCAATCTAACACTCGAAACTTTTGTTTAGTTTTCCTGTCTGAATCCTACCCGATTTCCCTTCTTTTCTGACCAAATCCATTAGCGAAATTAAACAATTCTGATTCTTTTGTTTAACCCCACGATAATCACTTTTACCCAATTTGTCAAGGGGAAAGCGGAGCAATTTCGCTGTGTTAGACAATTGTGGCAAAAAGGGTATGTTGATACGGGGGTCTAAAAAAAACCGCTCAGGCACTCGATTTTTGGGGTAGGAAGGGTATATTTTAAATAGGTACTGGTGGGAAGGTTAGTTCAGAATTTCCATCAAACGATGAAAGACCCAACTCCCCTTTTAGAAGTTACTAATCCATCTTTCTTCAGTTGGGAAATGACACTATGAGCGATATCCCTGCTAACATTGAAGTCCTGAACAATCTTTTCATAGGATAACCTTTCCCCCTTTTTCAGTTTGCCAGAGAGGATGATATTTTTTAGTTGGGTATAAACTCTATCCGAAGATTGATACCTGCTAATTTTTTTTGGAAATATTTCTTTCAGAACTTTTTCAGGTATCTTGGATATTTTACTTCTCATCTCAATTCCAGTCGTGGTTACCCATTCGAGGAGATTAGAAAATATTAATCCTTTTTTAATCTTCTTTTAATGTTGATGGTGTATAGTGATATCCAACAATAGACAAAAACTCTTTTCTCCTCATTAACCCTCCCAAAAGAATCCATCGAGCTTATTTAGTTCGGTGGATTTTTTTTGACCTACTAACATTGCTTCTTCCAGCCAAATGTCAGATAAGGGTTAATCGGTTTTACTTCCTTTCTCAAATCAATCTCCACAATGCTCTGTGACAGGATTTCTCACCTCTGCCAATATACAACTCAATGAGTTAGGGGTTCATCTCCTTTAGTATTTTTTGACATTTTCAACTATTTTAATGATCCCGCTTGATACATTACATTAAGTGAAGCTTTTGGAGATTCGCCAAATAGGTACAACTCTATAATTTCGGTAACTGAGTCGAAGATATTGGGTTCGCTGAGATTGTTAAAGAATGTAAACCTGATTACCCGCATTTCGCCAGTACTGGATAGCATTATATTGGGAGTAGAAAAAACTGGTTGGCCGTAAATCGAAATAAATTTATCGAATAAAAATATAAAATTATTCACAGATGGGGGAAAAGACATTTTAAAGTGAATCAGTTTATTGTCTTTAAAAACAAATTGATAAATTCTGGAGTTATTTGTAACAGGAATATCAAATGCGCTGATGTTATTATTTCCTATGTCAATCTTACTAAAATTCATAGATCTTATTAGATTTTCAACTTCTTTTTGGGACATTCCACTTTTGAAGCCCTCAACATCAAATGCAATGGCTTCCCCATAGCCAAAGATAGCAAGTCCAATAAGAATAATTCCCAACTTAACTGATAATGATTTCATTCGGTCACCTCCTTCCTAACTCCACCCACCTGTTATTCTGATTTGAACCTTCCCCCACTTGTCCTCATAAATTTGAATTATCCCATCCCTTTCGAGTTCCAACACAACCTGTCATATTGGCATTTTCCGTCCATAAGAATTTCCTTCACCCTCTTCTTCCTCGATTTCTTCTTCCTCCTCCATTTAATTCTCACCCCCTTTCTGACCATTGGTTATTGGTTTTTTCTCACTTGATTTCCTTCTTACATTCATCACAAAAGAGTTCTCCTTCTTCAGTATCGTCTGCGGTAATCGTCTTTTCAATCTTTTCCATTATTTCTCTGTTTTTGTTAATGCATTCTATGCAGTAAATGTTTCTATCATCTGTAAAATAGCCAATTATTTCTTTCTCTTTTTCCTCAGCCATTTTCTACCCCCACCCTATTTAATTCCATTTGGTTTATCTTCATCCCTTTTTACTCGTTTGAACTGAAATAACTTGCTTGTTGAAATAAATATAAATATGCTACCTATCGTCTCAAACACTATCCCCAAAAGAATGAGCAAACCAAACAAAAGGGAAAAAAAACCCAATGCGTTAATTAACGCCTTACCCACTCCTTTGGTTTCTTTTGCGTTAGTCCGCATTTCTCCCTCAGCCAACTCTACCTCCCTCTGAATGCATACCTTCCCTGACTTCATCTGCAAGGTCACTTACCCCAGCTCTGTCACCTAAACATTCGTAAGTTTCTATTCTAAATAAATCTTCCCTTTTAAATTCACGAACCCTGCCAAAAACGCCCATTTGACCCTTCTGATCGGACTCAAACTTTTTGAGACTGTAAAATCCACTCCCAGTTAAATGATAATAGCATCCGATAGATTCACTTACCCGCTCCATAAAACCCTTCAAGCTTTCCATAATCATTGCCCCCCTGAACCCAAAATATTCTATTACAGGGTCATTTTGGAAGTAACATTGTTATTTCTATACTTTAGTCTTTCTTTTCATCTCCCCATCCACCACCTTCACCATCTCCAGAAACTCCTCTTTGCTGAATATCCCCTTCTCTACAAGCAACCTGGTTAGGGCTTCCTGTTGGATTACCTGTGACATGAGGAGTTCTTTAAAGGAGACAACTTGTTTAGGGTCAAAGGGAATTGCCATAGGAAACTCCTTGAGGCTCTATTCTGTTTTACCGCAACTAAGGTATTTGAATAAACCAGTAACAAAGTTTCCCCATGTTGGGATTAACTTATCAATTTTATATGGAATAAGTGCCACTTCCCCACCGTGGATGATTTTGTGTATCTCTTCTAACTTCTCGAACCTCAAGGGCCAGGTAATTTTCCCTAACTCGCAAATCATGTGAATGCTTTTGGTCTTTTCATCAATATCAATTATTCGCAACCGCTTGTAACCATCTCCTGCGAAAAACTCGACATTCTTGTC
>JBEKWN010000131.1:0-8877 GCA_049513055.1 Thermodesulfobacteriota bacterium
ATGCCCGCTCCAACGACCAACGCAGAGGGCTTGATCCCAACTCTTCTTGCCTCCAGAGCCTCGTGGAGAGAAACCCTGGCGACGGCTGCCTGTACGATATGTTTCGCTTTTTCTGTTGCCCTTTCTTTATCCTTATGAACCCAGGAACACTGCTCCCGGATATTCGCAATATTGATGAAATAGGGATTGAGGTTTTCTGAAGAGATGGCATTTCGAAAAGTGATTTCATGCATTCGAGGGGAGCAGGCCGCAACTACCACCCGATCGATGGAGAGCTTGCGGATATCCTTTTTGATTAAATCCTGTCCAGGGTCAGAACAAAGATAACGGTAGTCCCGGACTACCTTTACTCCGGGAAGCGTGCTGGAAAAACGGGCAAGTTCATTACAATCAACCGTGGCAGCGATGTTGGTGCCACAGTGACAGATATAGACGCCAATTTTTTGTTTCATCTAGCCATTCTCCCTCCCCCTTGATGGGGAAGGTTGGAGGTGAAAAATAGGTTTCAGTTCCCCCTCCCCTTCACCGAGATTTTTGGAAGTTTAGCTAATGCCGAGGATTCGGCGGCCAATGGCGAGCTTCTGGATTTCCTTCGTCCCCTCATAGAGCTCGAGTAACTTGGCAGCCCTGTAGAAGCGCTCAATGGGATAGTCATCGAGGTAACCATACCCGCCATGAAGCTGTAAGGCTTCATCGACGACCCTTACCGCCACTTGGCAGGCCCACCATTTTGCCATGGCTGATAGTTGGGAATCGACATTCCCCCGGTCGACATTCCAACAGGCCTTATAGGTTAGAGATCTGGCGGTTTCGATGAGCGTTGCCATCTCAGCAATCTTGAACTGAGTGACCTGAAAAGATGCGATTGTCTTCCCAAATTGTTTTCTCTTCTTTACATAATTGATGGCTTGTTCCATCGCCCCCTGCGCAAGGCCTACTCCATCCCCCGCTATCATCAGCCTAGAATAGTCAAGAAACTTCATCAATTGGATGAATCCATCGCCTTCTGAACCCACCAAGTTTTCCTTTGGGACTCTCACATTATTGAAATAGACATTGGCGGTATCAGAAGCATGAAGCCCCATCTTTCCATGAATTCTATCCGCCTTGTATCCCGGTCGATCCGTCTCCACCAGAAGAATACTGTGGCGCTTTGATTTAGAAGTCTCTTCGGGATGAGTCAAACAGTAGACGAGAAGGAATTTGGCTTCTGTGCCGTTACTGATCATCACTTTATTGCCATTGATCACATATTCATCTCCCATCTTTTCTGCACGGGTGGTGGCAGAGGCTGCATCGCTTCCCGCCTCAGGCTCGGTAATGGCAAAACCCATGACCCAGTCCCCTTTGACTAAGGGGGGAAGGTACTTCTTCTTCTGATCCTCAGAACCATATAGTAACAGTTCTTGGGCACCAAACGTGGTTTGAGAAAACACCTGGCCAAGCCCGGGTTCGGCCCTCCAGAATTCCTCCAGGATGATGTTATGTTCAAGGGAACCTAAACCAAGGCCGCCATACTCTTTCTTGATATAGACACCGACGAAACCCAATTGAGCTGCTTTTTTAATGATGTCTCTGGGAAATTCTCCTTTAGCCTCACACTCTTTGCCAATTGGCACCAGTTCACCTTCTGCGAACTCTCGGGCAGCTAAACGGATCTGTTTTTGACGATTGGTCAGTTCAAAGTCCATGAATTACTTCTCCTTAATATTAAGATGAAGTGTGCTCGCTTTTCAACGATTTAGCAAACATCTCCTTTACTACGATTGGAGCCAGGCGACTTATTGGACAAACTCTTAACGTTAAAATCAGAGAAGAAAAACCAAATCACTTTGGAAAAGGGGATTGAGGGAAAAAGAGCAAATCCTTTGTCTTCTCAATATTTCCCCAACAGCTCTCGGGCAATAATTGTTTTTTCAATCTCTTTGGTCCCTTCGAAGATTTCAACAGCCTTGCAATCCCGATAGAAACGCTCGATATCGTAATCTCCAATAAACCCGTATCCTCCATGGAGTTGAAGAGCCTCTTCGGCAACCCTCACTGCCGTCTCTCCTGTGTACCACTTCGCCATGGAGATGAGATGGGGTTGCACTCTCTCGTGGTCGAGAAGCCAGGCAGCTTTCTGGTAGAGATTTCGGCCGGCTTCGATTCGGGTAGCCATTTCTGCAATCTTGAACTGGGTGACCTGGAAAGAGGCGAGCGGCTTTCCAAATTGTTGCCGCTTTCGGACATGCTTAATAGCCTGCTCCATGGCTCCCTGGGCCAGCCCAACAGCCTCGGCACAGACATGGAGACGAGTGTGATCAAAGAACACCATAAACTGTTGAAATCCTTTTCCTGCAGTTCCGATAAGGTTCTCTTTGGGTACCCTGACATCGCTGAAAGAGATTTCAGCAGTATCCGAGGCGCGGAGGCCGAGTTTGTTTTTCAGCTTGCTCGCCTCAAAGCCTTTGCGGTCTGTCTCGACCGTGATGACACTAAACCGGTCATGCCGGGACTTGACATGCGGTTCTGTCACGCAAAGAACCTGCAGGAAATTGGCAAGGGTCCCACCGGTGATGAATGTCTTGGTGCCATTGATCACATATTCATTCCCATCCAGAATAGCGGTGGTTCTAACGGAGGAAACGTCACTTCCGGCGTCAGGCTCGGTGATGGCAGCTCCGGTGATGGCCTTTGCCTTCACCAGGGGAGGTACCCATTTCATTTTTTGCTCCTCCGTGCCAAAAAGGAGAATCATTTCCGAGCCAAAAGTGCCTGCCAAGATAAAATGCGCAATCCCAGGATCAACCCGCCAGAATTCTTCGTTGATGAGACAGTGCTCCAGATACCCCAATCCTGCCCCGCCGTACGTTTCAGGTATGAAGACCCCGACAAAACCAAGCTCGCATGCTTTTTCCCAGAGGTGTCTTGGAGATTTCTCCTCGCGATCGCACTCCTGGGAGACATCCGGGAACTCTTTTTCAGCAAATTCCCTTGCGGCCTTGATGATATCCTTCTGCTCATCAGTCAAATCAAAGTCCATGAATATTCCCCCCTAACTGACCGATTCCTTGCCTCCGGGTGGCTAAACGGATCTGTTTTTGTCGGTTGGTTAGTTCAAAATCCACAACAACCCTTATTTCTTAGATCGATGGGGTCTACCATTTCTGAATTTCATCTGGGCCAATAGTTTGCTGAGGGCCAATTGATGTTCTTCCGTCTTCATGGCATCGAGAAAGACCATCGCTTCATGCTGTATGACTTGATCCAGAGTGGATTGCATCCCGTGACGTAGAATCTCCTTTGACTTTTGTACGGCATTAGGAGGCATGGAGGCAATTTGCCTGGCCATCTTTTTGGCCTCGGACATCAGTCGGTGATGGGGGAATACCTGGTTCACCGCCCCGATTTCTAATGCTTCATGAGCATCAAAAGGCCTGGCAGTGAAAATAAGCTCTGCCGCTTTGCCATATCCGATGAGTCTGGGTAGAAAATAGGTGCTACAAAATTCCGGGGTTACTCCTATCCGGACAAAGGCACAGCTAAATTTTGCCCTTTCAGAGGCAAGACGAATATCACATGTTAGGGTTACGGTAAAACCAAACCCATAAGATGGGCCATTGATGGCGGCGATGATTGGTTTGGGATACTGTATAAAAGCCCTTGGTAAATCGAGTGATCCGAATCTTGACTTCTTTTTATGATCCCTATCACTTTCTTGAAGCTCCATAAACCTGTTAAGATCGGCCCCGGCGCAAAACCCCCGACCCCGTCCGGTTAGAATCATGACCCGGATGTCATGATCTTCTTCAGTCTCTTTAAGCGCATGGATCAACTCATCCTTCATCGTGTCATTCAGAGCATTTAGAACTTCAGGCCTATTCAGGTAGATCAAAGCGATCCCTTCTTCTCTGATCAATTCAATAGTCTTGTATTCCATTATTTTCCCCTTTCAAAAAATCCTTTGTATCGAATTGAGGCATCGATTGGTATCTCTCCATGAGATGCTTTTGGGCTTGTTGAGGATTTGGGTATTTGCTGGAATGCCTTGAAGCCCCTGACAGAGATCAAAGGCCTGGGCTAATGAGTTTGTATCAGGACGGTAACGAATGAGGGCAACATCGTTGCCGAAGGTTGATTTATTTTCCATCATCCAAAGCGATATTGTACACCGAAACCACTCCTGGGGTATTTCCATTTGACAGAGCCGTAGATACAGGCGATCTGGCAGGTGCCACATTCCAAACAACCGGCAAATTCCACCACCATCTCTCCCTTTTCATTAAGAGAGTAGAGGTTTGCCGGGCAGGCATAGATACAAAAACGTTCTTTGCAGTTCTGACAAATTTTTTGATCGAGAGAGATATGGGTCTCTTTGTCATTTTTAAAGGCGTCGAGGGCCAATTTTTCGGTTATTTTCATTGAACCTTCCCTTTAAGAGATTCTTCGCTTCGCTCAGAATGACAACCCTTCACCTGTCATTGCGAGGCGAAGCCGAAGCAATCTCTATTTCGAAGTCCTAAATTTTCCTAAATTGCATCCAGTCTTTAAACGTTTGGAAATTCAAATAGTCTTTCTTAAAGGCCTGCCAAATGGTCTTGTAAAGACCTTCTTTGGGATTCTCATCCACCCTCATCACTTTCTCGAATAGATCGGAAATCGCCTGAGGGTACTTGGAGAAGAGCCTTTCGTTCTCCAGGATCGAAAGGGTGTTTTTAAAATTGCTCATTTCTTGAATTATAAAACTTTCGTTTAAAAGTTTCTCGTAATAGGCCAAAGAAGAGGCTGAGAAATCGTTTTTCTCCTTTGCTATTTTTATTGTCCGGCCTGCTAGGACTCCTGAAGCCATGGCATATTCCATGCCTCTTACGGTGACCAGCATGTTGAGGCCCAGGCCTGCTGCGTCTCCTGTGATTAAAATTCCATCTCCAAAGACCTTCGGTTTGATGTGGATTCCTCCCTCAGAGATGAGGTGAGCGGAATATTCAACGACCTCTCCACCCCTGATCAAATTTTTTATCTCGGGTCTTTCTTTAAATTCGTCTAAGAGTTTATAAACTTCCTCGCGGGGCTCTCTCTGATTAAGAGAATGGATTCCAACCACGATTCCCAAAGAGAGACTTTCCTGATTGGTATAGAGAAAACCTCCTCCCATTATGCCTTTGGTAAGGGTTCCCACAAAGAGTTGAGCCGCCCCCTCTTTTTCTCCAAGTCGGAATCGGTCCTCAATGATTTTTGGATCAAGGGCAATCACCTCTTTAAAACCCAGCGCAAAATGTTGGGGTTGAAAAGGTTGCCGGAGTCCTGACTTCTCAGCTAAGAAAGAGAGGATTCCATCTGCAGCCACCACACAGTCTGCTCCAATCTCTTCATCCTCAGCCTTGACTCCGATGACCTTTTCTCCCTCTCTGATGAGATCGTTCACGTTCTTCTGAGGGATGATGAAGACTCCTTTTTCTGAAACGAGGTCAGCGAGCCACCGGTCGAATTTCGCTCTGAGGATGGTGTAACTGGGGTAGGGTTCTCGGTTAAATCGATCGCTATAAAGTTCAAGGGTGGTCGAATTAGATTCACCCAATAAGGTAATAAACTCCTTCGTCACGTGCCTCTCTAAAGGGGCCCCTTTCCAAAGATCTGGGAGGTAATTTCGGAGGGGGCTCAGATAGATTCTCCCCCCTGTCACATTCTTACTTCCTGAGAAATCTCCTCGCTCCAGAACGATCACGGTCATTCCTGAATCGGCCAATTCATAGGCGCAGGAAAGGCCTGCTAATCCCCCTCCTACAATGATGACATCCACCTTTTCCATCGTTATTCCTTTAGAGCCTTTTTCAATTCCTCTGTTAAGGTGGGAACAATCTGGAAGAGATCTCCAACGATCCCATAGTCGGCATAGTTGAAAATGAGGGCATTTGGATCGGTATCTACAGCCACCACCGTTTTACACGTGCCTATGCCTAAAACATGGTGGATGGCACCCGAAATCCCAAAGGCCATGTAGAGTTTGGCAGAGATATTCTTTCCACTCTTTCCAATCTGGTCCTTCTGATCCCTCCAACCCACGTCCACAGTAGCTCGAGTGGTTCCCACTGAGGCATTGAGCACATCAGACAGCTCTTCAAGGATCTTAAAATTTTCGGGTGCTTTGATTCCCCTTCCAGCAGCCACCACAATTTCAGCCTCTGTAATATCTAACTTCGTTCCAGCTGCCTTCTCCCATCCGATGACCCTCTTTTTCAATGAAGAAGGATCGGTATGAGAGGAAATCGAAACGACCTGAGCCGATTTACTAAGGTTATGATTAACAAGAAAGGTATTGTTTCTCACAGTAGCCATCTGAGGTCTGGCCTCAGAAAAGGCCATCTCTGCAAAGACCTTTCCTCCGTAAAGGGGGCGTTTCGCAATAAACTTTCCGTTCTCTTCCATGGCTAAACCCGTGCAGTCAGGGGCATAACCTGCTTGGAGGTGCATGGCCAGCCTTGGGAAAAGATCCTTTCCTGTAGAGGTGGCTCCCCCCAGAAGAATGGAAGGTTGATGTTCCTTAATTAAGGGAGCCATATTGATCAAATAGGCATCGGAAGTGTAAGAGGCAAGGGATGGGTCATCAATAAGATAGATTTTGTCGGCAAAAGGAGTCAGGCTTTTGACAGCTTCTTGAAGCCCGCTCCCAAGTAAAATCGCTGCAACCTGAGAACCGGTTTTCTTTGAAAATACAGCCCCTGCCGATAGGAGTTCGAAGGTCACTTTTCTGACCTTTCCTTCCTGTTGCTCTGCAAAGGCCCATATCTCATTAGCCACGATGTTCTCCCTTTTTTTCAAATTCGGAATGCGGAATTCGGATTTCAGAATTAAATATTTTGATTTTCACTCTGCATTCCGCAATCCCGGAAAATCTTCTTTAATCATTTTCACGGGTGGTCTCTTAGGGGGTGGTAAATATTTCTGGATTTTTATTTTGGCTGCTTGGCCACCCGCATCGGCTGCGCTCAGTCCCAGAGCTGCAAGATTCATCTTCTTCATCTGTGCCTTCATGGCCTTCATCACGTTCATGACCTGAGGGATGCGAGGATTATTTAGACCTTTCTGGCAGGTGAAGAGTGCAGGGAGGCAACAGGAGAGGATTTCATTCCCACGCTCTACCTCTCGGATCACCTTTACCTCTTTCTTTGGGTCATCCACCTCGAGGCCGATGATCGTATTGACGTGTGGAATCCCCAATAACTCAGCCACAGCAGGTCCAACGATTCCAGCATCATCGTCCATGGCCTGCCTCCCCGCCAAAATCAGATCAAAAGGTTTATCTTTGAGATAAGCAGCCAAGGCTTTGGCGATGGCAAACTGATCCGAACCCTCCAAGCCAGGGTCAGTGATCTGAATCGCATCATCTGCACCCATGGCGATTCCTCTTCTCAGGGCATCAACCTTCTTATTGTCGACAGTCAAGACGGTGACCTTGCCGCTAAACTTTTCTTTTAATTTCAAGCCTGCTTCTATTGCAATTTCATCGAAGAAGTTGGTGAAGTATTTATTCTCGATCTCCAATTCAGAATCCGATTTGACTTTTATGATGAATCACAAGCACGAGTCACGAGTCACCATTTTAATCCTTACAAAAGATTCTTCCAAGATAGTCACATAACACTTCATGGGTGCCGCCGCCATAAAGCAAGAACTTGGCATCTCTCCAGTAACGTTGTGGAGGATATTCTGTGCAGAAGGCATTCCCGCCATAAATCCTCATCGCCTCTTCAACAGCATACATACACATTTCGGTCGCATGATATTTGGCCAGCATGCACTCATTGGTACAGGGGATCTTGTTTTGGATCATCCAGACACATTTGTAAGTGTAATTCCACGAGGCTTCATACCAGGCCCAATATTTTGCGAACTTCTCCCGGATCAACTGGTACTTACTGATGGGGTTTCCAAAAGCGATCCGGTTTTTTGCATACTCCCTTGCATCTTCCATGGCTCCTTTTGCAATGGCCAAGGCATTCATCGCAGTCATGATGCGGACTTCATTAAGAATATCTCCGGCATACTGAACGCCTTTTCCGACCTCCTCACCTAGAAAATTTTCATCAGGAACAAAAACATTGTCAAAAACCAATTCGCCTGTAACGGAGCAGCGAGAACCTAACTTATGAAGCCTCTGGCCAGGGACGAACCCATCGCGATCTGCTGTTTTCTTTTCAACCAGGTAGAAATTGAGACCTTTTAACCCCAATTTTGGATCGACTGTTGCCATGCAGGTACAAAACTCAGCAATCGGTCCATTGGTGATCCACTGTTTTCTTCCATTGATCCTCCAGCCCCCGTCCACTTTGGTCGCTAAGGTTCTTGTTCCGCCCAGGTCAGAACCGGACTGGTCTTCGGTGAAGCAGATCGTCCCGATTTTCTCACCTTTTATTGCTGGTACGAGAATCCTCTGTTTGATGTTCTCGTTTCCAAAACGGGCAATGAAGTAAGTTCCCATGAGAATTTGCATGATCACCGCCATGGCAAACCCGCAGGATCCCCTTGCCAGTTCTTCATAGAAGATCATCTGGGAGATGGTGTCGGTAGCCATTCCACCATATTTTTCTTCATGCCTCAGACCCAAGTATCCCAGTGCGGCAAATTCTTTCCAGAGGTCCCAGGGGAATTCTTCTTTTTCATCCAATTCAGCCACCCTCGGCATGATCAAACGATTCACTGCATCCCGAACCATTTGCCTGAAGAATTCTTGTTCCTCTGCAAAGGTGAAATCAAGTGCCATTGGCTTCCACTCCTTTCATACTTTAGAGGGTTCGAGCCTGCCTGCCGGCAGGGATTCGAGGGTCCGTGGGTTCTAGTGTTTACTTTCCTAAGATGTATTTACTTGAACCCTTGAATCCTAGACCCCTTGAATCC
>JBEKWN010000132.1:0-6922 GCA_049513055.1 Thermodesulfobacteriota bacterium
ATGTTTTTAAAGAAGGCCGTGATATAATCCGCCCTTTTCAATCCATAATCAATCATAAAGGCGTGTTCGAAAACATCCATGATCAATAGCGGATTGCAACCTGCTGGATGACCGACATCATGCTCATTGATCCACTGGTTGATTAATTTCCCGCTCACAGGGTCCTGGTAGAGGATAGCCCATCCGATACCCCGCATCGCACCGACTCCTTTAAAATCGGCCTCCCAATTCTCGTAGCTTCCAAATTCTTCAGCCAATTTCTTCCCAATTTTTCCAGACTTAATCAATGCCCCTTTACCCCCTAAATTCTCAAAGTAGAGCTCATGGAGCCTCATGCCATTAAACTCCCAGCCCAACCGACGCTTTAATTCAGCGTATTCAGGGGTCCCAATCTTCCCTCCCTTTGCCATTTCAGAAAGGGTATCCAAAACTTTGTTGGTATTGGTCACATACCCCTGATAGAGGGTAAAATGGTTTTTGAGCAGGGTTTCGCTAAATCCCTCCATCCCAATTAGATTGTTGTAGTCTTTTGCCGTATACGCCATACCCAAGTTCCTCCTTTCAATTAATTATAATTTTATCATAAACCATGCCCTCCCTTGAAAACACATCGTCCCACATGTTATTTTTAACTCATTATGAAACTACGGGTGGGTGCCAACTGGGATATTGCATTCTTAGATGCCGTGAAAGGGACATCCGTGGATGCTCTCTTCGGTAAACTCCCTTTTGATATTGTCGGTGGGGCGAGACCCGGTTTTGTTCTTCCCCAGATCGAGCGAACAGATGTGGAAGCATACATCAAGGCTTGCCACGATCGAGGATTGGAATTTAGCTATCTCCTCAATGCTCCCTGTCTTGGAAACCTCCAGTATTCGAAAAAAGGCTACGGACAGCTCATTGAACTTCTGGAATGGATTGACCATGCTCGCGCTGATTCTGTCACGGTGGGCATTCCCTACCTTGTGGATCTGGCGAGAAAACGCTTCCCCCGTCTCAAAGTGAAAGTCTCTACCACAGCCCGGGTCAATACAATGAGAAAGGCCCTCCAATATGAAGACATGGGTGTGGAGGAAATTATCATTGATGAGCATATCAACCGTGAGTTTAAAACCTTAGAGGCGATCCGAAAAGCAGTGAAGTGCAATTTAGAATTGATCGTTAATAATATCTGCCTCTGGCAATGCCCCTATAATTACGAACACGTCAATCATGATGGCCATGCCTCGAGGGAGGGAGAAGAGGAGCAGTATTGTTATCTTCAATATCCGGGTTATCTCTGCCTTTACAGAAAATTGATGGACCCGGTGGAGCTTCTGAAGTCCCCCTGGATCAGGCCAGAGGATATTCCCCACTATGAGGCGTTGGGTTACGATCACTTCAAAATCACAGAGCGTTTTAAACGCACCCCTCTCCTTCTTGAACATGTCATGGCTTATGAAAACCGCCATTATGAGGGAAACCTCTTAGACCTCTTCACCCTTCCCAGAAAGGGGGCCTTCACTCCTGTTCATCTCGAATATTTTATCCAGCCTAAACATGTGAACATCATGAAGATCTCTGAATTGGAAAAAGTCTTCGACTTAGAGGTAAGGGAACTGATTCAGCTGGATAACAAGAAGCTGGAAGGTTTTATTGAACATTTCAAGACGAAGGATTGTAATCAGATCTCTTGCTCACACTGCCGATATTGTGAAACCGTCTTCGAAAAGGTAGCCGTGGTGAAGGAAGAAGAGGTGAAGCGAGCTGCGCAAAAAGTTAGAAATTTTTCTGAAAAACTTGTTTCCGGAGAGATTTTTGAAATCCCTTCTTCCCATTTGCTCTTTCGTATACCTGTTTTCAAACCCCTGCTAAAAAAGCTTCTCCTATGGCGTCTGAAGAGAGATCAACACATCACTTCCTAAGGAGGTTGTGGTATTCGATTTCTACTGTTAGATCCACCCCACAAAATCTGGACTATTCTTCGAGCCTGGACCCCTTCCCCGGGATGCCTCCAATTATTAGCCTATTTAGAAAGGGAACAATTCGATATCGAATATATGGATTGCACCCTTAACGAAAATCCCTGGAGGGATCTCGAGGAGAAGATTCGAAGAGAGAAGCCCGATGTCGTGGGCATCTCTGTCATCTGCACAGCCTTCGTCTATGATGGGATGAATGCTGCCAGTCTGATTAAAGCAGCCAATCCTAAAACGATCATCATCATGGGAGGGGAACACCCTTCCTTTATGGCCGAAGAGACACTCCGGGATTGTCCTGCCATTGATTATATCTGTGTGGGAGAGGGAGAAGTCACACTGACTGAATTTCTCCGTGCTGTGCAGAAGAAGGAAGATTTCTCAAAGGTCCTGGGCCTTGCCTATCTCAACGAAAAAGGAGAATTCGTCTATACCGGCGATCGTCCCTTCATCCAGGACCTCGATACCCTTCCGATACCTGCTTACCACCTCGCCAAGATGGAACACCCTTTTGTGACTCTTCCGTCGGAAGGGCAAAGAGGGCTCGTCATCAATTTTTCAAGAGGATGTCTCTGGGATTGCACCTTCTGCTCAGAATCGGCCTTTTATAAAAAGACGTGGAGGCGGCGGAGTCCAAAACTAATCGCTGATGAACTCGAGCTTCTCAAAGAGAAATATGACCGGGACATCTTCTATGTCGGTGACAATACCTTCAATGTCACACGCGAACAGGGAATTGGTTTCATCGAGGAGATGCTCAAGCGAAAGACGAATCAGCACTTCTGGTTACAATCCAGGGCAGACCTCATCATTCGGGATGAAGATCTGCTGGATGGCTTTCGTGAGGCCGGGGTCTATCAGTTCATGATGGGACTCGAATATCATTCTGATTCCGTGCTCAAGGATATCAAAAAGCACCACACCGTCGAGCAGGCTCTGAAGGCGATGGAACTTCTGAAGAAACATAAATTAATGGTCATGGCAACGCTTTTGATCGGGCACTGGGACGAAACAGAAAAGGACCGTAATGAGTTTTTCAAATTCTTCGGAAAGTACGTGGATCATTTCGGCCTGAACCTCATCACCCCCCTCCCAGGAACTCCACTCTTTTACCAAATGAAGGAATTGGGAAGAATCAAAGATTGGGATTATCGGAATTATGACTACCTCCATGCGGTCATGTCGGCGAAAGAAGTGGATGATCTGGAACAGTTAAACCTCATTTACCGGGACATCATGAGGCGTTACTATTGGCGACCCAGGGAGATGCTCAAGATGTTTTCACCCAATCCCATTCTGAGACACCATCACCGGTATTACATCACCAAAGTCGCTTTCAACATTATGATGCACGAGATCTTTGGGACACCCATCTGGGTGCAACCCAACTATGAGGAGTATAAAGATTATTTAGTGGAGAGGGGAGAGTCGCTTCCCAAAGAGTTGATGGCTTTGGCCAAGTAGTCAAACCATTCCTTCTGAAGTGCAATCCTCCTTCTGGGAATGAGGGCAACGGGGGCAAACCTCAAGGTGAAAGATCGCTCCGCTTGATCGCGGAAGGTGAGATTGAAGAGGACGGTATCCGTTCCATAATAATTATCGCGGGCGAGGAAGACCTTTTCCATTTTGGAGGGGAGGATTTCTAAGTGGATTCTCTCAGCCCCCTTCCCTTCCGGAACTTCAAAGTGAAGTTTGCCTTCTCCGACCCACAACCGACCCTTCCTTCTCGATCTTTTAACCGGAAGCCCTCCATAATAGTAAGCATGGCAAGGTTTAGGTGTCATCATGATGAAATATAGCACGGAGGTCCTCCTTCAGCAATAGGAAGTGAATAAAATAAAGAAAGGATTGAAGAATGAAAAAAGAAACTCAATCCGATTTTTCCCAAAAATTGAAAACAAAGAGGAAGGTTTTAGATCTCATCGATCAAAAATTATTAACCCTTCTCAATCAACGGCTCCGCATCGCCCTGGAGATAGGAAAAATAAAAAAAACAATGGGGAAAAAGATTTATGATCCAAAAAGGGAGAAAGAAGTTTTAGAAAGGTTGAAACGAAAAAATATAGGTCCTTTGAAGGAAGAAGATTTAAAAAAAATATTTAAGACGATCATGAAGATATGTAGGCAGTCTCAAATTTAAAACTATCAAGCATGCGAACCACACTGTCTTTTATAAAAAATGGAATCTGCCTCACTTCGTGACTGGGATCATGATTTTTTGGACAGGTCCAGCACCCTGTAACACTGCTTGGGCTGCTCGGTTTCCACTTTCCATAGCCGTGGGTACTCCACCCATGAAAATCGTTGAGAAAGCTTGATAGCCTGCCATATAAAGCCCCTTAATCGGTGTTCTCACCAACTCCCGAGGATGGTAATCCGGACAATCTTTGTAATCCCATGACCAACCTGCCACCGCCCCTCCACTCCTGCCGCCCTGCTCCTCAAAGGTAAGAGGAGTGGCTACGTCCGTGACGAATACCGCCTTCTCCAACCCTGGAATGAGATTCTCAACTTCCTTGATCAGAGCTCTGCCCAACCGGATTTTGTAATTCTGATACTCAGGAAGCCTTTTACCCCAAATGGATCGGTATCTTGTAAAATGGGTATACTCAGCTTCTGTTCGAATGACAATTATCTCTGTCCCTTCTGGTCCAAGCATCCTATCATTCTTACTCAATAAACTAACTTCCAACTCCTGACCAGCAAGGTCTTCAGGATTAATTTCATCTAAGCTCCAATCCAATTCCTCCGAAGGAGTTCCCTGACTTCGTCTGTAAATCAGTCTGTTGGCTTCATTAAAGGAAGAAAGATTTACTTTGCTCGCATCCACACCCAAGCATACCTGCAAATTAGACCTGGTTTGTTTGGCATTGAGCACAGCCTGATTCCACTCATCAGAAACGGCTTTAGAATCGATCAGTTTGATAAAGGTAATTTTACAATCAGCATTAGAAATAATGGCGTCGGAATCAATCCTCATACCATTCGTTATTGTCACACCCAAAACCTTACCCTTCTCTACTCGAATCTCTTTTACCTCTGTTCCTAATCTAATCTCACCAATGCCTTTTGTATCGGAAACTCGATGATTCTCTTGGCGTCCAATCACTGCTTGGACCATTCTCTCGCACAATGAACCCATCCCTCCCATTGGATACCATATCCTTTCTTTAGCCATGAGGTTCCACATGGCAGCAAGCAGGGGAAGGTTGCTATAAGGCTCCTGGGTACCCAGACTGCCTAAGACTCGGCGTAGTCTCCAATCATTAACCAAGCTTGAAAAATACTCCAGAGCTGACTTCTCCGACGCTTTCTCAAGAATGGAGCGATTGAGGTCAACATCAGGAAACTGCATAGCAGAAGCAATCTCTTCCACATCCTTGAAAAATTGTTTGATGGCTTTACCTTCTTTGGGAAAAAGTTTTGTCAGTGCTTCAATCATCTTTGGAAATGGAAGGGAGATGGGGATTTCCAGATCAAATGCTTTGATTCGATATTGGATTTGAGAAAGCTTAAGATTACCTCCGTCCAACTCAACAAGAGTATCTCTAATAAGCGAAGGAGTGCTGAACCCAAGAGGACCCATGGGAAAGGTAAAACCATTCCGCTTATACACATAAGCCGTTCCCCCAGGATGCGGATTTCTATCCAGGACTAAAACACGCAATCCCGCCTTCACCAGCATGGCTGCGGCGGTGAGCCCCCCTATCCCTGCACCCACGATAATCACATCCCACTGATCAGACATCATGAAAACCATAGCACAGGCTAAAATATTGAACAAGAACTCCTGAAAACTTTGTTGGAAGGTTGTTTTTTTATTATTTGAGAGGCTGGAGGAGGGTTTTCCCAGAGGTGACAGCGAAATAGATAATTTCGTATCGGCCAATTGCAACTTCCACAAATGTTTACTTTTAAGAAATTAGGAGAGTTAATGATTATTAGGGATAATCCTTGACAAAAGATGTTGAATTGTTTTTGACCCCATCATCCAATGAGGGTACCACCTTTGAAGATTTAAATTTACATTTTATCTTAATCATTATTGTCTCTGGGCACAACGCCAAGTCCGACCCTTTATTCATCCTTTCTTATTAAAATAATTCTCCGGCCCAATCCCATTTTTAGGCTTATTCCTACTTCATTAAAACACTCCTCACATAGAAAAGCCCAAGGGCCAAAGGTGGTTTTTGCTTCATAGACAGCGTCCTTTTCAACGCCATGAGATAAACAAATATCACATTTTGGAATCTTATGAACTTTCAAAATCGTTTTGTCTCCCATAAATTCACCCAATTGCGGCACGGTATCAGAGTTATTGTTGAATCTTTCATCGATCTCTCCATCTCTGTAGCATCATTTCTTTGAACGCCTGCCGAAAAGTGGGCATTTCTTCTCCTGTTCTATCTTGAGCCTCCTTCCTTTTTTGTTGCAATTGATATTTCCTCAGGGCATCTGGTTTCTCACAAAAATGGCTATCGCCGTCACAGGTCGTTCGATCACAATCAAGATCGCAATAACCGATCCCACGACCAAATTGGAGGGTTTCGGAATCCCGATAAAATGGACATTCTCTTCCCGATGGCATCTGAATCACCTCCTTTAAATTGAAATAAATGATTCCAAAAAAAAGAGCCCGTATCAAAATAGACCACGGGCCCCGCAAAATTTCTTTTGCTTCGGCAACCCGGCTATCCCGCAAACTCGGGACCCGTGGCTTTCCGTCCCACGATTACTCGTGGTTTGGCTTTATCGGCAATGTCTGCTATTAAAAATTTTTTCCTAATTAAGTTAACAGCAATTTCAATGCCAAAGGGAGATTAAATGTCTAATGCAATTGATTTCTTTCAACATTATTTAAAAATCGAAATTTTATATAAAGTAAAAAGTGACTCTTTTCGTCACAATAAAATATAAATTAAACACAATTTGTTATTCTCTCTTGCTCCCCTCTCTTACTCTAT
>JBEKWN010000133.1:0-6761 GCA_049513055.1 Thermodesulfobacteriota bacterium
GTCGAAACTTACAAGGGCATCGTTCAACTGAGCGGCTTCGTTAATTCTCAACAGGCCGTCGATAAAGCGGGTCAAATCGCAAGGAGCGTCCAAGGGGTCAAATCCGTAAAGAATAATCTGAATGTGAAATAGGCGACCGTTATCCTACCCGGATGGAACATGGGGGCCGCTGTTGACCCGAATCCTGGATTTCTGAGAGACCCGTTCGGGAGGTGAAATGCCGAAATGGAGTCAATCAGAGAGCATTCGTTTGGTTAGCCCCCTTTAGGTGAGAAAATTGAATGAGATAGGGATACAGAAAGCCAGAAGTGTTCTCTGTTTCAGAATTAAAAGCGGTTAGGAAGGAGGTGTTACAAATGAAAAAAGTTTTATTGATTGTAATGTTGATCATTGCAATAGGATTGGTTGGGTGTCCACGTCGTTACTACGACCGTGACCGCCATGATCAGGACCGTGGTCACGACCGCGAACACCATGACCGTGATAACGATGACCGCGAACACAGTAGATAGAGAGGGGTTACAAATGAAAAGAATAAAAATGAAAAAATCAGATTAGACCCCGCCCTAGCGGGGCTTAGTCCGTCTTAGGGAGACCTGAGGCAGCGGGAAGCGCCGGGGACACGATAGGGTTCTCAGCGGGTAAAGATCAATCTCAAACAAAGGAGAAAGACGATGAAGAGATGGATGGGATTGCTGGTGTGTTTGTTTCTTACAGTGGTGATGATGGTCCCGCTGTCCTCGGCTGCAGAAGAGCCAGCCATGGTTGTAGGCCGCATATTTTATATCGAAGGGGATCTGCTCCGTTATGTTCCTGCGGAGAAGGACTGGGTGGCCATGGTCAAAGACGCACCCTTCGGCACAGAGGATACACTCTTCTCAGGAAGCCGGGGGATGGCGGAGCTGATCGTCCCCAATGGGACCTGGATCAGGATCGGGAACAGCACACAGATCCAGTTCATCGCCCTTGACACAGACCTGGCCGAAATGGATGTGGCTTCGGGCGTGGCCCGGTTCTACAACAAAAGCTCTGACACGGTCATCAAAACCACAAGTCCCTTCGGGTACGTCCTGGCTTATCCCGGCACGGTCTTCGACTTCTACGTGGGCGACAACTCCGTCGAAGTGGTCGCGGTGAGGGGAAAAGTGAGTTTCGTCCACTCGGCAACTGAGGCCAAATACGACGTGGCGGCCGGATCCCCGTCGATCCTCGCTGACCAGCAGCAAGTGTCTTCAGGCGAGGGAACCGTCGATCCTGACTGGAACCGTTGGAATACGGGTCGCGAAACCTTCTGGGCGGCGAAGGCCAGGGTGAAGGGACGCTCGGTCGAATATCTTCCGCCCAGTCTCCGAGACGAGTCGTATGCCCTTGATGAGAACGGAAGCTGGGAGAGGGTCCCCTATGAGGGAACGTCGCGCTGGTTCTGGCGGCCTAGAGTAGTTGTAGGCTGGTCGCCTTTCACCGTAGGCCGCTGGACCGACTGGTACGGGGACCAGACCTGGATTCCTGCAGAACCCTTCGGTTACGTCACCCACCATTACGGCAACTGGGTCTACGCCCGGAATAACTGGTATTGGGCCCCGCCTGTGGTGAGTGTGCGCGTCGGTCTTCCCCTCCTCGACATAGGCTCCTTCTGGAGTCCTGGAAGGGTTTCATGGATTCACAATGGAGCTTATGTGGGCTGGGTGCCTCTGGCGCCGCGCGAAACGTACTACAGCCACCGCAACTGGGGAGGCCCTCACGATGTGGTCGTAACCAACGTCAATCTCGCGCAGATCAACATCAATCTCCGGAATTATGCCTACGCAAACCGTGCCATCGTAGTCCCTCAGAACAATTTCTACGGTGTGAACAATTACACGAAGGTCCGGGTGACCAAAATAAACCCTGCCACCATCATCAATAACTACCGTGCGGCGCCGGTCGTCAATAACACGGTGATCAACAATTACACAACGGACAAGCAGCGGTACAACTACACCACCGTAAAGGTGAACGAGAAGCCTCACAATACCGTGATCAACCGGATCCAGCAGAATGAGACAATCATTCATGAGGGCAAGAAAGAAAAAGCTTCCGTGGTCCAGGAACGAGTGAAGAGCATCCCGGAGGGCAAGGTCAACCGCGAGGCCCGGATTGAACCTCCGAAGACCACAAACTATATCGTACCAGCCAATCAAGTAAACCGGCCCAAATCGGAAATAAAGCTTCAGCAGAGGGAGATCAAAACAAGTGGAAAGCCGGGTCAGCAGGAGAAGCCAGGCAAACCTGAACAGCCGAGTGCAGGAGGTGAGCGCGTGATGCCGGCAAAACCAGCAGAGAAAGGTTTGGATAAGTCGAAAAAGGTTGAAAAACCCGAATCTGCAACCAAAGAAAGCAAGCCACCAAAAAAAGCAATAGAGAAACCAAAGGTTAAGCCACCGGAAAGAGCAATAGAGAAACCAAAGGTTAAGCCACCAGAAAAAGCAATAGAGAAACCAAAGGTTAAACCACCAGAAAAAGCAATAGAGAAACCAAAGGAGGTTAAAGCACCAGAAAAAGCAATAGAGAAACCAAAGGTTAAACCACCGGAAAGAGCAATAGAGAAACCAAAGGAGGTTAAACCACCAGAAAAAGCAATAGAGAAACCAAAAGAGCAGAGACCTGTAGAAAAACAAATAGAAAAACAGAAGGAACCGAAGCCTTCTGAAAAAGATCTAGAAAAATAAAGAGAGCGGAAACCTCCCGAGGAAGAAGGGGAAAAACCGAGGTAGTAAACGGGTACCTAAGGAGAACATAGTGAAAGGAGGAGTTTACCATGGCAGAGAACGAAAGAGATTGGGGACATTTTTTAAAAGGGTTTGTGATTGGCGGTTTCTTGGGAGCTTTGGCGGGTATCTTATTTGCTCCAAAATCCGGGAAAGAACTAAGGTCTGATATCAAGGAGAAAGGGAGCGAGGTTTTAAAGGATGCAAAGGAAATTTATGCCGATGCCAGTACGAAAGCAAAAGAGATCATTGAGGAAGCCAAGCATCAAGCCGGGGAACTGAAAAAAGAGGCTGACCGTCACCTTTCTGAAGCCCGCCAAAAGACAAAAGAGATTTTAGCTCGCGGCGAAAAGAAAGAGGGAGAGGCCAGCGAATCGGCGAAAGATATTACGGGAGGAAGAAAAATCTAAATAGGAGGGAGATGATCATGAATCCAACGCTAGCAACGCTATTGACCACCAGTGTTACCGTCATTGCGGCGATCTTGGTGTTGGTTCTTATTTTCCTGATCCCTGTCCTTCTCCAGGTTCGCCGGACAGCCCATGATGCAGAGAAATTGATCGATTCCGTACGCCTCCAAGTTGCTCCCGTCAGTCGCGACGTTGGTTTGATTTCTCGGGATGTCAAAAGCATCGTGCAATCCATTCATCGGCAGGTCGATCGGGTCGAGGATGGAATCGAAACCGTCCATGACATGGCGGTCCGTGTCAAAGAATTCCAGTTGGAGGTCAAACGGAGGATCGAGGAACCCCTGCTTCAGCTTGCCGCAGTCCTCGGTGGCGTGAAACGAGGTGTTGAGGCCATTTCCAATATTTTTTGCCGCTAAATGACATAACAAATAGGCAGATTATTTGGTTACGACGAAGATGAAGGCAAAGCTCTTTGACGACAATATCCTGAGAGGAGTCGGCATCAACGTTGATACTTTTGAATGGAATGTCACCCTGACCGGAGATAAGGATATGTTTCGGGTGCTAAATATGGGGTCGGCAGCCCGGTGCAGGGCCTGAGCGTGAGCACGTGATGCCGGCAAAGGCGAGTCAGAAGGAGAAGTCTCAAGACAAACCCAGACAGCACGAGAAGCTACGATGATTTATCAAATCGTGGAATATTTACCACAAGTCGAAAGGGAAAAGGCAGCAGGCAGAAGAAGCTGCAAAACTTCCTAAACAAGTCCTAACACAGAAAGGAGGTGGAAAAATAAACAAGAGGCTGATGGCACGTCTTATCATTCTTCTCTCATTGTTGAGCTGAGGATGATCAAGTGGCGTGTAGAGGTTCTATATTATGAAATTCAAGAGAAAGGGGAAAGTCGATGAAGAAGAGTTTTTTTCTATTAATGGTAATGATTATGTTTCTTTTCCTGGGCACCTCCTGCACCACGTATCACTTCGGAGTGCCCGACCAAGCCATAGGATATCCGCCTGAGTTCGATCAGACAGAGGCAGCCATTGCCAAGGCGGAGCAGTCCCAAGGGGCGAAGTACTGCCCGGAAAAGATCGCGAGAGCCAAGGAGTTGGGGAAGCAGGGCGTCTTGACCTGGTGGAGCTGCGATCAGCCAAAGGCTTGGAGACTCTTCGCGGAAGCCCGCCAGCTAGCCAAAGAGGCCGAAGAATGCCAACCGCCGCCGCCTCCTCCCGCTCCTAAGCCGGTGCCACCACCACCACCGCCACCCCCACCCGAACCACCTAAACCTGCACCACCGCCCCCACCACCGCCCCCACCATCGCCTCCGCCACCGAAGCAACCGATCAGCTTCCACTCGGTGTACTTTGACTTCGACAAGTCGACACTGAAGCCCGAGGCAGTGGCCGAGCTCGATAGGGCGGCGAAGATCATGTTAGACAACCCGGACGTGTGGCTGGAGCTTCAGGGGAACACCGACTCAATTGGGACGGAAAGTTACAACATGAAGCTGGGCGAGCGCCGGGCCAAAGCGGTATTCGATTACCTGAAGTCCAAGGGTGTCGCGGCCAACCGTCTAAAGACCATGAGCTTTGGCGAGTCGAAACCCGAGGCCTCCAACAAGACCGCGGAGGGCCGGACCGAGAATCGCCGCGTTGACCTGATTATTGTCAAGTAGCGTGTCGAAGCTCTATGTTTTGAAATTCAACAGAAAGGAGGAAAAGGGGCATCATCCTGACTATGCTAAAGGATCTGCCCCTTTTATCTTTCTCTCCAACTCTAAGAAATCCTTAATTAAGCTATCGAATTGTTTGATTGACAAGAGCTACAGATTAATCTGTACGTTCGATAAAAATTACTTATGAGTACACTCTACATTGGAAAATTAGAGTACGCGGATCCCCTTTACGAGATCCTTGTGGCGGACAACAAGACTCCGGAAGGAAGGGCCAAGAACAGAAGAGTCGAAATCTCAATTCTGTCTGATTAGATGTCAGAAGCAGATAGGGGGAGGAACAATGCTCCTCCCTTCCTTCTGAGTACGCGCGTTGGCGATCTTAGCCTTATGCTCGCTTGCAACTCGTAATCTTCAACTTCTTATATAGCATAGTCCGCATTCTTTGTAGGTGTTAGCGTCAAATTAGACTTTGGGTCGGTTGGTTTTTGGAAAAAGAGGACTCCTCCCTGTAATGCTCAGAGATGGATTTCGATGCCAGTGTGAATATTACAACAGATAATCAACAATTTCCTAAGGTGTGAAGCCAACGTTAAATGACATGTGGGTGATTTCCCTTTGTCGAGTCTACTGGGACAGTTCAGATATGGCATTCCTTCGAGATTGGTTTAATGAGGGTGGATGTGTCATAAAAGTATATATACACGAGTGGGATAGCAGCTTTACTAATTTGCAAAAGTTCGCGCTGGCCTTAACGTCCCGATATTTTGTTCTGATTCACTCTACGGATTAGGATATCCATAATCCTGAGTTTTCCCGCTGTTAAGAGACTAAGGAACGAGGAAGAACGGGGCGTCTCACCGCCAAAGGGGTAGATAGTGACATTTCTTGTTGCTATGCTCTTCTGAGGAAGACTCACGGGGTTGAAGAAAGAAATTGGTGCAGCCGAGTTACTGCCCCGGCGAAATAAGGAGTTTTTGTCCGGTTTGGATGGACTTGTCCCTAGAGAGGTTGTTTAATTTACGTAGTTCCTCCACAGTGATCCCATATCTCTTGCTGATTCTGGATAGGGTCTCCCCTTTCTGGACCGTATGGTATCTCTTTTCGGTTGAGACTGCCGGTTTTGAAGGAGGAGAAGACTTTGCTTTTGATTCGGCTGTTGGCTGTTTCTGCTTTTCCAGTGACTCTACCTTCTGGGCAAGAGTGTTTACCCGCTGAAGAAGGGCTGGGTCTTGGCCCGTGTCTTGGCCCGAAGTGGTGATTTTTCCCTGAAGCTCTGCGAGTTGTTGTTCAAGGCCAGCGATCTTCTGCTCCAAAGCGGTCACCTTTAATTGCAAAAGGCTCTCCCCGCCGCCGGTAGATACTTTGCTGAGGAAGTAAATGATGCCTCCTGCAAAAATAAGAACAAGGAGAACTACTATCATGGTAGGGAGCAGTCTATTGCCGTCCGATTCAGTTTTTCTTCGCTTAGGCGAGGGAGTACTGTTGTCATCATTCACCTCTCGTTCAAGGTCATCCTTCAATGGGCGATTTAACTCCTTAAAATTCATTAAGTCGTCATCATTCATCTGCGGTTCAAGATCATCCTTTATAAGACATTCTCCTCCAGATTTCATGGATTGAATATAGTCTATATTCTTTACCTTTGTATATCACAAAGATCTCAGAGAGGAAATACTTATCTACCCAATAGTTGGATGTAACTGAGGACTTGAATGATAAAAAGGATTGTCGGACCGTGAGGAGACGGGGCAAGCCTTATTGTTTCGGATGGCGGGATTTGGACAAGAGGACACTGCTATCCATTCTCGCGACTTCTTCCTGAAACTCCCATGCCGACCAGTCGGCACAAAGAAGAATGAAAATTAATTTTATTGGATAGAGTAGCTCTTTGCTTATTTGTTTGGATAGGGTAATTTTGATTCCATAATCCA
>JBEKWN010000134.1:0-6626 GCA_049513055.1 Thermodesulfobacteriota bacterium
TATTCGTTTAATCTCATAGAACAGGTCTTTCACATCATAACCTTCACTACGAGTCCCAAACTCACCGAAATAGTTCAGATCTTTTCTCACCGTAGCGGCATTCACAATGCATTTATTGGCCAGTTGGGCAGAGGAAACTACCTTTTCCCCTTCCTCCTCCATCCATTCTAAGCATCTAAAATATCGCGATAATCTTCTAATTGTTGCTTCAGATATTTTAGAACATTTCAATTTTGTAGCTCCTTTCACAAGGTAATTTATTATTAAATCCTTATCGATCTGTCAAGCTTGTTTCAATTGGCTTTTGCCAAGATTTTGAAAAGCTAACTCCTCCTTCCTGAAACTTTCTATTCCCTAATTTTAGTCCTGAAACTTTCTATTCCCTAATTTTAGAAAAAGGTGTATATTACAACCGCAAATGAACAATGCGGATATGCCTCGACCCTTATGAATAATTCATTCTGATTTGCGTCTTGACCAGATAGTTTATTTCAGCACTTTATCAAACTAATCTTTGGAGGAAAAATGTTTACACAAAAGGATAACCAAACTGTTATTCGTATTCCGTCGGCTTTGAAGCTGGTCGGGATCATCGGAGGTGTATGGGCGATACTCGTCGTCCTAACTGCGACCCTGGCCTATCTCCCGGGACATCCTGACTTTTCGCTATTCACCACCTATCTGAGTGACATCGGGGACACTGCTGGTTGGCCGCAGATACTCTTCAATTCCGGCACACTCATCGCCGCACCTATACGCTATCTTGTGCTCGTGCTACTGGTCTTGCGACTTACCCAGTTAGGCGCAGGCCGTGCTTTTGCTGTCGCGACCCTGATCATCGGCTTGATTTCCGGCATTGGCACTGTATTGATGACAGCCGTGCCTTTCAGTGTATCGCCTGGGGTCCACAAATTGGGCATCCCGCTATACTTCCTGGGGATCGTCATTCTACAAACGTTGATTGGCGTCAGAGAATGGTCACTAAGCCACGTTCCTAAAATCCTGCCGGGGTTGAGCTTCCTGATGGTAGTTGTGTATTTCATTTTTGCCACACTGGTCATTCTCTATGAGCAAGGAACAGTTGGCCGGAATACGCCCGTGATCTGGGAATGGCTGGCTTTCTTCTCGTCGGTGGTTTGGGTGTTTGCCCAGAGCATTCTGTTGGGTAAGATGGATGCTGCTCAGTAATTGTCAGCGCCCAACAACGGTTTGCACCTGACCAGGCTATCGCCGCGCAAATTCAAGGCTCTGCTGACACTCGCTCGGCGGGTGAACCCTAGCCGTAATCCACTCTTTCAAACGGTAATCTTCCACTACATTCCCAATACTAAGCTCAACATAAGAAGGGGGTAAAGCTGGAGGGCACATGCAACGAACTGCTCAATAGTCTTTGTAGCCCCCCGAGTCTTTCTCGACTAAAGTGACTGATGATTTCAATCCATAATCATTCATCTCTCACCCTTGTCAAGGGTGAAGACTTGTAGGTGAAGCCCGCAACCCCCTTCCTAGAGGACTCCTTCCTGTACTCGTGATTTTTGAAAATCCCCCTTCCATACAACCTTTCAAACAATAATCAATAATTCTTGTTGAAGTTTTCATTCAAAATTAGTAAACTCTTATCAAACGATAGACTCTTATTAAACTATAGGGTTTTAATCCAACCTCCCAACTAACCTTTGGGGGATCCCATGACCACACAAGAAGTAAAACGCAAGCTCACTGCCATCCTAAGTGCAGATGTCAAGGGTTACAGCCGCCTCATGGGAGAGGATGAGAAGGGGACCGTCCGCACCCTTAATGCCTACAAGGAGGTAATGACTGGACTGATTCAAGATCATCATGGTCGGGTGGTGGATGCTCCTGGAGATAATGTGCTGGCTGAGTTTAGCAGTGTAGTGGATGCAGTTGAGTGTGCGGTCGAGCTCCAAAAAGAACTGAAAACTCGAAATGCTGAGCTTCCCGAAAATCGCAGGATGGAGTTTCGAATTGGTGTCAACCTTGGAGATGTCATTGAGGATGGAGAGCAGATCTTGGGGGATGGAGTCAATATCGCAGCCCGTTTAGAGAGCCTTTCTGAAGCAGGAGGCATCTGTATTTCTGGAACTGCCTTTGATCATGTTAAGAACAAGCTGTCCTTAGGATATGAGTATCTGGGAGAACAAACGGTCAAGAATATCGCAGAGCCTGTGCGGATTTACCGGGTTCTACTGGGGTCTAAAGTTTCTACTTCAAGATTGACCAGATGGAAAAGCACAGGCCTGAAATACTGGAAAAAGACACCTGTCTACATTAAAACCCTTCTGGCTTTAATAGCAGGTATTAATGCGATCTGGCAGATCTACATTCGACTTTCTCCTCCTCATGTCGAAGTTGCCTCCCAAAAGAAGATGGCTTTGCCGTTGCCTGACAAACCCTCCATCGCCGTACTGCCCTTTGCATACACCAGCGGCGATCCTAAACATGAATATCTAAGCGATGGGATCACTGACGAAGTCATCACTGCGCTCTCCAAGTGCTCACAGCTTTTCGTCATCGGGCGGAACTCAACCTTCACCTATAAAGGGAAACCAGTAAAGTTTCAACAGGTGAGTGAGGAGATGGGGGTGCGGTATGTGCTGGAAGGGAGCGTTCAGTTTTCAGGCGAACGGGTTCGAGTTACCGCGCAATTGATCGATGCCCTCACGGGTTATCACTTGTTCTCGGAACGGTATGACCGGGAATTGAAGGACATCTTTGCCACCCAAGATGAGATTACCATGAAGATCCTCACCGCCACTCGGGTGACCTTAACGCAGGGAGAGGAAGCCCGGATGTTCGCCAAAGGGACGAAAAGCCTTGAGGCCTATTTGAAAGTGTTACAGGCACGGGAGCACCATGAGGTCTTCACGAAAGAAAGCCAAGCTCTGGCCCGGCAGTTGGCCGAAGAAGCCATTGCGCTGGACCCTGGATATGCATTGGCCTATAGTTACGCGGCGATGTCCCTTTCGCATGAGGTTCTTTTGGGCGCATACACGAATCCTCGAGAGGCATTAGAGCGAGGGATGAAGCTGGTCCAAAAGGCCGTCGCACTCGACGAGTCCTTGGCTCACCCTCATGAGATATTGAGCAAATATTACATATATTTGAACAAGGATTACGAGAAGGGCGTCGCTGAGGCAGAGCGTGCCGTGACCCTCGAGCCCAATTCGGTTGATGCCTATACCCAGTTGGGTTCAAATCTCAGGTGGGCGGGCCGACCCGCCGAAGCCATTCCTATCCTCCAGAAGGCCATGCGTCTCAGTCCTATTCCTCCATATGTCTGCTTGCTAACCCTCGCTACTTGCTATTACTTAACAGGGCAGTATGAGGAAGCAATTGCACTCCAGAGGAGAATCCTCCAAAAAGAGCCCAATCAGTTGCTTAGCCAACTCGGACTGACTGCTGCTTTGATACAAGCGGGCAAGTAGGATGAAGCCCGTGCAGAAGTCGCAAAGGTTCTCAGGATCGATCCCAAGTTCTCCGTGGAGTCTTTTGCCAGGAGGCTTCCGTATAAAGATCAGAAGGTAATCGATGATTATGTGTCCACCTTGCGCAAGGCTGGCCTGAAGTAAAAGGGTAATAAAATTGCAACAAAGTCCTTATTCATTTGATTATGCGCATTTCTACCAGTAATCGTTGACCCTCAGCATCATCTCAGACTGTAGACTTGTAGGTGAAAGCGTTAAGCCATAAGAACCAAAATTCCTATAATTAGTTTTCTTTTCTGGGCAGGGCGTAATAATATTCTTTAGGCGGAAAAATTTTTTGGAGGAGGTTGATAAATACAAGGGAGAGTATCTTTTTGCGATCTATCCCATTATGGTAAGGGGGGTCATGGCGACGGTGGGGGGTAGGGGGATAGGTTGACACTATCCCTGGATTCCCGATGTAATTGGCTCCGTTAACTTTCTTTCCTATATCATTGAAAAAAGTGGTAATCTGGCAAAGAGAAACCTTATGAACCGATGGTGGATAGACGAATTTATACTATTAGGTAGCAGCAATCCAACGGATGAACAACTTGAGGATTTCTACCATAAAGGTTTCAGAACCATCATTTCGCTACTTGATGAAGATGAGGAGAGCCCCTACTATGACATGGATAGAATAGAAGCAAAGGGGTTTAAGAGGTACTCAATTCCTGTTAGGGACTTCACCGCTCCAACGCTACCTGACTTCCAAAAATTCTTAGATATTGTGAGCAAGTCTTTAGAACAAGGCGAAGTCCTGGTCCATTGTCAAGGAGGCATAGGGCGGACAGGAACCATGGCGGCAGCCTATTGGATTAAGAAAGGTTTATCCGCAGACAAGGCCATCAAAAAGGTTCGTAAGGCTAGGCCTGGGGCTATCGAGATGCCTGAGCAGGAGGATAGCTTGTATGAACTTGAGGCATCCATCATAAAAAAAGTATTCAAGTTATGAAAAATATTTTCCGTTTAGAATCCTTTAAAAAATTGATAGCAACAATAAGTTTTATAAGTAGAGGCATCATCCATTAAAAAGTTGGCCCTGTCGAGTTAAATTGCCTTTTCTTTTCCCTCTTTTGTTCTGCTTTGCCGTTTACCTTTCCCCTTCCCCTTCCTGAAATATTTTGGCAGATAAAATAAATTAGTTCTCCCTGTACTCTTGATTTTTAGGTTTCGCTATATAAGACAATATTATAAATAGTAATCGTTAATTCCTGGCCCAGCAGGTTTTTGACTCTAACAGCTATTTTTGTTAAAGTTTAGAACCGAGTATAATGAGTGGCCCCCACAAGGCCTAAGAATGAATTGATGGTTGAAGAAATTTTAGCAAATCTATACAAAATTGAGATTCCTCTTCCCGAGAGTCCCCTGAAAGCCCTCAACTCCTATGTGATAAAGAACACGGAGCGAAATTTGATTATTGATACGGGGTGGAATCAAGAGGAGTGCATGTACGCAATGCAGACCGGGTTGAGGGAACTTGGAGTCGATATAAGAAAAACAGACTTTTTTATTACTCATTTACATGCAGATCATTTTGGCCTCATCTCGGATCTCATTACAGACACCTCGAAGATATATTTTAACCAGCCAGATGCCGATCGGTTTAAATCTGGTTTTCGGTGGGATGATTTTGTTAACTTCGCTCGTTTGAATGGTGTCCCTGAAAACGAGTTTCAGGCAATCCGTCAGAGCCATCCTGGTTTAAAGTTCAGAGCAAAAGAGGGCTTGGCTTTTCATATCTTGAGAGAGGGTGATGCGATAAGCATCGGAAACTACGTATTCAAGTGTGTTGAAACACCTGGCCATACTTGGGGGCATATGTGTCTTTACGAACCCAACAAGAAGATCTTCATAGCCGGAGATCACATTCTTAATGACATAACTCCTAACATCCAATTATGGTCTGATGAGTGGGATCCCCTAAAGGAGTATTTGGCAAGCCTGGAGAAGGTCTATAAACTTGATATTGAGCTTGTATTGCCTGGTCATAGGGGCATTTTCAAGAACTGCAGGGAGAGGATTCAGGAATTGAAACATCACCATCAGAAGAGACTTGAGGAAATTATTTCTATTCTGGAAAAAGGCAAGAAGAATGCTTTTCAAGTGGCATCGCAGATGAGTTGGGATATTATTTGTGACTCTTGGGATTTATTTCCTGTTTCGCAAAAATGGTTTGCCACTGGGGAGGCAATTGCTCACTTGAAATACCTTAAGGAAAAGGGAATGATACGAAAGGAAATCCGGAGGCAGAAGATACTATTTTCATTGGACTTAAATCATACTGAGATCTATCCTAGTAGAAGGAGGTAAACTGAAGGGGATTTTAGGATTCATTTTACTCACATAAATACTTTCGGATCACATAGGTAAAAGATCAAAGAATGGGCGTTTAAGAATCTGGAGGAAAGGGGATGTTTCAATGAAATCGGTGGAGTCTTTCTGCAAGAAAGCAATAGAGATGGGGATCGAGGGAGCAAAAATCATTGATCCTGGTTCCATCGTAACCGCCGAGTGGGTAAGAATGAAGTGCCAATATGGATGCCCCGGTTTCGGGATGAGCCTTTGCTGTCCTCCCCGCACGCCTACCCCAGACATGACTCGTAAGGTGATCGACTCCTACCAGAAGGCCATCCTACTCCATCGAAGATTACCAAAGGGGGAAAAGAGGTGGGTGAAGGCAAAGACCTTCAGCAAAGCTATCGTTCGCATCGAAATCGAGATATTTCTTGATGGGTATTATAAGGCCTGGAGCATGGGATCTGGCCCTTGTGATCTTTGCAAGGAATGCAACCTTTCAGGCTCCTGTAAACATGGACTTGAGGCGAGACCTTCGATGGAGGCATGCGGCATTGATGTCTTCAAGACCGCAAGGGACAATGGATTTCCTATTGAAGTTGTGCGGACACGTGATGAGGAAGAAAATATCTACGGGTTGGTTTTAGTGGAATGAGGCCTATCCCGACGTACGAAATAATGGATAAGGCAACCTTTAGCCGGGAGGTACACGATGGGAATCTATAAAAAGGTTTATGACTTTGCCGCTAAAGCAGGATCACTGGAGGGGTATGTTTACCCAAGAGAAAAGGTGGACGTTAGCTATCTGCCACGATGGTCTGATAATCTGGTTGAACAATACTG
>JBEKWN010000135.1:0-6292 GCA_049513055.1 Thermodesulfobacteriota bacterium
ATAAATCTCTCTACGATATACTCATTCGCCAAAATATAAATATCATTCCTGTTTCTAAGAACAAAATACCTGTTCAAATGTTGGAAGAAGAGGACTCATCCCTGTACACATCAGGGGAACTGGGTGACTTTAGAGAAAGACACCTTTAAAAAGTGCATGAGTTTGGTCATAAAAACTTTTGAGAAAGGAGGCGGGGGTTTGGAGGATCAGCAGAAGATAATATTGAAACAAAAAGTTCTTAAGAAGGAGGTAGTGTTATGAAAAAGAGTTGGATCGCTTTTTTAACAATGGTATTATGTACAGTCTTTATAAGTCCTGGATGGGCAGCCCATAAGATTGGTTTCGTGGCCTCCATCACAGGTCCCGCTTCTTGGTTGGGCGAACCACAAAAGAATACTGCCCTCATGCTTCAAGAGTGGATCAATGCCGCAGGCGGGATCAAGGGTGTCCCTATCGAAATCATGATTGAGGATTCGAAAGGTATGGAAGCCGATGCCGTTTTGGCAACCAAGAAGTTGATTGAGAAGGACCATGTTCTGGTTGTCATCGGATCCTCTACAACCGGTGAATCGATGGCCATGGTTCCCATCTGTGAGGGGGCAGAGACACCAATGATCTCTATGGCCGCCGCTTTGTCCATTGTTACCCCAGAGGATGAAACGAAGAGAATGGAGGCCTCAGCGACACCTTGGCTTGAAGTTCCAAAGAAACAACGCCACTTGATTTTTAAGGTTGCTCCACCTGACGCCTCTGCAGTGGAAAAGATTTACATTTATTGCCAGGCTAAGAAAATTAATAAGGTGGCTATCATCACGGTCAGCGCTGGGTTCGGGGTGGAAGGCCGTCGGCAATTAAAGCGACTGGCTCCCAAATATGGCATTGAAATCGTTGCTGATGAACTCTATGGGCCAAGAGATACCGATATGACCGTGCAGTTGACAAAGATCAAGGCCTCTCCTGCTCAAGCAGTGATCAACTGGTCTGTCGGCCCCACCCAAGTGATCGTGACAAAGAACTGGAATGATCTCGGAATGCGAGGGAAGATCCCCTTGATTCAGAGCCACGGGTTTGGAAGTAAAAGTAACATCAAATTGGCGGCTGGGGCTGCAGAAGGGGTTATTACTCCTCTTGGACGTGTCCTCTATGCTGAAAAGGTTGATCCAAAAAATCCCCAGAAAGAGGTCATCCTGAAATATAAGACGGAATATGAGAAGCGATACAAAAGTGATGTCTCCACCTTTGGAGGCCATGCGTATGATGCCATCATGATGGTTGTGGATGCGTTAAAGGCGGTGGGCCCGGATAAGAAGCAGATCAGGGACTATCTTGAGACAAAGATCCGTAATTGGCCAGGTACAGGTGGAATGTACAATATGTCGCCTGTTGACCATACAGGTTTTGGGGCCGATGGTTTTGAGATGATCGAAGTGGTCAAGGGCGAGTGGGAGTTTGCGAAATAATCACTATTGGGAGAGGCTGAGCAATTAGCCTCTCCTTTTTTATAAGTGGGTTTGTGGAAAAATGACCTTGTTCAGCCAGATCCTTCAGTTTCTATTCACCGGTTTAACGATAGGATCGATCTATTCGATGGTCGGCCTCGGGTTCAACATCATCTATAATGCTACGACTGTCCTCAATTTGGCCCAGGGAGAGTTTGTGATGTTTGGCGGATTGATTATGGTTTTTCTGACGGCGGTTCTCAAACTGCCTCTCTTTATTGGGTTTCCCCTGACAGTCATTGCTGTGACAGCGATTGGTGCCCTCTTTGAACGCTTTGCTATCCATCCCTTAAGGAATGCTTCGCTTCTTACCCTGATCATTGTCACCATTGCCGCATCCATTCTCTTTCGAGGGATTGCGATGTTTATCTGGGGGAAAGACCCCTATAGCCTTCCCCCCTTCACCCCGGGAGCCCCGGTAATGATTGGTGGAGCGGTGATTATGCTTCAAACCTTTTGGGTATTAGGGACGACGTTGGCCATTGTCGTCTTAATGACCCTCTTTTTTGGAAAGACGATCGTCGGGAAAGCAATGAGCGCCTGTTCCTTCAATCCAATGGCTGCAAGCCTGATGGGTATCCATGTGAGGAAGATGATCCTCACCTCATTCGCATTGAGCGCTGGCTTGGGAGCGGTAGCAGGGATAGTGATCACTCCCATCTCCTTAATGGATTACGATCGGGGGCCCATGTTGGCAGTCAAAGGGTTTTGTGCGGCTGTCCTTGGGGGACTGGGCGTGGGTTATGGTGCGGTGCTGGGAGGGTTTATTATCGGAATCCTGGAGTCCCTTACAGCTGGCTTAGTTCACTCCGGGTTTAAGGATGCCGTGGCGTTAGTGATCCTCCTTTTTATCCTCTGCTTCAAACCCAGTGGCATCTTTGGCAGTGAAGAGGTCAGCAAGGTCAAAAAGTTTTAGGGATGAGGTAAAATGGGGAAGGAGAATATTAGAACCCTTTTCATTCTTACGATCTGCTTGGGTATTTTCCCCTTTTTTATCCGAGGCGATTATTACCTCAGCATCATGATCTTTATTGGAATCAATGCCATCACCGTGATGGGATTGAGTCTCCTTATGGGCTATGCTGGTCAGATCTCATTGGGCCATGCTGCCTTTTTAGGGATCGGCGCTTACTGTAGTGGAGTTCTTCCTGTTAAATTTGGGTTCTCAATATTTACAGCCTTCCTCTGCGGCCTCTTTCTATCCGCGATCATGGCGATGGCCATCGCGATCCCTACATTAAAATTGAAGGGCCATTATCTAGCAGTGGCAACACTCGGCTTCGGTGAAATCATTTATATCATCTTCAATGAACTTTTGGAAATTACCGGTGGGCCCTCCGGACTTTCTGGTATCCCTTCTATTCATTTTTTTGGTTATTCCTTTAAAGGAGGGGTAAGATATTTTTATTTGGTCTGGGCCATTGCAATTCTTCTCCTTATTTTTTCTCTGAATGTCATCCATTCGAGGATTGGGAGGGCCTTGCGGGCGGTCCACGGGAGCGAAATTGCTGCAGAGGCGATGGGTGTGAATGTGAGCCAGTTTAAAATCCAGGTTTTCGTGCTTAGCGCCCTCTACGCCTCGGTTGCAGGATCACTCTACGCCCATTTTATCACCTTTATCAGCCCCCCCACTTTTGGCCTCTTTGTCTCCATCCTGTTATTAATGATGGTGGTGATTGGAGGAGGAGTGAGCATTTGGGGAGCCTTATTGGGAGCAGGGATATTGACGATTCTACCGGAATATTTGAGGGCATTTAAGGATTTTGACATCTTGATTTATGGAATCATCCTGATGGCCATTCTTCTATTCATGCCAGAAGGTATACTCAAAGGATTGACTGTCATAGTGAAATGGATAAAGAAAAAATAGTGACACCCCCTATCCTTGAAACCTCACGGTTGAGAAAGACCTTCGGGGGGCTGATGGTTATCGTTGACCTCAGTTTCACGGTAATGTCTGGCCAGATCAAGGCGATTATCGGGCCGAACGGTGCGGGGAAGACCACCCTCTTTAACATCATTACTGGAATCTTACCTCCCACAAAAGGAACTATCCAGTTTAAAGGTAAGGAGATTAACGGCGAGAAACCCCATTGCATCGCACAGAAAGGAATCTCCCGAACCTTTCAGACCGTTGAACTCTTTGGGAATATGACCGTTTTGGAAAATGTGATGTTGGGTCGTCACATCCGAACAAAAATGGGCCTTATTCAATCTGGGCTGAGGCTCCCGGGAGTGAGGAGTGAGGAGAGGTTCATTTCAGAAACTGCTAAAGAGAAACTGGACTTAGTCGGTTTGATGCAAAAGGCCAATGAGCCGGCGTCTGGTCTACCTCTCGGGGAACAGAAATTGCTCGAGGTTGCAAGGGCCTTGGCCACCGATCCACAACTGATCCTATTAGACGAACCTGCGGCTGGCCTGAACGAAACCGAAATATTAAGGATGGCTGAGATTATTAGAAAAATACGAGATAGGGGAATCACAGTCTTGTTAGTAGAACATCATATGGACTTGATAATGGGCATTTCCGATGAGATAGTTGTCCTTAACTATGGGCTGAAGATTGCCGAGGGAACACCGGAGGAGGTAAAAAAAGATCAGAAAGTGATCGATGCCTATCTCGGAGTGGAGATCGAGTATGCTTGAGGTAAGGGGAGTGAATACCTTTTACGGAGCCATTCAAGCCCTGAAGAACGTCTCTATCTCCGTCAAAAAAAGGGATATCGTCACCATTATCGGCGCCAATGGCGCTGGCAAGACGACGCTACTTAAGACCATCTCTGGACTCATACCGGAATATAACGGGAGTATTCTCTATGAAGAAAAATCCCTCTCAGGATTCCTTCCAGGGGATATGGTGGCCTTGGGAATCTGTCTGGTTCCAGAAGGAAGGCAACTTTTTGGCCACCTATCTGTTCTTGATAACCTAAAATTAGGGGCCTACCTATACTTTGATAGAAGGCACAAGGATGAAATCAGGGAGAACATGGAGAAGGTCTATGCAATCTTTCCGATTTTGAAAAACCGCCATAGACAGCTTTCTGGAACATTGAGTGGGGGAGAGCAACAGATGTTGGCCATCGGCCGAGCCTTGATGTCACGGCCCAAATTGATGATGATGGATGAACCTTCCATGGGTTTGGCACCCTTAATGGTAAGGGAGATTTTCCGGGTGATCCGGGAACTGCATAAAGAGGGAGCCACGATCCTTCTGGTGGAACAGAATGCAAGGGCGGCTTTAAAGATTGGTGTCTTTGGATATGTGTTGGAGACGGGTGAAATCGTTCTTCAAGGGGATACGAAGATTCTTTTAGAAGATGAGAAGGTGAGACACGCCTACCTTGGGAAATGACCCTCTCCCTTCTCTCTTTTCTTTTGGAAAATGAACAATTGCCACAGGATGAATTAAATCTTAGTTTATGAAATCATGGTTCCCATCAAAGTTGAAGTGGGGAGTTATTTGCCTTTTAGGAGGACTAATTGTCCTTACCTTCTATTGGTATTATTCCCAGTTATGGGTTCAAGCGGTTAATCTCTGGAATCTCTTCCAGGATCGTCACCAATTAAAAGTAGTTCTCAGATCCTACGGGCCATATTCTCCTCTGGTTTTTATCCTTCTCCAAATTATACAAGTGGTTATTGCTCCCATTCCGGGAGAGGCCATTGAGTTTTTGGGAGGCTACGTTTTTGGGGTTTGGGGTGGGATGCTTTATTCCATGATCGGGCTAATATTGGGTTCTTGGTTTGCCTTCAGTATAGCAAGGATCTTTGAAAAGCGGGCTGTCGAGAAGTTTGTTTCGCCAAAGCTGAGAAAAAAATTTGATTATTTAATTGGACATGAGGGAGTTATCCTCAGTTTTCTTCTTTTTTTGATCCCAGGCTTTCCAAAGGATGCCTTGTGCTACATCTTAGGTTTGACGCCCATGCATTTGGGTATTTTTTTGATCATCTCTACCATTGGTCGGATACCAGGAACGTTGATGGCAACCCTTCAGGGGGCGAAGGCTTATGAGCATCAATACAAAACCTTTTTGATCCTCTTGGGGATATCTGCTCTGATCATTTTGGTCTTCTATATCTACCACGAGACCATTCACGGATGGATAAGAAGATATGCAGGTGGCATTCAGAAGAAAAGGTCTAAGTTTTAGACATTCCTGTGATGTTTGACCCGACAAACTTTATAAACAGTTTCCCATACGCAGGAATTTTTGTTCTCCTCATCCTCGGAGCTATTGGATTCCCGTTTCCGGAGGATACAACCTTCATGTTGAGTGGATTCTTAATTGCCAATGGGGTCATGGAATTATTACCAGCATTTTTAGTAGGCTATACCGGTCTATTAATGGCTGATTTTTTCCTTTATTCTGTTGGGAAAAAGTATGGAAGAAGGGTGGTTGAACATAAGAGATTTCACAGGCTCATATCGCCTAAAATGCTTTTAACATTTGAGGAGAAATTTAAAAAAAGGGGAATTTTAGTAATATTTATTGGGAGGCATCTTATAGGATTGAGGGCGCAGATATTCATTGTGGCAGGAATAATGAAGATGTCTTCTATCAAATTTCTTATTGCTGATGCAGTTACTGCATTAGTGACTATTACACTAATGGGCGGGATAGGCTACTTTGCTGGCAATTACATCCAGGTAGTTAAAGAAAATATGGCAAAAATCGAGTATGTTGTTATTATTGTTTTCGCTATGTCGCTTGCAAGTTGGATTGCTTTTAGGTATTTCAAAACCAGGGAAAAACTGAATTAAAATGATTTCTTAAAATTTATGTTTTAAATGG
>JBEKWN010000136.1:0-8078 GCA_049513055.1 Thermodesulfobacteriota bacterium
AAGATAAATAAATATACCCACTGAACAACTTTTAGAAATCGCGCAATATTCATTTGTTCGTATGGATGCTGATTGGTTTTGGCCTTAGCCAGGAAACTTGGAAAAGAAACTCCATGGGAAATGAATGTTGAGACGTCGAAACAATTCTCATATGTGCTCGGGGAAAAAATAAAAAAAGACATTATTTTATCTCCAATCCGGGGGAACCTGCACCTCCGGTTAGCTCCGACCGTTATGCATCAAAACCGGTAAACCATCATCAATTCATGGGAGGAACTCTCAGATGAAAGATCAAGAAATTCCAAACTATTGGACAGGCCAGTGTTTTGGCTGTTCCACGGTGAACAGTAACAGTTTACGACTGCGTTTCTATCTCTCTGAAAATGGATGCTATACAAAATGTTCGATTCCAGATTATCTTTGTGGAATTGATGGGGTTGTTCATGCTGGAATGATCGCCCTTCTCCTCGACGAAGTTTGCCAGTGGACGATGATCGCGAGACTTGGCAAAATGGGTCTGACCCGGGGAATTTCTGTAAACTACTTGAAACCTGTGCCAACAATTAGAGAAATAGTTGTTGAAGCGAAAGTAGAAACTCAAGATGGAAAACACGCGATCCTTCGTTCAACTATTCACTCCAAAGATAACGAGCTTTTAGCCGAAGGCGAATGCAGATGTGTGATGGTACACCCTTCGATCATCGCTAAAATTTCAAAAGTTGATGAATCGGAATTAAAAGAATTTCTTGCTAAATATCCTGTAGAAAAACCTGCCTAGAAAAGTTTCTAAAGAATTAGGCTCGAAATGAGCAAGATTCTTTAATCTTCTTCTAATCTTATGCGTCGTTTGTAAAGGATTCGGGGTTTGGGAGTGGAATTGTCTTCAACATTTTTATTTTTAAGTTCCTTGAGGCAACCCATAATACCCCAGAGGACTTCATGATAAATCAGATTTTTGTCAAAATAGTTATCGGCTGGAATATCGTCCGATGAAACATTATCCCCATCTTCTGTCTCTTCTGGAATAAGGGAATAACGCCATCCCGCTTCATTAAGAATAATATCCACATCTGCGACCTTAAAAAGCTTCAATAGTCTTTCCTGACTTAACCTACCCTCATTCCACTCATCATAAAATTCCTCAAATTCACTTAAGTCTTGCTGCCTTTTACCCCAGCCATAGCCAACCTCCCAGCTGTCGCTTTCAATTATTGGTCGTAGCTTTTTCATTTTTTCAAGCTCCCTTTTAGAATAAATTTTCCCTTGATCTTCAACAATCGCAACTAGCCACCGATTCTTGCGGTGCCAGCCGGCAGGGAGTTTTAGATAAACCCCTTCCGATCTTGTTTAGATCAGCCATCAGGCATAACGGCGGAGCCAAATTCACCATATACGATTTCACTAATCGCCGACTAAACAATATAGAGATCCTATGTCATTTCTCTATTGATTTTTACCTTCATTAAATATTATACAAAATATTTTTTTGAATTTATATCATCTTATTAAATATTGCGTAGTAATTCCAATATAATTTACTACCATTTTGTAAGTTTTGAATATCATACCAATAGAATTAGATTTCATTTTATCAAATTATCGAAAATTTGTCACTAATTTCCAACAATTGAATTATACCAGTTCCAATCAATAGGTTTCTCGAGCATAGCAAAGGCCAATATTATTATCTCTGGCAAAGCAGTTGTGGACAATGTGAGTTCGAAAACATTTCTTTGTCTATTTATTTTCTTTCTGTTTAGTCTTTAATTCCGTAATTTATTCTATTGATCCTGACGACCATCAAAGTGGCGGTTAGATGTGGGTGGCTCAGCCAGCGAATATCAATATGTGTTAAGACCTCGAAGTCTAAATCATTAAGATTTGATATGACACAAGTATATTCAGTTGACAATCCAATCTTTCTAATATAATCTGTTTTTCAAATCGAGTTTCCTCATATTTCATTCTAGAAATTTAGAAATTAAGGTTATTTAAACAATCAGTTTAAAAGTAGTAAGATTTCGAAGGAGGCCAAAATGAAAAAAATAATTATTGATTCAAAGGAAATTGCTCCTCCAATAGGCCCTTATTCATCTGCAGTTATGAAAGGTAATTTTATCTTTGTGTCTGGGACTGTTGGTAGGGACAAAAATGGGAAAATAGTGGGGGAAAATGATATCAGGCTTCAAACAAAAAAGACTTTTCAAAACATTAAAACCCTCTTGGAACAAGTTGGGGCAACAATCGACGACATCGTGAAGGTAACGGTGTTTTTGAAAGATCCAAAAGACTATGAAGCAATGAACAAAATAAGGGCTGAATACTTTCCCAAAGATGCTCCAGCAAGTAGTGCAGTAGCGATTAAGGATTTCATGATGCCTGGGTTACTAGTTGAGATTGAAGCAATAGCTATAAAAGATTAAGGTAAGAAGACATTCTTATAAGAGATATTAGGTTATGAGAAAACAATTTCAGTTTTTATGTTATGAAAATACAATTATAAATAACATTGGGTTAATGAATTATAAAAGGAAGTTGAATAAATTTTTGAAATAAGAACTCTTCTGGAAGGCTACGGTGTTAATCCAGCTACTTTAAAAATAGGCAATAAAATCTTAGAAAAATTCTAGACTAATTTAAGAGAACAAGAATCTGCAATGAAATAAAGGAATAATTTTAACCGAGAATCTTTCCTATTATATAAATGAAAAAAGAAAGTCTTTTTAGTAAAATATTCGGGATTATTTATTGTAGAATATTTTGCAGGAGGTTATCTTGAAAAAGGTGATTATAACTGCGGCACTAACAGGCAATATGACTGTGCCAAGTCAGACTCCATACCTACCATTTACTGTTGATGACATAATCCATGAGGCGATAGCATGTTATAAAGCCGGATGCGCTGTGGTTCATCTTCACACAAGAGACCCTATTACTGGCCGTCCAGTGCTTGATTTAGAAATTTTTAAAGAATACCTTAAAGGGATCAAGAATAGTTGTGATATCGTTTTATGCACATCCACGGGGGGTGGGCCAGGTATGAAAGTCCAGGACAGGGTAGCAGTAGTACCAAGATTTAAGCCTGAAATTGCCTCTTTTAACATGGGCTCAATGAATTTTGGTTTGTTTCCAGTAATAAAATATATTAAGCAATTTAAGTTTAACTGGGAAAAAGATTATCTTGAAGCTACCAAGGATTTCGTTTTTAAGAATACCTTCAGCGATCTAGAGTACATCTGTGGGATAATGCGATCAAGCGGGACGAAACCTGAGCTTGAGTGCTACGATGTTGGGCATATTTATAATGCCTCCTTTTTAGTATCTGAAGGCTTGCTTGATTTGCCAATACATATCCAGTTCGTAATGGGGGTTATTGGAGGAATTGGCACCCATACGGAGGATCTGGTTCACATGAAGCGAACTGCTGATCGTTTGTTTAACGAACAATACACATGGTCAGTGATTGGAGTGGGATATCCCTCAGAGTTTTACTTAGGTGCTCATGCATTGATGATGGGTGGCCATGTAAGGGTAGGTTTGGAAGACAATATCCGGCTTGATAACCACAGACTTGCTAAAAACTCAGAACTAGTAGAGAAGGTCTGTGACTTGGCCCGGAAACTGAACCGGGAGCCTGCGACCCCATCAGAAACTCGCGAAATACTTGGGCTTAAGGGTCTGGCAAATGTTGGTTTCTAATAATGATTCCTAATCCCAATGTTTTTCTTGGCCATAAAACAAACCTCATCGATTGAGGCCTATTTCTTTCTTCTGAGTATTTTTGCTTTTTCCAGATAGCTCAGCCTATAAAGAGACTGCCTTAAAAGGCTAAAGGGCAAGCCAACCTCCGTCCACAAAAAGGGTTTGACCGGTGACATAACTAGAAGCGTCCGAGGCGAGATAGATTGCCGCTCCAACAATCTCCTCAGGTTTCCCAAACCTTCTCATCGGAGTCTTGCCGAGGAGATCTTCAGAGATAATCTTCGATTCCCTCATCCCCTTCGTCAACTCCGTTTCAAGATAGGCAGGACCGATTGCATTGACCTCGATGTTGTACCTTGCCCATTCGATCGCGAGGACTTTGGTTAACTGCAGAATACCTCCCTTTGTGGTGCAGTATGCAATTTGTCTTGGAAACCCTACTACTCCCCCCACAGAGACCATATTGATGATCTTTCCTCCACCTTGTTGAATCATTACCTTTCCTACTGCTTGGCATAAAAGGAAGGTTCCAGTAAGGTTGACCCTTAGGATTTCCTCCCATTCTTTCAGTTTGACTTCTTCAGCTTTTTTCAAAATTGGACTGATGCCGGCATTATTAACGAGAATATCGATTCGAGGGAAAAAGTTTATCGTGGAATCAACGACTTTTTGAATTTCTTCAGGATTTCCAATGTCCGCTGAGATAGGAAGAGCTTTTCTCCCTATCTCTTCTATCTCCTTTGCCACTTCTTCGAGTACTGAAGACTTTCTACTAACTAAAATGAGATCTGCACCAACTTGCGCAAATCCTTTTGCAATGGCTTTCCCAATCCCTCGGCTTGCGCCAGTCACAATGGCCGTTTTTCCTTCGAGAGAAAACATTTTAAATGCTCCCACAGTTGTCATTCTAGGGACCCTAAGGATGCATACCAATCTCTTTTTCTGTTAATGTCTATATCTGCTTTGTTTCCCTTTTATCTACGATTCGTTTTGCTTTAAAGGTGGTCCGTTCAAGGGTGCCGAATGGAAAAAATTTAATATTTGGGGTTACCTGGCATTCCTCCTTTAGCCCATTTTTCAATAGAGACGTAACTTTCGGGATTTCCTCCTCTTTTAAACACTCTACGACAATGGTGCATACATCAGTCCCCAATTCTGGATCGGTGGTTAGTTCAATACAAAATTCATCAGAAAGTTCACAGAAGCCCCGGACGACCTTCTCCACCTGGACCGGATAAAATTTGGCCCCTTTATATATAATCATATCATCTGCCCTCCCCAAGATTCCTCCCACAGAGCGGGCATGGGTTCGGCCACACTTACATCTTCTTTTATCCAACATAGCCAAGTCATTCGTCCAGTAACGGATCATAGGGGTGGCTTCCTTTGTCAGATGAGTTATGACAAGGACTCCCACCTCCCCAGAGTCACACGGCTTCTTCGTTTCAGGGTGAATAATTTCGATGAGAAGATGGTCCTCCACCCAGTGGATCCCCGCTTTCTGTGAGCATTCTGAAGCGATCGTGGGACCAACCTCAGCCAATCCATAGTAGTCGAAAGCTTCGATTCCTAATCCCTTTTCAATCTTCTCGCGGGTTGCGGGGACTTCAGCCCCACCTTCTCCACCAAAGCATCCAATTCTCAAGGGAATGTCCCTGGGTGAAATCCCTCTCTGTTTTAAGCGTTCGGCAATATGCAAGGCATAGGATGGGGTGCAGAGGAGAGCTGTTGAGCCGGGGTTAAGGAGGTAATCGATTTGACGTTCGGTCATCGCCGCCCCAATGGGGATGACAAAGCATCTCAATTCTCGGGTTGCATAATGGGTTGACATCCCTGCCACCCAAAGACCATAACTGAACCCATTTTGGATGATATCGCCTGGACGAACGCCAAAGGTCCACATCGTTCTTGCTGTCCATCTAGAGATCTGCTTCACATCTTTGTAAGACCAGATGGTATTGACAGGAGCACCTGTTGTTCCTGTTGAGGGGTGAAGTTCTGCCCAAGTTTCAGAAGGAGCAACCGTGTATCTACCGAAAGGAGGGTAAGCCTGTTGTTCCTCACGAAGTTCAGGTTTGGTAACAAATGGAAGATGGATCACATCGTCTAAGGATCGGATGTCATCAGGTTTAATGCCCGTCTCTTTAAATTTATGTTTATAGAATTCAGAACCTTGATAACATCTTCTCAATTGATGCTTGAGTCGATGGAGTTGAAGGGCTTCCAATTTCTCTCGATTCATGGTTTCAATTTTAGGTTCGAAATATTTTCTGATTTTCATTTTACCTCCCTTACGATCAAGTTGGGTTCTCGAAAAGCCAGTCCTAGTGCCGTTTAAAATTTAAATCCGATTCAAAATTAGCGATAATAGATTTCTAACTCCATTTCCGCTGTAGAAGAGTATGGCAAAACTTGAATTTCCCACCTACTACATTCATCTCTAAGATATCAAAGAGTGTTCTATATATGCCCTCTCGATTACAAAAGGGACAATAGGTTAAATTGTAAATACGACCTGGAACATTTCCAATATAAACATATCTCAAGCCATTCTTTTTTGCAACCGAATTCTATGGCGTTAAGCTGTTCGTCGGCATGCGGACAGGCAGGGCCATAACAGCAGTCTGCACCGCTCTAGATAAGGTCAGTAGATTCGTGAAGGACTTCCTCAACTTCTTTGAAATCCTGAGCCAATAAAGTGTGGATTTTGGTTCTCCCCAGGAAGAACTCATCGTCACGATCATGGTGGAGTTGGCACAGTTCGGGAGGGAGCAAACATCAGAGAGGACAAATGACCCGGTATTTGCAAGGGCCAGAAATAGAGGGTGGCTCTTTGGGATATAAGTGTGGCATAATATTCACGTGGGGAAAATATTCGGCATGAAGGAGCATCCAAGATATGATAAATGGAATGAATGTTTACTTTGAAGGTAGAAATTTTAGGCAAGAACTAGAAACCTACTTTAAGAAACAGGGCATAAGTTTTTCAAAAATTATTTTGAATTCATGTGCCCAGGATTCTCACAAAAAATGGGGACATTGGATAAAGACCTTCCTATCGAAAAGATAAATAGATTGGAAGCTAATCTGGAGGAAGCAAGGAAGAAATAGATTTCTTGTACGGTAAAACAAACAAAAAGGAAAGAGTCAAAAGAAAGCTGTTGCGAGTTGAAAATGGATAATTGCTGAGTACCCATCGACAGCAGCCGACAAGTATTCAGTAAATTGGGTGACGAGAAGGCCCGAAGGAAAGTCATTAGAGACTTTACAATGAAAATTGAAAGAGGGGAGAAATGAGAAGTCGATAACTCAGAAGAAGATGAAAATGTGAAATTAATGAACATTGTGAATTTGTAGATTGTGAAGCAACATTATCCGTCGTGTCGGTTTGAGATAACAGTTAGAAGCGACGCAATGGAAAAATGATGCCAAACCGAATAAAAAAAGGAGGAGAATGAGATGGGAGATGAACTGTTAAGAGCAGAAAAAGAATATGATCTGAAAAGTTTATCACCTGAGAGTTTCGGGCAAATCTTGAAGACCCTGCTTCAGAATGGATTTGAGGCGCCACTCTTTGTCGCACTGATAGCCAGCAACGGTGCTTTTATGATAGGGCGATATGATGAAGATGGAGAGAATCTACGTTGGACTAAACTTGCAGATAGTAATAGTAGCGAATTAAGACCACCAATCAATATTATGTATGTCGACGCTCATGGTGAGGCTGCACGGGTCGTGATCAATCCAATGGGTGAAAGTGAAATTCAATTACACTAAAGGAGGTGAGTATGAGATAAAAAATTATGATGTAAGAAAAAAGGCGAGGGAAGAGGTAAAAGCCGGTTTTCAATATCGTCATCCCAAAACGACGAAAGCTATTGTCAAGAGTTTTGTTAATCTGGTCTCTTGGCAGTAACTTTAACTTCATTGCTGCTTGTGAAAGGAACTTTCTGGTTACTCCTCCAACTTTCTAAGAGCCCCAGACCGCAAGAAAATTATGCACACCGTCCTGTTATACCCGTATAAAAATACATTTTTGCATGACTATATGCACGCGCAAGAGAGACCCAATCGGAGAAGGTATATAAACAGTAAAAGGTGTAATTACGACTGGTGAAAATGGCTAAGAGGGTTCTTGTCACTGCTGATCCAAACCTTTGGGGTGTTTTCTCTGGAGAATAGGGTAATCTTGTTTTTTTAAGATAACTATGATAATGGTGTAACTAAAGTGTAACCATCGTAACCAAAAATAATCCAAATTAACCCAAGCTAATCCAACTTGGCCATTGTAAGTTCCTTATTTATAAGGCTTTAAAAATGATGGGAAATCGCCTGATGGTCGGGTAACGACTTAAAATCCCGTGGTGGGGCTTCAA
>JBEKWN010000137.1:0-7886 GCA_049513055.1 Thermodesulfobacteriota bacterium
TATCACATGATCCTCATCTATCCTCCTGTTGCCAAACCAAGTGAACCTCCAGCGGGTATAGCAAAACTCTGCGGTGCCCTGAATTACCACGGAATAAAATACAGGGTTCTGGACGCGAATTTAGAAGGTCTTCTCAGCCTTCTGGAGGCTCCACCTGTGTCATTGGATACCTGGACCTGCCGGGCATCCCGTCATCTTTCCAGACATCTCGCCTCGTTGAACGGTTGGAACGCTTACCCCGGCAGCAGAAAGTTCCCCGGCTCTAGCCGGGAGGATGAATGTGCCCATCGTTTGGCCGGCCTGTCCCGACGTAAGCGGGGGATGTCGCTCCACAGAGACGTTGATCAGGAACTACGACCTTTGCCCGTGGGGCTCCACCAGGATGATGGCCGTTATCGCCGGGCAATCAAGGATCTGAACCGGCTTCTTGATATGGCGGCACGTTCCAGTCGCGTACGCCTGGGTCTGGCGAATTATGAACATGAAGAACTCTCTCCAGCAAGGAGCACAGATCTTGTCAGAGCCGCAGAAAATCCGGAAGATAATCCTTTCTATCCTTATTTTAAAAAACGGCTCACGGAGCTTTTAAAAAAAGAACAACCTTCCCTGATTGGATTTTCGCTCAATTATTTAAGCCAGGCCCTGTGTACGTTCGCAATGATCGGTTTTCTTAAACGGGAGTGGACCGGGATAAAATTGGTTTTGGGTGGAGGGCTCGTGACTTCATGGATGAGAAGGCCTCATTGGCAAAATCCTTTTAAGGGTCTGGTGGATCATCTTGTAGCCGGACCAGGAGAAGCCCCTTTGCTTTCACTCATGGGTGTTACGCAATCTACAGATATTCTGTATAAGCCGAATTATAATTCTCTACCCATAAGAGATTACTTTGCCCCCGGGCCAATTCTTCCCTACAGTTCTTCAAGTGGATGCTACTGGAATAGGTGTTCATTTTGTCCGGAAAGGGCCGAGGGAAATCCTTATATTGTCATTCCGACTGAGGAGGTGATCCTTGATCTTCTTCACCTGGTTGATAAACAGAAACCGGTTCTCATCCATTTGCTGGACAATGCGATCAGTCCGTCACTGATGAAGGCAATTTCTGAACATCCTCCTGGTGTGCCATGGTATGGCTTTGCCAGGATTACCCGCCATCTTACCGACCTGAATTTCTGTTTGGCCCTGAAGCAATCAGGATGTGTGATGTTAAAACTTGGTCTGGAATCAGGAGACCAGAGTGTGCTCGACAATTTACAAAAGGGGATCGATCTTGCAGAGGCATCATCAGCTTTAAAGAATCTAAAAGAGGCAGGGATTGCCACTTATGTCTATCTTCTTTTTGGAACTCCCCCAGAAAGCCTGATAGGGGCGCGAAGGACCCTTGAGTTTGTTGTGAAGCATCATGATTGCATTGGTTTCTTGAATCTTGCCATCTTCAATATGCCGATCTACGGACCGGAGACACGACAGATGAAAACAAAAACATTCTATGAAGGGGACCTTTCCCTTTACACGAGTTTCGATCACCCGAAAGGGTGGAGCAGGCCATTGATCAGGCAATTCTTGGACAAGGAATTCAAGAGACATCCTGCCATGGCGCCGATTTTGAGAAGAGATCCTCCTGTATTTACCTCTAACCACGCCCCCTTCTTCGTTATGGATGGGGTGGTAGGGTGATGGGGAGATAGACGCTGCGATTACAATCTTGCTGTCTCGTTTCGGTCAACCCTAAGGTTAGGCATTGCATGGTGGTTTTTGTGCATTGCTCATTAAGAAATTTTTAAAAATACTCATATTCTCTGGAGAGATGTCTTCAAATCTCACTCCAGTCCGATAATCCCATGTCCAATCCTTCCTCAGATGAATATCCATCCAAACTACCTGGACGATCGCCTCAATGATATTTAATTCAGAACGAGAAGGGAAAAATAATTTCAACGCCAGATGTTGACCAATCTCAATTTTCTCTGCAAAAGAAACAAGCAATCCCCCTTCACTGGCATTGATAGCTTGACCGTATTTGAAGAATAAGTTGGTTCTACTATACTTAACTGGTAAATCGACATTGATTCTGGGATATTTTCTTTTTTCTGTAGCAAGGTTTTTTTCCATTAACTCCATCGGATTGCTCCCATCTGATTTGATTTCGCTGTAATTAACAGCAAAAATTATGCCAGAAGGAGGTTAACCGCTTTAGTTTCGTAACTGGCTGGAGTTTAAGGCTGAAATTGAATTATAAAAAAGATTTAAGTTGAATATGTCCTCATAGGAAGTGACATGTTGTCAATGATTCTTGACAAAATTTCTGTCTTGATTTGTGAGGGAAATTGAATCAGATGTTTAAAAGAATGACAAATAAGGCAGGTAACAAAAGTGTTGATGATTAAAGATGTGTCCCTTCGTTGCGCAAATGTTTTGTGCATTGATTGGGTAATCAGGTGACGGAGAGATCGGTGATAGGGTTGATTTACAGAGACGGGAAATGAGGAGGGGATTTTTGAAAAAAAATAATTTATAATTAGTTTAATTTCTCCGAGAGATTCTTCAAATTCTTCAAGACCGCTTTGAGAAAGAACCAACATTTCTAAGACAATCATCCATGAAAAACATACGTAACTTTAGCATCATCGCACACATTGATCACGGAAAATCGACCCTTGCAGACCGCCTCATTCAAATTACCGGTATGGTCGATGAACGAAACTTCAAGGATCAGATCCTGGATAATATGGACATCGAGCGCGAGCGGGGGATTACCATCAAGAGTCAGGCCATTGCCCTTCCCTATCATGCCGGAGACGGAGAGGAGTATGTTCTCAATCTGATCGACACCCCAGGTCATGTCGACTTCTCTTATGAGGTTTCTCGCTCCCTGGCATCTTGCGAAGGGGTCCTTCTTCTAATTGATGCGGCTCAGGGCGTGCAGGCTCAGACGATTGCCAATCTTTATCTGGCCATGGAGAATAACCTGGAGATCATCCCGGTCATCAATAAGATCGATCTTCCCACAGCAGACGTGGAACGGGTGATCGAGCAGATCGACTCGGAGCTGGGGTTGGATCCTTTTAGTTATCTAAAATGCTCGGCCAAAGAAGGAATAGGTATCGAAGAGATTCTGGAGGCCATTGTAAAGAGAATCCCTCCTCCGAAAGGGGATCCGGCAGGACCGCTGGCTGCCTTGATCTTCGATGCCCAGTACGATTCTTTTCGTGGAACGGTCATCCACTGCCGGGTCTTTGATGGAACTGTAAAGAATGGGGATATCATCCGCCTTATGTTCAATCAAGCGACTTATAAGGTCGAAGAGGTAGGACGATTCCTGCTCACCAGAGAAAAACGTGACAAGATCTCCGCGGGAGAGGTGGGTTACATTTTTGCAGGGGTCAAAACCGTTTCGGACGTCCACATCGGCGATACCATTACACTCGACGACCGGCCCTGTGACAAGCCCCTCACTGGCTTTAAAGAATTCAAACCGGTGGTATTCTCTTCCATCTATCCAATCGCTCCGGAAGACTATGAAGACCTGGCCGTTGCCCTTGAAAAATATATGTTGAATGATGCGGCCTTCGTCTATCAGAAAGATTCCTCGGTTGCCTTAGGACAGGGCTTTCGGTGCGGATTTCTGGGTCTCCTTCATCTTGAAATCGTCCAGGAAAGGGTGGAACGGGAATATGATCTTTCCATTATCCTGTCTGTTCCCAGTGTTCGTTACCGGTTTACGTTGAAAGACGGAAGCATCGTGTTCGTTGACAATCCTGCTCACTACCCGAATCCTCTTTCCATTGAAAAAGGAGAAGAGCCCTATATTCGTGCCTCACTGCTGATGCCGGAAAGATACCTGGGCGCCGTGATCAAACTCTGTATGGAGAAGCGAGGTGAGAACTCAAAGCTTAACTACCTGGGTCCGGGCCGTGTGGAGTTGATTTATGAGATGCCTCTCGCCGAGGTGATCTATGATTTTTACGATCGTTTCAAATCCATCACTCAGGGATACGGGTCCTTTGATTACGAAGTCATTGACTACAGAGAAAGCACCCTGGTCCTGGTGGACATCCTGGTCAACGGCGAGAAAGTGGATGCCTTGTCGCAAATAGTCCATCGCGATCAAGCCCGTCCCCGTGCCCTGCGGGCCTGCGAAAGATTAAAGGAAGAGATTCCCCGGCAGATGTTTAAGATAGCGATTCAGGGGGCTATCGGAGGTGAGATCATCGCCCGCACCACGATCTCTCCCTTCCGTAAGGATGTAACAGCCAAATGCTACGGGGGTGATATTACCCGTAAGCGAAAGCTTCTGGAGAAGCAGAAGAAAGGCAAAAAGAGGATGAAGATAATCGGGTCGGTGTCCATCCCTCAGAGTGCCTTTCTCGCCGTTTTAAAATCGGACACGGATAGCTAGAGGGTTCAAGGGGTCCAGGGTACTGTGTCAAAAGTCCCTTTACTTTGATTGTCATTCCGGGCTTGACCCGGAATCCAGTATTTCTGAACTGGATTCCCGCTTTCACGGGAATGACGGTTTCGGAGTTAATTTAAAGAAGTATTAGATTCGCTACACTAGGGGCCAAGGGGAATACTCAATTTAACCTTAATTTTTTAAAAAATTCGAACCCTAGAACCCTTGAATCCTCGAACCCTAAATTGGTTCACTATGAACTCAGAGAAAATTCCCGGCCTCTATATTCACATTCCCTTTTGCATCAGCAAATGCCTTTATTGCGATTTTTATTCGTTAACGTCCATCTCTGCCATTCCTGATTTTCTCGATACCCTCTTCAAAGAGATGGAGATGTACCATAACCGATTCAATCCTTTTGACACGGTCTACATTGGAGGCGGAACCCCTTCTCTTCTCAGCCCTCAACAATTGGAAAGCATCCTGAAAAGGGTACGGAAAAACTTCGATCTGATATCGGACCCAGAAATAACTATCGAGACCAACCCGGCTGATCTCGATCAATCTTTCCTTGAATCGATTCGTGAGATTGGAATCAATCGAATCAATATCGGAGTCCAATCTTTTGATGAGAAAATACTGAACTTTCTGGGAAGAAGGCATTCCGTAAAACAAGCCATTTCAGCCGTTGAGGCTTCAAGGAAGGCGGGGTTTCATAACATAGGACTGGATTTGATTTACGGTGTCCCGGAGCAGGATATAAACTCATGGCTGGATACTTTGAAGCAGGCTGTCGCCTTTTCGCCGGAACATATCTCCTGTTATCAATTAACTCTCGAGGCGAAAACCCATTTAGGAATGAGGTGCCAGGCAGGAGAGTTTTCCCTTCCCGGAGAAGAATTACAGTATGAATTCTTTATGAAGACGTCCGAATTCCTTGAAGAGACCGGTTACATCCATTATGAGGTATCGAACTTTACAAGAGGAACAGAGTACACCTCCCGGCACAATCAAAAATACTGGGACCACTCCCCTTACCTTGGCCTTGGTCCTACTGCCCACTCCTTCCAACCCAATCGGCGCTGGTGGAACCATCCTTCCCTTGATCAATACCTCGCTGCGATCAACGCGGGGAATCTTCCGATTGAGGAGACAGAAATCCTGACGATGGAGCAACTAAGACTGGAAGCGCTTTACCTCGGTCTCCGGACGAAAAAAGGAGTTTGCCTCCAGGATTTTAAGAACCAGTATGACTACGATCTCTTCACCGAAAAAAAGAAGACATTGGCAAAACTAAAGGAAGAAGGATTCATCTCCATCGAGGATGGCTACCTCTATCCTACGCAAACCGGCCTTGCAATAGCCGATCGCCTTGCATTGATTTGAGGAAACAGTATTTTTACGAAACGGTTCTATAGATTATTCTTCACGAAGGTGTGGAGAATAACAAATACATGTTTGCAAGCCCTAATTTTCTATCTTCTTTAAAACTTCTTGCAATAAATAGAAGCGTCTCCTTTCTCTATAAAAAACAATACCATTTATTGGGCCCTTAACAAGTTGTTTTAGAACCTACGTCCCTTATTCTCCCTTCTTCTTCTTCGACTCCTCTTCCTCACCATGTTGCATCATCTTCTTCATCATGGAGCAGCAGTCAGCCATATCCCCTTCACCTTTGCAACAATTTCTCATCATTTCAGCCATTTTCTCAAATTTTCCCTTTTTATCCATTGTCAGACAGGAAAGGTTACACTTGAATGGCGGTTCCAATCCGCCCATGGGCTCCAGAAAAAGATAAACGGGGCAGCCCATCTGGTCGCACCTTCCCTTTTGTAAATCGAAAGCACCTCAAAAAATGGTATCTGTTTTTAAAATTCAATGTGGTGCTTTCGTTTTCCATGAAACATCGGTAGAATGGGATAAGGAAGAAATCGGAAGGAGAGAAACGAAGATGGATATTCTGATCGAAGAACTCAATCTCCTCTGGGAGCCAATCCGGCCCTACCTGGCACGGCAGGTCGAAGAACTCTATGGACGCCGAGACGGGCACGTTCTGGAAATCGGCCCCTTTTCAGGCCTCATATTTTCTCTCGCTCAGAAGAAGGTTGGCCAGAGTTTCTTGATCGCTGCCTTTCCGCAAGCAGCAGTTCCTCTGTACCGGCAGGAGGCTCGAAAGCACGGATTGGAAGACCGGGTCAGGATCATCGAAAGCGATAGCTCTTTAATTGGTATTGCGGACGAGAGTGTTGATCTGGCGATCTTCCGGGGTGCCCTCTTTTTCCCCACCCTCTTTCGGGTTGACTTTGGGGCCATTTACAGGACCCTAAGGACAGCAGGAATCGCCTTCGTTGGGGGAGGGTTCGGGAAGCATACACCGTCCGAAGTCATTAGCCAAATTGGGAAACGTTCGGAGCAGCTCAACACCGCAATGGGCAGAGTGAGGGTAACGGTCGAAAGCGTGCAGGATCAATTGCGGTCAAGCCACCTGGAAGGAAAGTGTGAGATCACCACCGAGGGCGGCCTCTGGGTGGTGATGAAAAAATAATTTCGCTTCCCTGTTCTTTCTTTCCCGATCGGCGATGAGAAAAAGGAAGGATACTTTCTAAAAATCCAAAAAGGCTGATTGGGTTGGGATAAATTCATTATCATTTATGGTAATTTAAGCAAGTTTTTTTAGAACCAACGTCCCCTTGTTCTTTTAGGCTTTAACGAAGAAGATTAATAATCGAAAAGATAAGGATTGCTAACATTCCTATAAAGAATGAATATCTCATTCCCTTTTCAAGATAAATAAGTTGCCATATTGTCCTCCTAATATTTTTTAAGAGAGTAGGAGGGTACATCATTTGTTCATCTATTTTTACAATAGAAGAATAGTTCAATACTTCTTTTACAAGCTCCTTGAGAAAACGGATTTTGTCAGGTTCCTTAACTCCCAGTACAGATACTTTTTCAAATGCTTTTTTCAGGTTTTCTAATGGAGCAGTTTCCAATGATTTATAAAAATCCTTCATTCTCTCATCACTCTCAAGCTCAGGTAGAAGAGTCTTTTTGACCAAGTCTCTTACAAAAAACTCTTGTAATTTCTTTTCAGCAAGTGATTTCTTCATTTCTGGAGACTCAGCAAGTAACCTTTTAAAACCTTCCACTAAACTCTGGAGTCTATCCCCCCCTGGCAATATCCATACTCCTAAAATTATAGAAATAAATAAGTAAGCCCAACCAATAATTAAAATAAATTTATACTGAGGGAATTGAATAAATTGTTTGAACAATGTTCCACTAAAAACCAAAGTCCCAGTTGAAAGCCCTATAATAAATTTGATATAGTCCTTGCTTTTTACAGAGTACTCCTTTACGGTCTCAATGCTTTTATTTGACCCCCTCCCCATTGTCAAGACAAAAAATGGGGGTACATTTGGTGCATAGTCTGACAAGCCTGCCCTAGGTTTAGGGGGATCGGCTGCTTGAAATAGACCTCATAAGGGGTTCGGTT
>JBEKWN010000138.1:0-5898 GCA_049513055.1 Thermodesulfobacteriota bacterium
CAGGAAGTAACACACGCGATGGGATTGAGAAGTTCCCGCCTCCAATGGCAACTCAGCCGATACCAATTACCACTAACACCAATTGTCGGTCTGGGGCTGGGGGAGTTGGTGGGTTTTGAGCATCCGTATGTACTCGTCGAACCCCTGTTCCCCGCTGTCCCTCTCCATTTTTTCTATCTCTGGTACCACCTGATCTAGGATATCCTGATCGTTGACGACGCTTAAAGGAAAGCGACCGTAACCGGCATAGTGGAGGAGAGTGTAAACCTGTCTCTGTCTCTTTGTCATCGACAAAAAGGCGTCTAGTTCTTTCAGCATATACTCTTTCTTTTCATCCAGAAAGCCATCCACGTGCATGAGGAGGTTCAGGCTGAAATCATTACACGAGAAATAGCTATGCATGTCGTCAAGGTGATCAACGAGAAGACGTATTTCAGCAACGATTTCGTCCTCCGTCAAAGGTATGAACGTCCCTTCCTCGACCATTTTCTGCATGGGCGACTGGGGATGCATAGCAAAAGTCCTTACCCTTATAAAATGGGGACGGATGAGGTTGAGCAGCCTTGCCGTCTCTGTTGCATGTTCCTCGCTCAGGGCCCGACCGGCGATACCTGGCATAATATATTCAGAAAGCTCAATTCCCGCTTCCATGACGTGTCTACCCCCAGTAACCACTTCTTTGGGGGTTATCCCCTTCTTCATCATTTGCAATACCTTAGCCGATCCGCTCTCCATGCCTGTATGGATTCTTGTCAGACCTGCCTGTTTAAGGCGTTTGAGGTCATCGACACTCTTTTGACTCAACGTGCGCGCACGGGCGTAAGTGGTGATCCTGTCGATCTTCGGGAATCTCTCCTTGAGGTGGTCCAGAATGAGAACGAGATCTTCCACGGGCAGGATTAGACTGTCCGCATCCTGCAAAAAAGCCGTTGTGACCCCCGAATATCCCCTGAGCCCATCGGCCATGCTGTCAATATCCTTCTTTACTTCTTCCACAGTTCTTTTTGAGAATTTCACACCCTTATAGGCCGGGCAAAAGAGACACTGGTTCCACGGACAGTTGCGCGTTACGCGGATTAGAAGGCTCGATGCCTCACTCGGCGGTCTTATCACTCCCTGTTCATACATATTTGACCCTCATTGTGTCGTTCCTTCTTGCCTATACAACATTTTAACCTATGGGAAAGCGAAGTTACAGAGAAGAAAAACCCAAGTAAGGAATTAAAAGATAGTCATATCTTGACAATGCCCTACCTGATAATTAGTTTCTCTAATATGATTCTGAGGACACTAGTTGTTGGACCGATTCAAGCGAACTGTTTTATCCTGGGCTGCGAGCGGACGAGAGAGGCCGCTGTCATCGATCCGGGAGGCGACTCAGACAAGATCCTCATCGCCCTCGCCAAGGATAAGCTTCGCTGCGTTTACATTATCAATACCCATGGCCATTTTGACCATTCAGGGGAGAATAGGCGCCTTAAAGAAGTGACAGGAGCTCAGCTCCTCATCCACCGTGCCGATGCCCCCATGATCTTGCATCAAGGAGCCAGCGGTAGCTCATGGGGAATGAATGTTGACAATTCACCTCCTCCGGACCGGTATCTGGAAGAAGGCGACATCATCACCTTTGGCGACATTTCGTTGAAAGTTCTTCATACTCCAGGTCATTCCCCCGGGGGAATTTCGCTCTTTTCAGACAAGATAGTATTTGTCGGGGATACCCTCTTTGCAGGGTCCATTGGAAGGACAGATTTCCCAGGTGGAGATTATGAGGGTCTAATTCGCAATGTCAGAGAAAAGATCTTCCCCCTGGGAGAAGACGTCGTAGTTTATCCGGGACACGGCCCCAAGACAACCGTAGGCAGAGAGAAAAGAACCAACCCATTCTTTATCTGACGAAAAAGAGAATTGAGGAATTCGGGAATTTTGAATTAAGAATAAAAACCTCACGCCTTATATGCAACCATGAGAGTCTGTCCTCTTGAGAACAATTTCGACCATAGATTTGCCACACATCACCAACCTGCTAAAAACCTCCGAAGGCAACGTATGATTGCCCCAACCGATACCTACCTGACAGGCAATGTCAACTGACCTCCTGATTAACGAGTTCACCTACAAGTCATTACTCTGAGATAACCCTTGGGAGTAACGATTACTAGTAGAAATGTGCATAATTTAAAACCAGAACGGAACTGATTACAATTGATAACTCGCCTCTGTTGTTCAATTTTACACAAGGATATTGCTTTTCGTGTCCCTATTTGGGCAACCCAAATATCTTATAGGTAAACTAAAACCTTTTGAGCCATGTTGTTCTAACAACAGAGAATTTAGCCCTTCTCCACCTCACAGAGTAAAGCCTTAATTACTGGGAACCCTGAGATCGGATCCCGATTTTCCATGTCGGTCAATTCATTGACATTGGCCTCTCTCCATTCTTCCGGTTGAAGAGGTCCTCCACCGCCCATATTGGCCTCGATCACTCCTTTAATGATCCTTTCCGTCACTTTGGCATAGAAAGGAACTCTTCCTCTCTTGGTCTTTACCCAGACCCTGTCCCCAGTGTGAATCTTTCTTTTCTCGGCGTCTTCTGGATGGATGAGAATATTGGGTTTATCCTGGAGCTTGAGAAGGCCGGGAATATTGAGATGCTGGCTCCTGAAAGCAGATTGGATTCGGGTCCCAGTTGTTAGGATGAGTGGAAAATCCTTTGCTAATTCAGCAGAGCCGATCGGACCCTCAGAAGGTTCTTGATAGATTGGAAGAGGATCATAGCCATACTTTTTCAATAACTCGGAGGAAATCTCAAATTTTCCAGAAGAGGTTTCAAACCCGGGATTTCTGTCCTTCCGAAGCAAACCATTCTTATACTTTTCATAGACCATCGGAGGCGACGAAAGAGAGACCCCTTCGGGTTTTGATTTTAACTGTTCAAGGGAGAAGGGCGCCCCACTCAATACAAATTCCAACATCGCCTCCTCGGACTGAGGATAGCGATCCCCGTAGCCTAAGGCCCTCGCCAATTCTGCCAAAATAAGGTAGTCATTCCTCGCTTCGCCTACGGGAGGGATCGCCCGTTCCCGAAAGGAGACATGCCCTGGATAAAGCCTATAGGAGGTAATCTCAAACATTGTTGTGGCTGGGAGAACGACATCAGCATAAAAAGCCTCATTGGTGAGAAACCGGTCAATGACCACCAAGCAGTCTAGCGCTTCATAGCAGCTCTTCCATAGTCCCGGATTGGGAAAGGCAGTGAGGATAGAACCTCCAAGAACGATCAATCCTTTGATTGGATAGGGATCTCCTTTGAGAATCGCCCTCGGCACTTCCAAAAAATGTCCGCTTCTGTTCAGGTCACAATAGAGAGGATAACGGTCAGAGCCAATCGTTGGCCTCCTCTTGGGTGGATCGATTTTATTTCTTCGAATAGAAGATGATCCAGGCATACGGAAGACTAACCCTCCCGGTCGATCGAAGTTCCCGGAGAGGGCCCAAAGGATGAGAATGGCTCGAATATTCTGGATTCCGCTATTGGTATATTCAAGGCCGGTATGGATAAGGGGAGAGGTTCTCAACTGGGATAAATCCTTGGCCAACCTTTCAATCCGTTCTGCTTTTACCCAAGTGATCTCTTCTACTGCCTTTGGAGAAAAGTCTTTCACGTATTCTCTGAACTCTCTCAGGCCGTGGGTCCAATCATCTGCAAACGTTAAGTCGTACGAGCCCTTTTCCATCATCACATGGGCTATCCCCAAAGCCAAGGCCCCATCTGTTCCAGGTCTGATCCCAATCCATTCATCGGCCTTTTCTGCCGTATAAGTCTTAAGAGGATCGATCACCACCACCTTGACTCCTCGTTCTCTTGCTTCTAAGATTTTCTTCAGGTTGATCGGAGGAGAGTCCGTTGCTGGATTTGCACCCCAGACGACAATCTGATCGCTCCTCTCAATGTCTGGAAAGAACCGATCAAAGGTAGCCCCGAAAGTGGCCACAGGTGCCAATACCCTATGCGCATTGTTGCACAGGGAACTGCAGCTAAACGTGTTTGGAGATCCCAATGGGAAAAAGAGGTTTAAACAGATGCGGTCATAACCCCCCGTTGTGAACATATCGCATAAGGACTGCTCAAACCCTCCTCTGCCTGAATAGATAGCCATGGCCTCCGGTCCATATTTTTGTGCCACTTGCTTGATGAGCCGGGCCGAAATCTCAAAGGCTTCCTCCCAGGAGATCCTCTCCAATTTTCCCGCTCCTCGATCCCCAATGCGTTTCATCGGAAATTGCAGTCGATCGGGTGAATAGACAATCTCCTCCGAGTGAACTCCTCGAAGGCAGACGATCCCTAACGGATGACCTTTCATCGGTTTTATCTTATGGAGCCGTTCCCCATCCATTACGATATCAATCCCGCAGCTTGCCGGGCAGATCCCACACAGACCCTTTTTATTTTTCTCCTCTGTCATTTTAAGACCTTCCACCAGAAGAAATAGTTTCTGTACGGAAAGAGAGTAAAAGACATTCCTTTTTCATAAACGGACAGGGTAGCTAAGGGGGTTAAGGGAGGTATCGTCGTCCATTTACCTTCAAAATTTACATCCTTTTCTAAGAACTGTCAATGAGTGAGTAAAGGAAGGAAGAGTTAAAAAAGGGCTTGTTTAATTCACCTACTAACAAATGAAATTGCGACAGAAAAAAGTCGAAGATTTCTGGTGGAAAGAAAGTTATTGTTATTTTTTAAATCATTCGATTGACAAATCCAAAATTAACCATTATAGTAGCGTTATTCTTACGAGAGAATAACGCTTTAGGATGGAGGTTTTGAAATGAGAAGGTTCCTTATTTTTTCGCTAATATTCCTATCTTTTCTTACAACTCAAAAAGCTCAATCTTCGTCAAAACGGCTTCTCATCTTTGCTGGTGCGGCCAGCAAACCTGCGACGGAAGAAGCGATAAAAGCGTTCCAAGAGAAAACTGGGATACTCGTCGATGTCACATTTGGTGGTTCAGGATTTGTCCTTGCCCAAATGAAACTGGCCAAGAAAGGTGACCTTTACTTCCCTGGGTCTTCCGATTTTATGGAAATGGCGAAAAAAGAGGACCTTGTATTTCCTGAATCAGAAAAAATTCTAGTTTATCTCGTCCCGGCGATCAATGTGCAAAAAGGGAATCCAAAAAAAATCTATTCTCTCAAGGATCTGGCAAAGGATGACATAAGGGTGGCTATCGCCAATCCAGAGACAGTCTGTGTTGGGATCTATGCAGTTGAGATTATTGAAAAGAATCTCTCCCCTTCCGAGAAGGAGAAATTTAAAAAAAATTTGGTCAATTATACAGAAAGTTGTGAGAAAACGGCAAACGCCATTTCTCTAAAAGCGGTAGATGCTGTTATCGGATGGAGAGTTTTTCATTATTGGGATCCAGACCGGATAGAAACGATTTACTTGAAACCGGAAGAGGTTTCAAGAATTGGTTATATTCCGATCGCCATCTCGAAATTTACCCAGGACAAAATGTTGGCCCAAAAATTTATAGATTTCCTCTTATCTCCCCAGGGAAAAGTGATCTTCCAAAAACATCATTACCTAATGGACCTAAATGAGGCTATTCGTTATACGAAACCGAATACTCCTGTCGGAGGAGAGTACGTTCTCCCCAATGACTGGAGGACAAAAAGCTCTATGGATTTAAAATAATATGTTTAGGGGTCTTGTTAGTTCCTATTTATTTCCATTTGAAAGGTTGCATTGTGGAACAAAAATGTAAAATCAACATAACAGGAAGAAGTCTTCGGGGCGGATTTTCGCCTGCTACGATTCTAAACCAATGGTAACTGGCATTAATTCTTGTCCATGCCCAGATGAGTCACAATATCGCAATACTGGAATATCGATATTG
>JBEKWN010000139.1:0-5647 GCA_049513055.1 Thermodesulfobacteriota bacterium
TAATCGGAATCGGCAATTTGGGTTCCTCTCTTTTGGGTTATAAAGACTTTCTGAAGCAGAATTATAAAATTGTTGCAGTATTCGATATCGATCCTCCGAAGGTGATTGGAAGGGTTTCAGAACAGCTGGGCAAGCCTGTGGAAGTCCTCCACATCAGCCGAATCAAAGAAGTAGCCAAGGAGAGGAAGATCAAGATCGGAATCATCACGACCCCTGCTTCAGAAGCTCAGAATGCAGCCAATATGCTGGTGGAGGCAAAGGTGAGGGGAATTCTTAACTTTGCACCCACGCAGATTACAGTCCCTGAAGGATATGTGGTGAAGGATGTCTTCTTCACAACGATCCTGGATAATTTGTCCTACCTTCTATCGAATATTTAAAAGAAGAAATTTCCTTTCCGTAGAAAACACCTTCCTAATTAAGATTATAGAAAGGAGTCTGCACTGAGGACTTCACCTACAAGTCATTACTGGCAACCATATTCCGGAATCGAAGATTACGAGTTGAAAGAGAGGGTAACGCTGCCTTAAGCGGCGGCGCCTCCACCATCGAGCAGATCTGGCCGAAAGAGAGGACGGGACAAACGGAAGTGAAGGCCCTTGATCCAAGGGCTGTAATCGAAGCTCTCCAGGGCAAACTCCAGCAGCTCCCCCCGCAGAATGACGCCCAGCGTTGGCTTCAGTCGCGGGGACGCATAAAAAAGCCCGCCCCGTAAAGAGGCGGGTCTCATATATTAATTCTTAGGGAACGAGCCCCAGAAACTTCCAGTAGGTTGCGCTGAACAAGATTATCAGACCGTATGCAATGAATGTAAGCGGTATTCCCGTTTTTATAAAGTCCTTCACTTCAAAGGTATCGGTACTGTAAGCGACCATGTTCTGCGGTGCGTTAACCGGTAGGATAAAGCCGAAACTTACGACATACTGTAGGATCATTGTCATACCTACGATATTTACCGGTGTGCTCACGCTCTGTAGTGTCGCTATTACTATCGGGATTATTGCGGAAGCAAGTGCGGTCGCGCTTGCAAAGCCGAGGTGGATGACTATGAGGAATGCTGCGAGGACTGCAATGATACCGAGTGCCGACATCGTATTAAGTCCGAATACTCCGGTGATGATCGTTGCCAGCCAGGCAGCACCTTTTGTTGTCAGGAGCGCCGTTCCCAAACTGATACCTACCCCGAACAGTAAGATAGTGCCCCAGGGAATCTTGGGCTGTGCATCCTTCCATGTCATTACCCCTATATAAGGCATCAGCATTATGGTTATTGCGACTATTGTCGTGGATGAGGTATCAAAGGGATGGATTATCTTCTCTGTTGACCAGAAGAAAAGAAGGAGAAGTGATATGACGATGAGTTTTTTCTCGTTCATGGTCACAGGGCCTAATTTGGCAAGTTCTCTCCTGATTGTTTCCCGCCCACCCTCTATCTCCTTTACCTCCGGCGGGATGAGTTTTAACAGGACAAAATAAAGTATTACAGACATAACGACGGCAAAAGGCCCTGCAGCAATGAACCACTCTGGCCATGTGATCGTGGTGCCGAGCATTTTCTGAATAAATCCCACCGCGACCATATTCTGCGCTGCTGCAGTCTTGATTCCGACGTTCCATATGCTGTCTGCCTGTGCTGTGGCTATCACGAGGACCGCTGCGAAACGGCTTTTCTTGTCAACACCGAACGCAGCGATTATGCCCATGACTATTGGTACGAGACAGGCAACCCTTGCAGTGGTGCTCGGTACAAAGAAACTAAGAATAAATCCAACTATGATAACACCTAAGAGCACTCTGTTGGTTTTTGCCCCTATTTTTGAAAGGACAACAAGGGCGATTCTTTTATCAAGCCCCGTCTGCATCATTGCTGCGGAGATGAAGAGCGCCGCGGCAACAAGGGCAAGGGCCGGGTTCCTGAATCCGTCAAGGGCTATTGTCAAAGCTGCGCTGGTTCCAAACACCGTGTTGAGTTTCGCTGGGTCTGGCGAGAATCCCAGCATAAATGCCATAAGTGAAATGATAATGGATGCACTGACGGGGTATGACACCGATTCGGTCATCCACACGATAACTGAGAAAACCAATAGACCAATCATTCTCTGCCCTGCAACCGGGAGCCCCGGTTGAGGGGGGAGCAAGCAGATTACAAAAAGTACTGCAAAACCGATGATAAGGCCGTATCTTTTAAGAAACCCGTCTGTTTGCGAAGGAGCAGGCGAAATCTTTTTTGACATAGGACGAACTCCTTTCCTTTGAAAATTATTTGTTTGAACATTCTAATAAAAAAACAATCTTGTTTCAATAATTTTGAAAGGGTCTTTTATTTTGGAAATTTTAACTGCTATTTACAGAAGTCCTTCCAGTATTTCCAAGCGTCTGCACAGATCTGATAAGAATTTGCTTTAGGGTGAGTTGAATATACGAAAAACGGAGTTGAATATCAAGAAGAAAAAACCACAAGATATGGGGTGCTTTCTTATGCCGTCCGAGGGGCAGGTTGACAAAAAGCTTTGGGGACGCCTTCAATTTGGGAGGAGGTCGTGGTGCACTTAGCACTTGACATCCGCAGTCTTTGGAGAAAACGCCTCGATAAGGATTTTATGAAGTACTCAATAATATGCACACCTGGGAGTCAATAGTTATGAATAAAGTATGACAGTGGAATGACCTTTGGTTTGCTAACCCCGAAACCATTGTGCTAAAGTTTTGTTAAAAGTGATCGAGAAAGATTGAGACAGATAGAATAGACTGGAATAGATCGAAAAGCATTTACCCCAATTTTTTTGATCGCTTACGAGAAACCAGACCAAATATCAAGAGGAGGTTTATTAATGGAATTCACATATTATTCAAAAAGACGGTGGGAGAGCGCTGCCCAGAGGTCCGTTGTAATGGGGACCCAAGGGATGGTCTCATCAAGCCAGACCTTGGCAACTTTGGCCGGTTATAAAATTCTGCTAAAGGGTGGTAACGCTGTGGATGCAGCAATAGCAATGGTCAGTACGTTGAATGTCGTAGAACCTCATTCTGTGGGAATAGGTGGCGATGCCTTTGCGCTCATCTACTTGGCCTGCGAGAACAAGTTAATCGGGATGAATGCAAGTGGTAGGGCACCGTACCGCGCAAACATTAAATGGTTCAGAGAAAAAGGGATAGACGAGGTTCCAGAAAGGGGCATCCTATCGGTCACAGTGCCTGGCGCTTTACACGGGTGGGCTCAAGCATTAGAGCGCTATGGAACATTAAGTCTTGGAGATGTCTTTGATGACGCGATTTACTATGCGGAGAATGGATACCCTGTGTCTGAAGTCATTGCGGGAGAATGGAAAAACATGGAGAAACTTCTTCTCTCTTCTGAAGGTTCATCCAAGACCTACCTCATCGATCAGAAGTCACCCAGACCCGGACAGATGTTTTTTAATAAAGATTTAGCTCAAACCTATAAAAAGATTGTACGCGATGGAACCGAGACATTTTATGAAGGTGAAATCTGTGATGCCATCATCAAATTTTCTGATCGAAACAACGGGCTTCTCTCTCCCAGAGATTTTAGGGATCATAACACGACTTGGGTGGAACCCATATCGGTGGATTATCGTGGCTATACCATTTACGAACTTCCTCCGAATGGGCAGGGGTTGACTGCCCTAGAAATGTTAAATATTCTAGAAGGATATGACATAGAAAGCCTAAAACATAATAGTCCAGAATATCTTCACCTTCTGATCGAGGCGAAGAAGGCTGCTTATAGCGATAGGGATTATTATATTACCGATCCTGATTTCGAGAAGATTCCGGTCGCGGGACTTCTTTCTAAAGAATATGCAAAAAAGATTAGAGATAGGATCGACAGAAATCGGGCGAAAGCTCCTCCTATTCCTCCCTCTTACCAAAGAAGTTCCGAGACTGTTTATGTCACTGCCGTCGACAAAGATAGAAATGCTGTTTCTTTCATTAGCAGTATTTTTATGCATTTTGGGTCAGGCATGGTGGTGGATGGAACAGGCATTATCTTACAGAATCGGGGAAACTCTTTCTCCTTAGATCCCAAACATTTAAACAGACTGGAACCAAGGAAACGCCCCATGCATACTATCATCCCAGCAATGGTCTTTCAGGACGGAAATTTCTTGATAAGCTTCGGTGTGATGGGTGCGGATATGCAACCTCAGGGACATGTACAGTTTCTCGTAAACCTTATCGACTTCAAAATGAATTTACAGGAAGCGATTGATGCGCCACGGGCGAGGCATCTCGAAGGGATGGAGGTTTGCCTAGAAAACGGAATTTCTGATGAGGTTGCTTCCTCCCTTCATGCAAAAGGACATCAGCTTTTTAAGGAAGACTCACCAGTCAACCAGGTTGGAGGGGGACAGGCTATCTATTTGGATAGAAAACAAAATATTCTCTTAGGCGCCTCAGACAGAAGAAAGGATGGTTGTGCCCTCGGATATTGATATCTTCAGACCGAGATTCAAATTTTGATTTCTTAAACAAAGTCGTTTGCAAATAAATGGGAAAGGGTTATTATTGATTTCCGTTTAAAATATTGTATCAGGGGAAAAGATTTAAAAATCACAGTTACAGGAAATAGTCTTCAGAAAAGGGGGATGAGGACTTCACCTACAAATCATCGCTCAACGATAACATCTTGGGCTAAGGATTACTGATAAAAATCACGTATCCCAGGTGAATATATGAAAATCAGATCGTGGCTTTTTTGAAGTATCGGAAACAGATGATAGATAGCAGGAACCGTAACCATCGGAGCGAGTTGAGGCTCGGTCTCATTCCCTGGAAAGACTAAAGGCTCTATTATTCGATAATGATTGCATCCACAGGACAGGAAGTTGCCGCTTCTTTAACCTTCTCCTCAAGGTCTTTGGGAACATTCTCCATCTTGGCTGCCGCCACATCCCCTTCCATTTCAAAGAGTTCAGGGCAAACCTCCACACATGTTTCGTCCCCGACACAGGTTTCCTTGTCGACACGGATTTTCATGGTTTCCCCTCTCTGCTTAGTGATAAGAATTTGCTTCGGGACGGGTTGAATATACAAAAACGAAAGTAGTATGTCAAGAAAAATTGAACACGACCACCTAATAATTACTGATTCAAATTAAGTATCCTTTGCTAAGATGTACCTTGCAGAATTCAGGAAGTAGTCTTTGGAAAGAAAATCCTTGACAAGGAGAAATTATGGTAATATATATATCAACAAATGATTGGAAAAGTGCTTAGAGAAATTCTAAAAAAAAGAGGACTGACTTATCGAAGGGTAGCAGAAGATTTGGGCATTAACCACGCAGGCCTATATCGTTCATTAAGCAATGGTGGGAATCCAGAATGGAATACTATCGAAAAGATTCTAAATTATCTTGGGTATGACTTTAAACTAATAAAAAGAAAGGAGGTGAAACCTAAAAAATCCAAACCGTATAGGTCAAGACGGCGAAAGGGGGACTTATGATAGTAAGACAGTTCGGTGATGGATGGCTCGTTTAGAAAACAGCTGAGTTGCCAGCTGTCGGGAGCTTGTCGTGTCCTATCAGTGTGGAAAGCGAATATTCAGCTTGTAGCAGAGAAACAAGACGAGAACGGATCCAAGGACCGAAAAGATGAGGCCCGCTGGGTGAAATGGGACACCT
>JBEKWN010000140.1:0-8258 GCA_049513055.1 Thermodesulfobacteriota bacterium
GGACATAATCTAAAACCTCCTTTTGGTTTCTTTAGATTATGTCTCTTCGTCAGATTAAAGAAGGGTGCACTTTTAAACTTTAAATCCATAAAAACCAGTGCACTTTTAATTTTTAAATGACATTCCTATTTATTTTCTTGATTTAAATATGATTTAGACTTATCGTAAATGAATATGGCGTTATGACGTTAGGCATATAACTAATGAAAGGAGAAATCAGATGACCAAGAAATATTTTTCAGTTTTGAGCATGCTCATCATCGCTGTATTGATGGCCGCCATTCCGGCGGTTTACGCACAGACATCGCCTGGCGATATCACGAACGAGCCCGACAAGAACATGGCGAAAGCCCACGAGTCATTCGTCAAAGGAGACATAAACAAGGCAGCCGAGTACATCCACAAGGCAGCGGCTTACGTGAAGAAGGAGGCGGACAAAGTCGCCAAGGATACCAAAGAGGGAGTGAAGAAAGCCGGTGACGATCTGGACAAACTCGGGCAAGGCGTCAAGAAGGGCGCCGTGAAGTCGGGCGACGAGCTGAAAAAAACCTTTGCCAAGGTGGACCACGAGCTTGCCAAAGCCTGGCATAAGACCGCGGACGAGGCAAAGAAATCGGGCAAGGATGCGAGCCCTGCGCTTAAGAAGGCCGGTGCGGAATTAGAGGGCGCGGCCAAGTGGTCTGGCACCCAGCTGACAGAGGGTGCGCAGGCGTCCGTCGAAGCCGTCAAAAAGATCCGTAAAGGCGCAGGGAAAGGTGTAAAGGCAGGCGCCGAAGAAGTCGAAAAGTTGTTTAAAGGCATTGGCGAAGGCATTGAGGATTTGAGCCACAAGCTATAAGGGAGCAGAATACCGGAACATGCCCCCAATGGAGCATGATCGAGAGCACAAACAGTTAGCTCTTACCGGTAATATTATTTCGACAATACCCGTCATTAATGGAGATAATCCATGGGATATCCAGATAAAAGATAACAAGTTCTATCGAAGCGCACGAGATGCTATATAGATAAAGACATGATGAAGAAGAAGATGTCAAATAACGGAAAGGAGGTAATATGAGAAGAAGGGTTATCTTAATTTCAAGCACGACGCTTCTTATCGTATGTTGTGGCTGTTTCGGTTACCTTGGAGGAGGGTACTATGGAGAAGGGTACTATGATCAAGGGTACGGCGTTCGAGGCTATGGCGAAAGACACTATGAGGGAACTCGTTCAAGTGCCTTTGAGCACTCCGGCAACAGCCAATTTGAGCGGGCCGCGAGCGACCGTGGATTCCAGAGCCGCTCCAAGGCTGGCCACATCTCCAGTGGAAGAGCTTCCAGTGGTGGTGGCGTTGGAGGATTCCATAGGGAATCATTGGGGAATCATCATCAGATCATTGATACAAGGAGGAAAGAAACTATGTTTAGAGATAAAACAAATTCAGGAAACCTTTTCCGTTGCCGTTATGGTTTAACGGCTTTCATAGCCGCCATAATTGTAGTAACTGTTTTCAGTTTTCTTGCCTCTGCTCAAGATACAAAGCAGAAGAAGTTCAAGTCTCCAGAAGATGCATTCAAGTCACTCGTGAAGGCCGCTAAGAACAATGACATCAAGGAATTATTGGCCATCTTGGGACCCGAAGGCAAGGATATCATATCCTCCGGCGATGAGGTTGCCGATAGGGGGGCCCGCAAACGTTTCGTTAAGGCTGCCAAGGAGGCGGTTAAGTTTTCAAAGTTGGATGACGAGACAATGCTGCCGGTTATTGGAAAAGACGAGCGGTCTTTCCCCATCCCCATTGTGAAGTCAGGACAGGAATGGGTCTTTTTCACCGAAGAGGGGAAGGAAGAGATCATCAATCGGAGGATAGGCAGGAACGAATTGTACACCATTCGGGTTTCTCTGGCGTATGTGGATGCCCAGCGTGAGTATGCCAGCAAGGATCGTATGGGTGACGGGGTATTACAATACGCTCAACGTTTTATGAGCCAGAAGGGCAAAAAGGATGGTCTATACTGGGAGGTCGCACCGGGAGAGAAGAGCAGTCCCTTAGGGCCACTGGTTGCCAGCGCCACAAAAGAGGGAGACACGCCTGGAAAAGGTGAGAAGCCCTCACCGTACTCACCGTACCACGGGTATTATTTCAAGATCCTGAAAAGTCAGGGCAGCAGTGCTGCCGGTGGTGAACTGGATTATGTAATCAACGGCAAGATGGTGGCTGGCTTCGGCCTGGTGGCATACCCTGCGGAGTACGGTGTGTCCGGGATCATGACCTTCACGGTGAACCAACTGGGTATTGTGTTTGAGAAGGACCTCGGGCCAAAGACGGAAGAGATTGCAAAGGCAATAACAAAGTATGACCCTGACAAGACATGGAATAAGATGGAATAGATATTAGCCTTGGCGAGGCAGAACTTAGAAAGGAGGCCAGATGACATGCATTTCGGTATATCGGCACACCCAGTGATTGCTCTAATCGCGGGAATATTGATTCTCCTTGTCCCGAGACTATTGAGTTATATCGTTGCCATTTATCTCATCATAACTGGCATTCTCGGGTTGGTCCACTGATTGGCACTCGAATCTATTATTGCTAAAAGATTATCATTTCAGTGGTAAGGGAAATGAGGGGATATCGCTCGCATTAGGTGATTGGACTTATCTCCGATAGAAGAAAGAAAAGGAGAACGGATGAAGAAGAGATACAGGCCGTAAAAGCTCTTGGACAAAGGATGGCCTGGTTGCTTAAATAATTGTATGTTTAAGTTGGATATTTTAATGATAGACTGAAGATAGATACTTCCTTCCTGAAGTTGTTGACTGACAGATTTCGACCTTGATTCAAGGTTTCACTTGGTAATCGTTATCTGGAATGCTGGACTAAGGCTTGACCATCTCAGGTTGAAAGAGCACATAACGTTCAATCCCCAAAGAAATGGGGTGGTGTCGTCCGAATTTAGAAAATCATTTGGAAAGAATTTCTTCCAAATTCTCGTTGATCCCTCACGGGAAAGGCACCTATAAAATACAGTGTTTCTATTAAGAAAATACAGCGTCTACCCCATTTACAACTTAGACTATTTCCAAATAAGCTTGAATAGAATGCGATGCTTCGTAATTCCAAGTGGCAAGGAGGCGAAAGGAATGAAAAAGAGGATACTTTTGACCTTATGCTTGGGGATTTTTTTTCTGCTTCCAAGTCTGAGCTGGGCAGAATGCACTAGAATTGGAGGTTTTAACAATTTTTCCTTGGAAGGGACCAATACGGTCGTCCTTTATGCCGGATCATCACCTATAGTGCGATTTGACGTCCTGGACTGCAGCGTCCAACCTACATCAAGAATTCAGCTCATTAAAAGCGATGTGTGTGACGGGGACGAAATAATGATAGACGGCGAAAGGTGTACGATGATGGAAATAAAACCATTAGGGCCCTAAACAGATTATTTCGGCAGATCTGTAAGAATAAATCCGAATCTTTATCACAGATGGTATCTTGAACAATTTTCTATTACTCTGAACGCATCTTTCCCAATATGGCAGGCTCCCCATCCACTACCATTCCATCCCGTAATCTTTAATTGCTTAATATGATTCCTACTATTGACTTGTAGGTGAACTAAACAATCGCCTTTCTTAACTCTTCCTTCCTGTAACTGTGATTTCCGACTTCCTCTCACCAATGCAACATTTGAAACAGAAATCAATGTAATTAACGTCGAATCCATAATCTATGGTTTTAAGGCCTCGACAAGGGCATCCATATGCTCTCCTTTTTTAAGGAGATGTACATGGGTGAATCCTGCCTGCAATAGGCCAGTTTTGATTTCCTCGTATGTATAGGTACTTCCGCCTGGGGTTCCCAGCAGCATATTGATGGCAAAAATGGCACCATCTTTTGGATGGATCCGATCAGGTTCCATCACGTGATCCCGAATAAGAATCCGCCCCCCGCGGTTTAAGGAGCGGAGCACTTTATTAAAAAGGTCCAGATTCTGTTCTGAATTGTTCTGATGGATGATAGCAGAAACAAAGGCCAAGTCATGTCCGTGTGGAAATTCATCCTGATAAAAGTCTCCTGGTACAAGAGTCACACGGTTAAGCAGACCCGCCTTGTTTAAACGCTCACGAGCCATGTCAACGACTTCAGGTTTATCAAACAAAGTAGCTTTCATTTCAGGAACAGCTTTAAGAAAAGCAATTGTGTAAGTTCCTGAGGCACCACCCACATCAAGCAGGGTCTTTGATGAGCCGGGATTGGTTGCTGCAACGATCTCATCCGCTCGTGGGGCTGCGATTATGTGCATCGCCCCTATGAATGCATGCAGTTCCTCTGGACTTCGAGAAGATTTAACTGCACCCTTCGATACAATGGTGCTTCGCACGACGTCTGTCAAGCCAGACCATCTCTGCCAGAGGTGGTCTGCGTGGAGAACCATGGGAAGAACCGAATTGGGAGCATCCTCGGAAAGAAACGGGGAGACAGACTTTGCACACTGATAGGTCTCACTTTTTTTAACAAGAAGGTTCATCGCCGAAAGGGCATCCAGCAGGACTGTTAAAGCCCTTAGGTCAGCACCGATCCTACTTGCAACCTCTTGTGCAGAGAGAGGAGTCGGATTTAGAATGGTGAAGAGGTTCAATTCGGCTCCAGAGAGCAGGATGCGGCTTTCCATAAAATTCTGGGACAATCTCAAAACTTCTTCTGGACTGCCATAGTTCATTATTTACTCCTCCTATCCTTTTAACATCCCCTCTATCTTTTCATTCTAGCGCCCGCAGCTGGGGCACGTACAGCCACAGCACCCCTCCGAAGGCAATCGTCACCAATGCTCCCAAGGCCACCGTAGTGGGTTCGCCGATCACCTCTGCCACGGTCCCTGACAGGAGAGCGCCCAACGGAAACATGCCAAAGAAGCCCAGGGTATAGATGCTCATCACCCTCCCCCGTAACTGGTCGGGCACGTGCAATTGCCCCAGGATATTGGAGATATTAAGTACCAGCATAGTGCCCCACCCAACGCCAACGAGCACCAGTAATGATAGCGGTAGCCAGCGCATGGCCGACCAGACCAGCAACAATACCGGAAAGATCAGGCTACCCAGCGTCAGCAGCTTTCCTTTGATCTTGACGCGTGCTAACGACGCAATCATGAGAGCGCCAATGAGAGAACCGACGCCACGTGCCGACTGGAGGAACCCGTTGGTCGTGGCATCGCCTCCCAAGATCTTCACCGACCAGGCTGGTAATAGTATAACAAAGCTCATCCCGAAGATTGTGGTCACCATAGTTACGGCGATCAAAATACGTATGGTTGGGTGAGAGACCACGTAGCGTAGTCCATCTTTGAGATCGCCGAGGGCCGTGCCCGTGCGTACCCGCGGGGGCTGTAGCTTGAGTCGCATCATCAGCAGGGCTGAGATTACAGCGATGAACGATGCCCCATTGATCGTAAAGCACCACCCGGGGCCGAGAGCCGCATAGACCACGCCAGCAATAGCAGGGCCAATGGCTGTCCCCAGATTGAACATCGTGGAGTTTAGTGCGATGGCGTTACCTAGATCCTCCCGTTCCACCAGTTCGACCGCAAATGCCTGGCGAGCCGGGGCGTCAAACGCGTTCGCCACCCCAAGAGCAAAGGCCAGCAGCACGATATGCCACGGTTGAATATGGCCGAAGAACGTCAGCGCCGCCAGGATAAAGGCCAGGATCATCATGGTCGTCTGCGTGATCAGTAGCAGGTTACGTAGCGGCATGCGATCAGAGACCACCCCTCCGAGTAACGTGAACAACCAGATGGGAGCGCCAGAGGCAAAGCCGACATAGCCCAGGAAAGCTGGGGAATGAGTCAACTGGAATACTAGGAAGCCCTGTGCTGTGAACTGCATCCATGTCCCCACTAAGGATGCCGCTTGACCAGTGAACCACAACCGATAGTTACGATGACCAAAAGAGGCAAATGCCTCCATTGCGCTCGAACGCAGCATCGGGCGCCCTGCATCTGGTGCCGCGGGCTGGGGTGGGATGGTCCCGCTGGTTGTTGGCTCGACTGCACCCTGTGCTTCTTCTTCGGTACCAGTAGTCAATACTGACACTCCTCTCAATAAGTTATGGTAATTATCTGCGCCAAAAGGGGGATCATCTGGCAATAGTCATATCACGGGACCTCTAATTCCATTAAGCACACGAAGGATTATGTTTCCTCAACTCTGTATCGGTTGGACGATCTGCAAGAAACATTATTATAACCTAAGAACGAAAAATATGAACAAACGAGCCTATGTTTGGTTGGATCTAAACATATTTAGCCTAAATCATTAATGGGTTTTTATATAACCGAGGTAGTAGACCCCCAATTAAACGGATTTTCTCTCTTTCATTTGGAAATCAACAACTCTCATGTTGGGTTATTCCTCGCTCTTTGTAGGTGTTATTCGCACCCCCTTTTCTGAGGATTCCTTCCTTGTTTATTCCAGTCAAGTGTTTTTTCTCTTTTGAGGCGTTATAGGCTTTGCCCTGCCAGGCGGGTTCCCCGTCGCTCTGTGACATCCTACCCAACCCTTGTAATTAGAAAGTCGTCTGAGAGACGCTTTTACCTTGCGCAATTGGGGTTAGGACGTTGACGGGGAGTCATGTATTCTGTACTGGGAGGTCGCTTAAGCGCCTCAATGGAAGAAAACGATGATCTCCCCGCCTGTATGGTCATCCCTTATGCAGCCTTTTTGATCACCCTCCTTTCGGATCCCGTTCTTTCTTATCATTTGGATAGCCGCATAGAAGAGGATTTTCCTAAGAAGGCTTCTGCCCCTCTTGGATATCCTTCTCTGCCCTTTTCTTTTCCCCGAGCTGATCTCGTAGAGGTCAAGCCCGGCGAGCTTCATGATCTTAGACTGGGTACTGAACTTTGAGAAGTCCCCCACCTCGCCGATGAGACCTGCCACAGAGACTGTGCCAAGGCCTTTTATCGACAACAATTTGACGCTACACGGTATCCGTTCGAGGGTCGCTCCCATCTCGGCTTCTATCTCTGAAATAAACCGCACTTCGGCTTCAAGCTGCATGAGGATATGCCTGATGTCCATGAAAATGCCGGCAAGGCCCTCTTTGATGCCTACCGTCTCCCGCGCCAGACCGATGAGAAACTCCGCCTCCTTGATACCGAACTTCCCCATGCTCCGCTTCCGCATCTCTTCACCGAGAGCTTCCTTGGATAAGGTGCCTATCCTTTCAGGAGTGCTATATCTCTTCAGGATGTGCTGAGCCGTCTTGCCCTTCATATCCTTCAACACTGTTTTGAATTCAGGGAAGATGAGGAAGACAAGCTGCTGGAGCTGATTGAGAAACGCTGTCCGCTCTCCCACGTGCCGTTCCCGCGCGTTGTTCAGCCTCCGCAGATAGGCGGCATTGCCCTCGGGGACGACAATGGTCAAGGCGCGTCCGAGCCGGATGATATCGGCGATCACCCGGGGATCCTTGTCGTCCGTCTTCAACGGAGAGTTGTCATTTACTTCCTTCATCTTCTTCGTGTGCATGGGGTTGACCTGGACAATTTTGACCTGTTTATTCGCAAGATAATGGACGAGGGGTTCGGCATAGGGGCCGGTAGATGCATAGCCAACGAGCACCTCATCACATCCTAACCTGTTCTTACTGGCTATAGTTATACACCAGAATTTCTCAAATCCTTCCTTTGTGTTGTCGAACCTGAAAGACTTGGTGCTTCTCCCGTCCAGGGTAGTGCAATACCCTGTATTGTTTGCTACACCTATATCCACCGTCGCAATCAGTGTGCCTTCCTTCACCGTCCTTACCCTTTTCACCCTCAGCCCTCTCATTGTAGTCTCTTCCTTGTTTGTGGTCGGAATAAACAGCTGCATAAAAGGAGGATATCCTTATTCCTCGTTCCCCTCAATCATGAACTACAATATAGCAAGCTGTAACATTGATTTTAAAATCTTTTCCCCTGATACAATATTTCAAGCGGAAATCAATAATAAACCTTTCCCATTAATTTGCAAATTACTTTGTTTAAAAAATCAAAATTTAAATCTGGGCCTGAAGAGATCATCCAACCGGAAATTCTTGTCGAATTGGGTGTCAAACTTGTCGAATCCCATTATCAATCGAAATCTAAGAAGAAAACATTTACCGCTTTAAAAAGATCGACAAACCATTCCGCTTTAAAACTAAGCCTTAAGGCTCCATTTTTTACAAGGATTGAATTTATCCAACTGTCAAAAGCCTTAATAAGCCTATGAATATTTTAAATAAATCG
>JBEKWN010000141.1:0-9056 GCA_049513055.1 Thermodesulfobacteriota bacterium
CTAACGAATCTGCAATTTGCTCTTGAATTCATCCGTCGTTTCATTATAAGAGAAAGAACCCTTTGTAGTAATGAAGTTGAAAATCTTCTCGTGGTTACTGTTGTGGTTGATGCGACCTCCAAGCAACTTAGCATTCCCTATTATGCCTTTCACATGAGGTCTGCATTGAATCAAAAAATCCCACTTGCTTCTTATCTTGTCCATTTATTCTTTTTGCCTGAGACATGAGGAGCTTATCAAGTGAGACGATTTTCACCTTATACCGACTTTACGTTTTGAAGTAAAAAGACTTAATGTTTTCGTATGCTGCATTAATTTCTTTTATTTTTTCTTCCGCTTTTTTCTGAAGGCGTGGATTACCAGCAAATCGGTCAGGATGCCAGACGTTGGCCAAATCTCTATAAGCCTGGTTTACTTCTTCCTGTGAGGCACCTGGTTTAAGTCCGAGTATTTCGATACATCGGGATATTTTTTCTGGTCCCTTCTCCTTTTTCGCCCTGCGCAAAAACAAGAAAATGTATATTGTTACAAAAATTATTATTCCAATTAGGATATTTCTCATAATTCTTTCCTGTTCATTTCCTTATTGACAACCTTCAACATCTCTAAGAACTCCTCCCTGGTGATTATTCCCTTCTCCACGAGTAGTCGGGTTAGGGCTTCCTGCTGAACTACCTTGGACATGAGGAGTTCGTCAAGGGAGACAACTTATTCGGGATCAAAGCGGATTGCCATGGAAACCTCCATAGAACTACAGTAAAAGTTAAACTTTATCGCAACCAAGATATTTCAATAAACCAGCGATGTAATTCCCCCATGTTGGAACCAATTTATCAATTTCATAGGAAAGCATAGTTATTCCCCCACTGTGAATTTTATTATGCACTTCTTCCAACTTCTGATATTTCAAGGGCCATGTCATTTTTCCTAATTGGCTAACCACATAAAAACTTTTTTGCTTTTCGTCAATTTCGATTATTCGCAATAAGTTAAGGCCATCCGCTGCCCAAAATTCGATTTTATTTTCCTTCATTTCCTTTAATTTTTCCCAGCTAAAGAGACACTTCGGAAAAATCTCTGTTATTTTACCCATTGTTGCCTCTTGTTCTCCCTGACTTCCCTATGCGCCTTCTACCATCAATAACTATCCATTGCCACCCGGATTAGCCTTAACCAATATAGCCCAGTCCTTTTTTTATTTCCACCTCGTAATGGAATTGAATTAGGAGGGGTCATTTAATCGAAGGAGAGATGGGCCAAGAAAATAGTTTATATATATTTGTTATCACAAAATAAAATGAGAACCGTCCCCAAGTTAACAATGGTATTTTGTAAATAAAATCAATTTGTTACGACATTTTATCAAGTTGGAATTGTTGCGGTATTTTATCCTGCTGTTTTTGGTCTTCCTCTTAAAAGAATTCGCACAGATGTTGACGCTTTTAACCCCTCTGGTATAATTGGCAGCGACTGGGAGGAAAAAAAATGCTCGAAGGATTCTTTAGGGATCTGGGTGGGCGACTGTATAAAGAGAATGATCTCTCTGATGTAACTTGGGCAATGGCAAGGAATTGTGAGGTATTCTTAAAGGTGTTCGCAGATTTTTTTAACTTTGATTTTAATCCAGACCAGCCTACCGAGATTAACAGGGAGGATTCCTTGGGGGAAAGTGGTCGCCCTGACTTCTCCATTGAAAACGGGGATGCTGTATTTCTTATCGAAAGCAAGATTTATGATAGGAACTATCACATTGAACAATATGGAAAATTAAAATTCTTGAGGGAAAGAGAGATTAGAAAATTGGGATTGGTGACAAACCATAGGATTGATGAAGCTACAAGGGCAAAAGCTAAAGATAATAATTTCACCGACCCAAGGACGTGGGAGGAGTTCACGACGCATCTGGAAAATAAGTTGCGTGCTAAAAGCTTCCCTGAAGAGTGGGAAGACATAATAAAGGGGTATATCGAATACGTCAAGGAGGTATGCTCAATTATGGAACTCAAAGAAATACGGTTCGATACATTAATTTCTCTTTTCTATTTTAACAGGCTGGTTAAAAAAACTATCGAAGAATTTAACCGTGAGGGATTTGAGGTCAATTTCTGTAAGTTTCCTCGTGCGAACGGAGAAAATTGGTCTGGACAGTATTTCAGTTTAAAAAAGAAAGAAAAAAAGGAGGCTATTTACCCATTTTTGGGGATTTATTATGGAGAAGAACCTCCCACTATTTACATCGCCTTTGAAAAAGATTGGTCTAAAAATATTTATCTAAAATACAGAGGGAAAAAGAAAGAGGAAGATTATTTTTACATCGAGACAGACGATTGGGAAGTTTCTTTTTGTTTAAATGAGAGTAAATTCGAGCGCTTTAATAAGGTATCCCTAGAAGAGCAAGAGATGATTTTGAAGAATTTTTTGGGAAAGGTGATTGATGAAATTTCACAATATCTCTAAATCTAAATCTGAAATTTATAGGTAGGGCATCCAAAATCTGACAAAATTCTTTTAAATGCTTTCTTCTTTTTGCTATAGATGGCCTCAGTTTCGTTGTCCACATTCTCATTTCGCCTTTTTCTTCATCTCCCGATTTACTACCTTCACTAATGGAGTAGGTTACACCATTGTTGGTAAATCGGACATTTTAAGCTTCGGCAGCAAAACACCTGGGCTGCACTCCCCAACTCTTCGGATCAAAGCTTTAACGGCAGTCTCAATCCAGGTAATTTCTTGTGGTGACAGAGGAGAAAGGCCACTCCCCCTTTTTATTTTCCTAGCAGTTTTTGCATCGCCTCTGCTGGAAGTAAGTTTCCCCAATTCATTCAATACATCAAACTCAACATTGTAACGGATGGCTGCGGGTTTTCTACCACCAGAAATGGTTTCGATAAAAGTGAGACAAAAATAAGCCATCGACAAAAGTGGCTCTTTCCCTTGAAGATAGCCTTCGTATCGATGCCACAGAGTTTCGACATCAGGTGTCAAAGTGAAAAGTTTTGGAGGTTCAGGATATTTGTTTCGGGTAACATGGAGTTCCGCACTAACAACACCATGTGCTATTATGAATTCTCCTACTTCTATTTGTATTGATTTAGAAGGAGGAGGGTTTCTATCGATCACTTGTGCATCCTCATAAATAAAATTAAATTCACCTCTACCCCTAATTAAAGCAACATCAATCTCCCACGCCCGCAGAAATCCTTCGACAGCAGACCGTGCTTTTTCGATTGAAGGATAATGCTCTTTGAACCCAGAGGTTAGGATTCCATTGTCTAACCTTATGCTAAACTGTTGGGTTTGTATCTCAACTGGTTGAGGGTTCTCGTAGGATACGCTTTTGCCAGTATCAAGTCGATAGCGAATAGATTTTACATGGGGGTCTCGCATCTTTTTTCCCAGTCCTTAAATTTCCTGCTAAATTTCCTTTTTCTTCATCTCCCTATTCACCACACTCACCATCTCAAGAAACTCATCCTTGGTGAATATCCCTTTTTCTATAAGCAACCTTGTAAGAGCCTCCTGTTGAATAACCTGGGACATGAGGAGTTCTTCAAAGGAAACGATTTGTTTGGGGTCAATAGGTTTTGCCATAAATATCTCCGATAAGATTTACTTCCATAACCCTTTCTCATTTTCCCTTGCCTCCCTTTCATACTGCCTAAATTCTTCAAGATACTTGAAAGGGAATCGAGTATAAGCGAACGGCAGAGATTAAAACAGGAGAGAGAAGGGTGATTGAGTTTTTTATTTCCCCCTTTATTAAGTATGTGGATGAGTCATTGACGCTCAGGTGATCTGCCTGACAGTCCAAGATTAATTCCCGGCTAACGATTGCACCTACTAATGTTGATAAGTAAAAGAAAGGAAAGCTAACAATTACGGTTTGAAATGTCGTATAACGGTTGCCCGGCTTCCCGAGGGCGGGGATTAGAAACCACAATTTATATATTGCGTGAAATAAATTTATTTGCACGAAGGTTCACTTTGCAATGAAGCCCCGCTCTTGCTAAGCCCTTGTTAGCGGTTCGTGCTTTCAATAATTTAATCAAGTCCAAGTAAAGCTTTCATATTTTATATTATTTGCTTTCATAAAGTCGCCAAATAATGAATAAGCTTCATTAACACTGAAACGCTCTTTCAATGATTGTAATAGACCAGATTTATCTCCAGTTTTTAAATTAAAAATTTGATAGAACTTATTGACTTCCTCTGGATCTATAGTATAAGTATATTCATAATCAGAGTCCCCCCAAACTTCTTCAACAGATTTACCAATATCATATCCGTCAAAGAATAACTGGTCTTTATCATTAAAATAAATCTCCATTGATATTTTAATATCAGGTCTTTCTAAATAAAATAGTGTTACCTTATCCATTTTGTTTTTTAGATTATTTGGGTATCTTATAGCATGACCGCTAACTCGTTCCTAATTGCACCGAGGTGTAACTTTGCTCTTAAAATTGGTATTGTAGTTGCACCGAGGAGCGGTTATTTCACATCTGGCCGAAGATCAAAACACTCCTCCACATTAGATACAAGTCCATCTTTCGATGTCATAAGAGCCAAGCATACCCGATTTTCGTCTTATCCGGTTTAGTCTGTTCATCGTTCTTCGGATGTTCCTCCAGTTCCAGATGTGAGGGCGGCCATCTCTTGTATCTTTTCAGCCCCTTTTCTGGAAACGGGCCAGCAAGGGCCTTGCGGTGGACCAAACAGGTTTATGAGTAATGCGGCAGGCGGAACCCGCATCGCTCGCTACTTAGGGGGAGGGTACGGCGCGAGTCGGCCCCTATCGATAAAGCGCAACAGCTCTGCGACCGCCTCTTCGAGCGGTTTGCGGCCGTCGACAACCCCGACACGCGGCGAAATCGGGACCCGCTCGGGCAGACCAAGCCAGAGGAGCCTCACCTTCAGGTCTCCGTCCGGCTCATACGAGAGACCGAACGCTGCCTCGAGTGGTTCCCGAGAGGCTGGAGCCTTCCAGTAGAAGTGAAAGGTCAAGGATGGCCCGTGGGCTTTCTCCAGGAGCCTCGTCATCGACAGGGCGCTCCGCTCCCCGAAGATCCCGGCGTTGGCGCGAGCGGCAAGGCTTTCGTCCATGGCATCCACGGAGAAGTTGCCCGGCGTCACACCGAGTTTCTCCACGTCCCGGTTGGTCTTCAGCAGCGCATAGCGCACGAGATTGCGAAAGGTGTCGACCAGCACCTGCTTATTGCTAACAACCGGGGCAGGGGCAGGTTGAGTTTCTTTTCCTTCGGCGTCTGAGATACCCATACCGCAGGTTCCAAACAAGATAAGCCCGTATCCCGCAAACAAAAAGAAATTTAAATTCATAATTTCACCACCCTTTCACTCACAACCAAGCCATTTAAACTTCTTACGGCTCCATCACCTATGCTTTGCTCTATATTGTTCAACGGGGCCGGAGGAGAACTTAATTACTTTCCTGATCAATAGGCGCTTCTCGTATTGGTTTAGATGCCCAAAGGAGCCTCCCGATTCCATTTCTCCTTCGACTTGAACCCATACTGCAAGGGTCACCTTATCTAATTTGATCATCTTTTCATTAATCGCTCTTGTATTTATGTCCGGCCCATAGTCGACCCAGTAGAACTCCTTCTGGTCCAAATCGCTTTTGAAGACCCTGCTCTCAAGTCCTGGCTGAATGAGGATAAATCCCTCATATTGCTGATTTCTCTGCTGACTGACCTGTCCCATCGCACTGCCTCCGACCCAAAACGTACCTACCGTTGCCAACAGGCATCCTGCAATCCTTAGTCTCGACCAATTTGTCACCAATTGCTCCCTCTCTGATGATCTACTTACCAAGCATCTGGGCTTGCCGCCCAGCAGCGCAGTCGCGACTCCCGACGATTCGAACCCACGTCCCTCCTGACAACAACCTTTGACATGTCCGTCACGAGCGCCGTTCGCGCCACTCCCAAAGATCCGCGGGCGAGCATGGGCAAATGATCCAGAGATATTGCGCGGGAGGGCTCGGACTCGATGGCGACGGCTCGACGGCATAAGCCAGAACATCGACACTGCGACCAATGGCCGCCCCGGCGGGATCGTTGGCCACCAGAAAGGTGTCGCCATTCGCAGAAACGAAGGATAGCGTGGCTTCTCCGGTGTCACTCGTGCCACGCTCGAATCGACCAGAAAGATGATGTGCCGGACCAACTTCAACGAACTCCGCCTCAGGCGTCACCTCGACAAGTCGCATGGTCGAGACGCGGAAGTGCCCAACTATCTGGTCACCACCGATGCGCTGGCCTTCGGGTGTGTAAGGTCTACCGGAAACCACAACGTGACGATCGGCGAACGCATGAAACGGAGACTGCTCGTCGTAGTCGATCACCCACTCCCTTCCGTCGGCACACTTAATGATCGCCCCGAGGAACTGCTTCCCTTGAAGGGCAGGGAGGTAGCAGGAAGCGCGGACGATTCCTTCAAACCGAACTTCCGTCTCGTCTTGTTCGCTCATATGATCATCCTTTCAACATGTTCTGTCGGCCAAACAATAATTATACTGCAATTTGTTATTTGGAAGAATCCTACCTATTCAGGTGCTTTTTGTCAATGAGAAATCAGGAAAGTCATGGGCTTCCCCCACTATAACTCCTTATTAAAATCTTTTGGTTATCACAATTTTGGTACTTCCCTGTTTCGAATAATTTTCTAAAAATGAGATGCTATGTTGCGTGTGTATAATCCCTCAAAGTTATTATTCTGACCATTCATGATTGAGGCTTTCCATCTGAAACATTGCATGGAAAAGGTTCATACACTTCCGAGGACTTCAGGAAGTAATGACTGGGGCACAGGTTGCATCATCCCGTGCAGACTATTCTTTGCAAGAAAAAAAAGCAGAGCCATTTCTGACCCTGCCTCAGGGAAGAAGATCAATGTAATCATCTCACCCTTCATTAAGTATGTGGATGAGTCATTGACGCTCAGGTGATTTCTATTCCTACTAAATTGTCGTGTGTGATCTTTTGAAACCTGGCCCTCCATCAAGTTGAGTTTCTAACTGTTTCTTTTAATACACAATAGTTTACGTCGAAATCGGCAAAAACGAGTGGGAAAAGTTTTTCTCTTTTAGTGGAAGTGATTCGGGGCTTTTGTGAAAACATTTTCTATTTTGGGCTTTCATTAATACTAATGGAAACTTGAAAAAATTTATTTGAATTGTCATGAATTATCATCCATTTGCAACAATTGACATGAATAGAAGGTTTGACACCATTTGGTATAGGTCTTGCCTCTTAAATAATAAGAGGAGGTATAATTTTTCTCACAGGATCAAACATAAAACTAAGATAGTAAATAAATTTTTAATACTCAAGGGAGAGATGGGTGAGGAATTTCCTGATTAACAAAAATCTATGCCTTTATTACTGGCTCAAAAAGAGAATCGGAAAGGAGAGTGCTTACAGGGTAGCAAGTGTCTTTGAGAAAGTTATCCTCTTCTTTGGAAGAGGAACATATGAGGGAAATAGAACGTGATAGGTTACGAACTCTACTGGCATGATCCAATAAAAGGTTATCAGTTAATCGGGGTGCTACCAGAAAGGAGAAGGAACCCTAAGAGAATAACCAAGGAATCGGTTTTAAATTGGGGGAAAAAATATTTTGGCAACAACTTGAACCTCAATGATATCTTTTTCGTTGAAGTAGAAATAAATGGGGAGTCAATCCGTCCTTTATAACTCAGAAGGAAATCTATCTTTGATTTGAGGAGGACAAAGGCAGGGCCAGAGATAAAGTTAATGACAAGGAGGGTAGGTTTATGGAATCTGGCTATATGCGCTCACATGCAAATATTTTGATCTACCTGCTGTCGGTGTTTGTTGCTGTATCCCTATTGTTCTGCACTGCAGCAGAGGCATATATCTATGATGATTTTAATAGCAATGAGATTGATAGCACCAAATGGGACACATCTGTTACTTCAGGTCTCTTCTCTCAATACGGTGGTAAGCTGCATTTTAATGCGACGAATGCCGTCGGGTCGATCGTGTCGAAGAGTACATTTGGAGCCGGTTTCTTCAGGATGGAGTTCTATGATTTTAGCTCCACCAATCTCGAGCCTCCCGGCAGCCACAACGGTGCATTCGCAGCCCTCGGTCTGGGACCAGAGAACAATTTTGTCAGGATCATACGGGATCAAAACGGGGTTGGGAATACCCCTGTAGGAGTCTTCGAGGTAAATTATATCGAAAACGGTCAAATCCAAGTCCATTATGTTAACACGGGGGTCACTCAGGGCCAGCTTGGATTGTATTACGATGGGACGCAGGTAACTTTCTACTATAACAGCACACTGGATCCTGATAGCGGGTGGCAGAGTACAGGTTGGAAGACACCAGGTCAGCCTGGTGAGTGGGTTGGTGAGTGGACTCCAAACTGGGCTTCAGATCCGAGGTTGTTCGTCAGGGGCTACGATCTTGCCGGCACCACAAGCTTTTCGGTGGACAATGTCGAATACACGCCGGTTCCCGAACCTGCTACTATGCTTCTTCTTGGGTCTGGGCTACTTGGGCTTGCAGGATATGGGAGGAATAAGTTCTTTAAAAAGTAAATCAATATTCAATTGTCAAAAATGAAGGCAGGGTCAGAAATGGCCCTGCCTTTTTTAGATTTATGTCAGTAATGGTTGGTTTTCCAACTTCTCGAAGATAAGGATATTTCCCTGATGCCTGGGATGGCTGTGACCGCAGAGATTAAAACAGGAGAGAAGGGTGGATATAATCAATGGTTGACACCTTCCATGAGATTGTGTAGATTTCAATCAGCCATTCCGTTCAACAAGAAACGAGGAGGACAGAGATGACGACTAAGGAGATCTTTAACGAGATGCAGAAGAGGATGGATGCCAACCCCGCGAAACTGGCGGGAATGAAGGCTGTGTTTCAGTTCGATATCAGCGGGGCTGATCCTGGAATCTACTCTATAGCTATTGCCGATGGAAAAGCCGCGGTCAGCGAGGGCACTTCCGCTTCGTCAAACATCACGATTACCATGGCTTCCAACGACTTTGCGGACATGGT
>JBEKWN010000142.1:0-5940 GCA_049513055.1 Thermodesulfobacteriota bacterium
TAGAGCGCATCAATAAGATGTTTATACTTTTCCGCCACAAATTTTCTTCTCACCTTTCTCGTTCGGGTCAACTCCTCATCGTCCGCATCGAGCTCCTTGTATAAAAGGACAAACCTCTTGACCTGGGCCACTTTGGGAAGGGTCTGATTGATTTTTACCACCTCTTTTTCGATGAGGTCATAGACTCTATCTTTTTGGGAAAGGTCTGTGAAGGTGGTGTAGGGAAGCTGGTTGTTTTCTGCCCACTTGCCTACATTGTTCATGTCAATGTTAACCATCGCTGTGATGAATGGTTTATCCTGACCGATCACCAGGGCATCAATAATATAAGGGCTGAATTTAAGTTTGTTCTCGATCAATTGGGGAGAAAATTTGCCTCCATCTGCCAACTTCATCACATCTGACATACGGTCAATGATAATGACCTGGCCATCTTCGTCGATGATTGCTGCGTCACCGGTATGAAACCAACCGTCCCTTAGGGCCTTTTCTGTCGCTCCAGGTTCCTTATAATATCCTTTAAAAATCGTATCTCCTCTAAACATCAATTCCCCTTCATCGGAGACCTTGATCTCGATTCCAGGAAGGGGTTTACCCACTGTGTCCAGGCGGATATCATCTGTGCGGTGAATCATCGTACCCCCAGATTGTTCGGTCATGCCATAGGCCTGTTTAATATTAACATCTAATGCCTGAAACATATGGAATATCTCTGGTCCGAGGGGTGCACCCCCTGTAAAAACATGACGGACTTTGGCCAGTCCGAGGTAATTTTTCAGAGAACGAAAAAGAAGCCAAAAACCTATCCATTTTAAAAATCTCAAATAAATCGGGGGAACTTTCTTTTTCAGTTTAAAATCTGTGATCCGATAACCGATTTTTAAAAAAATGTTGTAGACAATTCTCTTGATCCATGCGGCGTCTTGTATTTTTACCTGTATATCAGAACACATCTTTTCCCAGATCCTCGGCGGAGCCAACATGATATCGGGACCAATCTCCCGGATATTCTGCTGAGCGGTCTCCACCTTCTCCGGGAAATTAATCGTGAAGACCTTCGTCAAACTCCAGTATAATGCAAAGTGTTGTTCACCGATCCAGGAAAGAGGCAGAAAGGAGACATAATTATCTGTTTCTTTCGCTTCATCCACGTCATCTATAAACCGACCGATGCTGGTCATATTCTTGTGAGTGATCATGCTCCCTTTGGGCAGACCCGTTGTACCCGATGTATAAACAATCGTTCCCACATCTTCTGGGGAGACCTGATCGATCATCTCGTCAAATAGGTTAGGATTTTTATTGGCCAGTTCCCGGCCTGATTTTTGAACATCTTTAAAGAAAACAAGAATGGGGTCATCATAGCTTCTCATCCCTTTGGGATCATCCACAATGGCCTTTTTTATTTTCGGACATTTATCTTTGATGCTCAGGATTTTATCGGCTTGTTCCTGATCTCCTACCATAACAATAGTGGAATCCGAGTGGTTGATAATATACTCTACCTGATCCAGGTGGCTGTCTGGATAGATCCCCACCACAGCCCCTCCAAGAGACTGCACGGCTAACTCAGAGTAAAACCATTCGGGTCGATTGTCGCCGATCACCGAGAGTTTATCCCCTTTTTGAAATCCGAGCTGATGAAGACCCAGTGCAAAGTCCCTGACATTCTCATAATACTCCTTCCAGGTAATCGTCTGCCAAATCCCAAACTCCTTTTCACGCAGAGCAACCTTGTTGTCCCCATATTGGAGGGCGTTTCTTCTCAATAATGCCGGTAGGATTGAAATTTCCACGATGTGTTACATCCTGTTATGCAATATTCTCTCCCCCCTTCCTCTCCCCTGCCACCCAGGAGGCGTAAACAGGAGAGAGGAAAGGGAAAGGTTTTTTTACTCCATACGGATCCAATCTGAAATCGGATCAAATCTGACGGTCTTTGAATTGCCCCGGTAAACTCTTCCAACCGGAATGCTGTTGCTTTTAATGCTGACTGGAGGCATGAGTCCACCGACATCAAAATTTTTGATGGATTGCAATGCCTTAGTCAGATTGTCTCCGGTAATGCCTCCCACCATTTTGTCGGCGCGCTTGAAGCATTCTACAAAAAGAAGCGTGGTCAAATAATTTTCCATATAGCTTTGTGAGCGGTACTCCACCTTGGGATATTTCTTCTGCGTCCACTCCCTGATTTTTTTGACCATGGGAACATCTTCCTGGAAATAAAATGAATAAGCGGTCACCCCGGTATACTCTTCAGCCAGAGGGCCTAACTCTTTCAGAAGTTGCAACTCTGTTGACCAGAATGTCCCCATAAACTTGGCATTCAGGCCATAATCCTTGCTCTGTTTGATCACCGCTGCAATGGGATTGCTCACAAATCCCTGGAAGATGCAATAATCTGCTTTTTTGGCCTTCATATCAAGGACCTGTGTCGTAATATCCACTCCTCCTACTTGAGAAACCTCTTCAGTTACCAAGTTCAATCCCATTTTTTTGCACATTTCCCGGCCAGCAACAATGGGCTCCCTGCCAAATTCGGTGTCGCTATAAAAAAAGGCGATATTCGCACCGGGCTTTTCTTTGGCGATGTATTTTAGCAAAACCCCAAACTGCTCTGTATAAGTTGGCGCAGCGATAAAGAGATAAGGGTTCTCCTTTGGATTGGCCGCCTCGCTGGTCATGGTATAGGCAGAATAAAGAACTTTATAACGGGCTTTTATCTCGGGTCCTAAGGCCTTGGTCATCCCTGTGCTCTGTCCGAACATAATCTGCGGATTATACTGAGCATAAAGCCGTTTAAAGGCCGCGATGCCAACATCGTCCTTATACTCACCGTCTCCCCAATAGTACTGAATCTTTTTCCCATTAATGCCTCCTGCTTCATTGGCCATGTCGACGACATCCTGCATGGCCGCGCTCCCTTCAATCCCAGCAAAGGCAAATCGCCCGGTAAAAGGATGAACCGCACAGATCGTGGGTGATTTCTGGGCCATGGCGATACTGAACGGTCCGAGACATAAAATAAAACTGAGAATAAAAAGTCCTAATTTCTTCATAATGGTCCCTCCTTAAGTAAATAAATGAATGATGAAAGGTTAATGTTTGGAAGAGGCCGGCGATCACCTCCTTTCGAATATTTTCCCTTAATAGGAAAAAGGCCACAGGGTGAAAAACTTTTTGATGCGATTCCAAATTTCAGCCAAACCCCGGGGTTCAAAAATAAGGAAACTGACTATTAAAAAACCAAAGACAACATCCTTGAATGGGATCAGCAGTTGCTCCATCCCTGGCATATAGTTTTTTGCATTTTCGGCTAAGACATTCAAAACCTCAGGGATCAGGGTCATGAAAATGGCTCCAAAAATGGAGCCGAGGACACTCCCCAACCCTCCTACTATCACCATCGCGAGATACTGAATGCAAAGCGTAAAGGGAAAGTGATCGGGGGTCACTACTTTCAAAAAGCTAACCCATAAGGCCCCTGAAACACCCGCATAAAAAGAACTGATGGCAAAAGCAGTCAATTTGTATCGAAAGAGATCAATTCCCATAATTTCAGCGGCGAGATCACGGTCGCGGATCGCCACAAAGGCTCTGCCCATTTTCGAACGAACAAGGTTCCGTGCATAGCCCACTCCGAGCACCACGAAGATAAGAGTAAGCCAGTAAAATTCTTTTTCAGTACTGAATTGAAAACCCCCGATCTGAGGCGGTGGAATATGGATTCCTGTGATGCCTTTTGTCATCGATTCCCAATGCACAAAGATAAATCCAAAGATAAACTGAGCAGCCAGGGTGGCGATGCAGAGATAAAGACCTTTGACACGCAAAGAAGGGATGCCGATCACCAAACCAGCCAAGGCGGAGGCAAGACCAGCCAAAGGAATGGACAACCAGAAAGAAATTCCATAACGGGTAATCAGTATGGCTGAGGTATAAGCCCCCACACCAACAAATGCCGCGTGACCGAGGGAAATCTGTCCAGTGAAACCGGTCAAAAGATTGAGTCCGATGGCCCCGATCACAGCGAACCCGATGATATTGGAAACATAAAGCATGTGGGCGTTGGCAATAAAGGGAAAGACGATGAGGAAAATGAAGAAAAGAGATAACCAGAATTTGACAAAACGTGATTGGAAGATCTCCTCGTCTTTGATGTAATTTTCTTTGTAATCACCGCAGCGCATTCTTATTGACTTTCTTCAGTTTATGAGGAGGCTAAAACTGTTGTTTTTGTCTTTTCCCATCTGCAATCCGAAATCTAAAATCGCAAATGCTTATTAAACCCTTTCTATGATGACCTTACCAAACAGCCCGTAAGGCCGGATCATAAGGATGATCAGGACTATAAAAAAGGGAGCGACATCTTTGGCGCCTCCTCCAACCAGTGGATCAATATAGAGACCGGCTAAATTTTGCAAAATTCCAACAATAAAACCACCCAGGATCGCCCCTCCAATACTATCGAGACCCCCCAGGATGATGACGGATAATACGGCGAGACCCACATCTCCCATATAGATGTTAATGCCGCTGATATTTCCAATCACAATCCCTCCGATGACCGCAGCAATGGCCCCAAAACTCCAGGACAAGGCAAATACTCTTTTCACACTAACGCCCATGGAAAGGGCAGCTTGCTGGTCATTGGCTGCCGCCCTCATGGCCACACCGGTACGTGAAAATTTGAAGATAAAGATGAACAGAAGGGTGGTAATGACAGCAAAGATGAAGCCCCAGAGGAGCCCTGAGGGAACCACGGCGATACCAAGTTTCAAGGGCTTGGGTGGAAAAATCTGTGGGAAGGCCCGATAAGTAGGATCCCAGATCATATACATGAGGCCTCTGAGGATAGCACCCAAACCAATGGTCACCATGATCACTGAAATGATGGGCTCTCCAATCATGGGTCTTAAAACGAGAGGTTCGATGATGATCCCGAGAAGGACGGCAAAGACAATAGTGATTCCAAAAGCAATATAAAAAGGAACATGGATAATGGTTAGGGCCGTGAAGCAGATGAATGCCCCCAGTGTCATGAATTCACCCATGGCCAGATTGAGGACACTGGTAGCCTTATAAATGAGAACAAAGCCAAGGGCAATCAGACCATAGATGCCGCCTGTTGCCAGTCCGGCAACGATGACTTGAATTAAAATTGAAAAATCCATAAATTAGTTTCGTCAAGATAGAATAGTGGTCCGTCCTTTAAGAACATTACATCATTTGAAAAAGACCTGACTCTCTAAAGACGGATAAAAATTCTACCCACTCCCAAGCAGATAGAATTATTTGTTGACGAGATTTCTTACCGGACTCTTCTTAAAGAAGTTTTATTTACCAAAACGAATTTCAGATGTCAATAATATTTATCCAGAACGCCATGAAAAATAATACAGGCTCTCTTGATTACACAGATTATGAAACGATTACACAGCCAGTTTTCCTTCCCAAGTGACCAGCCCGGACCATTTTACGCAGCAAGGGACAGGACCGATATTTGGAGTCCCCCAGTTCTTTGTAAAGATTGTCCTGAACCATCAAGAGGGTATCTAAGCCCACAAGGTCTGCCAGTGCCAATGGACCGATGGGATGATTAGCCCCAAGCACCATTCCTTTATCAATATCCTCCGCCGAAGCGATCCCTTCTTGAAGGACAAAAATGGCTTCATTGATCATGGGGACCAGAATACGATTCACTGCAAATCCTGGCGCTTCGTTCACAGTAATAGGCGTCTTCCCTAACTTCTCGGACAGGGCTTTGATGACCGCAAAGGTCTCCTCAGAAGTAGATTGCCCTTTAATGATCTCCACCAGTTTCATGACCGGCACAGGGTTAAAGAAATGCATACCGATGACCTTTTCGGGTCGTTTTGTCATAGAAGCAATCTCTGTAATGGAAAGCCCAGAGGTGTTCGTAGCCAGGATCGTGTCTTT
>JBEKWN010000143.1:0-6421 GCA_049513055.1 Thermodesulfobacteriota bacterium
TATATCATACACCATTTTTGCTATCTCCGGATAGTAAATAACACCCTTGTTAATGGATATTAGGAGGAAACCAAGCAAGATTATTTTGAGATTATCTGGGATGGAAAGTTTTTGGAGCGATGTGTGTTTTATTTTGAAGGACTAAAGAAAATCTTGGTAGATGCAATGCCCAGGGCAGGGTTTGAACCCCACCCTGATGGTATGGGTTAATTCAGATTGAAATACTTAATAAGGTCTGTAATACCCTTTGATCCAGACCCTTCTCTCCCCATAATATCCTGGGGTTTGGCGATTCTCATAATGTCCTGTCACCCAATTCCCCAAACGTTCATAATGACCAGGGATCCACACTCTTTCCCAAGCACCTGGGACCCATTCGCGAGTCATTTCCCAGTGGCCAGGAACATAATCCTGTGGAGGTGAGAAGTAGGGTTCAGCCGGAGGAGAATAAACCCCCGCGGGTATGGGGATAGGGGGCGGGGGCAAAAGGCCTAAGGCAGCAAGGTATTTTAGCTTTTTTTTGAACCCGGCCTCAGCAGAAGGGACGGTGAAACCAGAGATTAAGGCCAAAACCAAAATTATCAGTGCTAATTTCTTCCACATAAAAGATCCCTCCTTCCGAATGTATCTATCGTTGTTTTACTTTTATAGACGGAGGGAATAGGGGATTTATTCAAGTTAATTTTAAAGGTTGGAGAAAAGAGTTGAAATCAGAAATTACCGTAGAGGGCATAGATAACTACACCCTCACCGTATCTTGGACCACCAACTAAGACCGTCCTTCGGGAGAAAAGCCTGACCTGAGTGTTAAGAATTTCCGTTCCTTCACGAACAACTCTTAATCTTAATTCAGCCACATTCTTATGCTGTCCCACTAAAGTGACCTCGAGGAACGCTTTTCCCGTGCGACCTGTGATTCTGGCAGGCTGGTTAAGGGAGAGATTGAGACTTTCTTCCCTGACGAGACGATAGGAAGTAAAGCTAAAAAGGGATCCCAGATCCTTGTAAACATCCCTTAAGGATGGATCAATGTCCTGCCCGGCGTTCGAAGCGAGGATTACCCTCATTCGAACCTGGACTTGAGCTAAGGCTGTCGAAAGAGAAAAGAAAGAAAAAATAAAAAAGACAATGAGGAGAAAAGCTATTCTCCTCATGTCGTGGCGGGTTCCTTCTCCGACCCCTCGAATAGCCATATTACCGTTACTCTGGATAGGAAGGGGTTTTTCTAAAAATAATTTGGGCCGTAATGAATAGAAGGACTACGACGGTCGCAACAGCAGGAATCCAAACCTTCTTTTTAAAAAGAGGGGAGATGTCAAGCCAGGACCGAACGGATTGCCACCAGGTTAGTTTTTCCTGCAAAGGAATTTCCCTCTCGATTTTCTGCCACACCCAAGGGAAATCCTCCTTCTGGACAGCCTCTTCAACAGGAACTTTTATTAATGTCCTGAGTTCCTCCATGGACCTTAGCGCATCCCGGCAGGCTGGACAATCCTGAAGATGGCCTTCTACAAGGAGTCTTTCCTTATCCGAGGACTCTTGGTCAAAATATTTTTCTAAAAGTTTTGATACTGAGGAACAGGAATCTTTCATCTACCTCTCACCTCTTTTCACCCGCCTTTGCTAAAGCTTCGGCGGGTTCTGCCCTTTTGAAACGGTGGAAGTGCCACGGCTTTGGCCGTGGAGCCCCACATAATCCTTCAACAACTCTTGCATTCTCTTTCTGCCGTAATGAAGACGGGACATCACTGTCCCGATAGAACATCCCATTGCTTCTGCCATCTCCTGGTAGGAAAGACCTTCCACATCCCTGAAGATGAGGGCTGCCCTCTGTTCAGCGGGGAGTTTCTCCATCGCCCGCTTCACCCTTTCTTCCAACTCCTTTTGGAGGAGGATCCTTTCCGGCCCCTTTTCAACTTCATCGGAGGGTTCGAAACTTCCCTCCTCATCGAGGCTTGAAATAAAATGTTTCCCCGTCTTTCTTGCATGGTCAATGGCGGTGTTCATTACCATTCGATAGAGATAAGTATAGAAATGGGACCTCCCTTTAAAATTTTTAATAGAACGAAATAGTTTGATAAAGACTTCTTGAACAATATCAAGGGCCTCCTCCCTGTGCCTCACCACACCGTAGGCGATTCGATAGACCTTCTTATGATATTTATCGAAGATCTCCTTCAATGCCTCTTGATCTCCTTGTTGACATCTGGAGATCATCTCGGTTTCTTCGTGATTCACTATCTTTTACCTTTTAGACGATAAATAGGCTAAAATATTCAAGTAATAAAATTATATTCATTGTAACCTAATTGTCCATCATTATTATTTTAGTTGAAAGATGCGGAATTTCAGTATAATAATAGGCATCCTATTCTAAGGAGATCACAGAAGGATGTCAGCACCAAAGCAAAAGACATCTGTTCATGGCCGATATTCCCATTGGTTCTTACTGGTTGCCTCCATTTTCATCACTTGTTTGATTACCTCAAACATCATAGCGGTCAAATTAGTGAATATTTTTGGTTTGGTACTGCCGGCAGCCATCCTCATCTTTCCCATCAGCTATATTTTTGGTGATGTGCTCACTGAGGTTTATGGTTATCGCCAGGCGAGACAGGTGATCTGGCTGGGATTCTTCTGTAATCTGATCGCTGTGGTGGCAATATGGTTGGGACAGATTCTGCCTGCCGCCTCTTTTTGGGATGGGCAGGTAGCCTATGAAAGGATCCTGGGTTACACACCACGATTGCTCGTGGCATCTTTTCTGGCCTACCTGGTTGGAGAATTTACCAACTCATTTGTTTTAGCCAAGATGAAGATTGCCACAAAAGGGCGCTGGTTATGGACCCGCACGATTGGATCAACTCTTGTCGGTCAGGGATTGGATTCTCTGGTGTTCATGACTCTGGCATTTGTAGGGACGATTCCTTCAAACGCTCTCGCTGGTGCCATCGTGGTTCAGTGGCTCTCCAAATCAGCCTATGAAGCCATCGCCACCCCATTGACTTACGGAGTAGTGAACTTTCTTAAGGAGAGGGAAGGGTTGGATGTTTTTGATACTAACACACGGTTTAACCCGCTTCTGTTCGGGGATTAGGTAGACCTTGGATTCAATAGATTCAATTAAAAGAATTGGATTATTGATCGTCGGCTGGTTATTCATTGTGCTTGGAATTATTGGCCTTTTCCTCCCTTTTCTTCAGGGCATTCTATTTATTCTGATCGGTCTGGCGATTCTTTCCTCTCGAAGCAAATCAATAAAACGTTTTTTGAAACATCTTGAGGAACATTATCCCCACCACCATAAGCGGGTGGATATCTGGAGAGAAAAGATTCGGAATTGGTTCGGAAAGGACTAAAAGATGCAGGACCTCGCACCAATTGGAATATTGGAACATTGGAATAATGGAATGATGGGTTTGGATGAAAAAAGAAGAGAAACCAATATTCCATCATTCCAGCATTCCATTTCTCCTATTCATCTAAGTTGCCTTCCCGGAGCTTCCAAAAAGTTTCATTTTGGATTGGACAGTTTGTTTGATCGCCTCCCGGCCAGGGCCCAGAATCTTTCGAGGGTCGAACTCTTCGGGTTTGTTTGTCAGAACCTCTCGAATGGCACCGATAAAGCTAAGTCTCAGGTCAGTATCAATGTTGATTTTGGCAATACCTAATGAGATCGCTTTTTGAATGGCATCATCTGGGACCCCTTTTGCTCCAGGAAGCTTAGCACCAAATCGCTCTGCCCTCTCGAGGACAGACTGGGGGACACCTGAAGCGCCATGGAGCACTAAGGGAATATCGACCCTCCGCGTAATTTCTTTCAATCGTTCGAAGTCAAGTTTAACTTCCCCTTTAAATTTGTAAGCGCCATGGGATGTCCCGATGGCAATGGCCAGGGCATCCACCTCTGTCTTTTTTACAAACTCCTCTGCGGCCTGAGGGTCGGTCAGAAAAGCCTCTCTCTCTGAAACAGAAACTTTATCTTCAATGCCCTTCAACCTTCCCAATTCTGCCTCCACGGAGACGGCTTTTTTTCTCGCCATCTCCACCACCTTTTTTGTCATCGCCATGTTTTCCTGAAATTCGAGGTGCGATCCGTCGATCATAACGGAGGTAAATCCATTCTCAATGCAAGACTGAATGATTTCCAAATCCTTTCCGTGGTCGAGATGGAGGGATAAAGGGGTTGAGGTCTGATCAGAGGCTGTTCGAACCATGGAAATAATAAAAGGCAGCCCTGCATACTGAATGGCTCCTTCTGAAACGGCAATGATGGCAGGAGATTTTTCCGCCTCTCCGGCAGAAACAATGGCCTGAAGGATTTCCAAATTGTTGATGTTGAAGGCTCCCACTGCATAACCCCCCTTCTTAGCCAGGTTAAGCAGTTCCTTATTGGTCCGCAAAGGCATACCGTTTCTCCTTTCTCCATTAACTATTATCAGGAATAGTTTTGAATATCAACTTTTTTACTCCCCCACCCCACCTTCCCCATCAAAGGGGGAGGGTGGGGTGGGGGGAGTAACGAATTTAACGAGCAACAATAAAATAAATAATATTCGTTTCATTCGATGCCATTCGTACTATTCGTTTTTATGTAGATTTTAATTGACAAAGAGAATAAAATTGGTTAACCCCGTTAAGGGAGGTGAGAAATGCCAATCAAGAAGATTGATCTCAATCGATGGCTGGATAAGTTGAAACGTATTGAGGATAAAGCCGAACGACTCGCCTTGCTCTCCCATTTAAGTCAAATTCTCAACTCCACATTAGATCATAAAGAGATTCGGAGGAGAGCCATGGAGGCAGCCACTCGATTGATGAAAGCAGAGGTAGGCTCCCTTCTCCTCGTCAATGAGGAAAAACGTCAACTCTATTTTGAAGTGGCACTGGGTGATCGGGAGGAGGATATTAAAACGATCCCTCTCAACTTCGGAGAGGGGATCGCAGGATGGGTGGCTCAGCACGGAAAACCACTGATTGTAAATTCCCCTGAGAAAGACCCTCGTTTTTTTAAGGGGGTGGATGAGAGGACAGAGTTTAAAACGCGAAATATCATCTGTGTCCCTGTAAAAGTCAAAGAAAAGATCATCGGGGTCTTGGAGGCAATTAATAAACGAAAAAAAGGAAGGTTTAATAAGGAGGACCTTTCTCTTCTCACCTCCTTAGCCGATCAGGTGGCCATTGCACTGGATAACTCCCGACTCTATCAGGAATTGGAGGATATGTTCTTTCAAACGGCCGAGTCCCTGGCCGATGCCATTGAAAAGCGAGACCCCTATACAGGAGGACATACCCAGAGGGTGACTTTATACAGTCAGGCTATTGCAAAATTCCTCCAATTGAAACCTTTGGAAAGAAAATGGCTGAAGATTGCCTCTGTGCTTCACGATATCGGGAAGATCGGGATTGAAGATCATATCCTTAAAAAACCAGAACGGTTGAGTCCAGAAGAATTTAATATGATCAAACGCCATTCGGATATGGGCGCTGAGATCATTGAACATATCCGGCAACTCAGAGAGAGCATTCCCGGGGTGAAATATCATCATGAACAAGTCAATGGGAAAGGCTACCCAGATGGTTTGAGAGGAGAAGAGATTCCCATCCTTGCGAAAATTGTGGCTGTCGCTGATACCTACGATGCGATGACCACAGACCGGCCTTATCGGAAGGCGACGGAGAAGGAGGTGGCGATCGAAGAACTCAGGAGGTGTTCTGGGACACAACTAGATAAAGAAGTGGTGGAGGCTTTCATCCAGGCCTATCAGAGAGGAGAAATATAAAAATCCAAAATCCAAATTTCAAAATCCCTGCCTCCGGCAGGCAGGCAAAATTCAATATTGAATTTTGCGATAAACTTCGAAATTAGAACTCCGAACTTTATTTTGTTTGGGGGAGAACATTGGATGTCGATTGAAGAGATTATCGAGTTCTGGAAACATTCCCGCGCCATCTCGCCTTGTATCACAGATCTTCGAATTTTTAAAAAGAGAGAAGGACAATATCGCCCCTTTCCGAAGTTTATCCACCCCATCATCAGAGAGGCTTTGGGAACAGAAGGAATCGAACAACTCTATTCCCACCAGGTTGAGGCGGTCGAGGCGGTTCATGAAGGGAAGGATATCGTAGTCGTTAGCCCGACCGCTTCTGGGAAGACGCTTTGTTATAACCTCCCTGTGTTGAACACGAAACTGGAAATGCCTTTTTCAAAGGCTTTTTATCTCTTTCCCACGAAAGCCCTTTCCCAAGACCAGATGTTTGAACTCCAAAGCTTCATTCAACGGATCAGACAACCGATGACCACATTCACCTATGATGGAGACACCCCCCAGGATGCTCGACAGGCGATCCGCACCCAGGGGGATATTGTGATCACCAATCCTGATATGCTTCATACGGGTATCCTCCCTCATCACACGAA
>JBEKWN010000144.1:0-5380 GCA_049513055.1 Thermodesulfobacteriota bacterium
TCAGTAAGCACTACCGCTAAAATCCTGAATTATCCTCCCTCTCAATCGGAAATCAACAAGCTCTAACGCAGACTAGTCTCCAAACTTCGTAGGTGTTATTCAACCCCCTTTTCTTAAGGACTCCTTCCTGTAATGTTGTTTTTACATTTTTGCCCCGCCATACAACACTTCGAGTAGTAATCAATAATCCCTGTTGACGTTTGCATTCAAAATTAGTAGTCTTTTATCGAATCATAGGGTATCGAATTAACCTCCCAACTTAACCTCAACCATTTAGAATTGCAGTAAGGGGTTTCTATCGGAGGAGAGCCCAAGAATGAAATGTCCAAAATGCCAGACAGACAATAAAGAGGGAGCCAATTTCTGCATAGAATGTGGGTATAAATTTGAGCTTAAATGCCCTCAATGCGGGCATCCGTTACCGCCAGCGGCGAAGTTTTGTGAAGAGTGCGGGTATCAATTATCCAAGCTCAAAGAAGCCCCTACCATTGACTACTCCAGACCCAAATCCTACACACCGAAATCCCTGGCAGACAAGATTCTCACCATCCGCAGCTCGATTGAGGGTGAGAGGAAGTTAGTGACGGTGCTCTTTGCAGATGTGGCAAACTACACGGCCATGTCTGAGAAGCTGGATCCCGAGGAAGTACGTCAGATAGTGGATGAATGTTTTCACATCCTGATGGATGAAATTCATAAATGGGAAGGAACAATTACTCAATTCACGGGCGATGGATTAATGGCCATCTTTGGTGCACCCATTGCTCATGAGGACCATGCTCAGCGGGCCTGTTATGCCGCCTTGTCGATTCAAAAAGCCATGGTAGAGTATGGCGAAAAAGTAAGGAAGGAGCGCGGACTGGATTTCAAGATGCGCATAGGACTTAACTCAGGCCCGGTGGTCGTGGGCTCCATCGGAGATGATTTGCGGATGGATTACACAGCGATTGGTGATACCACCAACCTCGCGGCCCGTGTCGAGCAGGCGGCAAAGCCTGGAGAAGTCTGGATAAGCCAGGAAACCCGGAATATCACACGGGGGTATTTTAGGGAAGAATCGGTAGGGGAGATCCCTTTAAAAGGCAAGGCCCAGCAGCAACATCTCTATCGACTGATCTCTGATCTGCCCGATATGCGGACAAGGTTTGCCGTAGGTTTGGCTCGGGGGATGACGGATCTGGTCGGCCGTCGGCCTGAAATGGAAGCACTTCGATCGGCATATGAGAGGGTGAAAGGCGGCGAGGCTCAAGTGGTAGGTGTGGTTGGTGAGGCGGGGGTTGGCAAGAGCCGACTTGTCTACGAGTTTCAAAAGATTTTAGGGGGCAATGAGACTCTTCTCACCGGCATTTGCGTCCCTTATGGTCGGAACATTAACTTTCTTCCGGTGATTGATTTGGTCAAGGCAGCCTTTGGTATCGTAGAAGGGATGAGTGAAGAGGAGGGCGGAAATCGAATCATGGAGAAGGCCCAAAATGGCCTTGCTCCTATGATCCCTTTTTATAGGAATCTTCTATCACTAAAGGTGGACGATCCAAGATTCAATGTCCTTGATCCCGAAGGCCGCAAGTTTGGGACGTTCGAAGCTATGAAAAACCTTCTTCTTGCCATGAGTGAGGAAAAGCCATTGGTTATTTTCCTGGAGGACGTCCATTGGATAGATAAAATATCGGAAGAATTTTTTACTTATTTTTCACACTGCATTCATGGTCACAAGATTCTGATGATTTCAGCCTATCGTCCCGAGGGCGCCCCGCCTTGGGCTCAGGGCGCTCATTATCAGCGGCTGGGGTTGGAGACACTTAGTTTCGATGCCTCCATTCGGCTGGTAAGGAATATTCTGCGTGGATTGCCTCTGGACCCGGCGCTTGAGAAAAAGATCGTGGAGAAGAGCGGCGGGAATGCTTTTTTCGTTGAGGAAATCGTGCGGGATCTTCTCGATCGCGGCGATATTGTGAAGTCGGGCGATCGGTACATCTGTAACCGCCCCATCTATCAGTTGGAGATCCCGACTACGATCCAGGGCGTGTTGGCTGCCCGCATGGACCGTTTGAGTGAGGACCTCAAGCAAACCATGCAGGTAGCGAGTGTCATTGGGAAGGATTTCGCCTTTCGTCTCCTCAAGAGCATTATGGAGTTAGGGGAGGAGCTGCGGGTGCGCCTCACGAACCTGGTGGGGCTCGAGATCCTATATGAAAAAACCCTCTACCCGGAACTGGAGTATATCTTCAAACACGCTCTCACCCAGGAAGTGGCTTACGAAAGTCTTCTCAAACAGAGGCGCCAAGAGATTCACGGCCGGATTGCCCGGGCGATCGAAGGACTGTATGCGGATCGTCTACCCGAACACTACGAGTTGCTTGCCCACCATTACGGGAGAAGTGGAAATACGGAGAAGGCGATTGAGTATTTAATGTTGGCAGGAGAAAAATCCAACCAAAATAAGGCCGCTCAGGCAGCATGCGAATTTTTTAGGGAAGCACTGAAAGTGGTAGAAGGCGCCCCTATTTCACTGGATCTGGATAAAGATAGAAGAATTCATCAAGGACTGGCCTCAGCCAGCGTTGACATTGGTGATATTAATACTGCGCTGGAGAATTATAGAAAAGCCATGGAAGTCTGCCAAAAACATGGGATGATCGCAGATGAAATCGAGATCTTGGCGGAATCTGCATGGGCAAAGTGGTTTATGCCTATGACGCGTGAAGAAGCGATCAAATCTTATGAGGAAGGAATCATAAGAGCAAGAGAGGCGGGGGATAAAGGGGCCGAGAGTCGAATATTATCGGTTAAGGGGTTCTATTTGGGTAGCATGGGCTACCGATACGAAGGACACAAAATGACAGTCGAAGCTGAAGAAATGGCGCTTCAGTCGGGGAACCCACGAGCAGTCGTTGCTGTTCGCGGGCTGCGTGCGGTGGCTGAGAGATGGCTTGGCAGGCCCGGCAAAACAGTTGAATTGACAGAGGGAGTGACTGATGCGCTCAGTAAAATGTTTAACCTTACCCAACTCTCAGGTCTTATCTTCATCCGGGGACTTTCTCTTGCTGAAATTGGTCGTATACAAGATGCCTTCGCAGCACTCAAGCACGGAATTGATCTTTGTGAAAAATTTGGAGGCGCAGTTCACTTGGGGAGACTTTACAACACGCTGGGTTACTGCTACAGCGAGATCCGTCATCCTGAAGAAGCTTGGAAATGGAACCTGAAAAGCGAGGGAATTGCACGTAAACTCATGGAGCAATATCCAATGGGAGGCACAATCCTCGGCGAGATCATTGCACAAGCCAATGTCAACTTGATGGAGAATCTGTTCGATCAAGGGAACACGGAAGAAGTATGGAAGCGCATCAAATCTTTTGAAGAAGAGTCCAAGAGTCCCGACTATAATAGATCGCGAGACCGTTGGGAGGCCCGGCTGGATTCCCTGGCCTCTCTTATCCTCTTGCAGCGCGAAAAGGTTGATGAAGCGGAAGCCAGAATTATAAAAAATCTCGAAATATCACGGAAAGAACATATGAAAAAGATCGAAGGACGATTTTTAAGGCTACTTGGTGAGGTTCAGATGAAACGTAACGAGCTCGATAAGGCCATTTCGAGCATTTGTGAAGCTATTTTGATTCTTAAAGAAGTAGGTAACCCACGACAGCTTTGGGAGGCGCACGCTTCCTTGGCATCGGCTTACGGTAAGCTGCGGCGTAGAAGCGAAGCGAGAGAGCAATGGGGCGCTGCGGCTGAACTAATCCAAAAGACAGCAAACGGTCTATCCGACCGGAACCTTCGGGAAGGCCTTCTCAACGCAAAACCAATTCAGAGAATTCTTGCAAACGCTGGAAGTTGAAAGATCAAGAAAAGGAAGGTGGTAAAATGAGAAGAACAATTTCAGTTATTGGTGCTACTGGCCTTTTAGGTGAACCTGTTGCGATACACTTAAAGCAAAACGGTTACATCGTGCGGCTCATGGTGCGGGATATTGAAAAGGCTGCAAAACGATTTGGAGATGATTTCGAAATTGTCAAAGGTAATATAAATGATGTAGAGAGCCTTGAAAAAGTGTTGGATAGCTGTTTCGGCGTTCATATTAATCTCTCAGGAGAAATAGAACAATTAGGCGTAGAAAATGTATCGTCGGTGGCCCCTAAGCTGAAACTTCAACGTATCACATATATCTCGGGTACATCGGTTGCTGAAGAAAACACATGGTTTCCACTGATAAAACGTAAATTTTTAGCCGAGAAAGCCATACGAGGTAGCGGCGTGCCCTATAGTATTTTTTGTCCCACATGGTTCATGGAGAATTTACCAAAGTTCGTACGAGGAAACAGAGCATTCGTGTTTGGAAAACAGCCGAATCCTTATCATCTTATCGCTGCAGATGACTATGCCAGGATGGTTGCGACTTCATACGGGCTTGAAAAGGCAATTAATAAAAGATTCATTATCCACGGGCCTGAAGGTATTCTTTTTCATGAAGCGGTAAAACGCTACTGTAATGTTTTTCACCCAGAGATTAAAAAAGTGTCCACAATGCCATATTGGCTGGCCACTATTATTGCCTCAATAAGAGGTTCGAAAGAAATGAAGTTTGCAAGCGATTTTATGGCTGCCTTTGAAAAAATCGGTGAAAAAGGTGATCCATCAGAGGCCAACAACATTTTAGGAGCTCCAAAAATCAAATTAGAAGACTGGCTCAAGCAAAAAAAGGATCAAATAATAACGAAACCCGGTGGCTAACCTCACGCCTCACCTGACAGCGAAAGCTTTGGGGCTTCGTTGCCGGTGAGCTTGGCGTTATACTTTCTTTCTTCCCGTAATCATCAAAGTTGAAGGTTAGCTCACATTAAAGATTAGGTAGGTGTAACCTTTATACCACTTTTCTGAGGACTCCTTCCTGAACTCCTCATTTTTGAGAATCTTGCCTCCATGCAACATTACAAATAGTAACAAACGGAACGAAACCAGAGTTTTGTTTTGTCCTCCATATCGAAGCCTTTTGGAAGGGGCACTTCTTGGCAAGATATTCTCGGTTTTCAATTTAAGGGGAGATCTCTTCCTGCGATGACTTCGACTTATCTTCCCAAGCTTGGTGCCTGGCTTGTGCTCGAACGTATAAGGGAGGCCTCCCATATCTTGTGGTCCATTTTTCTTGACATACTACATTCTTTTTTGTATATTCAACCCATCCCAAAACAAGTTCTTATCATTTTAGAAGGAGGAGAATTATGTTTCACCTAATTTGGTACATACTTATCGGTCTACTTGCGGGAGTGATTGCTAAGTCAATTATGCACGTCCATCTGGCGCTAATTTGGACGATAGTGCTCGGCATCATCGGTTCGATCATCGGCGGCGCTGTGACGCACATGTTTTCCCGGCCGAGAGA
>JBEKWN010000145.1:0-5376 GCA_049513055.1 Thermodesulfobacteriota bacterium
GGATAAAAAGGAGGGAATCGTCTCTATGCGTAACGGGGTGATGATCTTTTGCCTAATGGCTGTCATATCCTTATTTTGTTTTGGGTGTGCCTGGACAACGAAGGAGTCATCGAAAGCCACTGCGCATTATCCATACCTACTACGAGCTACTCCCTTTCGATGCTGAAGGTCGGATTGATCGTGCTGAATGGGAAAGGGGATCGCACCTTGCTATGGACGCATTGAACTTCGGCGTTAAAAGAGAGAGAAACGTTAAAATTATTCATACTGAGCATCTCTTTACAAAGAGACGTTATGAGCATGAGTTCATGTGGAAGCCCAGCCGAAAAATAGAAAAGGCAATCGAAGATGCTATATTCGGCCCAACCCGAAAACCACTGTGACTGAATTGAGTAAAAAAGACTGAAACAGATGGAATGGACTGGAATAGATGGGAAAGGTCAAGGCTCGAAAGCCAGAGTGGGCTGTCCGGCCTTATCGGGGACGTCAACCCTATCCCCCAAAGTCAGCTAATCCTTTTCTTGTTTCCTTTGTGGAAAGGGATCAGACAAATTCCAATGGCTAATAAAATGGCTATGATACTTTCTGCAAGTATCATTTTAAGGTCAAGTTCAATTGAGTTATAGGAGTTCCAAGTTCTATCTATAAAAATCAAATCCCAATAACGATGAACATAGAGGAGGTGTCCCCTAATAAATTCTTTTTCCAACCATGGGGGATATACAAAAACAGCGAGTAAAAGGATTACGAGAATTACCCAAAATGCTTTTCTTTGAAAAATTTCCTTCATAGAATTGCCTTAGCCACTATAATTTCCCTTATGAAAGTCTTAAATACCCTATCTCCAAAGTGAACCTTCCCATCTACGGCTTGGGATGCTTACCTGTAACCAAAAAATTGATACACCACAAGCCCATCGCCTCACGCCCTGCAAGGAGTACGTTCCCATCCATGTAGTCCCAGATGTACCGCTTGGGTGTCTTTGTTTGTTCTGTAGGTGTGCCCATCTGCGACTTAATATATCTCAACGTTTCCTCAAACAGATTATCAGCTACCGCTCGGTCTTTACTGATGTACTGAAGGCCCAATGTATAGATTCGCCCATTAAGAGCGCCAATAGTCAGATACCAGCAATGGCGATTGAAGATTACATCCGGAGCTTTGAATATCTTTTCACCCGGCAAATCGAACCAACCTGGAAACGATTGGAGGACTGCGTACTCCTCAAGCGTAAACTCCACCAAATTGCGAACAGTTTTGATGTCTTGACCAAGGTAATATTCACCGATGCTCGTGATCACGTTCCCCCCATAGCAAAGAATAGGAAATCCGATAACCAAAACGACAACTCCCAACTTAATGGATAATGATTTCATGCGGGTCAGCTCCCTTCCAAAACTATTCCACATAAACAAAACCCCATCCCTTCTCAGAAATGGGGTCCCAAATTCATCTCCAGACCATATACCCACCCGATAGGTTAGAGGTTAACGTTAGAGGGCTTCAGTTTAGATTGAAGTGTACTAAATCAGGAACCGGGTGTCAATGAGAATTGGGCAGGGACCCTTAATTGGTCGGGAGAGATGAAGATATTTGGAGAGAGTCTAAATTGAGGAGTACACAAGTCATTACTGGGGACCATATTCAAGAATCGAAGATTACCAGTTGAAAGGAAGATAAAGTGTCATTAGACACCGACGTGGTCATATGCTGGTGGCACCAAGAGATGACAACTCTTGCTCAATCGGCAATAGACTACTCCCGCGATGTGGCCCCGCCACTATCCCGTGAGGAGACTTGATGTCGCGATAGTGCTGCATTAGTGAAAACGCTGCCGGTGGGTCCGTGAGGGCAACGATGGGTCCTCCGCTCTCTCCATGGTGCCAACCGACATTTAACTCATAGACGCGCACACCTGCGATAAAGTATTGAGCTGAAACGATACCTTCGTTGGCATGACTCTTCATGAAAAACTGGCCTCCGAGGAAGTTGAGCCGTTGATCAATGTTAATGTTACTGATTTCGGGCGAGGGAAATCCTACCGTGACAACACGACTGCCGTCGGCTTGCTGTGCAAAGGATACTGGAATAGCGGGTATATGCATACCAGATGTGTGACATGGCCCCACTTCGAGAACCGCGATGTCGATATCGGGACGCTCTATAGGGAATGAGACAACGGGGAAGTGATAGGCAGGGTCGCCGTTCTGAGGGACGATAAAGGCGTAGAACTTGTCCTTTGGGTCGTGCTGCTGACCATTATTGAGGACGTGGTGAGCGGTGAGAATGTAGCGGTCCGCGACAATACAGAAGGCGCTACCAGCAAGGGAAGCTTCAATAGAGGCTGGCTTCACTTTGCCCTTCTTAACTCTCTCGGGTTTCGCTACGTGGATTCGAAGAAGCGCAGCCGTAGACTCCCGAACAATTGAGATGGCCGTAGCAAGGTCTGACATGCATACTCCTTACGGGGGGCATTATGCAACAAAGGACGTTTTCATATATATATATTTCATCCGTGGAATTTGAAGAAGTATTATTTGGATGAGGTCAGACCATCCGTTCCCTTGATAATTTCTGGTTCTAATATACACTTTCTTTTGAACTTTTGGAAGTGCAAAGTTCAGGAAGTACTCAATCGAGCATCCCTGACCATTCATTAAGGCTGAGCAAGGCAATAACTCTTGACCAGCCGATTCAGCGGCTCAGGAGAGGTGTACACGCATAAGAAAGGCCATGGATGGAGGGTATCTCAGTAGAAAGGAGAAATACCTTCTCTCCGATCCTCTTTTGAGATAGAATAGAACACATGGGCAGTTTAAAGGAACACTGTGAGGATTGTCTTCGAGAATTGGGAGAACCGTTTGAAGAGGTTCACAAATTCTTAGATCAGTTCTTCAAATCTGTTGGTCCTGACCATCACTGTAAGTTTCTCCACAACCGTAAAGGCATCGAAGAAGTGAGAAGAAGAAGGGGAGACAGAGCTGCGTTGGCTGCTCGGATTCATATTAAGAAGGATGAGGAAGAAGGGATATTGATAAAGGAATAAAGGTAACAATCTGGTTCATATTGTGAACCAGATTGTACGATCCCACTTCTCTCACTGACTCAGGAATTACTAACCGATCTCTGGATAGCGAGGAAGAAACTTCCCCCTGATGGATCACGATGGAGGGAAAAATGAAGTATTTTGAGGAAGCTCAGAAACTTTTTAGTGATTATGAGAAGAATCGAAGGTTAGATGATTTAAAGGGATCGCTTACTATATTAGATTTAATAATTGAAGATCAAAGAGCGGATACTGAACGGGCGAAAAGATTTAAGGAACGCATTTTACATATCAATAACGAAATAAAAGAAATTTGTTTAAAGGGAAACATTACTGAGTTTGGAGCTTTTAAAGGTGATATTGATAAATTCAACGAGGTATTATCTGCATCACTAAATGAAGACGATAGAGAAAGGTTGATAGATCTTACAGACATAAGCATCCATATTCATCGAGACCAAGAAGGTCTCATTTTAGAAACCGACAAGAAATAATCCTCACTCCATCGTTCACTCTCTTTTAGGTGACCCCCACAGACCAAGCAAGGCAAAAAATACTCATGGCCAACCGATTCAGTGGCCTCAGAAGAGGTGTACACCACAAGGAAGGCCATGGATGGAGGGTATGTTAGGAGGAAAGGCATAGAGGAAATAGAGGGGAAGGGCTGCAAGGGCAGCGCAGATTCATATCAGAAGGGATGAAAGTGGACTGTGATAAAAAAGTTATTTGACAACTTTATTACTGATCCATCCTTCCTTACCATCCCCCAACCGGACGTTCAGCCAATCACCGAGTTCTCCAATCACAGTTAGCTTGTCTCCCTGTTTCACGGTGCTGACTACAGGATAATCATTTCCAGCACCTGATCGAATGTTAGCAAAAGTACAAGTAACAGTAACAATGTTACTTGTACTTAAAGATGGAGTGGCAGGAGTTGATGTTATAGATTTCTCAGGTGGATTTAGTTGAGGCTTTAGTAGTTCGTCCTTAAATCTTATTGCGATCCCTTCTATCCTACGACTGGGAATGGCGTACACTGCTGATCCCGTTGCAATTACTTTGGTGCTTTGACTCGGAGATTTTACGATTACTCCGTTGGCACCTATTGCCATTGCTTTTTTCCTAAGTTTTAACACTAATCTTTCTTCACCATGAAAGTCACCATCAACTATAATCATTCCTATTTCTGAATATGGCATATTTGGCCTGTCCCAATAAACTTCAACTTGGTTTGTCGGAGGGTAAGTTATAGAACTATTTGAAGGCAAATAGCTGACAGTGGCACAAGCAGGCAATAAGAAAAGGTACAATAGAATTAATAAGGATACTTTTTTCATGTTTCCCTCCCCATAGAACAAAAAACCCCATTCCCTTGTTCAGAAATGGGGTCTGAATTCATCTGGCAACCATATCCTCCCTATATGGTTAAAGGTTAATAACGAATGGCCTTTGTTTTGATTGGATTTTATTCTTTTTAGAAAGGGGTGTCAATGAGAATTGGAAGGGTGGTTGACCTCTCTAACACTAAATATTGAGAGTTGGAAAGAGAAAGTTTGAATTTCCCTGTTGACAAAATTAAGGGTAAAATTATATTGTAAGTCGCAGAGGGATGAATTGATAGAAGCTGAGCTTTTATGGGATGAAGAAACCATTGAACACATCTGGGAAAGACATCACCTGACTATTGAAGAAGTGGATGAGGCATTTCATGATTCGGAAGCTCTCATCCATGCTGGTGGTAAGTATGGCCGTCAAGTAATTTATGGAAGAACAGAAGCTGGAAGATATTTGGTTATTATTGTAAAATTTGAGAGTAGGCAGGTTGCGGAACTCGTAACTGCAAGACAAATGACTGATTCAGAAAAACGGCGATATAAGAGGAGATTGAAATGAAGAGACTGAGACGACTAAAACCTATTCCTAAATTTCGTTCAAGAAAAGAAGAACGAGAATTTTGGGATATTCACGACACAACGGAATATTTTGATGAACAGAGTCTTGTTAAATTGGCTCCTCATATCGAAAATGTCAAGCTGGTTCATGTCTATGTGGCTCCCGATGGATCACGGTATGTTATGATCCCTGAAGATATAAAAAAGAGAAAACTTCAAATAGCCGTTGCCAGTAAAACTGCCTTCCTTGCTGCTAATTAAATTATCTTTGTTCACGTCAAAGATTGCGTTCTATGACCTGTTAATACAAGGTCACTCGAACCTGGTGACAGTCCATTGACGGTATTTTTTAGCGTTTCAATCTTGCAACCTATTGAAATTATTACAAGCGCATGGAGCCGGCGGGGGGATTTGAACCCTCGACCTAGTGATTACGAA
>JBEKWN010000146.1:0-5334 GCA_049513055.1 Thermodesulfobacteriota bacterium
GAGTTGATGAACTCAAAAATCGGCCAAATGGTGCTATTTGGTCTTAATTACCCTCGGCTATCATTCATCGAAACTTAAATGTTCAGATATTTTTGAATTGGGCTTTTTGAGCAACAGCCCGTAAAGATTTGACCCCACCTCTTAGATTGTCACCAGGTGTGAAAATTCTCTTTTTGAATAAAATTTTCTACCAAAAGGATGCTTCCAGAATAAAAGAGGAAGGAAAAAGGAAAGGCTGAAATGTATCGGCTTTCATCTTCAAACTTGATTCGAAAGGGTCTCGCCAGAGTCCACCTCTTTGTATTGAGCTTGAGATATCGCTATGCACTCTGCTCTACGCGCCCTACTGATAAAACAGGGCCAACTTGTTTGGGGTCAAGGGCGGTTGCCATAGAAGCCTCCGAAAAGATCATTTAGTTTGCTTTAAGAAATTTCAATAACTCCTTATGGAAGAGTTCCGGCGCTTCCAGATGAGGGATATGCCCAACGTCAGGCAATTCAATCAAGGAAGAGTTTGCTATCAGTTTTGCAGTCCTTCTGCCTAATTCCGGGTATTGCCCCACCAAAGAGAGCAGTTCTTTTTTCACTTTCGCTTTACCGACAACCGTTCTGTCGGATTGCCCAATGACCAGAAGGGTCTTTGACCTGATATATGGAAATTCATAGCAAACGGGTTGTTCGTAAATCATCTGGGATGTGAGTGCTGAAGACATGGCCAGCCTCGGGTATTCACCGCTTGCTTTCCACCTGAAAAAAACTTGAACATATTCTTCATAGTCAGGCTTCCATTTCACATAGTAAGTTTTATGGTAATTCCGAATTCCTTCCTCTGTTGCGTTCAGTTCATTCAGATATGCTTCTTCAATAGGAGTATAGGGCACATATATTCTATAATCTTCCAGACCAATGGGATTCTCAAGGATCAGATGGGTAACCGTCTCAGGATACATGAGGGTAAATCTTGTTGCCAGCATTCCCCCCATCGAGTGACCAACAACCGCAACGTGCGTTATTCCGAGGCTGTCCACAACTTTCTTGGTATTGATTGCTAATAAATGAAAACTATAATGGATATTCGGTTTTGACGATTTCCCGAAACCGATCTGGTCAGGGACAATCACTCTGAAGCCGTTTTGAGACAAGATATGAATAGTCTCTTTCCAGTAGGCTCCGAAGAAATTCTTTCCGTGTAAAAGTAATACGGCCATGCCATTGGGGGTTCCTTCAGGTGGTATGTCCATATAGGCCATTCTTAAGTCCTGACCCTCTATGGTAAGGGGAAGTAATTTTACCGGGTAGGGATAGTCATAATTTTCCATTGATATGGATAGGGGTATCGTCTCTTGAGCAATTGCGGTGAAGGGCAGTGAGAAGATCCAAATCAATAAGCCGTAACTCAACATTTTCGTTGACAAACTGACAAAAGCCTGTGTGGAACATTTCATGGTCAATCCCTTTCTTTAAAGCGCTTGATAGGTACTAGAGTTTTAACCATTTTCTGTCTTCAGAATCTCTTTCTATCTTAAATCCACAACTTAGTTTTCGGATGACTCCATCTACCGGTGCAAATCGTCGCTATGCGCTTTGCTCTATGCACTATGCTACAGGAGGATAGGGTCAACTTTTTTATGGATGACACCAAATCTCAATTTCTCAAGCCCAAGCCTGACCGCAGTCCCCTTCCCTTGCAAGCCTGACTTCGCCCCCCTACGCGCTGTTTTCTGGTTTAACGCATCCTCTTAAAAACGGAGTAAGCCTCCATAAAAGCCGGAAATCCGGTGGTCTGTATTAACAGAAGAAGTGCATGCTTAATCTCATCCTTGGTAAGGCCGGATTCCTTTCCTTTCAGGATATGAGTCTCTAGAGATAAAGCATGACCGCTTGCCCCGGAAACGGCAATCTTGATTAGCCAGCGGATTTTCTCGGGCAGAGGGCCAGATTGCTCATGAATCATTTTCCCTAGCGCTTCATGGCCTTTGTAGACGGCGGGAAACTCTTTCTTGAATTCTTTAAATGCCTTGTGAATTTCTTTCATCTTCGCTCTCCTTTCCTCCCTGAACCGATAAGCGATTGGCTTAATGCTTCAATATTTATTTTTAACCTACAACCAGCCTTGCTCTTTGCACTCTGCGCTATCCGTGCATTTAGACCCGCTAATTTTTTATGAATGACACCGGTCAATAGTTTGGACTTGATACCGGCGCTTTCGATTTTGATCTACGCGCGAAACGGATCACCACTGGCGGAGTTCAATACTCAGGCCATCAGGATCCTTGATCTCGGCACGTTTCGATGTCCCGAGCATGACCGGCCCCTTTGACACCTCGACGCCCTTGCCTTTCAGGTATTCGACTGCTCGATCCATGTCATCGACTTCGATCGCCATTGTCCGGAAACCTATCTGCGGGCCTTTGGAAGGTGGCACAGAATTCTTAATCGCCAATAGCTCGAGCATCGTATCCCCGAGTGTGAGGAATGCAATCTCCTCTATCTCCGGCGATGATGATTTTTTCCTCTCCTTGAGAGCAAAACCAAACACCTCTTTATAGAATTGGATGCTCCTCTCGAGATTGCCTGATGTGATCTCTACATGGTCAATTCTTTTGAACATAACTGCCTCCTTTGGATTGACTTGTCTTTCTGAACAGACTGGCCCTAAGTTTAACCCAAAACTCTTCCAAAATCTTCTTACTTACTGTATCCTAAGCCCACTTTATTTTTATGAGAAGGATTTTCTCTTGACAGGTGCCTTTTAATGGGTGACTCCAGGTTTTTTAAAAGTTGACTAAAAAATGGAAGCACGTAGAGCTGTTCTTCCCAGAAAGGTAAACCCCGTTAGAAATTCTAGTCGTTACGACTCGAAACCGAGCGGGGCATTAGATCCCGCCGGAATTATTCTAAAACGTAACCCCGGTGCAGCCGCCGGCCCAGAGGGCCTCTGGCCCGGAGGGAATAGCAGGGCATTATTTCTAACGGGGTAAATATCATCTCATATTGTGCGCTCGGCAGCGCACCTTGCCGGCCAGTCAAGGAGTTTGGAAACATTGGGCTTTGAGTCCTGAGCTTTCAGCTTTGAGGTTTACGCCATGCGCTCTGCGCTATGCGTGCATTTGGAAATGGCCAACTTTTTTATGGATGACTCTTAGCTTACTCCCTTATGCCCCCCTTCCCGATTGTTCAAACTGGGTTCGAGAAGGTAATAGAATATCCATCCACCCCAGGGTCATAATAATTTCCCATCCTCTTCTTTAGAACAAACCCGGATTTCAAGAAAAAATTGAGCGTTTCCTTTCGGGTGACGGCTGTAAGTTTTATACCCATCTTCTTGACTTGTTCAAGAACGGCTTTCCCGATTCCTTTGCCTTGGTATTCGGGTAAGATGCTCAAGTCAACAATGGACTTTGTGCCCCTTCCCCTGCCCTCCAATAGGACATCTCCGGCATATTTCCCATCGACTTCGATGCGATACACGGTGCACGTGGTTAGTACCGTCTTCCAAGTATCTCTATCCCAAATTAAATAGGGCTCGTGATAAATTTTGAACTGGTAATGGTAATAAAAATCAATGTCTGGATCAAGATCTTCTCGTAACGTGATTTCCATTCACTCTTCCGCTCCAGCATTGAGCTGATGGAGGATTCTCCCATTTTTCTAAGATAAAAGAAAGATCTTTGGCAAGAAAAAAAGAAAGGCTCTCTTAATGCCCTATGCCCTATGCCCTATGCCCTATGCAGCTTAACAGCTTTGAGGTTTATGTTCTACGCCATGCGCCATGCGATCAAGTAATGGGCCAACTTTTTTATGGATAACTCTTCAATACGAAATAGGGAGTATCCCTATTTTCAAAACTATCCAGTCGCCTCTTCGAGGATAAGGTCATCCTTTATAAGGATACAGCCGATCACGCTCTGAGCTGCAGGGCAGGAAGTCAGGTAAGAAGAGAAGGCCTCTCTCGCCTCCTGCGATTTTCCCGAAGACACTTTCAAATAGTACTTGACCCGAATTTGGGTAATTTTCAGGACATTGTTTACGTTTTCGATATCCCCTTCCACTTCCGCCCGGTAACGATCTTCTGGAGTTGGAATTTGTCTTTCGGCCAGGAACCTGGCCAAAGTTCCCATCATTCAGGCTGCCGTGGCTGCAACAATATGGTCAAGGGTGGCAGCGTGCTCTTTTTCCGGCTCTATCTTATAGAACCGTTTGATCCCTCCGTGAACACCATAATAGATCGGCTCATCAAACCCTTCGATCATGGCTCTTCTTGTCGGACCTTTTTCTCTTACGATTTTGATTCGCGACGTGTGAACAATCTCCCCCATGCTCCCCTCCTGGATTTATCTGTTTAATTAATAGTGGACCAACTTTTTTATGGAGAATACCGAATCCAAATTTCCAAAGCCTGACCCCAGGCCCCTAACTTCGAAATCTATGACCCCAGAATCTTCAACCTATTCTGTTTTGTCTCGTCTTAAGGGAAGTAAACGAACTCTTGATTTCTCCTCATCCCCCGAAATCAAAGCCCCTTGAAGAAGATTCTTGACAAACTTATTGAGGATGTTGAGGAGCAAATTCTTTGAGTGGTCAGGAGAGATGTCTTGTGCCCTAATTTGGATGACGCTTGGTCCTTCGGCTTCAGTGGCAGCAAGGATTGCCCCGAAGTCGAGGTCATGGGTGAACAGCAAATACCCATTCGCTTTAGCCCATAACAGAACCTCGCGATCAGGAGCATTTAACGAGCCGATGGTTGACCAATGGGAGGCTGTATGCCCCGCTTCTTCCAACACTGACACCCATGCGGGGGAAAGGTTCATGTCGATCAGAATCTTCATGCGGTAATGATCGGGACGTCTATTTCCTCAACTCGCCATGCAGCGTATGCGAGGGCTTGATCAATATCTTCCGGCTCTAGGTATGAATATAACTTCAACACCTCATCCTTGGTCCGTCCGGCTGCAATGAGACCAACAATTGTCCCCACGGTGACACGGAGCCCCCGAATGCACGGCTTGCCGCCCATGACTTCTTGATTGAAAGTGATTCGGTCTAGAGTCTTCATGTTTACCTCCACATCTATCAAATAGGATAGCACGAAATGATACTGAACTCCATATCTTCTTTTGGGAAGAAACGGTATACCCAATCTCCACAATTATCATCTTCCTCCAAATCTATCCCACGCCTTTAACACCAGGCGGCGGGTACCCTCAGCAGCGCACCTTGCCGGCCCCTCAGAGGGGTAGAAATTCTTGACTTCAAAATGAAGTCAGAAGTGACTGCCTTGCTTTGAATCTATAGGCCTCACGCTATGCCCTTGACGCTAGGCTTCAGGGCAGG
>JBEKWN010000147.1:0-9500 GCA_049513055.1 Thermodesulfobacteriota bacterium
CTGGGGGACGAGGAGTCGAACCTCGATTCGCGGAGTCAGAGTCCGGCGTCCTACCATTGAACGATCCCCCAATATTCGTGTCCGTGTCCGTGATTCGTGTCTGTTAAGGCCAAAATAATACCACTAAAAAGTTTATCGATCAATCTCAAACGGTCTTTGATTTTAGGGTTTCTAAAAGCTTGTTAATCGGGATCTCTTCCTGGGATTTACTTTCCATATTTCTCAATACTGCTTTGCCTCGTTTCAACTCGTCTTCTCCCAGGATGAGAACATATCGAGCCTTGAGTTTATCAGCCCTTCGCATCTGACTTTTCAGACTCTTTCCCTCATAGTCTAACTCCGCTCGAATTCCCTCGAGGTGTAATTGATTGATGATTTGATAAGCCTCTTTAAGGGTCCCTTCTCCCAAAGCAGCAATGAAGAGGTGCGGAGTTTGGAAAAATTCTCTATCCTTTGGCAATAAGGAGACAAGCCTCTCCATCCCAATAGCAAAACCAATTCCTGGAACATCAAGGCCTCCGATCTCCTGAAAGAGATTGTCATACCGTCCTCCACCTGTCACCGCATTCTGGGAGCCCAGTTGGTAAGAAACCACCTCAAAAGCGGTACGGGTATAATAATCCAACCCCCTTACCATTCTGGGATTCAAAATGTAGGTGAGCCCCGCCATCTCAAGATATTCCTTTGCCTTGTCAAAATGTTTCTGACATTCTGAACAGATGAAGTCGCTCACCTTGGGTGAATTGGCAATGGCCTCCTGACAGGTCTCGACCTTGCAGTCAAAGATGCGCAGAGGATTGGTCTGAAGCCTTCTTTGACAATCTTCGCAAAGCTGAAATGCCTTTTTCGTCAAAAACTTTTTCAGTTCTTCCCGATACCTGGGCCGACAGGCACGACAGCCCAAGGAATTGATCTGAAGTTCAAGCTTCTCGAGCCCTACCCTTTTTAAAAAATGGATGAGCATGACAATGACCTCAGCATCCACCATGGGGTTCTCCACACCAAAAACCTCTGCATCAATCTGGTAGAACTGCCGGTAGCGGCCTTTCTGAGGTCTTTCATATCGGAACATCGGTCCGATGCAATAAAGTTTTGCTACGGGATCAAAGGTATAGAGCTGATGCTCTAAATAGGCGCGCGCCATGGAGGCTGTGGCTTCAGGACGAAGGGTCAGGGAGTTGCCACTCCGGTCAGTGAAGGTATACATCTCCTTCTCGACAATATCGGTTGCTTCTCCGATACCCCGAGAGAAAAGTTCTGTCCGTTCAAGGATGGGGATACGAATCTCTGAGAAACCAAAGCCTTCAAAGACTTCCCGAGCTGTCTCTTCTACAAATTGCCATTTTCCAATCTCATCGGGAAGGATGTCATTAAAACCACGAATGGCTTTGATCTCCATAGGACGATTCTCCAATTTTTGTAATTTAGCTCATCCACCCTAAAAAGTCAAAATACAAAATACAAATAGTTGATTCTTGAGGAAATTTAAGATAATTTTACTACATTAGGTTGAGGTTAAGGTTGAGATAACAAAAATCGCTATGCACTATGCGCCTGCCTGCGGTAGGCAGGCTTTGCGTTTTTATAGTAGGAGGAGAACCTATGCAGATCAACCCACAGATCTTCAGGGAATATGATATTCGAGGAGTAGTCAATCAGGATTTGACCCCTGATATTGTCAGGATATTGGGTCAGGGGTTCGGGACTCATATGGCTCAATTGGGCCGTAAAGAATTAGTGGTTGGCAGGGATGGAAGACTCAGTTCAAAGGCTTTTGAGGAAGCTTTGATCGAAGGTCTGATCTCAACAGGATGTAATGTCGTCAATATCGGTCTCTGTCCAACACCCGTCTATTATTTCTCCATTTTCCATCTTAATAAAGACGGCGGAATGATGGTCACTGGAAGTCATAATCCGCCAGAGTTCAATGGATTTAAGGTATCGGTAGGGAAAAGCACCATCTTTGGAGAAAAGATACAGAATCTGAGGCGATTGATTGAAAAGAAAGAATTTGTAGCAGGTAAGGGAAAACTTTCTAAAGAAGAAATCATTCGACCTTACCAAGACTATATCAAAAAGAATATTCATATCGAAAAGAGAATGAGGGTGGCCATCGACGCAGGGAATGGGACGGGAGGGGTTGTGGCTGGATCGCTTCTCAGGGATCTGGGCTGCGAGTTAGAAGAACTTTACTGTGAGGTGGATGGCCGATTTCCAAATCATTTCCCAGATCCAACCATTCCGGGGAATTTAAAAGATCTAATAGACAGGGTAAGAAAAATTCGGGCAGATGTAGGAATTGGATATGACGGAGATGCGGATCGTATCGGGGTGGTGGATGATCAGGGAAACATCATCTGGGGCGATCAATTGATGATCCTATTCTCGAGGGAGATACTAAAGGATAAAAAAGGAGCCACTTTCGTGGCCGAAGTGAAATGTTCTCAGAATTTATTTAACGATATTGAGAAGCACGGTGGAAAGGCAATTATGTGGAGGACAGGCCACTCCCTGATCGAGGAGAAGATGAGGGAAGAAAAGGCTGCTCTCGGTGGAGAGATGAGCGGACACATCTTTTTTGCAGACCGTTATTTTGGTTATGATGATGCCATTTATGCTTCATGCCGCCTCATTGAGCTCCTCTCAAAGACGGACAGGAAATTATCCACACTCCTCAGCGATGTCCCCAAGACATTTATCACCCCTGAGATTCGAGTCGATTGTCCGGACGAGATTAAATTTAAAGTCGTTGAAACGGTAAAAGAAGAATTGAGGAAAGATTACCCGGTCATTGAGGTGGATGGGGTCAGGGTCAAATTTGAGGATGGATGGGGATTGGTGAGGGCTTCAAATACTCAGCCAGCACTGGTCCTCCGGTTTGAGGCTCTGACTGAAAAACGATTAAATGAGATCCGACTTCTTGTTGAGGAAAAAGTCCGATCTGCTACCGCTAACCTTGGGGGCCACTAAGATGCATCACTTAGAAAAGTATAATGGGGTTCATGAGAAAATTTTGTTATTGACTCTTTTAATAAGAACGATTAAGATGAGGAAAATATTCAGGTTTTCTTATTATTGTTGCGGAATGGGGATACGGATGATTATCTTATAACAAGGGAAATAAATTAAAGGGGAGGGATGAAAAATGAGAATTAGAGATATGATGACAAAGAATCCAGTTACTGTAGACAGTGAAACATTGGTTATGGATGCTCAAAAGATAATGAAAGAAAACAATGTCCGAAGGCTTCCAGTTGTGGACAAAGGAAAATTGTTGGGCATTGTTACGAAACATGACATTCTCGAGGCCTCACCTTCACCGGCCACATCATTGAGCGTCCACGAATTGAATTATCTCCTTTCAAAAATGAAGGTGAAGGAAATTATGAAGAAGAATCCTGTTACCCTCACTCCAGACACTCCTTTCGAGGAGGCTCTAAAGATCGGGCAAGAGAAGAAGATCGGTTCGTTTCCTGTGGTGGAGAACGGGAAACTGGTTGGTATTGCGACCGAATCGGACATCGTCAGGTTCCTGACCCGTGCCTTAGGGGTAAGGGAGGAAGGGTCAAGAATCACCATCGAAGGATTGGGCGGAAAGTTAGGTGACCTTGAGAAAATTATTTCTATCGTGAACCAACATAATACGATCGTATTAAGTATGATCTCCTTGCCCAGAACAGAAAAGAAGGAATGGATGATCGTTTCCATGAAGAAAGAATGACACGGTGCGCTTTTTCTGCTTACCACCGGGTAGATAAGCGCACCGTTTTTATTTCCGCCAAAGGACCCTACCCTTCTCCCTTTCTAAAGAAACGATAGACGATTTGGGCTGTTTTTCGGTTCATCTTTGGAGCATTGGCCAATTCTTCTTCCGTGGCTTCTTTGATCTTTTCAACACTTCCAAAAAATTTCAACAACTCCTTTTGTCTCACTTTTCCGATTCCCGGGATTTCTTCCAGTACGGATTTGATTGTGTCTCTGCTTCTAACTTTCTTATGAAAAATAATGGCAAAGCGATGGGCTTCATCACGAATTCGATCAAGAAGGTGAAGAACGGGTGAATGCTTTCCCAAAATGAAGGGTTCCTTATACTGAGGATGGAAGACCTTTTCCTCGGTCTTTCTCAACCTCGAAAGACGAGACCCTTCAACAGCCCTTTCCTTAGCCAGGCTGATGAGATCGACCTCTTTTATCTTCAGTTCTTTGAATACCTCCTGCGCCACATTCAACTGGCCTCTCCCTCCATCTAACAAAACCAGATCTGGAAGATCATTTTCTTCAACGACCTTTTGATACCGGCGGAGAAGGATTTCGTACATCATGCCATAATCGTCCACTCCTTCTATCGTTTTGATCCTGAAATGACGGTATCGTTCCTTACTGAGATCTTTCGAGGAACTTTTTTTAGATGAAGCTTCTCCCTCAGGGTTTCTAAAAGCTTCTCCCTGTCTCTATCCAGTTCATTCTTTGCAAGAAGAAACTGTTCAGCATTTTCACAGGCCATTTTTAGAAGATGCTTCTTATCTCCTTTTATGGGAACAAAGAGTCGAACCCTTTTCCCCTTCAGCCCGGTCAGCCATTGTTCAACCAGGTCTTGCTCGGGAATCGCCTTCGGGATCAATATCTGTTCGGGGATAAATTTGCCTTCACGGTAATATTGATGAAGGAAGGAGGAGAAAACCTCTTCATCAGGAAGACCTGTAGAGGGAAAAGTAAAACCCCTGCCTCCCAGGAGTTTCCCTCCCCTGACGAAGAGAGGATGGACAACAAACGTATGGTCCTGGCGATGAAAACCGATTACATCTTGATCAACAAAATCGCTGGAGACAATCTTCTGCTTTTCGATCACATGCTCGATATATTCAATCTGATCTCGAATCTTAGCAGCCTTTTCAAAGTGGAGTTGTTCGGATTCTTCTCCCATCTTCTTCTTCAGGCTTTCAACCAAGTTTTTGTTTTTCCCTTCAAGGAACATTCTTACCTGATGCACAATTTCCCGATATTGGTCCCGGTCGATCTTCCCGCAACATGGTCCTGAGCAACGATCCATTTCATAATTGATACAGGGTCTGAGACGGCCAGAAAATTTCGTATCCAGGCAGGTACGAATGGGAAATAGCCGTCTTATTAATCTCAGGGTCTCCCTAAGAGAAGTGGCAGAGGGATAGGGGCCAAAGTAGAGTGAACCATCTTTCTTGATCCGTCTCACAATGGTGAGCGTCGGAAATGCTTCTTCCATGGAAAGCCTGAGACAGGGATAATTTTTATCATCCCTCAGCTTCACATTATATCGGGGGCGGTGGATTTTGATGAGGTTATTCTCCAGAATGAAAGCCTCTTTTTCTGTATCGGTAACGATAGTATCGATGTCTGCGACCTTTTCCAGCATCGCGAGGGTTTTCACATCCATCCCCTCCCGCTTCTGGAAATAGGAATTCACCCGATGTTTAATATTCCCCGCCTTCCCAACATAGAGGATGGTCCCCTTTTTATCTTTAAACAAATAGACCCCAGGATGAGTGGGTAGCCGATCAATCTTTTGGTTTAAGGATTCCATAAGGCTTTCATCGTCATTGCGAGGAGTCCGGAAGTTTCGAGCCAACGAAGCAATCTGACTGTAAAGCAGTCATCCTGAGGGCAAGGCCGAAGGATCTCAACAAGATTCTTCGCTTCGCTCAGAATGACACTTTGTGTCAGATTACCACGCTCCACTCGCAATGACACCTAAAGGTGTTACCTCATCTTCAATTCCAACTCTTCAAGGCCCTGGATCTTATCCCGGATCTCTGCGGCTCGTTCAAACTCTAAATGACTTGCTGCTTCCTTCATCTCTCTCTTCAGCTTCTGAATGATCGCAGGAATCTCTTTGACGGGAACATACGCCTCTTCAGCATCGGACACGGTTGGAATGGTGAAATAGTCTGATTCATAGATGGAAGCCAAAATATTTCGAACCGCTTTCTTCACGGTCTGTGGAGTAATCTGATGGACTCTGTTAAACTCCTCCTGGATTTTTCTTCGCCGATTTGTTTCCAGAATCGCCTGATCCATAGACCCTGTCATCTTATCCGCATAAAGGATCACCTGGCCGTTTACATTTCGAGCAGCACGGCCAAAAGTCTGGATTAAAGATTTTTCTGATCGAAGAAAACCTTCCTTGTCGGCATCCAGGATGGCCACCAGGGAAACCTCCGGAATATCGAGTCCCTCCCTCAGCAGATTGATCCCGATGAGGACATCGAATTTCCCCAGACGAAGATCTCTGATGATCTCCACCCGATCGAGGGTGTCAATATCAGAATGAAGGTACTTTACCCGAATTCCGAGATCCGCATAATATTCGGTCAGGTCCTCGGCCATGCGCTTGGTGAGCGTGGTGACGAGGATCCTCTCCTTTTTCTTCACCCGCTTCTGTATTTCCCCCAGAAGATCGTCAACCTGGTTCTTCGCCGGTTTCACTTCAAGAAGAGGATCGCTCAAGCCGGTGGGGCGGATGATCTGCTCCACAATCCTTTCACGGCTCTTCTTCATTTCATATTCACTCGGGGTCGCTGAGACATAGATGACCTGGCGGACACGTTTTTCAAACTCTTCGAACATGAGAGGCCGGTTGTCCAGCGCGGAGGGAAGACGGAATCCATACTCCACCAGTGTTTCCTTCCTGGACCGGTCTCCCCGGTACATCCCGATCAGTTGGGGAATGGTCACATGACTTTCGTCGATGAATAAGAGATAATCCTCCGGATAGTAATCCAGTAGCGTCGGGGGAGGTTCGCCGGGTTTTCTTCCGGTAAGATGGCGAGAATAGTTTTCAATCCCCTGACAGTAACCGAGCTCTTGAAGCATCTCCAAATCATAGTTTGTCCTCTGCTCCAGCCTCTGAGCCTCCAGAAGCTTATTCTGGGATCTGGACCACCCTACCCTTTCCTTCAATTCCTCTCGGATGTTCTGAATGGCTTTCTGCAATCGGTCCGGAGGAGTGACATAATGGCTTCCTGGATAGATGGGAACTTTATCCAGAGGCTCGATGATTCTACCCCGCAAGGGATCGATTTCGGAAATGGCATTGACCTCGTCTCCAAAGAGTTCAATCCGGATAGCCCGGCTTTCCTCATGGGCCGGGAAGACCTCAATCACATCCCCTCGAACCCGAAAGGTCCCTCGATGAAAATCGATATCATTTCGCTCATACTGAATCTCGACCAATTTTGAAAGGATCTCCTCCCTGTTGATCGTCATTCCCTTCTCCAAGTACAGGAGCATTCCATGATACGCCTCAGGAGATCCTAAACCATAGATGCAGGAGACGCTGGCGACGATGATGACATCATTTCTTTCGAGAAGGGATCGGGTAGCCGAGTGTCGCATCTTATCGATGACTTCATTGATTTGAGTGTCCTTCTCGATATAGGTGTCCGTGGAGGGAATATAAGCTTCGGGTTGATAATAGTCATAATAACTGACGAAAAATTCGACCGCATTCTCTGGAAAGAGTTCCTTGAATTCACCATAGAGCTGGGCGGCCAAGGTCTTGTTGTGGGAGATGACCAGAGCGGGTTTCTGGACCTTCTCGATCACATTGGCCATGGTGAAGGTCTTTCCGGACCCGGTCACCCCTAAGAGGACCTGGTGTTGAGCACCTTCCAGAACACCCTCGCTCAATGATTCGATGGCCTGAGGCTGATCGCCTTTGGGTTGAAACTCGGAGACGAGTTTAAATGGGTTCATGCAATCATTTTACAACAAAAAAGGTTAGAGGGAAAAGGGGGGGCGTATTGGCAGATAGCTGATGGCAGATGGTCATTTCTCCTTGACGGGTTATATTTGCTATATTTTTTCCTTCGCCTCCCATGAGCGGCTAAAGTTTAACGGTTTGCGAAACGGGAGGCGCAACATAAGGTATTAGCCGAAGCGCTTAAAAGTCCCTTAATGGACAGCAACATATTCTGCAAAGGAATTAGATTGAGGGACAGGCAAATTATCTTCCAGTAAACCCTGCACATGCAATTCTATCGCCTCGTGTATATTGCGCTCCACCTCCTCACGAGTAGCGCCCGTAGCGACACAGCCTGGCAAATCAGGTGAATAAGCTGAATAGTTGCCATCTGCCTTCTCAATGACAACAAGAAATCGATACATTTATTTTACCTCCTGCAGTTTTGCCTGTTTTAAGATACTGTTCAGAGTGCCCGGCGCTAAATCATCGCTTGGATGGCCAGCGATAGTCACTCTGCCCAACTTTGCAGCATGTTTGTATTGCCGATGACTGCCTTTTGTATCGACTCGATACCAGCCATCCGCTTCCAACAATTTTATGATATCACGCACCTTCATTCAAGTTTACCCCGTTAGAAATAATGCCCCGCTGCTCTGCAGCGGGGTTAGATTTTAGAATAATTCCGGCGGGGTTTAATGCCCCGCTGGAATTTCTAACGGGGTTTACTCTTTAGGACATTTCAGCTAACGTTCTTGGCCCAAAAGAAGCCTGAAAGTTTGGGGCGTTAGCCTTTTGGGCCGCGTTAACTGCCGTACCAACCTGAACTATTGTTGAATTAAGCTGACCAGCGGTTTGCCGGTCGGCCATTGTTCCATTTCACCTTGTGAAAGAATCTCAATAGTTCGCGTATGACCTGCCTGTGAGTTAAGTTGCTGGATTACGTTCAAAGTGGTTGGATCCGGTACATGCCTTTTTTCTCCACCAATAATGATGTACACCTCGGGTTTGTTTTTGCCCCGGACAAGCCTACCTGTTGCTACACTTTCCAAAGCGGGCCTTAAAGTGTATTTCTGAAACTCCTGCGCTGATATGATATTAACATCGTTGAAAGAGTAGCCGAGCAATTGCAACGTAGGTGGGTCTGGAATATGGTATAGTACCCCATCTTTATATAGATACACCTCGGGGTGTGCAATTTGTTGAATCAGAAGGCCAAGTGGATCCCTAATCTGAAATCTGTCACTGAGCACCAATGTGATAAAAAACAGGAGAATGAGATTGATAAGGAATACATTGAGGAAGGTTTGTTCACCACTGACACCAAAGGCTATATAGTTGTATATAAAAAGAACGCTAAGAATTGTTAGAATGGCAAATGATGCTTTTGCGAATGTTGATACTCTAAAATAGATGAACAGTGACACTCTCAGCCACTTTGAGAAAGCTGGCCTCATATGTGTGAGCAGAACGATGATGAATGGCGCAATAAAAAATAGAAGACCGACAATAAGACTTGTCCGCAGGTTCTTAAGTAGATAATCCCTTGCCAGCGTGACAATCGTTGTTACTATACCGAAGTAAATCAGATAATAAAATGATAGCACTGATAAGCTTCGTAGTTTCATATCGTCCTCTTCTTAAGTCTGCCAAACGTATGGCAGTTAACGAGCCTGTAGAAAAAGTCACTTTTTTAAAAACCGCTTCTTCTGCTGGGTCAAAGATAGGAAGTTATTTTCTGCCATCGAAAGTTTTTGCAATCCTTGGTGCAATGTTCCTATTTCCA
>JBEKWN010000148.1:0-14624 GCA_049513055.1 Thermodesulfobacteriota bacterium
AAGGTAAGCGGTGACGGTTACGAAGCCCGTTTCGTCGACCGGCAAAGGTTACGTTAAATGAAGAAAAAAATAACAAGTTTTAGGGACTTGGAAGTTTACCAAAATACCTATAAAGCATGTATCGAAGTAATGACAAAGATTATTCCTAACTTGCCAGAATCAGAAAAATTTGACTTGAAGAAACAGTTAAGCTCTTCTGCTAAAGCCATTCCAAGACTGATTGGCTCCGCCCCGGAGGGGTAAAATGTTTTATGTTTATGTCCTGAAGGGTCTTGTTAAAAATAGGTATTATATCGGCTACACTAACGATATAAATTCAAGATTACGGAAACACAATAATGGAGACGTTCGGTCAACTCGTAAGTTTCGACCCTGGATGTTATTAGGATTTGAGGTATATGAAAAACGTAATGAGGCAAGATGGCGAGAGCATGAGTTAAAGAATCACGGGACAAAAAGAAGCAGACTCATTAAGAGTTTGGAAGAAAGTATCAAGAAAATAGCCTGATTGGTAATATCGGGGCTCCACCCCGGAGGGCTGAAGGTTATGCTAAAAGGCACCAGAAACATGGATTTCAAAAATATCTCGACGATGCCATGGGGGGAAGGCAGCTTTATAATTTGTCGTCTGCTTGGAGCAGGTTCAAAAAAGACGATATACGTACCCTTTTGTAACGATACGGGCCTCGTAGCCGTAACCTTTAATACTATAGACGAGCATCGATATAAGCTTCGACGACGATAAACGATGAGGAGAGTAGAAATGATCCCTAAAAGAATTCTGATTGTGGATGATGAAGAAAATTTTCGGCACATGTTGTCTGTGATATTAATCAAAGAAGGATATGAGGTGGAAACCGCTCCCAATGGAGAGGAGGGGTTGCAAAAGGCGACGGGTTCTCCTTTTGATCAGATCCTCTGTGATATCCGGATGCCCCGGATGGATGGTTTAGAATTTTTGAGAGAGATGAGAAAGATTGGGGGGGAGGCGACCATCGTCATGATGTCGGCTTATGGGACAGTGGATATCGCCATTGAAGCGATGAAACTCGGAGCTTATGATTACATCTCAAAGCCTTTCAAACCAGATGAAATTATCCTCACCTTAAGAAAGGCAGAGGAGAGGGAGCAATTAAGGAGAGAAAATGAACTTTTAAGAAAAGAGGTGGCCAAAGAATACAGTTTTGAAAATATCGTCAGCAAAAATGAAAAGATGCAAAAAATGTTCGATGTGATTAAAAAGGTAGCTCAATATAAATCCACCGTGCTCATTACAGGAGAAAGCGGAACGGGTAAAGAACTGGTGGCGAGAGCATTACACTATAACAGTGACCGATCTCAAAATCCTTTTATGCCTGTCAATTGTGGGGCCATTCCCGAAAATTTATTGGAAAGTGAGCTCTTCGGGCATGCCAAAGGGGCCTTTACCGATGCCATTCGGACGAAAAAAGGCCTGTTCGAAGAAGCGGATGGAGGAACGCTCTTCTTAGATGAAATTGGGGAATTGCCCACTCAACTTCAGGTTAAACTCCTTCGTGTGCTTCAAGATGGAGAGATACGTAGGATAGGAGAATCAAAATCTATTCAAATTGATGTGAGAATAGTGGCCGCCACGGTCAGAGATCTCTCCAAAGAGGTAAACGAAGGTCGTTTCAGAGAAGACCTTTTTTATCGCCTCAATGTCCTTCCTATCCATATCCCACCTCTTCGGGAAAGAAAAGAGGATATCCCTTTACTCATCCAACATTTTATTGGGAAGTATAACCAAGCCATGAATAAGAATGTAGCGGGTATTGATCACAAGGCTCTGGAGACTTTGATGAACTATAAGTGGTATGGGAATGTAAGAGAACTGGAGAATACCATCGAAAGGGGTATCGTATTGGCAGACAAGAATGATATTGAAATGGAAAATTTGCCCATCGAAATCCAAAATTTTAAAGAGGAGTTTCAGCTGGAAACATTACCTGATGAAGAATATTCAATTAAAAAGGCCTCCAAGGCATTAGAAACCAATTTAATCAAAAAAGCGCTAAAAAAGACAAAAGGGAACCATACTCATGCTGCAAGGTTACTTGAAATAAGCCACCGTGCGTTATTATATAAAATTAAGGAATATGGGATTGTTGAAAACGAATTGTGAATCCTTTAATTTGATTTTATTATGAAAACAATTTTATTTTTTTAAGAAAATGTATTTAAAAAATCTTTAACTAATTAAAATTTATTAGTTTTTTATGTTAGTGTCATTTTGTCTTAATTAATTAAACTTTTCATAAAGAGCGGTAATTAGATGAAGTAGGCTTATTCTTTTATAATGGTCAGGTTTAATTTCTAACCTATTAAAACCATTTAACATTTTTGTCCTTCCATCTTTTTCCATCCAATATTCAAATTTAAAAATTTATTGGTACAGGTTTTGCTTCTTTAAAAGTAAAATCATTTTAAAAGGAGCAGTAACAATGGATTGTTCTATGAAATCAAAAGGTTTTACATTGATTGAAGTTCTAATCGCTTTAGTTATTCTATCAGTCGCCTTTTTGGCTTTAGCTGGTTTAATGGTCCAGACAACGAAAAATAATTCTTTTGGTGGTCGTATGACAGAAGCTGCCACATTCGCTCAAGACAAATTAGAAGAATTAAGGGCAATTTCGTGGGTTACCATTACTCCAGGATCAGACTTAAAAATGGGTTCCAATGGAATGGATTATTCTCGGAATTGGAATGTAGACACCAACGGAAATCTTAAGACGATTAGCATTACCATTAATTGGAACGATAAAACGTCTCACTCCATTAGACTTCTTTCGATCGTTACACAATGAGGTTTGTCATATGAGAAATCTAAACCGAATCAACCCCGTTAGAAACTCCAGTCGTTCGACCCAGAGGCTCTCGACGGGCGGGGCATTAAACCCCGCCCTCCGGGGTGGAGCCCCCTACGGGGCGGAACCCGGAATTATTCTGAAATCTAACCCCGCTGCAGAAAGCAGGGCCTATACCGTCCAAGATCAAGTGGTTGAAGTCCAGCAGAACATTCGTAGTGCGATGGAAATTTTATTAAGAGACCTCCGCATGGCAGGCTTCGATAGTGATAATGTGGGCTCTACCATTACCATCACTAATCCTATCATTGTCGGAGATCATTCGGTGACGGTAAGCTATGAATATGATAATACCACCCAATACACTGTCACTTATTCAAGAGAAGCAGCCACGAAAAGGTTACTTCGGCAGTTGACCATCAACAATGTCGCTGGTCCTCAGGAGGTTCTATTAGAAAATGTTGTGGCCCTCGATTTTACCTATGGGGTCGATACCAATGATGATGGGGCCCTGGATAGTTGGGTTTCTGCAGGAGGCATTGGGATTGGGAAGGTGGTGGCTGTTCGTGTGGTCTTAACCGCGAATCCTGACCAAACCAACCCAGATGTGAAGGACTGGGTTTCTCCGAGAACCTTAACCTCTGCCGTGGCGTTAAGAAATCTATGCTTTAAAAAATAGGTCGCCCAATGCAATCCAGCCTGAAAACTTAAATTCAATCATCTACTGACAAAGGAGCAAGAAATATGACCACCCAAAAAGTTGACATTTTTAAAAACCAATCGGGTGTAGCGTTAGTTATTGCGCTGACAATGATGATCGTTCTGACGTTGATTGTTCTTGCCGCCGCTTTTACCTCCATATTCGAGATCAAGCTTGCAGGAAATAAAAGAGGGTCCACGGATGCCTTTTATGCAGCCGACAGTGGAGTCCAAGTGGTAATGAATAAAGCTGAGAATTTTGATCTGCCGGGAAAGTATGATGTCGGCGATCAGTACCATTTCTCAAGAGATTCTGCCAATATAAACCCTACCAATGCCGATATCATTATTTACCATAACACCACCCAGTCAGGCGCTCCAAGGGGTCTTGGTTTTAGCGCTACAGGGAATTATGGGTTTGTCCATTATTTGATAGAAGCAAAGGGTAAAGATCAAACTGATTTAAACCCCATTAGATCTACCAGCACCATTCAGCAGAAAGTGGTGAGGCTGGTGCCAGGAGGTAATTGATAATGAAGAAAAAAGCTTTTCTCATTATTTTGTTTATATTTTTCCTTTTTTCGCAGTCCTTTGCCAATGATACGGATCTTTATATCCTTACTCAGATGATGCAACAGGTTCCCCCTGACGCATTGATCATTCTTGATTTATCAGGTAGTATGCGCTGGACACCTGCCGGCGAGTATTTATACATAGATCCGGGGTGGGTGGCGGGGCACTATGATTCGCAGCACCATTGGATTCCGGCGGGTAATACATATAATTGTGGGGATAATGTTGCCTATTATCCGACTGATCCGACCGGAGGCGCTCATACAACCCAATGTGATATGATGAATGATATTCTATTGGGTACTCAATATCCGAGTACTGCCCAGTTCCAGAGTATGAAAATCTGGGGCGACAGCACATGCGCAGGTCCTTACTATAGTTATAATGCAACAGGTAGCTCAACTAGTCGGACCAATTGTAGCAAAGTTGCCCTTGCAAAAAATGGCATTTTCAGTTTTCTTGACTATGATGGAAGTGGAACCGTCGATGTAAACGACGAAAATGCACTGAATATCAGAATGGGGTATATGAGATTTTATAATTGTACTTCGCCCGAGACAACCGTTAATTACAACACGGGTTGTAATACACTTGTCGATCCTCTAAATACCCACTACAGCAAAATTTACTGTAACAGTGGTACCAGTTGTACCAAGTCAGGGACTGCATCCTCCCCTAGTGTTAGCAGTGAGGGGGCATTCGGGGGAACCCCACTTGCAGCTTCGTTGAATGAAGGTATGCTTTACCTTAATGGTTCGAAAAGCGGTGATCCTGATGCGGCCTGTCGCCAGAAGTTTGTTATTCTGATTACAGATGGAGCAGATACCTATGCCTGTAACGGGAATGGAGCGGATAGCCAAACAGATCAATATGAAAGGAGAAGAGAAACGGTTGCAAAAGCAAGAGCGCTGGCAAATGCCGGATATTATGTTTTTGTTATAGGGTTTGGTGCAGACATGCCCTATTACCAACAGAATACGCTGAATTGGGCCGCTTATTACGGGAACACAAGCAATCCTGACCAAACCCATTCCATAACCAAAATGTATACTATACCCTATGGCCAGCTCTACCCCTCAGGGATTACACAATGTAATACTTCTCCAACATCCAAATCCTCATTAGATGGCCATTACTATGCCAATACCAATGACCCTGGAGAGATGGGAATATCCGGATATGCCTTTATTGTGCAGAACGATGCCCAACTCAAAGATGCCATCACCGCGATTAGAAACTTCATCATTGCATTCATTGCACAATCAAGCTCTTATGTGGCCCCTGTCGTTCCGATCAGCCAATTTCAGCAGACAAACTCCGAAAATCGCTTGTATTTAGCAATGTTTAAACCAACAACCGATACTTTTTGGAAAGGAAATATCAAAAAATATGGAATTGCTACAACCGATACTTCAACATTAAGTGTGGGCGATGTGATTGATGCGAATAACCAACTTGCTATGACCAGCCAGAATACAATTAAAGACACCGCACTCTCTTATTGGAGTTCAACGACAGATGGAGGGGAAGTCGAGAAAGGAGGAGTTGGCGGAATACTTTTATCAAGAGATCTTAATGGTAATCCAAGACAAATCTACACCTATTTGGGAACCAATACTAATCTGACCGATCCATCAAATGCATTTGGTGCATCAAATTCAAAGATTACCCCTGCAACATTAAACGTGAGCACTACTCAAGAAGTTCAAGACATTATCAAGTTTGTACAGGGATGGGATGCTTGGGACTGGAACAAGAATGGTATTACCAATGAGAAAAGAGACTGGGTCTTGGGATCCTTTATCCATTCAAGGCCTTTGGTGATCCATTATTCGGATCGCGATGTGATTTATGCAGGAGCCGATGATGGGATGCTTCATGCCTTCGATGATGCCACTGGCAATGAGTTATGGGGCTTTATCCCCCCTAAGCTATTGCCAAATTTGAGAAATTTTAAGAATCAGCTCTCTTTACAAAATTTTGTTGATGGGTCTCCAAAGGCTTATATAGGGAAGAATCAAACTATTCTCATTTTTGGGGAGAGAAGGGGAGGGAACCAATACGTTGCTTTAGATGTTACGGATCCCCTCGCCCCAAAATTTTTATGGGAGATCAATCCTAATCAAATCATATACGGAACCGGCACGACCTCCACAGACGCATATAAAGAATTGGGACAAAGTTGGAGCACCCCGATACTGGGGCAGGTTAAGAATGGGACCGATGCAAACGGAAAACCGATAGGCAAGTGGGTGGCTTTTATCGGTGGTGGATATGATACAAATCAGGACAGTAACAGTCCTTCTCCTTCAGATGCATCGGGAAACGCCGTTTACGTTGTTGATATCATGACAGGAAACCAAATATGGAAATACTCTAATAGTAATAATTCGGCGATGAAACATTGCATCCCCAGTGATATTGCCCTTGTAGATGTCGATGGCAATGGTCTAATTGAAAGGCTCTATGTCGGGGATGTGGGCGGGCAGATTTGGAGATTCGATATTGGAGACATGAGTAATACTGCCGGTTGGACAGGGAAGGTAATATTCACAGCCAGCGGGAAGATATTTTATCCCCCTGATGTAACTCTTGAAAACGATGCTGGCAATTATGAAATGATTTTCTTTGGGACGGGGGATCGAGAGAAGCCTAATGATACCAGTTTTGTCAACACCCTCTATGCTATCAAGGATAAAAACCCAGCAACCCCATTAACAGAAAGTAATGACCTGGTTGATGTCACTCAAGACTTGTTGCAATCGAATGCGAGCCAAGGTGATAAAGTTAACTTGCTCAATAATTTGAAAACAAAGAATGGTTGGTATATTAGACTGAACCAAAGTCCCGGAGAGAGCCAAAATCTTGGTGAAAAGTGCGATGCCGCAGCTCTAGTTATTGGTGGTGCTTTATATTTTACTACTTTTACGCCCTCACCTGCATCAGGTGTCTGTACTCTTGGTACAGGGCAAGGAAACGTCTATATACTGCAATACCAGACTGGAAATGCCTTGTTTAACCTGAGTATCAGTAATGATTTAGGAGAATCGCAGTCGACTCCGATACTTACGGTGAACGATCGGTCAATGAGTATCGGGGGCAGTATGCCATCTGGGATCATCATCACCGTTATAGGTAGTACTATAAAAGGATATGGAGGCGTGGCTGGAGGTGTTTTTTCTCCACAGCTTCCAAATATCAGAACCATCGTGCCAATTAATTGGAAAACCGTTTTCTGATGAGGCAAAATTAATCAAGGAGAATTTCTATCCCAAAGTTATTTCTTCTTTGACTTTTGCGTAGGATAAAGATATAGTGAAAGCTCGATGGGATATAGTAAATTATGGCGATTGATTAGAATTCTCGCGGTCTTTCTTCTCCTTTTTGGACTTTCGGCATGCACAAGAGGCAAAAAAACAGAGCCGAGGGCAAAGACGAATCTCCCTCCCGTTATAACTTCCGTAACCATCCTACCCCAAGAGCCCAATATAAAGAGTGAATTAAATTTATTTATTCAAAGTCAGGATCCGGATGGGGACCCCGTCACTTATCAATACCAGTGGCTGAGGAATGATGAAGAGATAATCGGAGAGAAACAAAATACTTTAAAAAAAGGAAATTTTAAAAAGGGAGATCTCATCCGAGTGAGGGTGACCCCCTCCGATGGAAAGGTCAATGGGACACCGTTTCTGTCCGCTCCGGTGAAGGTTCTCAATTCTTCCCCTGTTATTCAGGAAGTCTGGATCGAGCCTAAAGTGGCTTATGTGAGGGACAACTTAAAAGCCAATGTAAAAAGTTCCGATTTAGATGGAGATTTCATTTATTATACTTATCAGTGGGAAAAAAATGGGGGAGTTTTAAATGAAGAAAGGGGTGAATTTTTAGAAAGGGGACGATTTAAAAAGGGAGATTCGATTGCCGTCATCGTAACTGCTGATGACCGGGAAGTCCAAAGCCCTCCCAAAAGATCAGAGACCCTCATCATCTTGAATAGCCCACCTATCATTCTCTCCTCTCCACCTGCTTCTGTAGAAAAGTCGACTTATATTTATCCAGTCATAGCCAATGATCCCAGGAGCGAAAAGCATTCAACGATATACATTAACAATAGATTTCAAATGATTCCTTACGACGTTGTCATCCTGTAAAACTTCCGTTTCATCAGACATTTCTTCTTCGAGTCCTCCTTATCTTTATGTTCTGGCTTCCCTTGAAATGGGATAATTGCACTTGAAATTGAACAAAAATATTGGTTGGTTTACATTTTTTTTGAAATCATGTCAAGAGGTGTCAATTCCTGTAAAACCTCCGGTTTTGCAGAGAAAAATAATGTTGACAAAACTATTTAATCCAATAGAATTATACTTATAGGGGATTATATGTCTATGAGAAAGAGGAATAAAAAAGGGATTACACTCATTGAATTGGTAGTGGTGATGATCATTATTGCGATTGGAGCTGTTTTATTGGTTCCCAATATCGGTGGATGGTTGCCGAACTACCGCTTAAGGAGTGCCACAAGAGATATAGTTTCAACACTTAGAACTGCACAGATGAAAGCCGTTTCAAATAATACGGAATATCAGGTCTTCTTTAACCCAGGTGCAGGGACCTACATTCTTCAATATCGAGATACAGGTGGAAACTGGGTCAATGAAGGGGCAACACAAACACTTCCCTCTGGAATCCAAATCAGTGCTCCTTTTCCGGGAAACATTGCTCATTTCAATCCCAACTCCACATCTGATACAGGGGGGAGCATCACATTACAAAATACAAAGGGAGCACAAAAAAGTATCAACCTCACAACTTCCACGGGGAGGGTAAAAATTATTGATTAAAATTAAAATTTTTAAAGAAAAGGGGTTCACATTAATTGAGGTTCTCGTTGGTCTTATTATCTTAGCCATTGGTGTACTCGCCGTCGCGGGGATGCAGATCACTTCCATCGTAGGGACCTCATTTAGTAACAATATAACCCAAGCCTCTGTAATCGCCCAAGACAGATTAGAATTTTTAAAGGGTTTGCCTTTGACCGATGTCAGGTTGGATACAAACAATTATCCTAATGATATTAAAGTTGGGATTTTCACAGGAAGTTACCAGGCGAACAGGAATGCCAATCCTAATTATGTGACCATCACCTATACGATCTCATGGTTGGAGAAGGGTGTGCCCCATACTGTATTCTTTAGTACCGTCAAAGGAAGATAGTCTTATGGATCAAAATATGATTATACACAACGACATCAGTCGCAGCAAAGGGCGTCATTCCCGCAAAAGCGGGAATCCAGACGTCGTTCCTGCGAAAGCAGGAAACTATCACTTAGGAGCCTGGATTCCCCCGTATCAAGTACGGGGCAGGCTTAGTCGAGCCCGGAATGACAAACCGCATAAGACTTACGTCATCATGTGTAGAGATTCAAAGGGGGTTACTCTCATTGAGCTTCTCATCGCAATGCTTATCAGCGCCATTCTGATAGCAGGAATTTACAGGACGTTTATCCACCAGCAAAAGGCCTACGCCACCCAGGAGCAGGTGGCGGATATGCAGCAAAATGTGAGGGTGGCCATTAATCGAATGATGAGAGAAATTCGAATGGCAGGTTTCGGAAGCATCCAGGGTGTTTTACCGGTGACGTTTCTTGGGGGAACAAGAACTTACACGGATGTGGTCAATCCCGATGCTCCTGTTGCGGGAGCACTCACGATCGTCTCGGCCATCGGGGGGTGGGCTATTCTCAAGGCACAACCTAATCCACAACCTGGAGATCCCCTTCCCCTCCCTTCCCCTCCCCTCCTCTCAAATCAGATTCAGGTAGATACGCTTGCATATTTTGATACGAATAATAAGAGTTATGTCTCCATCGGTGGCCTCGAAAGCCATATCATCACTGCCATAGACGGTGCGAAAAATATACTGACTCTCAATACGGATGTGGGCAATGTTTATCAAATTGGAGGTAAGACTCCAGTCTATGTCTATGCGATCAGGGCTATAAGTTATCAAATCGTGATCGATGCGACGGGCAGCACCATCCTGGGAAGGGATGAGAACACGGGTGGGGGGTTCCAACCCATGGCAGATAATATAGAAGCGATTGAGTTCCGTAATCCAGACGGAAGCACACCCTTAAATCCAAATAGTATGAGCATGCAAGTGACTGTGAAGGCGAGAACCGATAGGCCTGACCCTGAACTCCTAAAGGGAGGAGGGGATGGGTATCGGAGGAGGCAATTTACTTCAATCATTTTACAGCGGAATAGGGGCTTATAGCCTTCTGAGGTGATGGACCACGATGAAAAGAAATAGGTTAAAAAATCAAAAAGGGGTGTCCTTGGTGATCGCCCTGATGATCTTGTTGGTGCTTACCCTGATTGGAATCAGTGCGATTAGTACGACCACGTATGAAACCAATATCTCCGGAAATGAGAGACTTTATAATAAAGCTTTTTATACTTCCGACGCAGGAGTGGACTATTTCGTCAGTAATGGGTCCTCTTATCTTACTCTTCCAAGTAATTCGGGGACGGTGGATAGCCGAACGGATGGCATACCCTTAGTAGGAGATTATTTTCTTGTCAATTGGGAGAGAAGAATTTCGGATCTCGGTCCCCCTAAAAAGTATGAGTTCAAGATAACATCCCAGGGGATTTCTCCAAGTTTCCCCACGGCAGGAAGAATAAACATAGAAGCTATTGTTGAGGTAGTGGATACGATGCCACCGCCTGAATACCCAGGAGGTTCCTAATGAAAAAATATTTAATTCTTCTCATTGCTATTCTTTTAGGGGCGCCAGCTCTGCTTTACGGACAATCAGACCTCGTAGAGATTATGACGCCCAATGCCATGATCCTCTTTGATTCCTCCGCTTCGATGAATTCGAAAGCGGATGGAACGGGTGCCAATGCTTCCTGGCCTGGAAATTCGTAGATAAGGATGGCAACGTTTCTCCAGATGGGACTTTCCCTTGGAATTGGTATTATTTTGAAGGGAGTGGCAATCACCCTGATAGCAAACTTTATCAGGCGAAACTGGCGCTCAAAAAGGTCATCACAGACCTTGTGGACATTAATCTTGGCTTTTCAACCTATGCCCAGTTCAAGACTGATTCAAGAGTCGGACGCTATAAAAGAGACAGATGGAATTGTACCGGGGGGACTCCAGCCCAGGCGGCAACTACCACTACGACTACCTGGCAAAAACTTTACTGGAGGTGGAATACCGGTAGCAACTCATATAGTTCCGCTTCCTCTCTCGCGCAGGGCAATTTTACAGATGTTTGGGGTCAAGTCCAAACAGGGATGTCTGTGGGTTCTAAACTCTATGAGAAGAACCACACTTTCATTGTGGAGACAGCTCCTCCTCATCCTCCTGCTACTTATAAAGCCGATTTAGAATATACCATTACGAGTATTGTCCTGAATGCAGAGATGAATTTTTACACCTACTATTACACCTCTGCAACTTATGATACTTATGAGACATGGAATTTCACGGTAACCAAAAACACGCCTGGCGCTGTTATTTGCCATACTATGGCTTTCTATAGTTATGTTTGTGATACTGAATTTCCAGCAACCCAGGCAGGGGGTTGGAAAACCTATGATTCCACAATAACTAATTATCCTGAAGATAGTAGCCCAATCGTTCCTGCTAATAAGTGGAAATGCATTTGTACAGGGGTTACCCCAGGCCACGGACCTATAGCAAAAGTCGATTGTTCGTATGGCGCTAAGTTTCAAGAGTGGGCCTGGGGAGGGGGTGGAACGATAAGTTGTCCCCTTACTGCAGGATCAGCATATAACTCTGGTAAAGATCCAAATTTGGGGGATAGTTGGACAGTTTGGACTTATGTAGATAATTGCTACGACAGTTCGGATTATATTTACCCTTCTTTTGGGACTGCAAATAAACCTGATACTTGGAGCTATTTTAGGATTGACAAGGTATCTGGATTCTGGCCTATTGATCAGGTCAACAAGAAGCCCCCTTATAGTGATAACCAGCCCAAACCATTCTATCCTTCCAGTGATGGTACGAATCCTAACAACAACCCCGGTACGTTTGACAATCACTATTTCTTCATCAATATTCCTCAGGTTGACGATTCGACCAAAGGCTATCCGATAAAAAACGCGATCCTTGCTATGCTTGACCTCACTCCTGTTCAAAACCCTCAAACTGGAAACTGGTGGACAAAGTTACCTTTAAAACCCAATAGCCTCACCGCAAATACCTCTGGAGCACCCCAGAACCAAACCCCCATTGCCGATTCCCTCTACATGGGCAAAAGATATTTTGAGGACTACATAAAGCAGGATCCGCCCAGCACGGCCAAATGCAGAGGAAACTATATCATTTTATTAACCGATGGTCTGGAAAGCTGCCGTTACTTAGATCCAGGAACAAATCTCAAACCCGATTTTGATTTGGGGGCAACAGCCTCTCAGGATTTGTACAATATCGGGGTGAACACCTTTGTCATCGGTTTTGGAAAAGCCGCTGGAACGAATCTAAATGCACTCAATAAGATTGCAAGGGCAGGCTCCAATAATAACTACGATGCTTTTTTTACAGACACCTTAGCGGGCTTGACAAATGCCATCCAAACCATCTTCCAGATTATCGGAGGAAGTTATGCCAGGTCGAGTCCGGTGGTTTCGAGGAATCGCGATAGGCTCTACAGGGGTTATTTCAATCTGCCTGGCTATGAGGGTCATCTGGTGGCTTACGATTTGAACCTGGATGGAAGCATCATCACCCCTGAAACGTGGGATGCAGGAAAGGTGATGAATAGCAATGGCAGGGGATCGGTCTATACCTGGGTTGATGGTGCCATTGGGAAGTCCCGAGGAGATTTTATAAATGTGGATTTAGCAGATAAAGGTGGTAAAAAATTGGCTGCTTACTTAAATCCGTTGGGAGAAGACATCAATAATGATGGAAAAGTAGATAAAAAAGATTCTCAAGCAATTGACGGTTTTACCTTAAATGCCAATTATGATGATGGAAAGAATGGCCCAGGCTATTACAAAGGGGTCAGGTCAGGAAAATGGTTACTCGGGGATATTTACCATTCTACGCCCTTAGTGGTCGATGCGCCTAACTTTAACTTCCCGGATGCTGCATTTCCCCAAAAATATTCGGACTTCAAAACGACCTGGAAAAGTAGAGAGACCATTGTCTATGTCGGTGCCAACGACGGCATGGTTCACGCGTTCAGTAATAAAGATGGAAAGGAAAAGTTTGGAATCATCCCCAATAACCTCCTTGGGAAATTGAAAGATTTGAGAACGAACAGCCACCAATTCTTTGTCGATTCAAGTCCAAGAGCCTATGATGTCCTGATCGCCGGATCCTGGAGTACTGTGCTCGTCAGCGGAGAAAGGGGCGGCGGTAATGCTTATTTTGCGCTGGATGTGACCGATCCAAAAGATGCGAACTATCCCATTGTGCTTTGGGATGTAACAGATCCAGGAATGGGAAATACGTGGTCCAGACCTGAGATAGGGTGGGTGAGAATTAGCGGTGTAGAAAAATTTGTTGCCTTTGTCGGTGGAGGATATTCTACAACGGACGGTGTGGGAAATACTTTTTATGTGATCGATATCCAAGATGGGAGTATCTTGAGAAAATTTACCGTCGGTGCCTCATCGAATAAAGTGCCTGCGGGAGCCACTGCCTTTGATAGTGATCTCGATGGACGAGTGAATGGGGTCTATTTTGGAGATTTCAATGGGGTCCTCTGGAAAATCAAAATAGATAATGAAGAGGATATCAGCAAATGGCAACTGATCAATCTATACACACCGAGTACAAATACCCCTGTATTTTATCCACCCGCTGTCACAAAGAATAACCAGGGAAAGATACTGATCTATTATGGCCAAGGGAATGAATTGAATATTTTCAATATAGATAATAACTCCTTTTTTGAGATCTGGGATAACGCAGATTCAGGAGTGAAGAATTGGGAAGAATCCCTTGGGGCGGGAGAAAAGGTATTGGCTGCTCCGGTTGTAGCAGATAATGTCGTCTATTTTACAACTTGGAAATATACTGGAGACAAGACAGATTGTGGAGCAGGGAAGGGGAGACTTTATGGATTAACTTCGACAAGAGTCCGGTCGTGACCAATGGGATGATTTATATTTCGACGAGCCTCAATGCAGATCGAAAACCAGCGGGTTTTATAATTCCAGCATGGGGTGTTGGAAAACTCAAATACTGGAGAGAAGTCTTTTGAAGAAAATATTTCATACCTGTAGAGACAATTTTTGGAGAAGAAAACTTCTTAAAAAGGATGGGAATTTAAAATATACTATAATTTCAATAGGTTATAAATTTATTAATAATTGGCATAGCAATTGCTGATTTAAATAATCAAAGAATAAAGTAGCCCGATAAAGCCAAACCACGAGCAATCGTGGGACGGAAAGCCACGGATCCCAAGATTTTGGGATAGCCGGGTTGCCGAAGTAGACACCAGTGAACCGGATTGCCGTGGCTTTACCAAAACGGAA
>JBEKWN010000149.1:0-7500 GCA_049513055.1 Thermodesulfobacteriota bacterium
GGAGAAAAATATGTCTGCTGATACCGCAAAAGTTGACAAAGTCATCGTTACCAATCTCGCTGCATTAAAAGCAAAATACGGCTTGGCTGGCTCACAAAAAGTTCAGGCCGCTGTTCAGGAGTTGATTACGTCAGACCAGAGGCGCGGTCTGGTGACACGTTTTTATCTGGTGGATGACGCGAAATCGATGAAGCAAGTGAATGCCCCGCAGGTTACGAAAGCAACCGATCCCAAACAGAATAAGGATGCGATCGATGCCCTTTGCAGAGCCCTCGCGCCGGACTACCTCATGATTCTTGGCGCCATCGATGTTGTTCCGCATCAGGATCTTGAAAATCCTATATATTCGCCGGACGATCCGGACAGATTCGCCTTTGGTGACCTTCCGTATGCCTGTGAGGCAAGATACAGCCGGAGACCCCAGGATTTTTTTGGGCCAACGCGTGTGGTTGGACGACTACCGGATATGACAGGGGCAAGGGATCCCCTGTACCTCATTAACCTGGTCAATTTTGCCGCCAAGTATAAAAATAGTGATGCAAGCTCGTACCGCAGTTACTTTGGAATCTCGGCGGAGATTTGGAAAGATTCAAGCGTACTGAGTGTCACGAGTACTTTCGGAGATGGAGCGGATCTTAAGACGGTCCCCCCGTCAAAGGACAAATGGCCTCCTCCCTTTTTGGGGCGACTTGCTCACTTCATTAACTGCCACGGCGCCCCGCACGACTCTCGCTTTTTCGGGCAGCCAGCCAGCGGCGCTCAGGATTATCCGGTGGCGCTGGACGCCGGCTATCTAAATCTCAAGGTTACCGAAGGCACTGTCATAGCCGCTGAATGCTGCTATGGTGCTCAGTTATTTGACCCTGCCCTTAATCAAGGGCAATCGGGAATCTCTAATACTTATCTTGCGAATAAGTCTTATGGGTTCTTCGGCAGCACGACCACGGCAGGAATTTGTGCATAGGGCATCCATGTCTGAGCCGGACAACGTCAAGACCATCGCCCAATTCAATCTTTATGCCGACCCATCCCTGACCCCGATCAAACCGCCCCATGTTATCGCAGCTTTGTCAAAGGGTATCTCCGTCCAGGCCGCGGGAGACCTGCGCGTGGCGCGCGCCGAGCGCCGCCGCGATCTCTTCGGTCGTGGTATCGCCTTGGCTAAAAGCCAGCCAGTTATCGCCAAATTCACTGGCAAGGTGACCGATCCAGTATTGTCAGTTCTGGGCAAAAAAGCTGCTGAATACGGCATAGCCTTAGGCAGAACGTTGACATTCGATGTAAAGAAACCATCGGTATCAAAGTGGATGCCGCTCGGACTGGTCACAAAAGAGGTCTTTCCCAACCGGGTTTATGTAATTTTTCAGTCGGGCCCGGCCACTCAAGGGAAAACCGTAAGTAAAAGAAAAGTCGCAAAAGCGGAATCTTCGAATGGCCCGGCGGTGACACAGATTGTCGCTCTCATTGTCAAGGAGGCAAATGGCACGATCGTATCTGCCAAAAAAATCTTCAGCAAATGATTTATTGCAGAGTGGGCTTAAAGCAGGTGTCTGACAACCTGGTGTGGGGGTGATTCATACTATGTCGGAGTTTGTCGGCAAAGTGACTAAAAAACTCTTCGGGAAAGGTTCCAAGAGCGAACACGAGGCAATCTATCTCGAGACGGAACACAATCAGTATGTTTTGCGTCGACAGGGCGGTAATCCTTTCCATGATCCGGAATTGCATAAATTGGTGGGCAAGAAGGTTCGATGTACCGGCGTTGCTGACGACTATGCGCTGACCATCTCCGATTGGAAGGAAGTCGAAGAAGCGTAGGTCAAATGAATGAGTTCTTAACCCTAATATTTCAATTTGAGAATGTATTTTGTTGTTTTAGCGAAATTTGGTGGAAAAGGCGAAAGCTAAGAAAATAGACCTGGGTCTGACCCTGACCTAACCTCTACTGTTGTGCCTGGTTTGCCGATGATCAAAAAATATCTTAAAAGGCTCATCATTGTGAATAAGGAAGCCATCCTAATGGAAGTCCTTGCGATAAGGGGACTGATGCAACTTTTTATGAAAACCCGGAACACTGATGAAACATGGACAAGGGAGGAGAAAACAGAGATAAAGACCCATCTGAAAAACATAGCGAAGATCATCCCAGCAGTCGCTATCTTCTCTCTTCCCGGAGGTTCCTTGCTTTTACCTATTCTTGCTGAAGCCCTCGATCGAAGGAAAACCAGAAGGCCGTTAAAAAAAGAAGATCCGGGGGGTACGTTTGATAGGAAGCTGTAAATGGTGCCTGCCCTTGAAACTTGACAGAAAACTTTATTGAAGTGTGGAGCGAATGCAGGATCGGGCTTAAATATTAGCGGAATTTGATGGTAAAGTTGAACGCTAAGAAAATAGACTTGACCTACATTGATTCATATGCTCTTCGCTCCGTGCGTCTTCATCCTTACGCATAGCGAAAAATAATCGTTGACTTCTCCGGGCAATTTTCATAAATTTTTCCACGGTAGGGTGTGGGCCTTAATTCCTTGAGAATATTTGATGATAAATGAAGATGCGACACCATTAGGCATTATGGGGAGGGCGACAGAGAGGAACCATTACACGAAGGGAGTTTGAATATGGGACACATGGATTGTTGGTAAAAATGCCATATGGCCTTTCTGACCTTAATCGTATTGCACAGGTGACAAAATACGAGACCACCGAGCTGTCAAAAATCCTCGAGGGCCTTTGCTCGAAAGGTCTTGTCATGGACATGTGGATCAACGATGCATATCACTACATGCCTTCGCCGATTATGATCGGTATTTTTGAGTTTAGCATGATGCGAACCGGGGAGAGCGTTGATTCCAAAGCACTGGCGCATCTCTTTCACCAATATCTGAACGCTAATCATGGAGCACTCTATGCAATGAACGCCAAGAAGGGCAATAAGGTCTCCGTTATCCGAGCGCTGCCTCACTGGGATGCAATCAACCCATCGGAGTATATGGAGGTTCTGGATTACGAAAAGGCTGCCGGCATTATTGAATCCTCTGAGAAGTTTTCAATTGGGATATGTTCGTGCCGCCATGAAAAGTTGCACGTAGGTGAAAAAAAGTGTGACGTTCCTCTGGATAAATGTTCCAGCTTCGATCTCGCTGCAGATTATCTCATCAGAAACAAGCTGGCAAAAGAGGTTTCAAAATCCGAAATGCTGGAAAACCTGGCACAATCCATAGAGATGAAGCTCGTACTCTGTGCAGATAATGTTAAAAGAAACGTCACTTTTATCTGTCACTGCTGTAAGGACTGCTGCAATGCCCTCGCAGGGATTAGCAAATTTGGTTACCCGAATACGGTTGTGACTTCCAGCTTTATCGCTAAGAATCATCCTGACACTTGTGTCGGATGTGGGAAGTGTGCAGAAGCCTGCCCAATCGATGCGATCAAGATGATTCCTATAGATCAACCCCAAACGAAGAAGAAAAAAGACGCCGTCATCGATGCCTCTATTTGCCTTGGATGCGGTGTTTGTGCACTGAGCTGTAATAAAGGTGCGGTCACTCTGACGAGGCGAGAAAAGCGGGTCCTCCATCCAGAAACCACGTTTGAGCGGGTCATTCTACAAAGTCTGGAGAGAGGGACACTTCAGAATCAGATATTTGATAACCCTCAAAGTATCACCCAAAAATTCATGCGTGGATTCGTAGGAGGATTTTTAAGGCTCCCGCCAGTGAAGGCAGCCCTTATGAGTGACGTGCTCCGATCCTCGTTTCTCAATGCAATGACAAACGGAATTCGAAAACAGGGAAAGGAGTGGGTTGCCGAAATGTAGGCCTTATTGGATGGGCAGAGTAGGGAGGGGCCAAATCTTTATCTTTGAATCCTTAATTCTTTGAAAAGACATCATTAAGACTCAGTCGAGAATAAAGAATCAGGCCTTCGATGTTAGCGGAATGTTTCATGATGGCTTCATCACCCTCAAAAAAAATATTACGGTTTACGGACACGTGACACAGACACGGGCACGTTATTTTCTAAGTAATCTAGTGGAAAAGGTGAACGCTGAGAAAATAGACTCAACCCAATTAGTCCCGATAATTGAATTTTGAAGGTTTGACCCTAAGGCTTCCCATTTTCGGCTGAAAATGTCATGGTAGAGAAGGCTAAGGAGGGTGATAGGTTTATTAAGCCGGATAGTGCGAAGATTTACAAGGTCATGAAGGTGGTTATCAATGGGGATTGGGTAATTCTTAGGGAAGAAGACGGGGAAAATCAAATTTTGACGTCCCAGGAAAGTTTAGAAACGTGGATAAAAGTTAAGGAAGGAAATGGAGATCAGTAAGCACACCGCAGAATTAAATGCCCAAGATAAAGTGACAATTCCTGTCAGTTGTCTGCATATCTGTCAGTTCTAAAACCTCCTTAATTTCAAAAGAGCTTGTAATTCTAGGGTATTACGTTTGGCATCAGAATTGCCTGTTATACCAAGGGGAGGTGACTTCTTTGGATGAGAATCTATTTGTAAAACTCATAGATTACATTGAAGGCTCGGATGAATTGAACGATGAGGATAAGGACTTGCTGAGAAAGTTAGCAAGAAAGGCGGCAGAAATAGAGAGCGAACCTGAAAATTCCAATTAAGGAGTATGCAATCTTTTCGAACATTAACAGAGTGTCGTGTGAAATCAATAGACGAAACCACCAAACACAGGTACGGGACTGTCAATTTTGAAAGGAGAAAACATCCAAGGGTCAATATCGACCTACCGGTAGAATATTACCAAGTCGATTCGACCACTCATCATAATGGCCGGGCCATTAATGCGAGCGAAGTAGGTCTGCTTCTCTACCTTCCAGAGCAGATTGAAATTGACCAATATCTGACATTGAAACTCTTTTTCACTTCCGGTTCTGAACTGAATACTACTGAAATTCTGGTCAAGGTGGTCTGGGTGGATATTCACCTGGAAAAAGACTGGGGGGACTATCGGACCGGGGTGAGGTTTATTGATATCTCACCAGAGGATATGACCAAGTTGAAGAATTTCTTGAAAAGTCTTTTAGGCTGAATTCCACAGGTGCTAATGGGGAGGTGGTGTTATGAGAAGAGGTAAGATTCTATTGTCAATGATTTTGGTGGTCATTCTCTTATTTGTTGGCCTATTGATTGCCGCACAATATAAATACGTCGGTTCTGCGAAGTCTAACAAGTATCATTATCACTCTTGCGAATGGGCATTAAAAATCCATCCAGATAATTTGGTGACATTTAAGTCAGCAAAACAGGCTTTGGAAGCTGGCTACGTTCCCTGCAAGGTCTGTAAGCCACCGACCAAATATTAGAATCTTTTGATGTGAGTGTAAATCACCAATACAGGGGCAGGTCTTTGATATGGTAACTGTCTCTTTTAAAATACAATTTTCCCTTGACAACCCAAAATGGTGTGATAGCCTGTTCCGTAAGTAAAAAGAAAAGATGGGATTAGCGGAATTTGGTGGAAAAGGTGAACGCTAAGAAAATAGACTTGATGTCCATAACCCTAAAAAAGCAAAAATGAGGATAAAATCCGGGACAATAGAGAGGGGAAAATGGTAACTATGGACATGATAGTTTCTCTAATTGAAAAACTTACCGGGCAACAAGTACCTTTTCTCCAAAATATAGAAAAACTTAAAGCTCATGATCCTTTCGCACACGGTGGAATTGGATATAATCAGTTTAATGAGATCCTACTAACATTAGGCTACGACCGTGTTACGGTAGCATTCTTTCGATATCTCTTTGATAGGGAATCAGGGGAATCAAAAATCATATCATACGAAGAATTTCAGGAGGGAATTCAGAAATTCCGTAAGCTTGCTATGTTGCTTTTTGGTAATATTAAATATGCATTCAAAACTTTGTCAGGCTTTGACCAGATCGATCTCGACCATGCCCTTGAGAAAGTTTCTCCAATATCTTCTCAGGCCTTTGAGTCAAGAGCCGATCCGATACATGAAATCAAGCAGATATCAGGGGAAGAAGCATACTACCTTGGTTACATTGTAGAAAGCGAGATTGAAAACAAACTTAAGTCCGATCCCGAAAACCCCATTTTGATATCAGAGAAGAAGAAACTTGAGAATGTGCGAAGCAGTGGTAAAGACAATCATGATGCTTATCTAACGTACGATCATATGGATGTATATATAGCAACATCTATGCGTGAACGTCATGAATTCTTTATGGTCAACGGGTTTATAAAGGAATTATTTGGGCATGAACTCATAAAGCCTCTGGAACTTCGATGGTTCGATCCAACCCAGGTTTATTGTGACGACCGGATTGATAAAGGGCTGGTGGAAGGGCTCATGTTAAAGCGATCCAAGTGTACGATATATCACATTCAAGAAACCGATACATTGGGAAAGGATTGCGAATTGGCGGCTACTCTAGCCCAGGGGAAGCCTGTCATTGCCTACGTACCCAAACTTGTCAATCCTGATTCATTTAAAACAGAGGCAAGGCTACTATTCAAACAATTATACTACGACAAGACAATTGAAGATCTCATACGTTATCTTCTGCCTCGGTATTATCCCGAAGGAGCTTGGAAAGATAACACAGTTCGTGCTTGGCTATCGGGAACCCAACCAGTGGATGTAAATCAAGCCCTTGACCTACTTTATCAGAAAGCACAAGACCTTTACGAAGTCAGGGCCAAAACTCTATGTGAATCTCACCCTTTAGCATTACAAGTTAATCTCTCGACAGGAGTAGCAAATGGGGTTCTGGTTGTTAGGACAGTTAATGATTGTGCCAAACTACTTCGTAAAATCATATTAAACACAATGGAATTCGACATTGAAGAAACCAGAGTGGGGAAAAGAATAACTCTGCTTTTGCGCGAGAGAATTTCTGGTTGTGTCTTCCGTGTCGTTACGGGCGATGAATTATTGACCAACACATTTTGGAACTTTTACTTGGAAGAATCTTGAATTATAACCTTCCGTACATAAGTGGACAAAGGAGGTTCATATGCCCTGGAGATTAGGAGTTAAGAGAGGGTCCCCTTTGAGCATTCCGCGCCCGCCCATGCCACCAAAACCTCCAAGACCACTCAAACCACCTAAACCACCAAAACCACCAAGGCCCCCCAGACCACCGGCGCCACCGGGGTATGAATATTATTGGTCAGACAAATAAAGAAATGTTCAACGGACAGCAATAAGTGATAGAAGCTTCGGATTAGGCCCTGTAAAAAATCAGAGACGGGTTCACAGTGTCGAGTAGGCCGTCGACCAGGAATTGAAGCTTTTTGATGTGAGCGTAAATCACGAATACAGGATTGGGTCTTTAATATTAGAAGAATTTGGTGGAAAAAGTGATCGCTAAGAAACTGTCAAGTGTGTCCGGGCTGTTGCTCAAAAAGCCCAATTCAAAAATATCTGAACATTTAAGTTTCGATGAATGATAGCCGAGGGTAATTAAGACCAAATAGCACCATTTGGCCGATTTTTGAGTTCATCAGCTCC
>JBEKWN010000150.1:0-8916 GCA_049513055.1 Thermodesulfobacteriota bacterium
AATCCAAGAGGAATACCTAAAAGGAGAGCCCCAAAGGTCACCCAGAAAGAGCTGACGATCATCGGGAAGATGCCAAATAAACCCTTACTTGGAATCCATTTCTCCCCGAGGAGGAAAGCTTTGGGACCGATCTTCAAGATCAAAGGAATTCCTTCTTCAAAAATGAAGAAAGTGATCAAGGCAAGTATAGTAATGGATGAGAGGGCGATCAAAAGAAAGATTTTTTCAATGATTTTCTCTTTAAAATTCATGATTATTTCTGAGCAAGTTTTGGGAGAACGGGTACGAGCCCTTCTTTTAAAAGTAGTTTTTGAGCCAATGGGCTCAAGACAAATTCTAAAAAGGATTTCGCCTCTCCCACGGGTTCCTCATTAAAAACAAATAAGAACGGCCTGACCAATATATATCGGCCATTGTCAATATTAGTCATATTGGGTTTCACCCCTGAGATTTTCAATTCCTTTACCTGATCATTGACTAAACCTAATGAAATATATCCGATGGTATTATGGTTGCTCGCTACGACCTGGCGGACAGCACCATTGGAGTCCTGGACCAAGGCTTCAAGGCTGATATCCTCTTTTCCCATTACAAATTTTTGGAAAGCCTCTCGCGTTCCCGAACCTTCCTCCCGGGTGACCAAAACAATGGAGTGGTGAGGTCCCCCCAACTCCTTCCAATTCCTTATTTTTCCGGAGAAGACCTCCCTGATTTGATCTAATGAGAGATCCTGGGTGGGGTTTTGGGGATGTAGGATGATGGCAATGGCATCCTTGGCAATGGTCACTGCATAGAGATTCTTTTCTTTCCCCATTAAAGGACGTGAACACATTCCAATGTTTGCTGCGCGGCTCATGACGGCCTCAATTCCTGCCGTGGACCCACCGCCCTGAACATAGATATGGGAATCTGGATGGCGAGACATATATTCCTCGGCCAATAATTCAGCAAAAGGCTCAACCGAAGTGGAACCCGCCACAGTGATCCCTGCCAAATCCAGGATAAGATTTTTGAATTTTGAATTTTGAAATTTGCAATTTGATGTTGGTTATCCATATCTCCCCGTGATGTATTTTTCTGTTTGGGGATTTTTAGGCCGTGTAAAAATGGCCTCCGTTGCATCATATTCCAACATTTCCCCCAGATGGAAAAATCCTGTCCAATCGGAAGTCCGCGCTGCCTGCTGCATATTGTGGGTAACGATGACAATGGTATAGTTCTTCTTTAGCTCCTGCATGAGCTCTTCGATCTTCTTGGTAGCTAAGGGATCCAGAGCGGAGCAGGGTTCATCCATCAGAATAACTTCGGGTTGAACGGCCAACACGCGTGCAATGCAAATGCGCTGTTGTTGCCCCAGGGTGAGGCTCAAAGCATTGATATTGAGGCGGTCTGACACTTCTGGCCAGAGCGCAGCCGCCTTGAGGCTCTGCTCCACTTTTTCATCAATTTCTCTCTTCGTGCGCCCTCCCAACACCCTCGGACCAAATGCAACGTTTTCGAAGATGCTTTTTGGGAAAGGATTCGGACGCTGAAAGACCATGCCGACCCGTTGCCTGAGAGAGACGACATCCGTACCCGGCTGATAGATGTCCTGACCATCAAGGGTAATGGTCCCTTTGATCCGGGTTTTAGGGATCAGTTCGTTTAAGCGGTTGAGAGTACGGAGAAAGGTTGATTTCCCACATCCAGAAGGCCCGATCAGAGCAGTGATCTGGTGTTCTCTCACAACGATATTGATATTTTTAAGGGCATGGTTAGACCCGTAATAGAAATGGAGTCCTCGTGTCTCCATCTTTACAGTAGGGCCAGATTCTGTCATCAGGATACTTTCTTAAAGATCATAATCCTTTGATTCTGTTAGTTCGAAATTACCAAATTATGATTCTTTGATCAAGGGGGTTATGAAATGATAATCCCTGATGAGTTCTTCCTTTTCCTTAGAGAATGGTTTAACCGAAGCGTCCGGTGATGTAATCCTCTGTCTTCTTAAGACCCGGGCGAGTGAAAATTTTCTCGGTACGGTCCACTTCGATGAGCTCCCCCAAATAGAAAAAGGCTGTATAATCAGAGACCCGAGCCGCCTGTTGCATATTGTGGGTGACAATGACGATGGTATATTTCTTTTTCAACTCCTGGATAAGTTCTTCAATCTTAAGGGTTGCAATAGGGTCTAATGCTGAAGCAGGTTCGTCCATTAGAATGACCTCTGGTTCTACGGCCAAGGCGCGAGCAATACAAAGTCGTTGCTGTTGTCCTCCGGAAAGCTCAAAGGCCCGATCGTTCAGTCGATCTTTTACCTCCTCCCAGAGGGCTGCGTCCCTTAGACTTTTCTCCACCCTCGCTGTAAGCTCCGCTTTGGAATAGGGGTTATCGATTCTCAACCCATAGGCGACGTTCTCGAAAACAGTCTTGAGGAAGGGGTTTGATTTCTGGAAGACCATACCAATGCGGCGGCGAATCTGTACCGAATCCATCTCTGGACTGTAGATGTCCTCTCCATCAAGTAAAATCTGACCCTCCACCCGTGCCCCTTCCACAACGTCATTCATACGATTCAGGCAGCGGAGGAAAGTGGTCTTCCCGCACCCTGATGGTCCAATCAGAGCAGTGACATGATTCGTTAAAATATCCAAATTGACATTCTTGAGCGCCAGAACGTTTCCGTAGTAGAAATTCAAATTCCGAACAAACATCTTTATATTTTTATCCATTCCTTATCCTCTCATCCTCTGGCGATAACGATAACGAATCCAGACAGCTGACAGATTGAGCAAAAAGATTAACCCCAAGAGGACAAGGGCTGTACCGTAAGCAATAGGTCGAACCTTTTCAATAGCCTGGTGCTGAGTGGCTAAGATATAAAGGTGGTAGGGCAGAGCCATGAACTGGTCGAATAACGATCTGGGCAGGTGGGGAAGAAAAAAAGCAGCGCCCGTGAAGAGAATAGGGGCCGTTTCCCCGGCAGCTCGAGATAGTCCCAGAATCACTCCAGTTAACATGCCAGGAACAGCATAGGGCAAGACATTTGTCCGGATGGCATACCATTTTGTGGCTCCCAGTGCGAAAGCACCTTCCCGGTAAGATTGAGGGACTGTTTTGAGGGCCTCCTCACAGGCTGTAATCGTCCAGGGCAGAGTTAAGAGCCCCAGGGTTAACCCGGAGGAAAGAATAGAGGTCCCGAATTTCAGCATCTGGACAAAGAGCGCAACTCCAAAGAGGCCATAAACAATCGATGGCACACCGGAGAGGTTTCGAATGGACAGTCGGATCAAGCGAGTCATTTTCCCTGGTCGAGCATACTCATGGAGGTAGATGGCAGCAAACATGCCGAGAGGAACAGCAAAGATCACGGTGATCAGGCTCACCACAAATGTCCCCAAGATGGCTGGGGAGATGCCTCCTTTTGTCATTCCCTCTCGGGGAGGCTGGGTCAGAAATTCCCAGGAGATGGTTTTAATCCCTTTGGAAAATATATCTAGCAGAATTACGCCCAGAATGAAAAGGACCAGAATCCCTGCGAGGGTAAGTAAAAAGAAGCCTATTCGTTCAGACAAGCTTTTTCTCATCTTTCCACTTCCTGATATTTCTGGAGAATGATGTCCGAAACCAGATTCACAACAAAGGTCATGGCAAAGAGAACAAGGCCGATGACAAATAAAGCATAGTAATGGGTTGTATTATAGGGGACCTCACCGAGTTCAATGGCAATGGTGGCGGTCATGGTCTGGACAGCTTCCAAAAAGTTAAAGGTCAGAGCAGGGGCATTGCCTGTGGCCATCAGTACGGTCATGGTCTCTCCAATGGCCCGTCCCATTCCGAGCATAATCGAAGCAATAATGCCAGATAACGCAGATGGAAGAGAGACATGAATAAGGGTGTGCCAAGGATTCGCACCGAGAGCCAAAGAGCCTTCTTTATATGTGTTGGGAACGGCACGGAGGGCGTCCTCGGAAAGGCTGATGATGGTCGGCAGTGACATAATAGCAAGAAGGATAGCTCCGTTTAAAGCATTCAGGCCATTTGAAATTACAAAAACTTTTGCGATCAGAGGATTGAGTAAGACGATACCAAGAAATCCTACCACTACCGATGGGATTCCTGCCAAAATCTCTACGACAGGTTTAAGGACCTCGCGGATTCTTGGAGAAGCTACCTCAGAAAGGAAAGCCGCACAAGCCACCCCTAAAGGGACAGCAATAAATAGTGCCCCAAGAGTAACCATGAGGGTGCTGAGGATCAGGGAGAGAATGCCGTACTGTGGAGTCGTATAGGAATTGGGATTCCATACGGTGCTCCCGAAAAAACTCTTCCAACCGAGTTCTCGGATAGCTGGGAAACTCTTGATGAATAAGAGAGAAAAGATACCCAGAAGGATGACGATCGCCAACAGACCATTCAGTAAGAAGAATTTTTCAATGAGGACTTCTTTAAGCTTTCGCCTTTGAAATTTGGTAAAAACAATTCTCGTCTGAGTTTCGTGGATTTTTTTATTCACGTAAATGTTTACAACCTTTCGATAAGAAGATCGAGGGAAAGTTCTCCGAAACTTGTTTGTAGAAACTCTCCCTCCCAATTTCCTGGATCCAAGAAACCTCCATTAAATACCTTGCTTTCGGTTAAATTCCATCCATTCCTTCTGGACTGGGAAAAATCCTTCCTTGCGGACAATTTCCTGTCCTTCCTTGTTAAGCTCGAACTTAATGAAATCGGAAAGCTTACCCGAGGGTTTCCCATTCGTATACTGGTTTAAAGGTCTGGTGATCGGGTACTTTTTAGACATCACATTTTCCATCTTGGCGGGGCTGTAAGCCTCTGATTTTCCATCCTTTGCAATGTTAATAATTTTTATTCCAGGCATCACCTCATCCTTTTCATTTACCACATAACCTACAGCAACATAGCCAATCCCATCTTGGTCCTTTTTTATAGCTTCAACAATCTGTGCATTTCCGTTCATCGCCTTCATATGAGGAGAATAGTCGGCTTTAACCACTAATTCTCTGAAAAAGACGTACGTTCCAGAATTGCTCTGTCTGCCATAAAGGGAGATTTTTGCATCAGTACCTCCCACTTCTTTCCAATGGGTGATCTCGTCTTTAAAGATCTTCCCCAATTGTTCTAAGGTAAGCTTGGTTATTGGATTCGCTGGATTGGTTATGATCGAAATGCCATCTGTCGCAAAAATGATTCGGAAAGGTTGAACCCCTGCCTTTTTTGCTGCTTCTTCTTCCTTTGGTTCCATACCCCTCGACGAATTGGCGATATCCGTCGTCTTGTTAATCAATGCAGCAATTCCAGTTCCAGATCCCCCTCCGGTGACCGCAATGTTCACCCCAGGGTTTTTCTGCATAAAAACCTCGGCTAATCTTTGAACCAGGTTGACCTCAGAATCGGAGCCTTTGATTTGGATCATCGCCGTCTGAGCTTCTGCAATGGTCCCATGAAAGGCAATAGCGGCGAAACCGATACTGATGAGTAAAATCCAAATTCTTATGCTAAAACGTTTCATAATTTTACCTCCCCATAAAATATGTTTGATTGATTTTTGATTAGAAAATTTTAAAACACCTTTGTTACATTTATGTTACGATTCCTTGAAATTTTCATGAACCATCTTTTTTCACCTCCATTTCGACTTAATTATCCTAAGACTTTTAATCGAAACAATTAGTCTAGCCCTCTCTGAGATTTAATTTCTTCGACGAAAGTGTCGAATATGGGCGCGTGCTTACGGATTTAGATGGGGAATAGTCTATGATTGAAACGGTCTTCTCTCACCGCAATAGTTTCTTCGCATTGATAATTGCCTCGGATAAATCCTGCTCGGGATTTTGAGAAATGTCTCCATGACCTGGAAAGATCTTTGATATCTTCCGAGCCTCTAATCGCATGATAGAATTGATGTAATCTCCTACTGAACTCATAGATACATATGGAGCCTGACGTATGTCCCGGCGTATGGATTACTTCAAGAGTATGACTTCCGAGGTCGAAAAGTGATCTATTCTCCAACCAGAGATGTACGCGGAGCGGCACCTCGTTCAGGTCTCCAGAACGGTAGAGGGTCACATAGTGATCTTCGAGAGTAATCTTGGTTGCCGCGAAACGGTGTGCAGCGATCAAAGAAGATTCCTGGAAATACCGGTTGGAACCGATGTGATCCAAATGCTCATGGGTATTGATCACCACGTCAATATCCCTGAGCTTCAGCCCTAGGCTGAGCAGTTGTTCCTGAAGACGAAGAAAATTTTGGTCCAGGCCTGAATCGATCAAAACATTTCGATAAGCTGCACGGACCAGATAATTGTGACTACCTTTTCCTTCCCCTTTTAAAAGATAAATATCTTGCTGGATCTCTTCTGTTTTAGCTCCCATTGCTTTTCCCCTTAAAACTTCGTTTGGCTTGTTCTGCCGGCTGCACAATATCGAAAATCCGATCCAAACGATTTTCCTTAAAATAACGATAAAGACTCGGCCTCAAGGAGCAGAGTTTAACCTCTCCACCCATGAGTTGAAATTCGACCCTCTAAATCAACAATGACCTTTTGGTTTGGTTGCTGGAGGTGAGAAGCCACATGTTCCTTTACCAGGAGACGTTCGTTTACTCCGGTAGAACCTGATAATTTGATAATCAAAAAATCCTCTTCATACACAAATTCATAATTCATTACAATTCTTCCTTTTGATTTAAATAATCCCATGACCTCTTTCCATCTCCTCTGCTTTAAAATTACCCTTAACGGGTAAGAGGATGGAAAATGTGCTCCCCTTATTGGGTTCACTGTGGACTAAGATTCTCCCCCTGTGCAAATCCACCACTTCTTTTGTAAAAGATAGACCCAAGCCCAAACCATTTTCTGATAAAGAATTTTTTCCTCTATAGAAAGGTTCAAAGATTCTTTCCATATCCTCCTCACGAATTCCTATCCCAGTATCCCTGACAGAAATTTCCACGATGCCTTCATCGTCCTTCCTTGAGTATGGAATTACAGACACCTCCACGCTTCCTCCATTTGGCGTATATTTCAGTGCGTTAGAGATGAGGTTATCGAGGGCCCTCTGCAACAATGGCTCACTACATTGGATGGATAAAACAGGAGGAGATGAATGAAAGAGGATCTCGATTTCCTTTTTCTTTCCTAAGTCTCTCAACAGATCGACCGCTTGTTCAACCATTGATTGAATCTCCACTTCTTTCATCTCGTATTTCAATCCCTGCGAAGAGAGATCATAAAATCTAAGGATGTCCTCTACCCATCGAGTCAGTCGGAGGCTGTTTTCGTAAATATTCGTGGTAAATCTCAACTTCTCCTCCTTCTTTCTCCTGCGCAACAGCAGCTTTGCTGATATGCCCATGGAGAGAAGATGATTTTTCAGATCATGGACTACTCTTCGAAGATTCTTTTCAGTATTTGTTATTTCAAAACGAAGATGATCCACCTCCTCATTTAACCCATGAATGGAGTTCTTTTTATTGACGATATTTCCAACCCTTAGAATTAATTCATGAAGAGAAAAAGGCTTGGTGAGATAATCGTCGGCCCCAAGCTCAAGGCCATAGACCTTGTCTTCTGGCATGGCTCTGGCGGTGAGCATCAATATTCCCATCTCATTGATCTCTTTTTTTTGACTACGACGGATCAGGCGACAGAGTTCCCAGCCATCAATACCTGGCATCATCAGGTCGAGGATGAGGAGGTCAGGGTTTTCTGATTCGATTCTCTCCCAGGCCTCAAATCCATCGTAGGCGTTGATCGTTTTATATCCCTTTTTCTGGAGGTTATAGGAGAGCATCTCCACAAGATCTCTTTCGTCATCGGCGATTAAGATCTTAGCTTTTCCGGGACCCTCCCAATCCTTTTCGTCGTCCATAATCGTTTCTCCAAATGCTTCACGATTTTCGATCTGAGGCGGAATACTACTTTCTATCCCATCTCTAAAGAAGAAGAGGCTAACACTCTTCTCAATAATAGCTTTCTTGACATCTTCCTTATCCTTTTCGGCAAGGATGAGTGACTTCCAAGAGGTGAGGTGATGGCGTTCATGAAAATCGGAACTGGCCAAGAAAGGGTAACGTTCCAATCCTATAATGGGAAAGAGGTCTTCGCGGTTGGCAATCTCCCATGCATCGATTTTACCCACATATCTCCCCCGATATTTCCATAGATGGAGAGGATGCCTCTGAATAGATAGGGTGTCCCCTTGTAAGAAGTAGGAAAGCTTCAAATGGGGATGAGAAGCGATGGCAAGGCCGCCCTGACGATGAATCTCTTTGATCACGCCCTCTGCATCTTGATTTGGATTTACGCCTTCCTTCAAATCAATACCAAGGATATGGTAATCTTCAGAAAGGTTACAAATCTCAAGACCAGGGATGACTAAAAGGCCAAAGGTCTGTTTCGCCCACTGGGAGACCTCTTCGATTTTTTGGAAGTAAGCCTCAACATCCTTGATCGATTTTCCTTCTTCGTGAATTTCGAGACTCCTCGGGGATTGGGTATCAAAAAGATGGTCGGTGATGGCGATCACATCGAAACCTGCTTCCCCATAAATCTTTACAATCTCTTCCACCGGCATAGACCCATCGCTGAAGGTTGAATGAATGTGCAGATCAGCCAGCAACCATTTTTTCATGTTTTTAGATTAACCCCCTAATGTGACAAGAAGATGTCAAAAAAATGAAAATTATGTGACATTTAATCCTTTTAAGGCTTGACCTTCTGCCGTCAATTTGTTAATTTTCGTTCACCATTTCGTTAATTCTGGGTTAAGAAGAGGGAGGGGACGATGGAGGAAAAAACTCAACTTTCAGTGATCTTAACGAATGCACCCGGGGAGCTCTCGAAACTCTGCGATGTGCTCAAAGCGTCAAATGTCAATATCCTAGCTATGAGCATTCAAAATGCAAAGGATTCG
>JBEKWN010000151.1:0-5061 GCA_049513055.1 Thermodesulfobacteriota bacterium
CTCTCCAAAAAAATTCTTGACAAATAAGGGGTAATTCGGGTTAAATCTCATTCGTGTCTTGTGAATCGTGATTTGTGACTCGTAAGTAGGTTGCTACAGAATTCAAGCCAACCTAACGAATCACGAATCACCGACACGAATCATGATGAGGAGGTATCCTATGGCAACACCCGTGACAGTACCTATGGTAGGAAAGATTGTTTCGGTTTCAGTAAAGGTGGGAGATAAGGTAAAAGAGGATGATCAGATAGCTGTGTTGGAAGCAATGAAGATGGAAATGCCTCTGGTTGCTCCAGTGAGCGGAGTAATAAAAGAGATATGCGTCTCTGCAGGCCAGGAGGTAGAGGCGGAGGCCACCATCGCTGTGATTGAGTGATGGTGATTGGTGATGGTGATAGTGATTGGGAACAATCATTCCATCACCAATCTTTATTTCCTATTTCCCATTTCCCATTCTTAAATTCAATTGACACCCTCCTATCTATGTGATATCCAATGATTTTAAAAAACGTGTCCGTTAACCGTGTCACGTGTCCGTGAGAAAAATTAGAGAAATCCACTGCCCTCAAATGATAAAAATTTTATATTATCTTTTTATGAATAATCATATTCGGACACGAATCACGGACACGGGCACGTAATTTAGAGAAGATATGTACCGGGATAAAACGATTGCTGTTATTGTTCCTGCCTATAATGAAGAGAAATTGGTCGGGAAGGTTCTTAAAACGGTCCCACCCTTTGTTGACCATATCGTCGTGGTGGATGATGCCAGTAGCGATCGGACAGGGGAGGTCGTGAAAGCCCATCAGGAGGAAGATTCCCGGATCATCTATTTGCGTCATCCAAGAAATGAGGGGGTCGGCGGGGCCATCGTCACCGGCTATAAGTGGGCTCGGAATAATGAAATATTCATCAGCGTGGTCATGGCGGGTGACGCACAGATGGACCCGAAAGACCTTCACAAATTATTGGACCCTGTTGTTGAAGGAGAAGTGGACTATTCCAAAGGGAACCGTCTCTTCACGGGTAAGGCCTGGAGGGTTATCCCCAAAACCCGTTATCTGGGGAATGCGGTCCTTTCTTTTTTGACGAAGATCACCTCTGGGTACTGGCATGTAGCGGACTCCCAATCAGGCTATGGAGCCGTTAACTTGGAGGTACTTAAAACCATCGATCTCGATAGCGTTTACAAACGTTATGGAATGCCTAATGATTTTTTGGTGAGATTGAATGTCTATCATTTTAAAGTCAGGGATGTACCCGTCAACCCCATTTATGGAATTGGAGAACGTTCAGGCATTAAAATTTACAAAGTGGTTTTTACTCTTTCCCTTCTTCTTCTGAAGCTCTTTATATGGCGCCTCAAAGAAAAATACATCATCCGGGACTTTCATCCACTGGTCCTATTTTACTTAATGGGTTTCGTCCTTACACCTATTGGTTTTATTTTTGGCTGCTATCTTCTTATATTGAGGATCCTCATTGGTTCCGTTGCCGCAACCAGCGCTCTCTTTGCCGCCTTCTTCACGATATCAGGCCTTCAATCCCTGTTCTTTGCGATGTGGTTTGATATGGAATATAATAAAGACCTCAAATAGGTCTATAAAGGCCAAACAATGAAGCATCTACCAGTGATTGGCGGAGGAAGCCCGGTTCGGGCGGAATACCTCGTTTTTGGAAGCCCTTCGATTGGGGAGGAGGAAATTTCAGAGGTATCTCAGAGTATGCGTTCGGGTTGGGTTGGAACAGGCCCCAAAGTGAAAAGATTTGAGGAGATGTTCAAAGAATTTAAAAATTGTCGCCATGCCATTGCCGTTTCTTCATGCACTGCAGCCCTCCACCTTTCCCTTCTAACTCTGAAAATCAAACCCGGAGACGAAGTTATTACGACTCCCTTAACCTTTGCTGCCACTGCTAATAGTATTGTCCATGTAGGTGCCAGGCCCGTGTTTGCAGATGTTCAATTGGAGACGATGAATATCGATCCATCAGATGTAGAAAAAAAGATTAACGAAAAAACGAAGGCCATCATTCCGGTCCATCTCGCCGGAAGGCCTTGTGAGATGGACATATTGAAGAAGCTTGCCAAAAGGTTTCATCTCTATGTGATTGAAGATGCAGCCCATGCGATAGAGTCTTCCTATAAGGGAAAACCTGTTGGTACCATAGGTGACCTCGGTTGTTTTAGTTTTTATGTCACTAAGAATATAACCACCGTGGAGGGAGGAATGGTTGTTACAGATAGAGATGCATGGGCTAACCAGATTAAGAGCTTAGCCCTCCATGGTTTGACGCAAGATGCGTGGCAAAGGTTTTCAGATGAAGGATTTAAACATTATCAGGTTGTCTGTGCAGGATTCAAATATAATATGACGGACATCCAAGCCTCCATCGGAATCCACCAGCTTGAAAAAATGGAAAGACAAGCGCAAAGGAGAAGAGAGATCTGGAGAATCTACCAAGAAGCCTTTCAAAACCTTCCCCTCCTGTTGCCTTCTTCGACACCGCCTGATCAGAGACACGCTCTCCATCTCTATACCCCGCTTCTTGACATCGGTCGCGTGCGTTGTACGAGAGATGAATTTCTTCAGGCTCTACACAAAGAAAATATCGGAGCGGGAATACACTATATCGCACTTCATCTTCACCCTTTCTATCAGCAAGCCTATGGATATAAGTCTGGGGATTTCCCGAATGCTGAATTCATTTCGGAGCGCACGTTTTCCCTTCCTCTTTCTGGGAAGCTGACAGATCAAGATGCCGAAGACGTGATCGAAGCGATAAAGAAGATTCTAAACTATTATTGTAAATAAAATGAGACTTTGTATTGCCACAAGCTCCTATCCTTCTCAAGGTGAAAATTCATTTGCTGGGGTCTTTGTCCGGGATTTTGCGAAGGCTCTGGCTCGTCGAGGGATTGAGGTTTCCATCTTCACACAGGATACAGGCAGGGAACCAATTAAGGACGATGGGATTAAATTTATCACATTTTCTTGGGCAGGGAAGGCAACGCCTCTTTCCAGCTTGAGACCCTATCGGCCCTATGACCTTTTGAACATGTTTCTGCTTCTTTATCGGGGCTCCAAGAAGCTCATCGCATACTGTCAGAAGGAGAAGGTGGATTTCTTATTCGCCATGTGGGCAGTTCCCGCCGGTTATTGGGGGATGAAGGTTCGGAAACGTTTGGGTCTTCCATATGCCGTATGGAGCTTGGGTTCGGATATCTGGACTTATGGGAGATTTCCTATCTTCAAGCACTGGGTCCGAGGAATTCTGAAACAATCCAGCTTCTGCTTTGGGGATGGCTTTTCTCTCGTGGAAGAGGTTCGTATCCTCAGTGGTCGATCCTGTTCTTTCCTTCCGACGACAAGACGACTTCCTCGTGAAGATTTGCCAGAGGTTTCCTTTGACCCTCAAAAAAGCCATTACCTTTTTATCGGAAGGTATCATCCAAATAAGGGCCCTGACATCCTTCTGGAGGCCATTCGTCTTATCGACCATAAGGTGCTTTCAGGAATCCAGTTTCATTTTTTTGGGACAGGTTTTATGGAAAGGGATTTGAAGAGAAGGGTCTTGGAGTATAATTTGGGAAATGATGTCACGATTCAAGGGCCTGTGGATGAGTATAGGATGGTTGCTCTTCTAAAAAAATGCCATGCTCTGATCATTCCATCCCGGATAGAATCGATTCCCGTCGTCCTCTCCGATGCCTTACAAATGGATTGTAATATGATTGTAAGCAATGTGGGAGATATGGGATCGCTGGTCAGGTCTTATCAGGCAGGAATCGTTGTAGATGAATTATCTCCGGAGGCCTTTAAAGACGCAATCCTGAGTCAATTGAAAAGGAAAAAAGATGAATTTCAAGAAGGCCGACAGAAACTCTATGCTCTTTTTGACATAGAAAGGAGTGTGGATAATTTTCTAAAAATGATCGGGAACAAATAATGAGAAGAGTCTTTTTTTTCAATAGGATCCTAGCTGATGAGCAGAAGAAATGGCACCTCGTGGGAGATTCCAATCACTTTATCCCAAGTGGTGGTGAGGGTAGGGCGAAACCAATATGGATTTAGGCGTTTTTGAATCTCCTGGAAAAGAATGGGACGAATTTGCCTCCCGATACACCGATCTCATCTTTTATCAATCGGTATGGAGCGAGGTGCTGAGGAAGGGGTTGGGAGGACAACCCCTTTATTTTTATCTAAGAGAGGGAGGGGAGATCGTTGCGGGATTGCCAGGGATACTACTTAGTTTTAAAATCTTTAAAATTTTATATGCCTCTATTCCTTATGGAAATCTCGTTGGGAATAAATCATACTTTTCACCATTGATGGGACTTTTGAAGGAGGAGTTTCGAAAAAGGGGGATCGATCAGGTCAGGATAACGGAATCTCCTTTTTTGAAATCCTATCCCCCCAGTTCATTCAAATCGGTCTCTGCCAAATGTACTCTATTAGACCTAAGAGGGTTTGATAAAGAGAAAATTTGGGAAGTTTATAAAAAAAATATTCGTAGGGATGTTAGAAAAGCCCAAAAGAGTGGGATTACAGTTCGTAGCAGGAATTCCAGAGAAGATATTGATATATTCTACAGACTCTATTTAGCCTCCATGGAACGGAATAGGGCTATGGCTAAGTATCCATTACGCTGGTTTGAGGCCATTTATGAAATCGTGGCAAAGAGAGGATTAGGCGCTATCCTCATCGCCGAGTTGAACCATGAGGCTATTGCTGGTGTCGTTCTCATCCACTCACAATCTTCAACACACTATTTTCATAATGGTTCTCAATACGAATTTTTAAAGTTCTGTCCCAATGAGCTATTGGTTCATTTCTCATTAGAAAAGGCCATTGAGAAAGGGAATTCATTCTTCGATTTTATGGGTTCAGATCCCAATGACCTTTCTTTACTCCGATTTAAAGAGAAGTGGGGTAGTCAGTCGATGGATATTTATACTTATGTGAAAGATTATCATCCCTTTCGATGTAAGATTTGGGAATTGGGTAAAAGAATGGGAAGTTCGGAAATAGGTAATTGGTTGATAAAAATCCTTCGCCC
>JBEKWN010000152.1:0-6271 GCA_049513055.1 Thermodesulfobacteriota bacterium
GCTGGAGTTGGTGGATTCTTTTTTCTTGCTTCCAATGTAAGGGGAGAAGAAAAAAAGCAATCAAATAGAAAATTTATTTATCGCACCCTTGGAAAGACCGGAATAAAAGTACCAGTGATCGGTATGGGAATGCTTCAACCGGGTAATCCGGCTCTCGTTCGGGCAGCATTCGATGCTGGGATCAATCACTTCGATACCACTGCTGCACCGGCCATTCAAGTGAATAATTTGAAAATGTTCGGTGAAGTGAGCAAGGGACGAAAACGAGAATCGTTTATCATTGGTATCAAGGTTCATTCTCCTGAAGATCCAGTAACACATCTCTATAAAGAAGGGGCCACGACGGAAGCATTTCTTGAAAAATTCAACTTTTACCTCAAGTGTTTAGATATGGAGTATGTAGACATTCTTTACCATCATGGTGTCGCTCGTAGAGAATCGGCCTTCTATGAGCCCATCATTAAGGCGCTAGAAAAGGCCAAAAAGGATGGAAAGACCCGATTTCTGGGCATATCGACTCATATGAATATGCCGGAAGTAATTCAAGCCGCCATCGATTCAAACTTTTATGAAGTCGTAATCGCAGCTTACAATTTCAGACAAAAGCATCATTTGCAGGTGAAAGAAGCCATTGCAAGGGCTTCCAGGGCTGGGTTAGGATGTATAGGTATCAAAGCCATACGTGGGAGTCTTGAGGAGATAGAGCCTCCGTCCTCCACAAATGCTGTTGCAGCTTTGAAATGGGTTTTACAAGATTCCAATGTTAGTGCCGCTATCCCCGGATTTAGCACTTTTGAGCAGATGAACCTTGACCTCTCAGTCATGAAAGATCTTTCGTTTACGGATTCTGAAAGGGACTATATACAGAAGCAGGCTTCCATTCTAGGATTGTACTGCCAGGGCTGTGGGCAATGCGAAAAACAATGTTTTGCCAGACTCCCAATCCCGGACCTCATGCGAGCATATATGTATGCTTATGGCTATCGGAATCTCACCCTCGCCCAGGAAACAATACTATCATTGAATCTTCCTCGTGGAGTTTGTGAGGATTGCGGCCAGTGTCCAGTGAAGTGTTTAAATGGGTGGAATGTTGCAGGAAAGATTCGTGATGTGGCACGGTTGCGGGATGTGCCGTCGGAGTTTATTGTATAATAAAACTCTCCTAACCAATCTTTGTGCTAAAATATAAAAATATGATTCATTAAACAGGGGAGGCTAAAGCCTCCCCTACCTTTATCTCATTTTCACCCCCACCCTAACCCTCCCCCATCAAGAGGGAGGGAATAATTGGTGGGGTTAGGAAAGGAAGTGAAATGATGAAAACCATTTGCTTGATATTGGGATTAATTATTTTTTTGTGGGTTCCAGGGGCAGAGGCAAAGGACTTTAGATTTCCTGAGATAAAAGGATGGAAACAATCAGGGGAGATTCAGACATTTATACCTAAAACTCTTTTCGAATATATCAATGGAGCAGCAGATCTCTATTTGATGTACGATTTTCAGGAATTGAAGGTGGCGGAATATCTGAATGAAAAGAAAGCCTCGGTCATTGTTGATGTCTATCGCCATAAAACCCCAACTCACGCTTTCGGGATCTACAGCCAGGAGCGTCTCTCTGATGCAAACTTTATAAATATCGGGGCTCAGGGGTATGTTGAAAAAAATGTTCTTAACTTTTTAACTGGGTCATACTATGTGAAGTTAAACAGCTTCAATACCGGTGCTGTATCTTCCTTTCCCGAAGAAGGAAAAAAGAAAAACTCCGAAAAATTTATTGCCAAAAACTTTCTGGGTTATTCATTCCTACATTCTGCTTTTACCGCAGATTATGGACTTTCCGGGACGAAATTTAAACTCTTTGTCATTGAAGGTGCGGGTAAGGATGAGTGCAAGGATATGATTCAAAAATATCTTCAGCAAACCAAAAGTCTGGAGAAGAATATTGCAGAAGGTCGTTATACCATATCGGATCCTTACCATGGAGAAATTGAACTTTACTGGCGAGGGGGATATATATGGGGTATACTTAACTTAAATGATCCCAGCCTTCGATCAAAATACCTGAAACTCTTTGAGGAGGGGTTGCGGAAAAGAAAGTGATAAATGACTAAAGAGCCTTAGGTTTTTAATACGCTACGTACAGGACGCTATGAGGATGGGGGGAGAAAGGGAAGAAAGAATGGATAAAAAATTGATTGGTAGAAGAGATTTCATGAAATCAACCCTTGCGGGATTTGGGGGATTATTTTTTCTTCCTCAGATCGATTTGAAACAGGAGATTAGAGTTGTTGATGCGAAGGGGAAAGAAAAGAAATTTGTTTATCGAACCCTCGGAAAGACGGGGATAAAACTTCCGGCAATCAATATGGGAGTGATGCTTACCGATAATCCGAATCTTGTCCAGGTGGCGCTTGATTCCGGTGTGGTGATGCTGGACACCGCTCAAGTGTATCAGAGGGGCCAGAATGAGGGAATGATTGGAGAAGTACTCAAGGGGCGGCCAAGGGATTCCTATGTCATTGCCACCAAAGCGCGTCTCCCAAACAATCAAACAACAGGTCTCTATACGGATGAGGCAACAGAAGAAGCCTTTCTAAAAAAAGTGGACGACAGCCTTAAAAATTTAGGGCTGGACTATGTAGATATCTATTACCATCACAACGTATGGAAAAGAGAATCGGCCCTTTATGAGCCGATATTGAAGGCATTGGAAAAGATTAAAAAGGCGGGGAAGGCTCGTTTCGTAGGGATCACCACCCACATGAATGAGCCGGAAGTCATTCAGGCAGCCATCGATTCGAAACTCTATGATGTCGTTTTAACATCCTATAATTTTCAGCAGAAGCATTATGCTGAGGTGAGGGATGCGATTGCCAGAGCAGCTCAGGCTGGTATTGGAATTGTTGGGATGAAAGCGATTCGAGGCGGGTCCGGACAGACCCCCATTGTGAAGAATACCGCTGCAGCCCTGAAATGGGTCCTACAGGATCCGAGCATGCATACCATCATCACAGGATTTACCACCTTTGAACATATTAATATTGATTTAGCAGTAATGGAGAATCCCACTCTAACGGACGATGAAAAAAGGGATTTACAAAAGGAGGTCTCTGTTTCGGGATTATACTGTCAGGGTTGCAGGCAATGTTTGGAACAATGTCCGGAGCATCTCCCCATCCCTGATTTGATGCGGGCATACATGTATACTTACGGCTACCACAATCTTACACATGCTCAAGATCTCGTTTTGTCCCTGAATCTTCCAGACAGGGTTTGTGAGGACTGCACTCAGTGCCCGGTGAAGTGCTCGGTTGGATTCAACGTTTCCGGTAAGATTCGAGATGTTGTTCGGATTAGGGAAGTTCCGCAGGAGTTTATTGCGTGAAATGGAAAAAAGGAGTGATTCGTGAATAAACTCAATCATACAATTACACGGCGTAAATTCCTTAAAACCGCTGCTGCAGGCGTGGCTTTAGGCCTTGTCGGTAGCCCTTCTTTTTCAGTCGCTAAGGAGGAGTATGATCTCGCTGTGATTTCTGGTGAGCCTGTTGCTGCCACAAGAAAAGCACTTGAGGCCATGGGAGGGATATCTCACTTTGTCAAAAAGGGGCAACAAGTTGTCCTCAAACCCAATATGTCTTTTTCCAGGACTCCTGAATTCAGCGCCACCACCCACCCATTAGTTGTTGCCACAGTGGCTCAGGCTTGTATTGAAGCAGGTGCCCAGCAAGTTTTAGTTTTAGATCACACACTCCATCGGGCAGAACTTTGCCTTGAGAGAGCAGGTATTCGAGATGCGTGTAAGAACATCCCCGGTGTTCATGTTCTTACCCTTCAAGAGAGAAAGTTCTTCCGTGAGATCAAGATCCCCCAGGGAAAGGTTTTAGAACGCGTGGAAGTCATGAAAGATCTTTTGGATAATCCTGTGTTGATCAATATTCCTGTGGCAAAATCTCACTCTGCAACAGGTGTAAGCTTAGGTATGAAGGGACTCATGGGTCTCATTTGGGATCGAGAGAGTTTTCATTCTCAGTACAACATCAATCAAGCCATAGCAGATTTGGGAACAGTCATCAAACCTCAACTGACCATCCTTGACGCTACCCGGGCTCTGGTCTCTGGTGGACCGGGTGGACCCGGAGAGGTTAAGAAACCAAATCTCATCATCGCTGGCATTGATCCTGTTGCCGTGGATTCTTACGGGGTGAGTATTGTTCCATGGTATGGGCAGAACTTCAAGGGTCGACAGGTTGAGCATCTGCTTATCGCTCACCAAAAGGGTCTTGGAAAGATCGATATCGATCAGCTTAAAATTTTCAAGGAAAAAGTATGAGGACGATTATCCAGGCCCTCTCTCTTCTCCTTTTCTCTACCTTATTCGTATTGGCCACCTACAAACTGCCGGATTGGTTGCCAGCAGATATTTACTTGCGTTTAGATCCTCTATTGGGACTTAATGCTGTTTTTGCTGCGAGGGAGATCATTGGCCGAGCTCTGTATGCCCTCGTGACTATCGGAGGTACGCTCGTCATCGGCAGGTTCTTCTGCGCTTATGTTTGTCCATTGGGCGCTTCGATTGACTTTTTGGATTTTCTTTTCTTTTGGAAGAAGAAAAGACCGGGGTTGAAGTCCGATGCCAGCCTTCGAAAAATAAAATTCTATCTCCTCATCACTTTCATCAGTGCTGCCGTAGTGGGTCTCTCCTTAGCTTTTCTCATGGATCCCATGTCTCTTCTCACACGGTTTTATACTTTCTTCATCTATCCCCTGGCAATTACTTTGATCAATCTTATCTTGGATTTGCTGCGTCCCTTGTTTCAAGCCCTGGGTTGGGTCAACTTATCTCACCTCCATTATTTTCAGTCTGTCTATTATATGACTGCTATCACCCTCCTGGTCTTTGGAGGGATCATCTTTCTTAACCGCCTCGTCCCACGCTTTTGGTGCCGCTATCTTTGTCCGTTGGGGGCTTTCCTCAGCTTGATCTCACCTCTTGGACTTTTGAAACGCCGGGTTAATGAAGATTGCAATGAATGTCTGAAATGTCAGAAGGCCTGTCCCATGGGAGCTGTCGCAGAGGATCCAAAGGAAACTCACCTTCCCGAATGCATTCAATGCCGGACGTGCGCTAAAGTCTGTTCGCAAAATGCAATTACTTTTCCAACTTCGTTTTCTTTAGGCGGAGAATATTCGAAGGTAGATTTTTCTCGTAGAGGATTCGTCTATTCCTTGGCGGGAGGACTGGCAGTTGGGTTTGTAGCAACACAGACTCCTTTCACCCTTCGGCAAAGCAAACACCAACTCATTCGGGCACCCGGTGCCATCCCCGAGACTGAGTTTTTACGAACTTGTATCCGCTGCGGGGAGTGTATGAAGTCTTGCTTGACAAATACTCTGCAACCCTGTCTCTGGGAGTCGGGATTTTCAGGTCTATGGACGCCAAAGATGGACCCACGTTTAGCCCCTTGTGATCAGAACTGCAATGTTTGCGGTAAAGTCTGTCCCACACAAGCGATCCGTTCTCTTTCCTTGGAAGAAAAGACGCACGCCAAAGTGGGTACGGCTGTTTTGCGGAAAGAGATGTGTTTGGTCTGGGCTCAGAACAAGCTCTGCCTCATCTGTGATGAGATTTGCCCGTACAATGCGATTGTCTTTCGGCCTGTGGAAGGATACCGACGTCCTGTCGTCGTCGCTTCAAAGTGCAACGGCTGTGGATTCTGTGAACAAAGATGCCCTGTTAAGGGAGAGTCAGCCATTGTGGTTATGCCAGAGGGAGAGATTCGTCTGAAAGACGGTTCCTATATTAAGGAAGCCAAGAAGCTTGAGTTAGAGTTTAAACCTGATCCTGGGGATGACAAATTTATTATAGAGGAATCTGGATTCAAAGTTGAAGAGAAGAAAGAGAAGAGCACTTTACCAACCGAAAAACCCCAACCCAAGAAACCCAAGGGATTCTTATAAGACACCTAACTTCGCTCTTTGCTAATCTTTTCTACCCTTAAAATCCCTATATTGGAGTCTCTATCCTAACTTTCTTTCCGTTTTTTGTTCCCTGGTCTATTCCTAACTTTTAGGGCTCAATTAACTTGTGAGCTTCTTCCTGAAATCTGCAAGAAGTCATTTTGCTCTAATGATGCAGATTTCAAACCGTAAGTGCGCCACGAAGTTGCACAAGAGATGAGGGAAGGCCCCTCGGAGCCGGTTTACAGGAACAGGCTCCAAACCACCTTAAGCTGCTTCCCGCAAAGGCGGGAGGTGGTGAGCGTTAA
>JBEKWN010000153.1:0-4743 GCA_049513055.1 Thermodesulfobacteriota bacterium
CCGGGAAAGATCCCTCAGATCCTGATGATCCTGTGAAAGAGATAAATGAGAAACCTCCTCATGGTGATCCATCAGAAATCTCGCAATCGTCATAGCGTCTTTCTTATCCGTCTTGGTCTTCCTCAAAGAAAGCTTCGCAAAATTGGCGATCAGTAAGGGATTCACGACCATCGTACGGATCCCCTGGCATGTGAGAAAGGAAAAGAGATTGATGTGATAGCAACCGGTAGATTCCATCGCCACCATGACCATGGAGAGATCTTCACAATGAGATGTGATCGTCTTGAGAAGATCGTCAAACCCATTGGAATCCATCGAATAGGATCTGGAAAAAGATTCCTTTCCTTCGGAATTGACCCCGGCCGTAGCAAAGAAATCTTTGGATACATCAATACCAACCAAAAGACTGTACATCCTTGCACCTCCTTCTGAGATTAAGCAGGATATGCCTCCCAACCAAACCTCCACCGTGACAAGGGTTCTTTGACCCAATCAACTTATCAGGGCTACGGGAGGCAGGGAACACACTGAAGTCAGGGTTCTTGACCCAGGAAGGAGTTCGTTCTCCTGCCTTTCACTCTCTTTTTTTTACTCTTTCTATAACACAATTACTGGTAGGAGGAAGGAAGAGGTATGACGTTGAGTGGAACGGGTTATAATCCCACCTATCTGCCGTATAGTCGACAATCATGCCTGGCTTCCTAACGACTATGAATAACCGGAAACTCGACGAATGAGGCATGAGCGACGTCCCGCAGCAGGCGGATCTTTGGCGCCGGGTCGAGAGCTGGGGTCTCAAAATTGTCGGCGTCGGCACAGGTGACAGTGATACGGATGCGATTGCCAGCGTGGAACACATACGAGGTCGGCAGGAGGTTAAATACCAGTTCGACTGGCTTCCCGGCAGGAATCGGTGCCAAGTCGCTCTTGTAATGGCTGTGATAGGGAAGGCCCAGGTTATTGTAGGGAGTTTTGCTTATGGCGCGGTGCGACGCCCTCAGGTTCCCCTCGGTGAGGTAGGTCGAGCGGTTCCCGTCTACCTCTTCAAGGTAGATAAAGAAATCCAAGTCTGAGGCGTCAGTGACAGACCAGAGGTGCACCACAGGATAGCCGGTGACTTCCATATCCGATTCCAGGGGCGCAGTGGTGTAGGTTAGAGCTTTTTGGTCATTGGCCTGCATGTTGGGATAGTTACGGGGCCAGTTGACAGCATACCATCGCGAGTACTTGCCGCTTGTTGTCGAATAGTCCACCATATAGGCATCGGCGGCATCTTTTTGAGCTGGGGGCTCTGGCCGCAGGAAACCATCGTTGGCTGAGGCGACGCTACCGGTTTTTCCCTCGCCGAAGTAGAAGCGGGTAGGTTTCTGGTTTGGCAGTGGCCACTGATTACTTGTCCGCCAGGCATCCTTCTTCGACCTCCCCATTACGTAGTAGTAAATGGATGGTTCATTCATAATGCCATTGTCTATGCCCTTCAGCCAGTAATCGAACCATCGGTGCGCTTCGGCGCCATAGTCGAGGTCGAATTGGTTTTTTTCAACTTCGCTGTGGTCCGCGGGACGGACCAGCAGACGTTTGGGCACCGCAAGGTTGGCATACCAAAGGAACATGTCGCTTGCGCCCGAGAACAGGTCATACCATCCGTTCGTCATGTAGATCGGGATGCCCGACTGATTGATCCGATCAAGCAATGGGTAGAGATTGGCAGCCCCCTCCCAGAGTTTCATTCCACCAGGAGTAGTACTATCGTGGAAGGGGAATTCCCTAAACCAAGCCTCCGACTGTTTTCCGAGCGTAGAGCCGGCGCGCTCTTTACGGGCCTGGGCGAGTAATGATCCATCCTTGTCGCTATCCACCGGCGTCAGTACGCCTGATTCCATAAAGGACGTTGCCCAGGAGAAAAAGGTAGCGAAGGTTTTGTTCAGCACTCCGCCTGGATAGTTGACGGAACTGTACAGGTCAAAACCACTTGAAGTGGGAAAGATCGCTTTCAGATGGGGATTGCCAGTAGTCACAGCCGCAAACTGGATCATCGCCTGGAATGAGTCGCCGTACATGCCAATGTTGCCGTCGCACCAATTCTGGGCCGCGATCCAATCCAGGATTTCATTGACCTCTTTGGCCCCTACCTCGAAGGAGGCATTCATGACTCCAAAGGATGCCCCAGTCCCCGGTCTTTCGACCACGATGACGGCGTAACCATGTTTGAGCATGTTTTCGAGATATTTGGTTCTGAAGAGCGCGTCCATGAGGGCTCCTCGCTTACCGAACCAGTACCGGACCCGAAGATAGGCCTTTTCTTTCCAGCCGAGGTTAAACAGGCCAGCAATAATATTTTTGCCATCCTTATCAAAAATGGTAAAGGCGCGCGTATAAGGTGTGTACTTGAAGAGAACGGGCAATCGCTTATCAGCAGCAACTCCCTTCTTCGTCGGGAGATAAAGGTCATAGGCCAACCTCGTTCCATTGGATAGTGTTAAGTATTCAGAACGACGTTCGTTGCCGTTATAGACTGCTTCCGAGTAGCCTTGATATTTGCCAAAACGCGATATCTTCTCACTTCCAGCCTGTCTCTTCTGGAGAAAAAAGGGTGTGACTGCCACGACGACTATGATTAGAAGAGCTACTGCTATTGTGTTCCTCATGATTACTTCCTTTCATCTGGATCTCCAGAAGCTTAGAAGCGTTAGATTGTGAGGTTCTTTGGAAACATCTGAGAAACAACAATTAGAAAATTACTCTTAAATGGCTTAACCGTCAACACAAAGCTTTTCGGGGAAATTTAACTCCCCTTGCTGATTTGCGATTGTAATGTTGCATTGGAAGGCAGAAATTGAAAAACAACATTTCAGGAAGGAAGAGTTGAAAAAGGGAATTGTTTAGTTCACCTACTACTAAATGATTTCATAAAAAAAGAAGGTTAAGGATTACAGTTAGAAATAGGCATAACATTTCTTGCAAAAGAAGCCCGATGGGTTTTTTCCCGTTAGTCTTTTGCACCATGTTGGCCATCAGTTGCAGACATTCCTAAATAGAACAATCCTGTTTATCCTTTTGTTTGTGCTGTCTTAACTTCCGTTGCAGGCAGTATTGAATAGAACCGTTATTTTAATTCAAATGAGATTAATTCATATTTCATATACTCAGCACCCAACCTGTAGCCATTCGGGTCTCTCTCAAACTTGAGAATAGTTTTTGCATCAGGAGAATACCAAAAATAATTCTTTCTATAAGATTTGCTCTGACAATGGCAACCTCCCAAAGCATTTTGCTCATTCTGTACTTTAACGGCTCTGAACCTTCCAGCCGTTACGTTAACTTCCCCAAATCCGACGACTAAAAATCTACTGAGAATGTCCACAAATTTATTAGATCCCATTCCGTGCATTGACGTGTAAATATAGTTCCATTTTTTTCCAGAATAAAGAGGAAAGTCGTAGTATTTTTTAATGAAACCTTTAGATTCCAAGTCCTCTCGCCCCTCACCATTAAGAACCTTTACACAATTCATAGTTTTCTTATCATAGAACTGTTTCCATTCTCCCTTGTAGAGCCCTTCAGATATTGACTTCAGAAGAATATATTTACCATTTTCTTCCCCAATGGCCTCAAGTCTCCACTCTTGTCCAGTGTCAGTCCTAAGAAACCATTTGCTTCCCACGTTAATAGTAGGAGCTTCAACCTTCTCCTGTCCCCAAGCCAATGATACCAAAAATAGGATCAAACAAATAATTGAAATTATCATCTTTTTCATATGACTGATTCCCATTTAGTAGCTTTTCATTCGCCAGAGTCGTTTATATATAAAATCGAAGGTCTTGTCAAAGAATCTCTGATGTCCCCTCCTGTAGATACTTCAAATCTTTGTTCCCGTCTCATTTTCACGAAATTTATCGAGATTTACATATACAGATACCCATAAGCAGGCAATTCTTATACCAAGAATTTACCACCATTATAAGTTCTCGCAATCATGTTGTTCTTCACAAACTTCGTATTCTTGTCAAAAATTAAAAGTGGAAGGACTTTCCCCAAAGGTTCAAATTACTTCCCTCAAAAAAGTGAAAAAGTTTCCCCAGTCCTTATTGATTTTTGATTGAAATCTTCTATTTTGAAGGAAAGTTCCTAAATCACGATTACAGGAAGGAAGAGTTGAGAAAGAGGGATTGTTTCTTTCACCCACAACTGAACACTAATCCTCTGATGGAAAGAGATTTTGGGTCAGGCAATCGTAATGAAGTATTGATCGAAGGCGTATTCTTGGGATAGGTGATCTGCCCTGAATCATACTTAACCTGAGAGACACAGCCTGCGGCCGTAAGATTAGGGGGTTTTTAAACCCTCCCTACTCCACAAGCAAAAGGCCGAAGCGGTTCGTTTCTTCTTCATACCCTTTCACGACCTGAAGCGGATAACCCATCTTATGGGCCGTGGCATAAACATCCACGCCGAAGGCTTCCAAGGTGGGGCGCGACACCAAAGGGTTCCGACATTCGCGCTTGGTGTTCTTGCATTGTTCACACAGATTGCATGGGGCCGCCGTAAAGGCAAAGACCTTGTAAAATCCAGAGAGGAAAACTTCTCTCTCCAAAGCGAAAACCCGTTTGTTGGCTTCTCGCGCCCAGCGAAATCGTTCCTTCGGATCGCCAAATTTTTTTGTTAAATGGTAGAAAAGACCGCAGCGGTATTCCGCAAACAATGCTTTGCACTCAGCCACTGAAGGAACTTCCGGTGGGCAGC
>JBEKWN010000154.1:0-4687 GCA_049513055.1 Thermodesulfobacteriota bacterium
CGACAAACCATTCCGCTTTAAAACTAAGCCTTAAGGCTCCATTTTTTACAAGGATTGAATTTATCCAACTGTCAAAAGCCTTAATAAGCCTATGAATATTTTAAATAAATCGGCCTGAGGATGCTGAAGAATATCTTTTGAATTCTCTTGAAAATGGATTGGCACAGGAGTTGCTTTCACATATTCTATTAAATAAAACACATGAGGGGGGTAAGGCTTATGAAAAAGGCAATGATTGCATTAGGGTTGGTAGTTGTGATGTTTTTGGGTGTCTCATATGTCTATGCACAAGATCCGGGTGCTGGTCCAAGCCATGGGTGGATGCACGGTCAGGAACACCGGGGCCAATGGAATAGACTTAACCTCACCCCGGAGCAAAAGGCAAAGTTCCAGGAATTGCATCGAAAGTTTGTAGTAGAAAACGCTCAACTCATAGGGGGACTTGTGGCCAAAAGGCTGGAACTCCGGTCACTGTGGACTGATCCAAAAGCTGATTCCCAGGCCATTCTGGCTAAGGAAAGAGAGTTGAGAGGCCTTCAAAACCGGATGAGGGACAAGATTATCCAATATAGATTGGAAGCTCGCAATTCCCTCACGCCCGAACAGATTGAGAAGCTTGGAATGATGGGAGGAATGGGCCTTGGTTTTGGTCGTGGTCCTATGATGGGCTATGGCCAAGGAATGGGCCACTCCGGAATGTAGCAGCGATTAGGATACATATCAATTGGAGTAAGAAAAAAAGGGGGGAGGGAAAACTCCCCCTTTTTCTATATATAGACGATGGGCGAAGTCTCCGGAACCAAAGGCCGTGAGTTCAACTTCCGCATCGCCCACCACAATTTTTCATTCTGAGCAAGGGTGTACGGATCAATGAAGAGATGGATCGTACCTTTATTATCCTTACTCTTGATTGCTGTGTTGCTCTTGATCTCCAGCCCTTTCAACATCTTCAAACCATCGATGACCAAAAAGGAGAGCGGAGAAAAGCCCGGGATTCTTCTGACCCAGGACGAGGAAAAAAAGGAGCAGACAGATCCTCATCTCATTTTGGTCTTAAAGAGATTGCGTGAAAAACTCGATGAATGGCTAAAATCGCTCAACGACCGGATCGAGAGTGAAGATATCAGCCGTTTAGAGGTTCGGTTCTTGGAGGTTTTGAGAAGTATCTTGGAATGGGTGAGAGAGAAGGTCGATGCAAAGATCGAATCTTCTGAAAAGGAAAAACCCAAGGAGACTCATCAGAGAGCGTTTCCATTCTTCGAAGTAGGATGAGAGAAGAAAAGGTATTCATTCCGTCCAATGGGATCCAATTGGGGAGGCCTCTTGAGCAATCAATCCTTTGTGACATGGAAGAATAATATGCTTGACTTGGCAGTTCACCTACTCACGATTGGGATTGTCTTTTGGGTGTGGACACTTAGTAAATAAACTGATTTGGGTGCCAACAAACGTAAGTTATTCGTGTTACTGGGAATTGAAACTATGATGTCAGCAGGCTCGATATGTCTGGGTAGAGTCCCAAAACCGGAAAGGGAGCAGGATTTGGGTTGGAACGGCAGAGCTATAACTAACAGGTAATGGTACGACAATTTCCCACAAATTCCTTTTCAAAAGGATGCAGGAGGACTCATGATGGATATGATCGAGAAAAAGATTTATGCGGATGGGGAACCATATTACTTCAACACAGAGACAACGGAAAAATATGGGGAAATCGCGGGTGGACTGGCTTGGCCAGAAGCTAAAGAGGGTTTTCTGGTTATTGCGGCAGTGGACTCGTTGGAGAATACTGAGTTGGAGAGTCGCCACATTAGGGTCATTGCACAAACGAGTGAATCCAATATCGAGGTCTTTTTAAAACGTGCTTTGGAATTACAGAGACAATTTTCTCCATTTATGGAAACCATAAGATTTTATGGCGATACAACATCTCTGGCAATGATGGAACTTCTTGATCAGTTCAACAGGGATCGTAGACATCGGGTCCTCGATCCTTTCTACTTAACAGAAGCCCCGCAGTTGAAAGGCCCCCAAAAACTTGAGTTCTATGCCCAATTGATAAGAAGATACACCCAACCCGGGAGAAAAGTCCTGCACTTTTGTGATACTGCCCTTCCAAGTTATCTTGTGAGTCTTTCCACTGACGAGATAAGCAAAGCTGTTTTAGACCATCCACCCGTGGCAGCCCTCGGCTATGCTTTGGCTGTTTTGAGCACTTGGAGGCCCCGAAAAAGAGAGACCGAGGTCAAGGCCAAATGTGAGCGTATCCTAACCGGCAAGACAGTAAGAGAAACCACGTGGCAATTCAAAGGAACATCTGAATTGCCGAAATAGTTACCTAAAGAACAACTCTCTGATGGAAAATTGGACCAGTCGGAATAGTTTCAAAAGGAGGAAATACAAAAAATGGAGGGGTAGTGCGCGGATAATTCAAAAGTGAGAACCCTTAGAACCTATTTGACGGATATACAGATTAAGAATTTGGAAAAGGTATCTAAGAAAACAGGACTTACGGTATCAGAGCACATCAGAAGGATTATTGGTGAATATTTAGAAAAATTCAAAGACAAAGAAAAGGGATGAGGTGAGATGGAAAGAAAGAGGATCGTTTGTCTATTTCTTTTTGCTGTTCTCATTCTCGTTTTTTCTTCATGCCATCCTCGTCATGTTACAGATATTAGACCTAACATGACGAAAGATGAATCTCTTATTCATCAATGTTGGAATCTACAGATAAGACTATTAAGCCTAAGTTCGAATATTTTCTTGCGAAGGGAAGTCAATCTTGGATCTTGACCTCTCTTGAAATCCTAACCTACTAACCAGGAGGTATAAATATGAAAGGATACCTGTTTTCAATTCTCATAGCTTCGATCATAACGGCAATTGGGATAACTCCGGCCATAGGCAATTCTGATTGCGCCGAGCCGATGCCCGAACTTTTTCAGCGAGTCTCACCGTCCGTCATTTCTATCTCGGCATTGGCACTGGATCCTTTTAAAATCAGCGGTCGGATCAGTACAGCGACAGGTTCAGGATTCATCATCGATGATAAGGGTCTTGTCCTCACAAACTCCCATGTGGTTTTTGATCGCCAGGCGATCATCGTAACCCTTGATGATGGCCGCAAAGCTGAGGCCAAGCTCCTGGGGGCGGACCCGATCTTCGACCTCGCCGTCCTTCGCATTCCAGTTCCCCTTGAAGGACACCCCGTGGCAGTCTTGGGGGATTCAGATTCGGTTCGGATCGGTGAGGATGTTATTGCCATTGGCAATCCTTTTGGCCTCGAGCAGACTCTCACCCGCGGGGTCGTTTCAGGGCTCAACCGTATCCTTCCGGGTTTTCCTTTTCTGACACTTCCACTCATTCAGACTGACGCATCCATCAATCCAGGGAACTCGGGCGGACCGCTTATGAACCGGTGTGGCGAGGTAATCGGTATCAACACATCGATTTTAGCCGAGGCGCAAAATATCGGGTTCGCCATTCCCATCAATGTTGCCAAAAGCGTCATCCCAGAGTTAATAAAACATGGTCGGGTGATTCGTCCATGGTTGGGTGTCAGCGGGAAGCTGGTCAAGAAAGAACTCATGGAAATTATTAACCTACCCTTGGTGGAGGGGTTTCTAATTGAGACGGTTGATCCAGGGAGCCCGGCCCAGCAAGCGGGAATACACGGAGGCGAGCTATCCGTTACGATTGGAGGAACGGAATTCTTGCTAGGGGGTGACATCATTACCGAGATCGATGGACAATCGCTCGATGACCCAGAGAGCTTCCTCGAAGTGATCGCCTCGTTGAAGGTCGGCGATAAAGTTGGCCTTACCCTGTTTCATAAAAAGGAGACACGCCATGTCGAGTTGACCCTTCCGGAACGTCCTATCTTACCAGGCGATATTCGCACCAGCTCCTCAAGCACCCTGCAACCGACGAGAGGCCGATTTCCAAGCTTCCCCTCTTCAGTAGGGATTCTCCTGCGAACAAAGAATACCGAGATCGACCCCTTGACTTGCCCAAAGGGCAGGGGAGAATAGAAATCATCGGGTTTATTAAGGAGGAGGAAGTTATCGAAAAGATCCTCGAGCATCTTGTATTCTTGGATGTGAAGGCCCGACTTGGTTTCAAAGGGAAGGCACCCCTTTTCAGGATTCAAATAGATGATTCAAATTCTTAGATTTCCTCCTCTGATTGTGTCTATGCTGACCCTGATTAGCCGATGGATTCCTATGTCAGCCCACGAGTCCATCGAGTTATCTATTCAACATTTCAACCTGGTCTTCCCCCGATTTAGTGGACACACCGAAGAATTAGAGGTATAGAGGAAAAGGGATGGGGAGGTGTGTCATGAGAACTTCCTATCCCAAAGAAGAGCTCTCTGCTCTTATACCTAAGCAGACATTTTTAAGTGGCACAAACCGGATGTTATTAGGTGGCATCTACACTTTTCCATTTCTCATTGACACCACAAGGCATTTTTTCTTATACTTTTTTCCAAAATCAATGGGTATTCATCAGGGATTTGTTTGAGAAGAGAGGCTGGAAGCAGGATGAATTTGGTTAGGATGAATCGACCTTTGTAGAGATATAACAGTAAAAACAGGCACAACATGAAATGGAAAATCGCAGATCTGCATACATGCCTTAATCTCATCAGCGCCATTATCCTGCTGGTTGGTTTGGGTAGTGC
>JBEKWN010000155.1:0-10584 GCA_049513055.1 Thermodesulfobacteriota bacterium
CTGCAAAAAATGTTATTCAGAATCTTTTCAAAACTTTGGAATCGGTTGGTTAGTTCATGTGGTAGAAAGATGCACAGTTTGTGGAGCCTGTAAAGATACCTGCCCACGGGGGATTCATCTTTTTGAGATTATTCAACTACTCCGGGAGAAGATATCGAATTTAAACACACTGCCTCTCAACTTTCCAATCTCTCAGGGAAGTGAGAAAACAGGAGTTGTTAATATAACAAAATGAAGATCGATCCTAAAACTTTTATCAAGGATTATCAACTCGATATATGCATCCAATGCGGGACGTGCACAGGAGGATGTCCTGTTAAATTTAGATCTCCCCTCAATATGAGGAGGCTGGTCAGAGAGACATTCTTCACAGCCAACCCTTCTCTCCTGTTCAAAAGACCTGAATTATGGGCCTGTACCACCTGCAGCACTTGTAGCCTTCGCTGTCCTGCTGGAGTGAAAAACGTTGAGCTGATTATGGCGATACGAAATTTTCTTGCCAATCAAGGCGAGGTCCCTTCAACCATCAGGGATGCTCTTGAAAATACCTTTCTCCAAGGGAATCCATGGGGACGGTTCCGTGATCGCAGGGCAGATTGGGCAAAAGACCTGGGAGTAAAAATTCTCGGAGAAGTATCCACAGAGACATTGCTCTATGTGGGCTGTGCCCCTTCTTATGATCCAAGGGTTCAGAATGTCTCAATAGCCCTTGTCAAAATCTTTCAAAAAGCAGATCTCGACTTTGGGATTCTTGGGAAGAAAGAATCCTGTTGTGGAAACGAGATCAGAAGGATGGGCGAGCAGGCTCTTTTCAAAAAACTGGCAAAGGACAATACAAACCTCTTTAAAAAGTCTGGGATCAAAAGAATCATAACCATCTCACCTCATTGTTTCAATACTTTTAAAAATGAGTATCCAGACCTCAATATCCCAGTCCAACATTATACCCAGGTCATTGCAAATCTAATCGAGGCAGGGAAATTAAAAATGTCTAAGGCACTGGACCTCCATGCCACCTATCAGGATCCCTGTTTTCTTGGAAAACAGAATTTGGTCTTCGATGAACCGAGAAAAATTTTGACCTCCATTCCTGGATTGGAATTTGCCGAGATGGAAAGATCAAGGCAAAGGAGCCTTTGTTGTGAAGGAGGAGGGGGTAGGATGTGGGCTGAAGGGGGAACAGAAGGGACTCGAAATGGAGAGATTCGAATCAAGGAAGCTGTTGCATTGGGTGCAAAGGTGATGGCCACAGCTTGTCCTTTCTGCCTCTTAACTCTTGAAGATGCCGTAAAAACCTCAAGCTTAACAGATCAGATTGCGGTAAAAGATATTTCGGAGTTGGTCGCTGAAGCGATAGAAGGCTGACAAGCCGTCTTTCCCCTCTCCCTTGACGGCCTCCGGCTCAGAGGAGCCTCTGGCTCGGAGAGGAGAAGGCGTGGGGGAGGGTGAGTCATCATAGTTTTTGATCCCCCTCCCCTTTACCCTGTTAGATAAGGTTCTCTATTCGGCCCTGTTGTTCAGAAAACATTCTATCTAACAGGGTGAATCCCCTCCCGCCAAGGGAGGGGAGAGTTATATTCTGGAGGTTTCAATGAACATTGCGGTATGTGTTAAAAGAATCCCAAAGACTGCAGAGGCGGACATCTTTATTGAGAAGGATGGAACAGATATTAAGAAGGATCATCTGGTCTTCCACCTCAATGATTGGGACGGCTACGCAGTCAGAGAAGCGGCCCTCTTAAAAGAGAAATATGGGGGTGAGGTAACTGTCATCACAATCGGGCCTGAAGAGTCAAAAGAGGTATTGACGAGATGCCTGGCTATGGGGGCGGATAGGGCATTAAGGATAGAGGAACCTGCTGCTCAAGATGGACATCTGATTGCCAAGATACTTTCTCAAACAATTAAAAATCAATCCTTTGATCTCATCTTAACAGGTGTTCAGGCAGAGGATGACAACTGGGGACAGGTTGGAGTGAGCCTGGCTCAAATGTTAGGCCTTCCTCACGCAGCCATTGTCACCCATATCGAGATTACCGGGGACAAGGCAAAGGTCCGAAGAGAATTGGAAGGCGGGATCGATGAAGTCATAACCATTCAGACAGGCATCAACGAACCAAAATATGTTTCCCTTGCCGCACTCTTAGAAGCAGAAGACAAGGAGATCAAGGATCTTGGAATGGAGGAGATAGGGCTCACCTCAGGCGAATCCGTCGATACAAAAATCGATCAAGTATTTTTTCCAACTGTTGGAAAGATGGCAGAAATATTAAAAGGCAATCCTGAAGAAGTCGTGACGCAATTGACCGAAATCATTAAAAAGAAAAAAGGGGGCTAAACCAGAATGCCAAATGTCAAAGCTCAAAGTTCAAATGAATTTTCGAATTTCAAAGTTCAAATTGGAACTGGCTTACTATTTGGCATTTGACATTCATTTGGCATTTGGATTTTGACATTTGAAATTTATTGCGGATTGAAAATAACTTACCAGTCTTTCAGCAGATATAATGGATGATTAGGGGGTAAAGCAATGGGCGAGATCTTTGTATTGGTGGAGCATCGACAGGGAAAAATTCGTGACATCACCTATGAGATGTTACAGGCGGGAGAGACGCTTGCCTCCCAGCAGGGGACTTCATCGACTGTGGTACTATTGGGTCAAAATATCAACCCCTTCTCACGCTGATCGGACACACCGCTTTTGGAATGGACCTGGCGCCGAGCCTTTCTGTGGAAATGGGGTTTCCTTTGGTTACGGATTGCATCGGCCTCTCGTTTGAAGAGAGCCGTTTGAAAGCTGTTCGATCCATCTATGGAGGAAAAGTAAATGCTAATGTATCCTTGAGGGCATCCAAAGGATACGTCGCTACTGTTCGGCCGGGCGTTTTCAGTCCCGGGGCGCCTGGTGAAAAGAAGGGTGGGATTGTTATGGAACCCTCTCCCCTTCAAGGGACGATCGATGTAAAAAAATTTATCGAATATATTGAAGCACCTATCACAGGAGAAGATATTACTCAAGCCGAGATCATTGTCTCTGTGGGCCAAGGGATCGGAGGGCCTGAGCATATTCCGATGATAGAGGAAGTGGCCAAAAGCTTGGGCGGGGTCATTGCCTGTTCACGGCCAGTGGTGGATCGAAATTGGTTACCCAAAGATCGACAGGTTGGAATCTCTGGAAAGACGGTGAAGCCGAAGGTCTATATTGCCATTGGAATCAGCGGTGCCTTCCAGCATGTCACGGCTATGCAAGGTTCTGAAACGATCATCGCCATCAATAAAGATCCACGCGCTCCGATTTTTAGTGTGGCCGATTATGGCATTGTGGATGATTTTCAAAAAAGGGATGATTGTACAGATCCTCCTTTTTCCCCTCCTCATCTTCCAGTCCATCCCACTCACCATCTCTAAAAACCGATACTTGTGAGTTCATGACGTTTTGTAATACAATGATACTAACTCGTTTTCCCTTCAATGCCAGCGAAAGGAGACGATACGATGGCGCTTCACACTGCCGAACGTACATCCGACGCTCCCGAATTTCGCCCGTGGTTCAAGTACTATGACCCGCAAGTCCCTCTGCACCTGACCTATCCACATATTCCACTCTACTGCCTGTTGGACGAGACCGTCGCTAAGAACTCCACCAGTCCATGCACAAACTTTTTCGGAAGACGGCTCACCTACCAGCAGATCAAAGAACTATCTGACCGTTTTGCCGCGAGCATTAGCAGCCTGGGCATCCGAAAAGGTGATCGCGTGGTTCTGCTCCTTCCTAATTCACCGCAGTTTCTCATAGCCTATTATGGTCTTTTGAAAGCCGGGGCCGTAATCGTCCCTCTGAACCCTCTCTCCGCTGAGCGCGAGCTTGAATTCTACTTGACTGATTCGGGAGCTGAGGTCATCATCACGATTCCACTCTTTTTGAATAAAGTGGCATCGGTCAGAGGCAAGACTCCTCTAAAACACATCGTCTACAGCCGCCTCGCTGACTTTCTCCCGTTCCCGCTGAACCTCGCTCAAGGGTTCCAAGAGCGTAGACTCATACGCAGGCTAAACGGCTCAGCCTTGGTGGATTTCAAAGAATTACTGAAGCAAGCGCTCCGGCTTGATTGGCATCCAGAGCCAGTTCAGCCAGACGAGATGGCCGTGCTGATCTACAGCGGCGGCACCACTGGCGTTGCCAAGGGCATCATGCTTTCTCACTTTAACTTAGTAGCCAATGCTCATCAGATCATAGCCTGGGGTCATCTCACTGACGAGCAAGGGGTACTGGCTGCCCTGCCTCTCTTTCACGGCTTTGGCATGAGCGTCACCATGAATGCGGCAGTGCTGGCCGGAGGCGAGATTTTTCTGGTGCCCCGCTTTAGCGCAAAGCAAATCGCCAAGGCCATCCAAAAGTACAAACCATCTTTCTTTATTGGCGTACCAACAATGTTTGTACAGTTGAGCAACTTGCCGGACATTCACCGCTACGATTTCAGCAGCCTGCGGGGAATCTTTGTCGGCGCAGCGCCCCTGACCAAATCGATCAAGGATGATTTTGAGAAAAAGACAGGTGGACGGATGATCGAAGGCTACGGCCTCACCGAAGCGGTGACGGCTATCATGGCGAATCCCTACCAGGGAATGCACAAAGTCGGCAGCATCGGCATCCCGTTTCCCGATGTGGATGTCAAAATCGTCAGCCTCGACGACGGACACAATCTTATGCCTGGCGAGTTGGGTGAGATTGTTCTCAGAAGTCCCACCGTGATGCTTGGGTATTACAAAAATGCCGAAGAAACCAAAAAGACAATTGTGGATGCTTGGCTCTACACGGGCGATATTGGCTACGTGAACGACGACGGTTACTTTTACATCACTGACCGCAAGAAGGACCTCATCATCGTCGGCGGGTTCAACGTCTTTCCGCGCGAGATTGACGAACTGATCTATCAGCACCCCAAGGTCAAGGAGGGCATCGCCATCGGCATCCCTGATCCACGCAAAGGAGAGCGCATCAAGGTCTACATCGTCCTCAAGGAGGGCGAGATGGCGACGCCGGAAGAATTCACCACCTACTTCAAGGAGCGCCTCACGCCGTACAAGGTTCCATCCGAGGTCGAGTTTCGTACAGAATTGCCCAAAAGCATGATCGGCAAAATCCTCCGGCGTGCGCTGCGAGAAGAAGAGAATCGCAAGGCGAAAGAAACTTAGCCGTGATTTCATTGGTTCAAGACATCAAATACAACCAATCTGCTTACCGGTTACAAATTAAAATCTACACTATAATGACAAAATGACTTGTTAATGGTAGGAAGAGGAAGCTTTGAGAAAAGAGATTGTGATCTTTACTTGCAGGTTTTCACCACGGATTATTTTGAAGAGATGATCTTTACTTTTCTTTTTTTCATTTAAATTCGACGAACTGCTCCTTGGGTGCTGAGCATACCGGACAGACTTCGGGCCAGACTCCATCCGACACATAACCGCACACCTGGCACACATAATAAGCGGTTTCCCTCTCTCCAATCAGGTGGTTCATCGCCTTTTTGTAAAGCTTGGCGTAATCATCTTCTACATCTTTGGAATTGGAGAAGATATTCGAAGCGGTAATGTCCCCTATCTCCCCGGCAAGTTCGACAAAATGGTCATAAGCCACTCCCGCAATACTGGTTTCTGACTGAAAGCTCTCTTTGAGATTGGTATCGGTGTCTTTGATCTCCCTGAGCATCCGAAGCGCTCGCTCACCGTGAATCTCTTCACTGAAAGCGATCACGCGGAAGAGCTTAGCCATCTGGGGAAGTTCTTCCTGATCCGCCTTCTTGCTAAAGATTTTTAGCCGGAGTGCGGCCTTGGCCTCGCCCTCATAAAACCGTCTTATTTTTTTATTCCGATTTTAAAAGAAAAAACAAAAGGAATGAAGTGAAATTTGGAATTCGGATTGCGGAATGCGGATTTAGACTTTATGGGTAATAGGCTATGCCCTATGCGCCATGCGCTATGCTTATTTCTCAAAGCGTTTTCGTTCTTCTGCTCTTAATTCGCGTCTTAAGAGCTTCCCCACTTTCGATTTTGGGAGCATATCCCGGAATTCTATAGGCGCTCACACCTTTCACATCCTCTTTTAGAACAGCAAAAGCTTTGATTCTTTCACCAACCTTTTCATCCGGAACGCCCACGACGCAGGCAGAAATCACTGCAGGATGCTCCTGCAGTACAGCTTCTATCTCTGAAACGGCTACACGATAGCCTTTGTGTTTAAGCGTATCTACAGATCGATCCAAATAGAAAAGCCATCCATTTTCGTCTATTCGTACGATGTCCCTCGTCCTGTACCAGAGCTTCCCATCCATCTCGATAAAACATTCGGCGGTCTCTTCAGATTTGTTCCAGTACGTCCTGACCATATGCTCAGAGGAGACCATTAATTCCCCGGGCTCACCATGAGGGACAGGTTCAAGCGTGTCAGGGTCCACAAGCTTGACCTTCTGAAGAGGTGTAACCTTGCCCGCACTTCCTGCTGGAGCCTGTTCACCCATGGGTGTTAAAGACACACGACCACAGGTCTCTGTTGCCCCGTACCCTTGATAGATGGGTTGCCCAAACTTTTTGATCCACCTCTCAGCGACCTCTGAAGGCAGGACGTCACCGCCTGAGAAACAGTACTTGAGGGAATTCAGGTTGTAGTAGTCTACTCGGTCATGTTCAAGAATCATGCGGTACATGGCAGGAACGCCAAAGAAGGTTAATACCTTATATTTTTCAACATGGTCAAAAAGCCCATCCAGATTCACTCGTGGCAGTAACACGACTGTATCTCCTGAAAGGATTCCTCCCAAACCCACCTGTTGACCAAGAATATGGAAAAGCGGACCTCCTTGAACGACGATATCTTCTCCCTTGGGAATAAAGCGTTCACTTACCGCCCTCTGCTCGGCCGCGCTTTCGAGAAATAGAATATTTGTAAAAGGCACTCCTTTGGGAAGACCGGTGGTGCCTCCCGTGTAAAGCATTTCAACCATTTCTTCAGGTTCTGCCTTCAAGGAGGGCAGGACAGAAACGGGACCACCTTTAAGCAGTTTCTTGAAGCGAAAGATATTCTCCCCGGAATTAAACTTCCCTACAGGGATTTTATTAAAACCTCTTCCAATCAGCCATTTCCACCAGGGAAGAAGTTCAGCCAAATTGGTGACGATCACTCTCTCCAATTTGGTTTCAGGAAGAACCTGTGTGACATACCCAAAGTTCGTATCCAGACAAAAGATGGTCTCCGCTCCGCTGTCATTGGCCATGTATTTGATATCAATGGGCGTATAGATGGGTGAGATAGGAATGGCAATAACGCCAATGCGCATCAATGCGAGCCAGGTGATGACCCACTGGGGACAATTCGGAAGATAAAGGACAACCTTATCTCCTTTGGCGACACCGAGACGATGTAAACTGGCAGCCAGGCTTTCAGTCGCCTCCCGGAGTTGAGAAAAACTATATCTCACACCCAAGTAGATGAGCGCCGGCTTCCCCGGGTAATCCCGAGAGACTTTTTCGAACTGTTCATAGATTGAGTTGGCCATTATCTCCATCAATCTAATCCTTAACCGAACGTAATATCATCGAAACTGAATTCCAAATGCCAAAATCCAAATGTCAAATGAATGATAAATGCCAAAAATGAAAGAATTTTCAATTTGAACTTTGAACTTCATTTGAACTTTGAGCTTTGACATTTGGCATCACCAGGCTACACCCCAAAATACGCCGCTTTCACTTCTGGGTTATTCATTAATTCCTGTCCTGTCCCAGAAAGGACGTGTATCCCGTTCTCTATGACATACCCTCGATCAATAATGGGTAGAAGGGGCCTGGCGAACTGTTCCGTAACCAGAATGGTTACACCTTCCCCCCGAATTTGCTTTATGGCCCGTCTCAGATCGCGCTGTAAAACTGGAGAGAGCCCAAGCAAGGGCTCGTCCATCAGGAGGAGGCGGGGCTTAGTCATCAATGTCATGCCAATGGCGAGCATCTGTTGTTCTCCGCCGCTACAGAACCCAGCCTTTCTTTTCTTTATATCTTTTAAATGAAAAAAGACGGAGTAAACGAAATCGAAGGTTTTATTTATCTCAGAATCTCTTCGAAGGTAGGTAGCAATCCTCAAATTTTCTTCTACACTGCTGTCAGGAAAGATCGGATGTCTTTCTCGACTTAAAACGATCCCCTTTTTAACCCTTTTGTCAGGTTCGGTGTTCGTAATATCTTCACCTTCGAACCTCACCTCACCCAGTAGAGTAATTCTCTCGCCTCCCCTGCGGTCTTCTTTCCTCTTGATGTCAATCATCAAACCGGAAATCGTGTTCATCAAAGTCGTTTTCCCGGCGCTGTTTGAACCGAGAACGCCAACGATTTCCTCTTTTTGAACCTCCAGACTGAGATCGTTGATGGCAAGGGAGTTTTCGAAAAAGACCATCAGGTTCTTTACCTCAAGCATCTCAGTCCTCGTCCTCACTTCCAAGGTAAGCTGCTTTCACGGCTTCACTCTGCATCATTTCACGAGGAGGTCCGTCGGCAATTTTAGCTCCAAAATTTAGAGCAATGACTCGATGAGCAATTCGGAAGAGTTCTTTTAACCGATGTTCAACCATAATGATGGTGAGACCCTCCGCATTAAGTTTTTCGATAATGGGAAGAGTGCTGGCGACTTCTGACATGGACATCCCTGAAAAGAGCTCATCCAGAATGAGCAAATCCGGTCGAAGGGCTAAACAGCGTGCCAGTTCCAGACGTTTCAGATAACCATGGGGAAGGCTGGAGGCCACTTTGTAGGGAACAAAAGAGTCGCGCTCAAAACCGACATCTTCCAGGAGATCAATAGCCACATCATCCCGATCACCGTATTTCCCTCCCTTCAATTTTTTAACCCGGGAGGAATATAAAGGGATGATGAGATTCTTGAAGGCGGAGAGTTGATAAAACGGTTTGACCATCTGGAAGGTCCGGGCAATTCCCAATTCAGCTATCTTATAAGGCATTTTACCGGTAATATCCCTTCCCCGATAAATCACCTTTCCAGAATCCGTTCTCACAAAACCTGTCAGCAAATTAACCAACGTAGTCTTTCCCGAGCCATTCGGGCCTATGATTCCGAGAAGCTCCCCTTCTTGTAAAGAGAAGTTCACCCTGACGATAGCCGCCACGCCACCAAAATTCTTAGTGAGCCCTTCAACTTTCAAAAGCGTTTTGTCTTGCATCTTATCCAACATCCACCATTCTTTCAAATTGGTGATACTTTCTCTTTATGTAGTGAAAGACTCCTTCAGGAAGTCCCACAACGCAGATGATGAGAATCGCGGAGTAGAAGACAACTCTCCATGACCCAACCGCACGAAGGGATTCAGAAAGAGGCATCAGAATAAAAGCACCTATGGTTGGACCGGCAAACGTGCCCACTCCACCCAGAACCGCAGAGGTCAATGGCAAGATAGAATAATCCATTGCAAAGGCAGCCATTCCCACGACCTGGCTGTAATGTGTCATGAAAGCTCCAGCAAATGCCCCTGCCACACCAGCAATGAAAATGGCTTGGGCCTTGAACCAGTAGATATTGATCGCTCCACTCATGACCGCCCGATCATTATCACGAATCCCTTGAAGAACCAGCCCATAATCCTCATTGATCAATCTGCGAAAACCGAAAAGGCAAATGAGCAGTGCAAGAACAGGAACATAAAGTTCAACCCATATGTTGGGAAGAGGAGAAAGGGCACTCATTCCCTCAGTTCCTCCAAGAATTTTTGTTGTCTCAATAAATCGTGCGAGCAGTAAGGGTAAGGTCAAAGTGACGATGGCAAAGTATACCCCTCTTAATCTCAGAACTGGCAATAGCAAAAGGGTACAGAAAAATGCTCCACCCAGAGTGCCCAAAGGAATGGTTAAAATGGGTGGCAATTTAAAGGTATAATTTAAAAAGCCTGTTATATAAGCCCCTGCACCAAAGAAAAGGGCTTGACCTAAAGATATCAATCCCACCGAAGCCATCAAATCCCAACTCAAGGCAAGCAGTGCGATGATACAAGTATTCATCAAGACCTTCTCCCAATACAGTCCAATAACTCCTTTCAATAGTGGAAGAATGAGCAAGACAAGGACTGGCAAAACTCTGGGGAACATTAGATAGGACATTTCTCTATAAGATGAAAGGGCGAAGATATCCTCACATCTCGCCTTAATTCCCCGATCCAACCTCTCTCTTCGTAATTTCATAGATACCCTAATCCCACATAGCTGGTGCCAAGCAGAGAATGATAGACGATGAACGATAAACAATGAACGATGAACAGTTTATGGTTCGTTGTTCATGGTCCATAGTTATTGTTAGACCCTTTCCTCCAGCTCTTTGAACTTGCCGAATAGACCTGATGGTTTAATCGCAAGAACTAAGACGATCGCTGCCAAATAAACAACCATCATCCATTCAGGCTTAAAATATGTACCGGTGATGATTTGAGCATATCCAAGGATAAGACTTGCTACAAGAATTCCCGGAACGCTTTCCAGTCCTCCAACAATCCCAACTGCGACGGCGACCAGCAACACCTCATATCCTGT
>JBEKWN010000156.1:0-4661 GCA_049513055.1 Thermodesulfobacteriota bacterium
TCTCGCCTTTCCACAGCTGATATTGTCCGAAAGGGAATCACTTATGTCCCGGAGGCGCGTTTAATCTTTGGACCCCTTACGGTTGAGGAAAATCTGGAATTAGGAGCCTATATCCTCAAGGATGATGAGGCGGTCCAAAAGAATTTGGAGTATGTTTATCACCTCTTCCCCCGTCTGGCTGAGAGACGTCTTCAGCAAGGTGGGACCCTCAGCGGTGGAGAACAACAGATGCTCGCCATTGGAAGAGGATTGATGTCCAATCCGAAACTTCTCATGCTCGATGAGCCTTCCTTAGGTCTGATGCCAAAACTGGTGGATGAGATGCTGGAAGCTGTGGCCAAGTTAAAAGAGTCAGGGAAAACAATCCTCCTCGTTGAACAAAATGTTCGAGAGTCCCTCGAATTATCCGACCGTGGCTATGTCCTTCAAACCGGACGAACCATCCATCAGGGAACGGGCAAGGAACTTCTCAATGCCGAAGTCATCAAAAAAGCCTTCCTGGGGTTGTGATTGCTCAAGGTGCCTCAAGCAAAAAGCTAATTAATATCATTGTTGATAGATAAAAATGAGACTTAAGGAGATAGAGGACAATCCCATTGAATGATTAAAAAATACAGATTTCGCCACAAGTCCTTGATCCGGCATGCTCAATGGACTTGATGATTACCAATGGAAAGAGTAGTAACGACTGAAACCAATCGGGGGCTATAAGCATATTAAGAGTAGGACAAAAAGCAACTTTTTTATAGAACCTCCACCCTCCTAAGCTATTTTGGAATAATCGGGAATTTCCCAGACACAATAAGATAAGTAAGGTATCCACTTATTCCAGAAATTCCCCAAATAATAAGAAAAATTAAGATAATGGCTGTGCCAACCCCAATCTCATTGATAGATTTCACCGATGAAAAAATATAATTTACGATTAACAAAGCGATAAAACCTGATACAGTGAAAATAATTTTGAACAGGATTTCTTGGATATAAGCATAAATGACTTTAAAAGCCCGACTCAGACTTTCATCTTCGGCATACTTTTTCATCTCCGACATTAGACCACGGATTGCATAAAACAAACTAAATAGAATCATAATTAAAAAATACCAACAAGGCATCTTCATAATGATTTCAGTTATAGACATACATATCCTCCATATATGTTTGTGTGCTTACTTAAGGGCCAGCTCCAAAATAATAACAAGTGGATTTTAGCCTCGGCCAATTTCCAGTTGTAATACATACCATTTTCAAAATTTAAGGAAGAGAAACTTTCAGGAAGGACTCTTCACCCTTTCCAAATCCTACCGAACAAAAAAGGCCAGTTTGAAACTTCCACCTACTAATGTTCAACACAAAGTAGACTGGGATACTGAGGACTACCGCTTGAAATATTCATAAATGGGAGAATAAAGGAGTTGAACTCTAATCTGACAAGCTGCCATCGCTATGAACTTCAACAAGCCCCGTTTGTCTTATTTTGAAGAGCTCATTTATTTTAATACCACATTCGCAACAATGAGAACCTGATTCAAGATAATATTCCCCGTCCAGGCGGAAGGCCCTCATATATCGGTGAGAACACCATCCTGTCAACGGATAAGCGATACTGTTTATTATAATAACCCTGGGCCCCGCAGCAACATCAGACCCTCCTTCATATGGAAGGAGGGTTTTATATGACACGATGAACGTTTCCATCTTAAGGATAGGATAACGATGTACTTTTGGTAAATCATTGGAAAGCTCATAACCCCACGCCTCCCCAGCTTTGGTGCGAAGTTTTTCAAGAACATTCTTATTCCTCACAAATTTATCTAACGATTGAACTTTTCTCTTATCAGTGATCTCCTCCATCTTAACAATTTGGTAACTGCTAATCCTCGAACCCAAGACTGCGATGCTGTAAAGGTGCACTGCTCTGCATTGGGCTACTGGGGAAATCGGTGTAAACGGGTAAAACGCAGTTCCCTCCTCATCCTTGTGGTCAACAGCTTCTTTGGTCTCAGAGAGACATGTTCTCGGTTGCCCAACTTCAAGAAGGGTAACCTGGATACCTGCCTTGTACTCACCTAATAAGCAAATATTCGACTCCTTGCCAGCCCAATCGCAATCGATGATGAAGGCAAAATCATGTTTTGGCTGAATTTGTGGCCTGCCAGTCGATTGCGATGCATGAGAATTCGCTAACAGAGTTGTTGGGAGAAAACAAATCAAGAAAAAAATGATGTAATTAAGCATTCTTAGAGTTACCCAAAATGACCACTTCTGTATAAGGATTAAATGCAAAGAAAAGAGGGGGGGCCATGTTTCATAGTTGATACCTTTCCCTAATTTGTCGATTGCCATTTGAAATCTACACTGTTTGCAAAAACGTGTCAATCGTTGAGTACAGGATTGAAATCTTTACGATTCATGGGGTGTCTCACAGCAACGGCTTCAGGAAGAAGTCGCCACTCAATTTGGGAGAAAATTTATTGGAGGTCAGGTCGTGAAATGACGCATTTCAGCAGCCGCACTTTTTGACTTGGTCCTTCTATAAGACTTCCAGGGTCAGAAAAGATTTGGGATCGGGAAGCAAAGACGAGAGGGACGTCCATAAATTTATAAATTTCTGCCTCTCACCGGTCACACTTCCTTTTCCTTCTTAATGCTAAAGACTCGGCAATGATCCTCTTCACTCTTCCTAACAGCAGCACTCTCCGTATTTACACAGTTCATCTTCCAGATCGCAATATCCCTCACGAATGGAGGCACGCACTTTATTATAAAAATCTGGTGAGAATTCTTTCATGTCGTGAACGGTCCGGCCATGTTCCAGGACCTTTTCAAAGAGTTCTGCCTCCGTCTCCGCACAAGCCGTAAAAGTGCACTCAGATCCAAAATCTTTGCAGCTAATCATTTTGTCCATATTAAAACCCCCTTTCTCACTATAAGGATAATTATCATTTTCCAGGATTCAAGGGTGATATAAGTGATTGTGATGGGGGGTCTTGAAATATTCCATTTCAGCCGCCTCGGTTTTTTCGTCGATTGGCCCAAAAAAGAAAAATAAATTATAACCCTGTCAAATTACATCATGTCTAACAGGTACACAAATCATTACCGGGGGCCATATTCAAGAATCAAAGATTACGGATTGGAAGTGAGCATAACGAAATGAGTTAACCGGCGCTGCCGATACCGGAGGATTCAATCGGACGGCGCCCCGCAGAGGCAGCGTCCGAGTTGAACGAGAGGTTAGGCTGCGTAATCCTGTGTAGCACGCTCTTGGGTCTGAATTGAACGCGGGGTTTAGGTCTATTTGTAGATCAACGCCCACGAAGACTGTTCCACGCCCCACGCACTGTTTGGCCAGAGGACGCCGTCCAGGGCGAAGTGAATGAATGTCTGCGAACCAATTTGGTAATACGACAGCGGGGTGAGGGTCTTTGCCCCTTCCCAGGAGGCAGAGTAGGTTTTTCCATCCCCGCCGGTCCCGCTTAATGTCCCACCACAGTGACTGCTGATTGACCAACTGCTCTTATCCACACCCCACGCACTGTTCGGCCAAGGGGCGCCGTCCAGGGCGAAGTGAATGAATGTCTGCGAACCAATTTGGTAATACGACAGCGGGGTGAGGGTTTTTGTCCCTTCCCATGAAGCGGAGTAGGTTCTTCCGTCCCCCCCTGCTTCGGTGACAACTCCCGTCGGGTTCCCTGCGAATGCCATGCTGTGCAACAGGAACACAGCCAATAAGACAACAGGAAGGCGAAGAATTATCATCCTAATTGTTCCATAGTTGTTCATAAAAACCTCCAATTTGGGTTTGATGTGGCCTAACGATTAATAGACGAAATACCTTTTTTCTCCTAAATTTCCACTTTTACTTCATCAGAACCAATAGAGAGTTTCAAGCGTAAGTATTTGTAGACAAAAGAGATTAATTTTTACTCTTTTCGTATTTGTTTTGTAATACCATGTTATGCGAAATTCGTATAATATGTGCCTATTTTCAGTGTGTATTCCCCCGTTGATTTCGGGTTGAAATCTACCATCCTGAGAAACGGTTCCGACATGCGTGTTTCAGGAAGGATTCTCTATTTGCAACGATCTACCTTTTCGGCTTCTTCCCAGAGACATGACCTCGAATCTTGGCCCTCCTCACTCTTTTTGCCGTCCGCGCTGCGGGGGTAAAGAGGTCCCCTGTAAGACGATTGTCTATAATTCTCCTGGTCAGGAAGCTTACGACACTCTTGAAATCTCCAGGTTCGATCTTCCCATGAACTTTTGCTACACCTAAAGCGTTCCGGGTCAGTCCAGCAAGTTCAGCAATGTCCTTTACCGTATATTTATATTCTACTCTTGGCTTATATGGGTGTTTAGATCCTTTCCTCGGCCTGATTTTCTCCTCCAAGCCTGAATGTCCATCACCTGAAGTTATGCAATACGCAAGCCAGGCACCAGGTTTTTTACTTCTCCTTTACTCGACTTCGTCCGTCCTGGATTTAACGAAACTTAGAGGCTAAAGCTCTTCAAAAGAGCAGTTTGGGCAACAGCCAGTCAACGGGCTGTTGCTCAAAAAGCCCAATTCAAAAATATCTGAACATTTAAGTTTCGATGAATGATAGCCGAGGGTAATTAAGACCAAATAGCACCATTTGGCCGATTTTTGAGTTCATCAA
>JBEKWN010000157.1:0-4371 GCA_049513055.1 Thermodesulfobacteriota bacterium
AAAGCCTTTGAAAAAGCCATCTGATCCATACACTTTAAATTCGCTCTGATTAGCAGCAAACAGATATTCCTGATCGAAATTCTCAATCTTTAGATCGAGAGAAATAAAATCGGCTGCTGCCACAGTATAATAACAGACGTAAGTTGAAGACACGGGGATAGCAAATGAAATTGCTATAACCAGAAAAATTTGGATGGGTTTTCTATTCAAGTAAGAATCCCAAACTTGTTATATTTTGCCAATCGCTTAGATTAAATAGTAATTTTCCTACCCACATTCTGAAATTTATCATAATTTTTTCTATACGTCAACAAAGGGTCCTCAGATTATGTAATCTCATTTTATTGATGACCACCTGAAATCTTATGTTTTAAAATCTCAGAAAGGGGAGTAGGAATTAGGAATGGGTTTCATAGGAAAAGGAAATTTCTTGTTTTAACTATTCGATAGAAGGTAGGCCAAATTATCCAGGACCGTTGTGAAGAAGATATCCTTCAACACATATCCTTCAGGGACTGTAATCTGCGTTGGCGCAAAGTTAAGAATTCCCCTCACCCCTGCCTCAACCAGCATATCTGCTACATTCTGAGCTTCTGAGGAAGGGGTTGTGATAAGCCCAATTTCGATCTTCCTCTCCTTAGCTACTTCTTTAATCCGGTTGGTGTGAAGGACTTCCACGGGCTGGCCCAACTTTTCTGAAACCCTCCCGATTACTTTTAGAGGATCGACATCGAATGCCGCAACAATCTTATAATTTTGTCTTAGAAAATCATTATAAGCCAAAAGGGAGGAGCCCAAATCCCCAATGCCGATCACTGCAATTCTCCACTCTTTGTTTAATCCCAATACCCGCCTAATATCAGAGAGTAGGTCTTTCACATGATAACCTAAACCACGAGTCCCAAACTCACCGAAAAAGTTCAGGTCTTTTCTCAACTGATTAGGATTGACCATGCATTTGGCGGCTAAATGGGCTGATGTAACTACCTTCTTCTCCCTCTCTTCTAGCTCTTCTAAGTATCTATAATATCTTGATAACCTTCTAATCGTCGACTCAGATATTTTAGAATATTTCAATTTATGACTCTTTCACAAAATTCTGAGACAATTAAACCTGTGCCTTCATTAAGGCATCGGCAGGCCGATATTTTATTTGTGAGCCGCTTAGAGATTCTTAAGTCTCTCCGTGAGCAGCGGGATTATATCGTACAGGTTCCCGACAATTCCATAATCGGACATGGCGAAGATGGGAGCTTGATTGTCTTTATTGATGGCCACTGTAATGCGAGCATCTCGAATCCCTACGGTGTATTGAATCTGGCCGGAGATGCCAATAGAGATGACCAATCGGGGGCCGGTCTTTTTGCCAGAGAGGCCGACCAGCCGATCTTCTGAGAGCCACTGGTAGTCGGTACACAACGACTTGGTGCACCCGACCTCTGCACCGAGAGCCTTTGAAAGTTGCTCGATGATTCCGAGATCTTCCTTCTTCTCCAAGCCCCGGCCGATGCAAACAAGCACTTCCGCATCCTCAAGGTTCACCTTCTCTCCAACCTTTTCCTGCCGTTCAACAATTCGGGTCCGGGGTGACTTCAGGTTTAAGTTTACCTTGACAATCTCTCCCTGTTTAGCTTCCTTTGCCCCCAACTCAAAAGTCTTGGGCATTACAGTGATCACTTTGTGGGGCGTCTTGATCATTTCCACTGCCACCGTATTCCCGCCCAGGGTATATCGGCTGACTAACAGATTCCCGTCTTTCACTTCCACACTTGTGGCATCGGTGACACAACCTGCTCCCAGTTTCTGAGCAACCCGGGGACCCAATTCTTTGCCCCGTTTTGTGGAAGGTAGCAATAGAATTTTAACATCGTTTGGCTGTCCAATCTGGTAGAGGGCCTCGGCGAAAGACTCTGCATTAAAATCGGCCAGGGCTGGATTTTCAGCTATATAGACCCTGTCAGCGCCATAAGCAAAATATTCATCAGCCTTAGCATCTATCTTCTTACCCAACAGAGCAGCGCTTAACTTCATATTGAATACGGAGCTGAATTCCTTGCCTTTCGAAACCAGTTCAAAGGCAAGGTCGTCCTTTTCAGAGAAAACCAATAGTTCGGCCATAATTACCTCCCAAGTACCCCTTCTTTGGTAAGAGCGTTCACCAAGTTTTCAACCACATCTTTTAGGTCACCTTCAAAGACCACCTGCTTTCTTGCTTGCTCCGGGGCAAGGTTACTAATTATCTCTCTGACCGACCCTTTCACCCCGACCTCATCGCCAGAAAGCCCAAGGTCTGCTGTCTTTAATTCTTTAACAGGTTTTCGCCCTGCTTTTAAAATATCTTTTAGTAAAGCCAATCGCGGCTGATTAATCTCATTGGCTACCGCCACCAGGGCTGGCATTTCAGCTTCCACGACCTCAAAGCTTTCTTCCATGTTGCGCACGGCTCTGATCTTATTGCCATTGATTTCTAGTTTTCGGACATACGTAATCTGCGGAAGGTTAAGGAGGTCTGCCAGCCTCGGCCCAACTTGGCCAGAGTAGTTATCTGTGGAACCCTCGCCACAGAGTATGAGATCGTATCCCCCGATCTTCTCGATAGCTTTAGCTAGCGCCTTGGCCGTTCCTGCAGTGTCCGAATTGGCGAAAAGAGGATCCGTCAATAGAACCGCTTCATCGGCTCCATTGGCCAAGACCCCTTTGATGCCTTCCTTCAGTTTGGCACCGCCCATCGCCACTGCGATCACCTTCGTCCCTTCAACCTTTTCCTTGATTCTTACTGCCTCTTCGAGGGCGTTTCTGTCCATCTCTCCAAAGATTAAGGGGGCTCCTTCCAGAATGGGTTTTCGATCTTTTACTCTGATATAGACCAGATCAGGAATCTGCTTCAAGCATACCACAATGTTCACGTTCTAACCTCCTTTCTATCCATCCACAACATCATTGTTTCGATGGCTGAAATATATATCCTTTATTAAATAATCGAAGTCTTTATTCCAAAAAACGGGTAAAGTTCTAAGCTGATTAAGACCAGCCCTTGCTTTTCTATGCAGCCATAAGTTGCAGAGGAAATCCACCTGATAGGATTCCCCCTGCTTAAATGGCATCAAGTGCATCAGAAGGTATTAGTGTCCTACCTGCGTCCCGCGATACGGTACTCCCTCGTCACCGATGTAGTCACGGGCGATGATGATCTTCTGAACGTGATAGCCGCCCTCTGCTCCAACGACATAGGACATAGCGCCTCTCAGGGCCATCTCAAGCGGTGTGTCCTTGGTATAACCAAAACCGCCGTGGTACATCATGGCATGTTTCGCGATATCCACAGCAAGCATCGGCGAATTGGCCTTGCAGATAGAGATCGTCCGGTTGATCTCTTCCTTGGTAAAGCTGGATCGATCCTGGTAGAAGTTGTCGATCATCCAGGCCCCCTTCTGAAGCATCAGCTTCAGCATCTCCAACTTGGAATAGTCATCGGCGATCTCGAAGGAGATACCCTCAAAGCTCGACAGGGGCCGGCCGAAGATTATCCTCTGTTTGCTGTAGTCCCGGCCGATTTCCAGGCACTTCTCAGCTCCTCCCAGGCAAGCGGCTGACACTAATACTCGGGCGGCATTGAAACCTTCCATGTTGATATAGAACCCTTTGCCTTCTTCACCAAGAATGTATTTTTTCGGAATCTCGACGTTTTTGTAAAGAAACCCGCCGGTGGAGAGCCCCATACGCCCCATGTCTTTATATACGGTAAAGGTTGTGCCCGGAGCTTTGGCCGGAAAATAGGCAAACGTGGCTCCTTTATAACCTTTTGAAGGATCGGACTTAAAAAGGGTTAGATGACCTCCACCCCACTCATTGGACTCCCTGACACCGCTGATATAGGCCTTCTCACCGTTGACGATAAACTTGGTTTTTTCGCTCTTGGCCCAGGTCTTAATGTTGGCAAGGTCGGAGCCTCCGCCGGGCTCAGTCGTATTGATCCCCAAGAACCATTCGCCTTTTGCCACCTTAGGTAATATCTCTTCCTTCGCCTCCTTGGTGCCATACTGAGAGAGCATAAATGCCCATCCAATGCACAGCAATGTGTATACAGGCACCGACATGCTCAACTCACCCCTCGCAATCTCATGAATCGTAATCATAGCGTACTGCATCGTCTCTCCAGGCACAGCCATGCCGCCATACTCCTCCGGAATGGTCACTCCGAAGATCCCGAGATCAGCCATTTTCTTGATGAGCTCTTTTGGGATTCTCTCCCATTCCTCATCAATTTTCCGTGCAATGGGTTCCAATTCCGCTTTAGCAAACTCCCTCACCGTGTTTTTCCATAGCTCCTGCTCTGTACTTAGTCTGAATTCCATAAAATTTCCCCCTTTC
>JBEKWN010000158.1:0-8834 GCA_049513055.1 Thermodesulfobacteriota bacterium
TCTTCGGCTGAATTCCTGTCTGTTGTCCCATCATGGCATTACTCCAATTAAGTTGTATTGCCATCCTTATATACGGTATGTATAATGCTTGCAAGAACTATTTGGGCAACAGCCCGTCAAGACCTGACACCTTTCCTCGTTCCAAATCTCCTCCCCTGAAAGAACAAAAAGTTGTCATTCATCCGATTGCACCTCAACATTCCTTTTCCCAAGGCTAAGTTCAGCCATCAATCAATCTATCACTCTTGTCAGCGCCAGCGTGGCGCGCTCCGATTCATCGAACAGCTTGGTATTGTTGATGGCGGTGGACACATCCTTCAGCGCTTCCATCTGCGTCTTGGTGCCGCCGGCGGCTAGAAAGTCCGGCACATGCTGCACCCACTCGTAGTCGGCCTTGTTGATTACGCCGATCGCCATGATTGCCAGCTCCCGCAGCTTGGGGGAGAGCGCCAGCTGACCCCGGATCGCCGCGAACATCGTGTTCCAGCCCCGCGCAAAGGCCGGGCTGTGCAGTAGCATACGGTCTAGGTTCAGCAGCTTGCCGCCGGGACGGCGGGCGCGGATAGCGTTGACCAGCTCTTCGGGCCCCGCCTGGGCGTTATCCGGGCGATAGGGGATGCCTGACTTCGAGATCTTCTGCTTAGCGTCGGCCGTCCAAGCCGGAGTGCCGAGGCAGGCTAGCCCGATAAGCCACAATAAAATTAATAAAATACCTATGAGTCCCCAAATGGTAATGTTCATCTTTTTTGTAGCCATGATCTTTTCCCCCTTTCTGATGATTTATAATAGACAAAATCAAGAAAACCTCCAAAGGGACAAATAATCCCCTTGAATGCTTCATATAGGCATCTTCTGGAAACTCCACTTCATAAATGACTCCGAAAGGTTGAGGTTAACTGGAAAGTTCGGTTCGAACCCTAATGGTTTGATAAAAGCCTACTAATTTTAAATGGAAACTTCAACAGGAATTATCGATTACCACTTGAAAGGTTGTATAGAAGGAGGATTTTAAAAAATCACACTTTCAGGAAGAAAGCGAGCCAGAGCGATTCTGGAAAGAGCTAAGAAGTCATCCCTATTTCCCTTCTTCAAACGCTCTTTTTGTGGGAATTCTTATTGCTTCTTAATACCTAAAACTGTCGTGCAGGAGGGGCAACGGAATGTGCGAGAGGAGTCTAAAGGTTCTTTGACACTTGGCCGGGGTTGTCCGCTCCCACTTTAAATTTCTTCATCACTATTCTTCTTTCACCTTTCTCCATGTATCAATATTTACAATCAATAAGAAAATAGCTATAACCAATAGAAAAGCCCCCAATGATGGAGTAAAATATTTTTCCAATAGCGTAGGTAAAACAAATTTGGAGTATAAGAAATAATACAAAAGCACACACAAATATAACGTTCCGAAAAGCTCTTTCCTTTAAACTCAGCATAAACTTTCTCCTAATGAACTATCCTATCAATCACCTTCTGAGGGTCGCCGTAGAATTTAGGTTCAGGCTCTTTCTTCTTTTCCGGTTTTCCTGTTCTATTCTTTGTGATATACACCACATTTAAGCTTATTGGAAGTGTGGCCTACAAGAAGTAGTTTTCAGAAAAGAGGGGGGAGAACTTCACCTTGCAAGTCTTCACTGTAAGATACCTCTGAAAGTCAATGATTACTGAAAGAAATCTGCATAAAAAAGGCAGGGCCATTTCTGACCCTGCCTTTGCTGTTTGACAATTGAATACGATTTACTTTTAAACTTGTTATTTCTTAACCTTTGCTTTTACTTCGACCATCTTTTTGCCGCAAGTGCAGTTACCCGGGTTCTGACTGATTGTGTCGCATTTACAATCAGGTCCGCAATCGCAGGCGTATTTCCCAGCACTCACGAAAGGCTTTCCCCTTGACTCAACCGTAATTTTCCCCTTCTCAACCTTCGTCACCTTTGTCTTACCTTCATTTTGGCCTTATCGGCGAGTGCGAAGGTTGCAAAAGCGAGGGTAAATACGATTGTAAGAATAAGTAGCTTCTTCATTCAGTTTCACCTCCTTTCAATTTCTATAATGCTCGGACAATAACCCGTTGGGTTGATAAAATCAATCAACAATTATTTTTTCTGGGTTTGAATGAATTAGACCCGTTTTTTAGGCTTCATCGGCTTTTCGCAGCAAATGATGTCGCAGGCATCCACACACCCGCAAACCTCATCTACCGTAACAGCAAGACCACAGACGCTGCATTTATAACCATCGCCCTTCTTTACCCCCTTTTTAGTCACCTTTTTTACCGACTTCTTTTTAACCATGACTTCCTCCCCGTTATCAGCCAATTCGTAACCTGCTTCTTCCAAAGAAGTGAAGAAGCATCAATGCAATTTTAATGGTTTAGCAAAAACCCCCACTGAGCTTCCGGATCTTTCTCAAATCGCTTGGTCATCAGAGTTTCAAGGATCATATGATGTTTCTTCTCGTCTCCCCATATTTGTTCGAAGATATATTGAAGTGCCGGTGTCTTGGTTAGGTATATAATTTCAGAAACAAATTCCCTGTGCTTTTTTTCCATAACGCTATGCTTTTTTAGTAAAACCAAGACTTCTTTTCTTTCCTTCGCCCCCACAATTGTCTTGAACTTAAGGATTTCGAGAGCTGCCCGACCAAAATCGGCATGTTTGCGTGAATCATGCTGAATCGCCCGTAGCAAATATTTTATTGTTGGATTTTTTGCTTTCTTGATCACCCTCTCAGTCAGATCAACCACTTCCTTTTCAATTTTAATGAGTTGATTTACCATCTTCCTTAGTTTATCAATATTTTCTTCCTTCATCATATCAATCACACTCCTTTTTCATAAGGGAAAAGGCCCTCTCTTCCCTTTTTAAATTTTTCATCCTTCTTCCACCCGGAGGATTAGTAGCCCTTCCTCTGAATCTCAGCTAAGCCCTCATCTACCGTAAAGACGGCCCCGCATTTTGGACATTTAACCTTCGCGTCTTTCGATACCCCTGCACACCCAAGCGAGAAAACTGTTAAAATCACCCATACCAAAAAGATACCTACCCATTTCTTCATTCCCATTCACCTCCTTTCAACGACGAGTGACTGAAGTAATCAAATTAAACCTTACCGTTTAACGAAAACCAATAACAAAAATCTTCTAATATCTTCTCTCAGGAATACATTAAAGTAAATAAGGTGAACCCTGTATTTAAAAACAAAAAATGCTGTATTTTGAAGAAAAGTTAGGAGGGTCAGGTTTTGAAATGGTGCATTTCAGCCGGCTTGCTTTTTGATCTGCTCTTTCTATATGACTTCTATCGAGGTTTGTTCATAAGAAATGGGGACGGTTGTTCTCTTTTCTGGAATAGAAAACTTGGAATAAATAGAACTGTTCTCTTTATTCCAACATTTAAAAGGAGACAAAAACTTATAGCACGATGACCAACGCCTTATTACAGCTAAAAAATGGTTGGAGAGTAAACAGATCACTCCTATGGCGATAGAAAGCACAGGGATCTATTGGCGCTGTTACCATTTTCTTTGTCACGGTTTTCCAAATCCCTATTCTTTTCGCTAAAACATAATAAATGCATATTGTAAAGATATTACTGAGACACTACACGAGTAGTTTACATTTCATGATAAGAATAATCGACCTTTTTTCTTCACCCTTGAAATTGGGATGCTTCTCCATCAGTTCTTTAGGAGGTAAGGGCTCTCGGAGATCCATCACCACAAATCCACTTTTTCGCAGGGCACGAAAATAATCCTCCAAGGTACGACAAAAGTAATAGGTTTCCTTTGTATCACATTCCGTCATGACACCATGATAAACAAGCCCGAGATGATAATTGTCAGTCTTCCACCCAATTCGCTTCCCTTTCCCCTTATCAGGAGAATCTTCTAAAAGCCATCCTGAACCCGGGGTTAAAAAACAAGGCAGGAGGCTCGCATCACCAAGCAGAAATCTGATACAATGTGAGAATAACTTATTTTTCTTTTGAGCAATATCAATCAGCCTTTTTGAAGAATCAATACCAGTAATCTGAATGTCGCCCTTTGCTTGCTCAGCTAATTTCCGGGAAAAGTGCCCTTCCCCACATGCCACATCGAGGACGGCCTTGCCTTTAACATCACCGAGCAGATCGAGGAGAGTAGGATTAATCATATACTTATGAAAAAATTCCTCATCTGTCTTAAAATGCCCGGCGAATTCCTCAGCGGCTTCATCCCAGCACTGCATTGCCTCTTCCTGACTAACGGCATCAGCGGGTAATGCGGCATCAGCGGGTAATATTGTATCTTGTCCAGCCATGGCCCTTTTCCCCATCTGAAACTTACTCAACTCTTTACTTAGTTCTCGTAGTATAACTTAGTCGTATCAACCTTCTTTTTATAAGCCCCTTCTTTATGAAGAAGATCAAAATATCTTTGTGTCGCCTCCTTGTCGAGTGTCTCGACCCTCATCCACTTTTGGATCGGTATATTCATGGCAATCGCTTCAGAAAGCCCTGTATATTTTGGCAGCAGGGATCGAGCAGCCTTTTCGTCTTTCTCTACAAGGTCGACAGCGTTGTAGTATATCGATTTGAGCTTCTTCGCAAGCATGGGGTTCTGTTTTAAGAATTGAGCTGAAAACCCAAAACCTGCCCCGGCAAATCCTTTTTCCAGTCCGAGCAGACCTAAGGGTTCCGCTACCAGGTGCCTTCCTATCCCTTGAGAGATAGCTATCATCCCCATGGGCTCCGGTGCAAAGAAGGCATCAATTTGTCCGGCGGCTAAGGCGGAAATGAGGATGGTAGGGGGCTCGGGTTCTTCAGAGAAGGGGTCCCATACGCCAAAAAGATCTTGAACTGATCCGGCAAACTCTGCTCGGCGAACCAGTACCCAGTAATGGCGCTACAGCAGTTGGCATCGATCCTGCCCGCCATCAGGGCACTGATGATTAATGTGCCTGACTCAAAGGGGGTAAGCTCCACCTTTATATGCTCATGCTCGAAAAGGCCTTTCTCCGCCGCCACAAAGGTGGGCAGACTCATCACAATGCGAAGATAACCGATCTTTACCTTCTCTTCACTAAAGGCAGTCCCCGCTGTCATCAGAAGTAGAATCATCAGCAAGACCACAACCAGATATCTCTCCAAGGTCTGCTTCAGATCATCACCATGACGGGCTCCTTTCCTAAGGACCCCCATTATCACGAGTTGAATATCCATCATCCCTATGATTCCTAAGTTCTAATTTAAATAATTAAAAATGGTTAAGCTATTTATATAGATTTGTCAATGGTAGGATAGGCAGTATGAGAGCGCACGGATGACTACATTTCCTCTATTATTTTTAAGAGTTCAGAATAATCATTAAAATGCCTATCGGGTTGAAAATCATTATAGGGCTTGTATTCAGACCTAAAAAGTATAAATTTCATCCCTACCTTTTTGGCACCGACAAGGTCTTTCGGTGGATTGTCGCCAATATAGACAGACTCCTCAGGTTTTATCATGAGTTTTTTCATGGCCATATCAAACAACCTTCCATCAGGTTTCTTGAATCCAAACCGTGATGACAGAATCCAGAACCCAAAGAATCGTGTCAGGCCAAGCATGGCCATTTCAGGTTCAGTAAAAACCCACTGTGCATCAGAGATAAGGGCAAGTTCATATTTCTCAACCAGGGACGCCAGAACCTCATAAACTCCTTGAAAGACTTCAAAGCGTCTCATGGTCAATGACCTAAAAAGGACTGCTGTATCTACAACCTCAGATTTAGAATATGTTTTACTCCCATATCGATGCATCATACTCGAGAAGATTTTGTAAACATCAACTTCTGGGTAGGCTTCATTGCTTTGCTTCAACTGGGATTGGACATCTTCAAAATAAGTCTTTTTTAATTCTTTGGGTGCAATCTTAATGTCGCGGTAAGAAAGGTAGCGGGATAAGGTGGAATAGACCCATGGGTCAACCTCATCCGTAAGGATGTCAATTAACGTCCCGTAAAGATCAAAAAATATTCCTTTTTTCATACAATTTTAAGTCCCCATTTCAGACATTGCAGTGCCTCATCAGCAAGTCTCTTTCTGTAATTCAAATCAAGATAGTCATTCCTCGCTATCCTTAACTCTGTCATCGCCATATAAAATGAATTTCTCATGGTGATCTCTTTAAATGCTTTCTTACGGTCATGAAAATGGGATGCATAGCTTTCAAAAAAATGCCTGATAAATGGCTCCGCTTTGTAGCGATTGCCAGTTCTCCAGAGAAAGGCATGTTTGATTTCTCCGCAGACCATACCAATGTCAAAAACGGGATCGGCATGTTTCATCCGTTCAAGATCGATCGCCACCACATCGCCTCTTTCCGTAAATATAAAATTGGTCGGGGTTGAATCCCCATGAACGATTCCATCCTTCGTCTTCTGAAGTAAAGTCTTGGCCAACCATTTATCCGCCAGTTTCAGATACTCTTTTTTATCTGAGGGGTATATGATTTCTTGTTGGCACAATTTATTTAGTATTTTCTGGAAATAGACATTGACAGAATCGAGCTCAACATCCTCCTCCTTTTCTGTTTTTTTATGGAAGATATATAAAAAGGAAGCCAGCTTCGAAAGTTTCTTTTTCAAAGAAGCCCCGTCCCCCTCATAGATCGCCTTTTTAAAATAATGATCAAGGTCTTTTCCATGAATAAATTCTTCGAGCAGGGCAAGACCGATCCTGTTTTCCCTGGAGATGGGGCGAACGACGTAATGGGGAAAGGTATCAAATCCATAGCCTCTGATCTTTTGGAGGTTATCATATTCTCCTTTTATTCTTAAAATCCTGTCGTGTTTGGGATCGTCCAGTTTAAAAAATTTACCAATCGTGGCAATGCTGGTCTTTTCTTCCGTATATTTATAAACACTCCGATTTGACATACTGTTGACATGAAAAATAGGGTCCTTGACAGCAGGGCATACCTTTGAAGAAAGGATCTCGTAAAGGGGATCCGCGTACTCTAATTTTCCAAGGTAGAGTGTATTCATAAGTAATGTTTATTGAACGGACAGATAAATCTGTAGCCGTCTCTCTCCATCCTCTATAGACTGAATCTGAATGGAAGGTTTATTCTCTTTGAAGGGAGATGAACAGAAACCCAAAAAGCCGGTGCCAATCATTAATCAAAAAAAGATGAATCCTTTCTTCTAGAAAAATGAAGCTGCGGTAAGGTTAGGAGGCTATCAAAACATCTTTCGCAAGAAGCCTTCGGATCCTGGCCTTCTTGGGAGTAGTTTCCTTAAAAGAAAAATAATCAGAAGCACTTTTATTGGGTTTCAATTTTGACTTCTCCTTGTAAAGGATTTCTATCCTTTCTTCCTGCTGTGCTGTTAACATTTGTTTTTGATCAAAATCCCCCAATGCAGATTTGACAAATTGGTCTTCATTCTTAGTTAATTTATACTGCTTTAACCCTGACATAACCCATTCAAGTCTTTCTTTATTCATCATGACTCCTTTCCATCCTGATGATTAAGGTTCTTTAAATTCTTATTACTATCTTTCTCGGAAGCCGCGTTTTTCCGTTGCCTCTTTCACCATCAAATTTTTCCCCATGAAATCCTGGCGGTTCAGCATGGAAGCAGCTCTCCGGCCTTCCCATTGCGTGGACATCTCCACAAAGGCAATACCCCTTGGTTGGCCGGTTTGCCTGTCCTTGACAATCTTAACAGACATGACACTTCCAGCTTTGGAGAAAAGGGCTTTGAGTTCAGGTTCGGTTGCCTGGAAAGGGAGGTTAGCTACGTATACCTTCTTATTCATCCTTCCTCCTTAGATATCTCTGTTGCTGAAGCACTCCATGCACAGCAGTTTTTTGTCATTGGGTGGGGGAACCGGGGTGACAACTTCCTTTCCGCAGCCCGAACATATGACTTTATAGGATTTTGGATGCCTTAAATGGCTCGGTCTTGAAGCCTGAAACCTCCCATGCCTTCTTCGCTGTATCATGAGTCAACCTCTTTTCTGCAGAATCCGAATTAATAACGGTTTCCGTGGCCGCTATAATCCATTCGCCCTCCCCCGGTTCTTCCCTGGTCGGCGCGGGGACGGGCCTCTTTCACACTTATCTGTTTGCCCAGGAGTTCTTTCCCGTTAAGGCTCTTAATGGCCGTTTGAGCCTGAGACTGTGCAGGCATTTCTACAAAACCAAACCCCCGGGACTGGCCATTATACTTGTCTTTGATAACTCTCGCTGAGGTTACCTGGCCGAAGGATTCAAAAGCCTCCCGAATAGTTCCATCTGTTGCATCATAGGATAAGTTTCCCACATAAATATTCATAATCATTCTCCTTATTTTAGATTTATTTCCCTTTTATGGGTGAGATAAGTCTTGTTCCATTCCCATCAAAAATTTCCATCATTCCATTTTTTCCATTTCGAGAAGACAATTTCGTGGCGGACGATTACCTCCTTTTCTTTTTCCCTTTCACCTTCAACTTTGATTTCTCTTACTTTTCCTTGACCTTTCTGCAATGGTATTGCTATGTTAACCTCCAGGTTGACTCTGATTTGACCATAAAAAAACCCGCAAAGAAGTCGTTTAGAGTTCTTGCGGGCATGAGCTATAAGCCTAAAAGGCTCTGTGCAACTTTTTTATTAATTTATTTATACACCAATTTACGCTTAAAAGCAAGAAAATATGCTCGTTCAATACAATCCGCTTTAGAGTGTGGAGATGCGGGTTACCTCTTCACGGGCTGTTGCCCAAATAATCCTTGCAATGGTTTTGGGTTTGAGATATAAGGATGGTAAAGACAACGATTAAGGAGTCTTGCCATGATGGGTTATCAACCAGGTTTTGAGCCGAAGCTTTTT
>JBEKWN010000159.1:0-4322 GCA_049513055.1 Thermodesulfobacteriota bacterium
GAGTCGAAGTCATTCCAGGTGTTGCTCGGGCACCTCGTGCTGAACTTGATCCCAGGCATGTAAGTGTGCTCCACCCAGTAACATCCTTTACATTTGATGCACCGGCTCATGTCGTAAACAAAATTATCCAGTTGCGTCACTTCTAAGCTTACTTGCTTTGTTGGCATCTTATCCTCCTTAGAAGCACAAATTTCCCGGGTTCATGATGTTCTTGGGGTCGAATACCTTCTTCAGCCGCTTCAGGGCCATGGTGTAACCCGAGGCACGCTCATACACCATCGAGGCCAATTCCCCATAGGGTCTTGTGAAGAAGGCGCCCTGATTCAGCAAGGCGAGGGCCGCCTGCCGGTAAAGATCGGCAATTCGCGCCTTTTCTGAGGAGTCGGCCGGGTTATAGAAGAAGGTGAATTCCATCTGGCAGGCACGGTTATGTTCTATCGGCTGAATGTAGCTTCCGATATCGCTCATGGGATAACCGTGCTGGGCAGCCATTTTTTTCACGATATCCACATAAAGGGGAGATGAAACCGGTTTGGCAATTAAGAAGAGGCTCTGAGAACCACCCTTCCAGATGTTCTTCCAATAGGTCTTCTCGGCAGGCCAGGGCTTGCGAAGCAACGATAAGAGTTTTCGGCCGATACCGGGTACCCCCGGAAGGTTGTCCTGAAGTTCCATCTTCCTAAACTCATTCTGGATGACCTCTTTCAGGAAATTCTCCTCGTAGGCGATCTTTTCCTCGGGACGCCGGAGTAATCCGCTCACGACCAGAATAAGCGTCCATGGCGGGAGGGCGGCGCGCAATGTTTCGAAATCCCCGGGCCAGTTTTCCGCCACCATAGTGGCGAGATCAATGTTGTTTAAAAGGAGACACTCCTGACCGATTCTGCGCGGCAAGGTCCGATAGAGGAACTCCTGGACATAAGCCAGATCATCGACAGGAGCAAGAAAGACCTTATCCATTTTAGGGATCGATTCGATCTTCAGGTTGGCCCACGTGACAACGCCCATCGTTCCCTGAGCCCCTTGAAGGAACCGATAGAAGTCGATGCCAGGACCGGAGGGATTTGCACCTTTCGAGGCTGAATCGGGATAACCATTCACGCTCGCAGAGCCCATCCTGAAGATCTCACCGGTGGGCCAGACAACTTCCATGGACTGCATGGGTTCGCCATAATCGTATACCGTATTGGTAGGGACCTCTCTTTCGAGGTAGTCGGTCAGTACGGACCGGCCAGCGGGAGGCAGCAAGGGCATGATCATTCTCATCTCTTTTTTCGCAAGCTCTTCTGTGAGCTGCTGCCACATCACACCCGCTTCGATTCTCACCCTACGGTTTGCTTCATCGATTTCCAGAACCTTCTTCATTCGGGTCAGGTCCAGTACAATTCCTCCTTGCCTTGGAATGGTCGCCCCGTTAAAATGGACGTCGGAACTTACCGGGACGATGGGCAGGGACTGTTCATTCGCAAATCGGATAATCTTCTGTACCTCTTGGGCATCTTTTGGCTTCACCACATAACTCGGCGCCCCTGCCGGTGTGAGGCTGAAGTCGGCAGCATATTTCTTAAGGACGCTTGGGTCGTCGAAGGAATTTCCGACCCCTACGATTTCTAATAGCTTATTTCTTATGCTCATAGTCAAATCCCCCACTTTCTTGTGACAGTTTTGACAGCCTATCCCTTGCTCCTTTCTGAAGCATTGACGACTTCTTCTATTTATGGACAAAAGGGGCGTTCACCTTGGGTCCCTGTTTCAAAAAGGTGTCCATCCCAATCTTCATGTCTTCGGTCAACAGACACTCACCAAAGACCTTTGACTCGAGTTTTAATCCCTCTTCGAGGGTCATTTTGGCGCCCTCCAAAATGGCCTTCTGGAGCAGAGAGTCGATCTTTTGGCTCAGAGGGCCAATATCCACTTCAGGAAGCTTCGAAGGAATGGGAATGGGGTCCTTTTTGATTGGGGGAATGCGAACTTTTTCAGAAAGAATCTTGTCCAACCAGTCCGAGGCAGCCTCGATGAGGTCACCCTCCACTTCCTCCTGAATCAAGCCGATCTCTTTTGCACGAGAGCTGGAGATGGGGTTGCTGGCCCGTAGAATTGGCCAGGCATTCTCGATTCCCACCAGCCTTGGGAGCCTCTGAGTTGCACCGGCTCCCGGGATGATGCCCAGTTTCGGTTCGGGTTGAGCGACAAAAACCTTCTGCCCCTTTGCTGCAATTCGGGCGCTGCAGACCATTGCCAATTCGTTTCCTCCACCAAAGGCCAGTCCATTCATGGCGCAAACGGTAGGCTTCCCCAGATTTTCGATGAGATTCAGTATGGCCTTGTCCTGGAGGCATTTGGCTTCCGCTTCCTCGGGCGTTTTTAAAGCCGCCAACATGCCGATGTCCGCTCCAGCGACGAAGGCCCTCGTCCCAAATCCAGTCAACACGGCACCTTTGATCTTGGGATCCTTTTTGATATCGGTGAAGATCTCTTTCAACTGATCGAAGACATCCCGATTGAGAGCGTTAAGGACTTTTGGCCTTCGAATTTTAACGATGGCCACATTGCCCTTATCCTCTCGGAGTACCAGAGGAATCTTCCATGGTTTGCCTGATGCCGCCTGCTTCTTGAGGATCTCAGCCACCTTAAACCCGGGATTTTCTTTCGCATAGGCTTCTACCAATTCAAAGGATTTCCTTATCCCAACCTTGTTCATCATTTGGAAAGGAGGAGTCATGACCAGTCCAACATCCACTCCCAAATCCAGATCACTGATATTCGTAATCCCACTCTCCACGATTTCACAGGCTATCCCAAAATAAGCCCCCATCACCCTGTTTGAAATAGCCTCGTAGACTTCTTGGCTATACTCAACCTTCTCACCTCTCCTGGCTGTTTCCCAGGGTTTGCCGGATTTCACCTGATCGTCCAATATCTTCGGGGAACGGTACCAAGGCATAATGATTGAAGTATACACTGAGAGACCATGCTGGGTGAGGGGGTTCCCACCGGTAAGATTATGACCCGTGAAAGGACCTACACCCATTCCGAGGGTTTTTTGAACGATGGCATCTGCCTGCTTGACGCTGGCAAGCCCCTTCTCCACTGCTAAGGCAACGGCAAGAAAGATTCCTTCAAAGAAAGGATTCACAGCAAAGCCGAAGCGACTCTTCACCCGGATTGGGGCCTTACCGATAAATTCATACAATTTTATCAAATATTCAGCCAAAGCAGGATTAGTATCCTTCCCAGGAACGATTTCAACTAAAATATTTCTCTCTGCAGGAAAGAAATAATGGATCACCAGGCATCGGCCCTTATCCTTCATCTTCTGAAAGATCTCTTCAGGGGTCATGTGGGAAGAGTTGGATGCTAAAATCGCCGTTTTCGGACATACCTCCTGACATTGATCGAAGATCTTATTCTTAACATCGGCCCTCTCAAAGGCGGCCTCGACCACGAGGTCGGCGTCGCTCAGCTTCCCATAGTCTGTTGTGAAGAGCATATTTCGGAAGATAGCATCAGCCTCCTCCTTTTCAAGGATTTTTTTCTCTACGGCCTTGGCCATCTTCGATTCAGCTTTTTTTGAACCCGAATCAAGGGCTGTCTGAAGAATATCAACTACGACAACGGGTACACCGTAAGAATAGAGGTTTTGGCTGAAATGAAGGGCAATATCCGGGCCAATATTGCCCGATCCAATGACACCAACCTTTCGAATCGTCCGACCAAACATTGTAAATGCCATGATAACCCTCCTTTAATGTTTTAATTCTTCCCTTCAGACCTCCTTGCGTGTGGCAGGATATCAAGAGAGAAATTTAAGGAGAATTCCTCTCAAGGGAAAATACTCCCCTACGGAATTAGCTTTACTAATCTATTAGCCAATTCAAGAATTCAATGCATAATATTTTTGGTTAGCTACACCACGAAGACTATTTCGATCAACCCAATCAATTCGGTTTCTGTTTTTTAGGAAAAAAGGCAACCACCTCTCTTGCCCCTGTAAGATTAACCGCCCTTCGGTAGCTCCGCGTCGTAATCTCTTCAATTACCCCAGTTTTATCGCAAATTGAGAACTCGATCTCTGTATCTATTTTAGAGATGAAATGGGTGACGGTGAATCAGCCTATCTTAAATACCATTGCTGCTCCCGTATCGCCCGCAGCACAGCCAGCCCATAGGCCATAGCCTCCACCGAGCATGACTACCTCTTCTATTAATTCAGCGATCAGTCTCCCTGCAGTAGGTCCCTGGGGATGACCATAGATCATTGAATTTCCGTAATTGTTCATCCAATACACATCCATCCCCATCATTCTACTCATGTAGATATC
>JBEKWN010000160.1:0-7864 GCA_049513055.1 Thermodesulfobacteriota bacterium
TAAAAAAAGGTACGACCTGATCCACATTCACCAAGTCCTCTATCCAGCCTTTGTTTCGGCTTTGATTGCGAAAGGCATTTTTGACAAACCCATTCTTGTGAAAATGGGATGCTCCGGACTGACGGGGGATATTATCAATCTAAAAAGGTTTCCCTTTGGCCGTTTTCAGCTGAAATATCTTATGAAAAAGGTGGACCTATTGGTTACGGTCAATCATGAGGGGAAAGATGAATTTAAGGCGATCGGATTCCCTGAGTCAAAAATCCAATATATCCCAAACGGAATCGGACCTCCGCCCGATGGTAAGAATGACTATGACGAAGCACGGACCGTCATCACCACAGTCCGATTAGATCCACAGAAGGGGATTGATATCCTGTTGAAAGCTTGGCATAAGGTGACCTTTGAACAAAAAGGTCTTAAATTACTAATTTTAGGTCAGGGTCCCCGTGAGTCAGAGCTAAAGGATTTGGCTAAGGCATTGAGAATAGAAGAATCTGTGCAATTTGTAGGGCTCGTTTCCAATGTGGGAGATTACTTGGAAGAATCAGATATTTTCGTTTTGCCATCGAGAGCAGAAGGGATGTCTAATGCTTTAATTGAGGCTATGAGCTTTGGGCTCTCATGCATTGCCACAAAGATCAGTGGGAATACGGAATTAATGGGTGTGAATCCAGATCAAATAGTGTCGGAGGGAGATTTTTTTGTTGCGAAGAATGGAATCCTCATTAATCCAGATGATGTCGAAGGGCTGGCCAAAGCCATCCTTTTTTTAATCCACAATTCCAAAGTGAGGAAAGAAGTTGGGATCCATGGCAGGAGTCACATCCAAAACCACTTTTCTATTGATTCAATAGCAGACCGATATATTGCTTTATACCGGAGCCTTCTACAGGAAAATTAATCCTTATGTGCGGGATCTGTGGAGAGATAGACTTTTATAATAAGAGTGTAAAACCTGAACTCATTCAGAGAATGTGCAATCTCTTAGCACATCGGGGTCCAGACGATGCAGGAATGCTTTTTCTCACCGGTAACAAATATTTTGAAGTAAGCAAGATTAATGAATCGCCCATGGACAATAACGGCTTCCAAGTCGGTCTAGGGCATCGTCGTCTCTCCATCATTGATCTTTCAGCGGTGGCCCATCAACCCATGTGTAATGAAGATGCAACAGTCTGGATCGTTTTCAACGGAGAGATTTATAATTTTCAAGATTTAAGGATGGAGCTGGAAAGGAAAGGGCACCTTTTTAAATCAAGGTCCGATACCGAGGTAATCCTTCATGGCTATGAAGAGTGGGGAGTAGATTGCCTTCACCGGTTCCGGGGAATGTTTGCCTTTGCTCTTTGGGATTCCAGGCAAAGGCAGCTCTTTATGGCACGCGACCGATTGGGGAAAAAACCTTTGGTCTATTATCATCAAAAGGACCATTTTATCTTTGCCTCGGAAATCAAAGCCCTGCTTCAAGATTCCACTATTGAGAGGAAGGTCAATATATCGGCCCTCCACCACTATTTGACCTATCAATATGTTCCCTCTTCTGAGACTATTTTTGAGGGGATCATGAAACTCCCTCCAGCCCACTACCTGCTCTTTCGAGAACCCGGGACGGTTCAAATCGAAAGATACTGGAAGCTCCATTTCATCCCCAAACAACAGAACCCGCGAAGCCTTACAGAATGGTGTGATCTGATCCGCGGGAAACTTGAGGAATCAGTCCGACTGAGACTCATCAGTGACGTTCCATTAGGTGCTTTTTTAAGCGGAGGGATGGATTCCAGTCTGATCGTCGGAATCATGGCGAAGCTTGGGGGACAACCTGTCAAAACCTTTTCGATTGGTTTTGAAGAGCAGGATTTCGATGAACTTGCTTACGCCAGAATGGTCTCAAACCATTTTGGAACCGATCATCATGAGTTTGTGGTCAAGCCAAATGCTATTGAGATTTTGCCCAAGCTGGTCTGGCACTATAATGAACCCTTTGGAGATTCCTCAGCCATACCCACTTATTACGTCTCCAAAATGACGAGAGATCATGTGAAAGTGGTCCTGACCGGGGACGCCGGGGATGAAAATTTTGCAGGATATCCCCGCTATCTCCGGAGTAAATATGTTTCGTGGTTCACCCGGTTACCTGAAAAAGTGCGAAGAAGCCTCTTGCCAGCCTTCTTGAGAATACTCTCCCAATCACCCTGGAGGCGAAAGACACTGAACCGCCTGGCTGATTTCATGGAAATGTTGTCCTCCCATCAAGGACGAAATTATGCCGAGCAGATAAAGATTTTCAATCAAAAAGAAAAGGATGACGTTTATTCTGAAGATTTTTCGAGACAGGTGAAGGGAACGGACCCCTTGGACTATCTGATAAAAAAATATGAGGAAGGGGACACGGATGATCCTTTAGAAAAATTGCTTTATCTGGATATGACAACCTACCTTCCTGAAGACCTGCTCGTCAAGATGGATATTGCTACCATGGCCAATTCTCTGGAGGCAAGGGTTCCCTTTCTGGATCATCAGTTCATCGAAGAGGTCGCCGGGATCCCCTCCCATTTGAAGCTGAAAGGTTCAACGACAAAGTTTATCCTGAAAAAGGCCTTCTCCGACTTTCTCCCGGAGGCCATTTTAAAACGGAGGAAAATGGGGTTCGGTGTTCCTATCTCAAGATGGTTCAGAAACGAATTAAAAGATTATATCTATGAGATTCTATTGGATAGTAGGACATTAAATCGGGGATATTTCAAGAGAGAAGGCATCGAGCGTCTGTTAGACGATCATATCGAGTTGCGCTACGATCATTCGGCGAGGATCTGGGCTTTGCTCTTTTTAGAGATATGGTTCAGGGTCTTTATCGATAAGGAAGGAGATTATCTTTTACATGGAGCCTAAAAGGAATGGAGTTGACCCGTTCGGCACGGTAAGAGTTGTGGCTGCCAGGGAACCCATCAAGCTCATCGGACTCTGTTTCCTGATTTTGGTATTTATCGCCATACTCTACTTCAATTCGCTGGGAAACCAGTTTACAAACTGGGACGACGGGATGATTTACCAAAATCCCTCCATCCGGAATTTGAATTGGGAAGGGATCAAGAAAATATTCACACTTGAGAAGGGAAATACTTTTCAGCCCATCCGGATGCTCAGTTATGCCATCGATTATCATTTCTGGAAGCTCAATCCTTTGGGATATCACCTGACGAGCATCTTTTTCTATTTCCTCACCTGCATGATGGTCTTCTTAACCCTCCGGCAACTTTCAGGCAATTTAAGAGATAGAGCGACACCAGACTCGCACCAGAGGGTCGCCTTCTTTGGAGCCCTCCTCTTCGCTGCTCATCCTGTCCATGTGGAGGCAGTAACCTGGCTTGCCGCAAGGAAAGAGGTCCTTCAAGGGTTTTTCTTTTTTCTGGCGTTCTATCTATATCTTAAAGGGCGGGAGAAGGTTGGTCGAAGGAAGATCCTTTACTTCAGTATGGTCCTCGTCTCCATCCTCCTTGCCACACTTTCAAAACCTGCCGCGGTCATATTCCCAGGTATCATTCTCATCTATGAGATAACTAAGAGGAAAGAGGGATTGGTTAGTTTCTTCAAAAGCCATTGGCTCTTCTTGGGCCTATCTTTGAGTGTCTCCATAATATTTACTTTCATTTTGATGAAAGTGATGTTAGAAGCCGGGGGCATCAAAGCTTATCGTGGAGATAGTTTTCTAAGTAATTTCCTCGTTTCTTTATATGTTTTTTTACAAAATATAAAACTCCTCATTTTCACGATCAATTACTCGGCGGCTTATTCCTTTCTTGTATCCATGCCAGTTTTCTGTCTGAAGAATATCATTTTGATCCTCGTGACGTTATCCCTTTTTGCCTTCGGTGTCCTATCTCTTCGTTGGACCAAGACTATCTTTTTCTCCCTCTTTTTCTTCCTGATTACTCTTCTTCCTTACTTAAACATTATTCCTATCAGCACCCTCAAAGCGGATCGATATGTTTTCATAGCCTCTTTTTCATATGTTTTTTTGCTGGGAATAGTTTTCGACCGTTTCTATATCTATCAGCATAAAAAGTTATCTGAGGGATTCTTCAAATTACTGTCCATAACGCTCTTTTTGTTTCTCTTGGCAGGTTATTCATGGATGACCATTCGACAAAACACCTTATGGGAAAACAGTTATACATTATGGGCGGATGCCGTGGAGAAGAATCCTGGTAGTAACACGGCCAACGCTCTGATGGGTGTAGTATATATGGAATTGGGGATGGATCGGGATGCAGTAAAACACTTGGACCTGAAAAGGCATTAAAGGAGTTTGCCACCGCCATCTCGTTGAGACCGGATGATGACACGATCAAAATCAATCTATCCGTTTTTTACCAGAGGCAGAAAGAGTATAAAAAGGCCGAAGAGGTTTTAAAATATTTACTATCGAAAAGTCCTCAAAATGCTAACCTTCATTACCGAATGGCCCTCGTTTACAAGGATACGGGACAATATGAGGCAGCGATTTCAGAATTATTAAAATCAACCGAATTAGCTCCTAATATTATAAATCCTTACGTAGAACTAGGGAGCCTTTACGCTACTCGGATGAAAGATTCAGAGAAAGCAAAATATTATTATACCAAGGGAATTGAATCGGCACCCAAAGCAAAATCCAGAGTTGAAGATCTGAGGTGGATGGTTCAGGACTTGGAATGCCATTAATAAAGCATAGAGCATAGCGCAAAGCGCATAGCGAAACGAAAGGAAATAGTATATGGTCAAATTCAGGTTCCAAGATTTGAAGATCTGGCAATTGGCCATTCAGATTGCCGGCGAACTGTTCGATATAGCTGATGGTCTTGATCAGAAAAGATTGTATCGCTTTGCAGAACAACTTAGAGGTGCTGGAATGTCTGTCTCTAATAATATTGCTGAAGGTTCTGGATCTTCATCAAAAAAAGAGTTTAAACAATTCTTGAATATGGCACGGAGATCTACTTATGAGAACGCAAATATTTTATTCCTGATAGGAAAAAGAGATTTAATATCGAAAGAGTATCTAAATAAACTCTTGGATCAGCTTGATCATCTTTGTCGGCAAATTACCAATTTCCAGAACTCGTTATAATGAAGTACGCTATGCGCTATGCGCTTTGCGCCATGCAGTAACGGAGTCATTCGATGTTGTATCTGATCTCTATAATATTTGGGGCGATGGTCGGCAGTTTTTTAAATGTCTGTATCTTTAGACTACCCAAAGAAGAATCTATCATCTGGCCAGGTTCCCACTGCCCTCATTGCAAAAAGCCGATCAGGTTTTACGATAATATCCCCTTGATCAGTTATTTTTTGTTAAGAGGGAAATGTCGGTATTGTAAAGGACCCATTTCCCTCCAATACCCTTTGGTCGAAGGGATCACATCACTGAGTTCGCTTCTTTTAATCATGAAATTTGGTCCCTCGCTGAGTTATCTTACTTATTTCGCATTCGTGGCAGCATTAATTGTCATCACAGTCATCGACCTCTATCATCAAATCATTCCCGATGTGATCAGCCTTCCAGGGATAGGTGTGGGTTTATTGGCTTCAGTCATTATTCCCCCCATCACTTTTTTCAATTCGCTGATTGGAATCCTATTGGGAGGGGGAAGTCTATTTTTGGTGGCGACCTTATATCAGTGGCTTTTTAAAAGGGAAGGGATGGGGGGAGGAGATGTAAAATTGCTGGCTATGATTGGCGCCTTCTTAGGATGGAAAGCCGTGATCCTCACCATTCTTTTAAGTTCACTCATTGGATCCATTTCTGGCATAAGCATTATGGTCTTGAAAGGAAAAAATTTTAAATATGCCATACCCTTTGGACCGTTTCTTTCCCTGGGTGCGGTGATTTCCCTTTTCTATGGACAGAATATAATCAATTGGTATCTTTATCTAAATAGGTAACTTTTCCATATTGTAAAAGTTGGTCGTGAAAAAATGAAGATGTTTGAAGGGTAAGGGTCACGAAGCCCGTTTGGTTTAGGGTAAAAGGGTTAGGTTGAAGGATTTAAAACCCAGAAACGTAACCGATAAACAAAACTGGCATCTTTACCCTAACCATATACCTGAAGACTTTCATTATTTTTTAGGGGTGATATGAAAAGAAGTTTTTGGTTATTTAAAAAATTAAATTTAAGCCTCAGGGTAGAGGTAATCATCAATATCTCGTTTCTGATGTTGGCGGCTATTTTGTTAATCGGGTTTACAATCTCCAAGATCAATGAAAGGAATATATAAAAAGGAATTGACATTAGATCACCCTCTTGTCCAAAACGAGGTTCAAGACTTTGTTCACATTTATACCAAGGAGAAGGGATTTTATGAGTTATTGATAGTCGATCATCAACTTAAAACTATCGCCAGCAAGAAGCCAGAGTTGGTCAATAAACCATCCACCGATCCTTTCATGAAAAAGGCTATTCAAACAGGGGAGTTGAGTGCTGAAATTGAAAAATCTGGAACCTTTTTATCAACCCATTACGAGAAAATGATACTTTATTCCCCCTTATGGCATCGGGGGAAAATTGTGGGGGGCATCCAAATGGAGGTTCCCATTTGGGATTTGATGATGAATTTATTAGAATTGAAAAGGATCATTTTGATCACCATCTTCCTCGATGCCGTGGTCCTGATCGTCTTCGGGAGTTTTTTACTATCCCGCGTTTTAGTCAAACCCATTAAAGATCTCGTTCGATTAACCGAAAAGATCAGCTATGGGGATTTCAGCCAAAAAATAGAAGTGACCTCAAAAAATGAAATTGGACAGCTCATCGGGTCTTTCAATCGGATGATCGAGAGATTAAAAGAAAACCAAGAAAGTATGGAGAATTATTTGGAATCCCTTGAATCGTCCAACAAACAGTTGAAGCAAACCCAGGAAGAACTGATCCGTACAGAGAAACTCGCCTCCATTGGAAGGTTTGCGGCAGGGGTGGCCCATGAAGTGGGGAACCCTTTGGGGTCCATTCTTGGATATACAGGTATTTTACAAAAGGAAGGAATGGATCATGAGGAATCAAAAGATTATTTGAAGAGGATTGAGAAAGAAATAGAGAGAATTAATCGAATTGTCCGGGAACTTTTGGACTTTGCAAGACCATCCAAATTTGAAATCAAAGACGTGGAGATCAAGAAGGTCATTGAAAGCACCCTTTCTTTATTATCGTATCAAAAAAGTTTTAAAAATATCGAGACCCAATTAGACCTTCAACCCGATCTGCCTTTGATCAAAGGGGATGAATCTCAGCTTTCTCAGGTTTTTATCAACATCATTTTGAATGCAATCGACGCCATGCCGAACGGGGGCATTTTGCGAATTCAAACGAGAGAACATGTCGTGGAGAACCTGTATCCCGATCGGTTTCAATGGATATACCCTCCGAGGCGTAAGAGTGATCCGATGGAATCCGATTATTCTCATTTGCGAAAACCAGATCCCTTTTCGGCATTGCTCACAAAATTCTCAAAAGGAGATCGGCTCGTTAAAATCCGGATCACTGACACAGGCATAGGGATCAAAAAGGAGGATTTAGAAAATATTTTTGACCCCTTTTTTACCACCAAAGCTCCAGATAAAGGAACAGGCTTAGGTTTATCGATTTCCATAAGGATTGTTGAATCTTTGGGAGGGGAGATAAAGGTAGAGAGTGAAGTTGGGAAAGGCTCGACCCTCGAGGTCTATTTTCCTGCCGCCACTTAGGGCAGAAGGCAGCGGATGAGGAAAGGTAAGCGGTGACGGTTACGAAGCCCGTTTCGTCGACCGGCAAAGGTTACGTTAAATGAAGAAAAAAATAACAAGTTTTAGGGACTTGGAAGTTTACCAAAATACCTATAAAGCATGTAT
>JBEKWN010000161.1:0-4262 GCA_049513055.1 Thermodesulfobacteriota bacterium
GCATAGAACTGCCGCTCATAGATAGCCGGAGATAGGTACCCCAGCCGTGCTTGCCGTCTTTGCCGATTGTAGAATACCTCTATGTATTCGGTGATCTCTCGGATGGCCTGTTCTCTCGTCTTATAGCGACGGTGATGGACAAGCTCGTTCTTGAGCGTACCCCAGAAGCTCTCCATGGGAGCATTATCGTAGTAGTCGCCCTTCCTGCTCATAGATGCTCTCATCTTGAACTGATCCACCAGCTTCCAGTATTCATGGGCGCAATACTGACGTCCACGATCCGAATGGTGAATCAGGCCTGCTCCGGGGCGTTTGGCGGTCGTCGGCTGGAGCGAGTGTTAGGCCATACTCAGTGCTAAGTATGAGCCTGAATGAATTCCTGAACCAACTGATCGAGAATATCCATATACCGCTTGCAGGCGGGATCCTTGCGCAGTTTGTGGGCACTTTATGGCATCGCTATCTCTTGGAATCATCATGAAGAATGATTCGACACCAGAGCAATATCACTACCCCCTACTTTTCTCCTTGTTATCATATAAAAGGGGATCCCTAGATTCATTCTACTCAACTTTTCGTAATCCCGAAATTTGAGTAGACAGAATACCCTCTCCTTTGTATGAAGAAAATCAATGATCTCTTGTATATTCTCAAGTTCTATAATAGGGACGATCCCGGTATAGAAATTGTAAGGGCCAGTCACAAGCCCTCCAACAGCCAGCTTCTCCCCAGGTTTCATTATTTGCCGAATTTCCTGTGAAATGAAACGGTCAGATTTATAGGGATTAACCAGGGGGAATATGAATCGAGTCCAGTAGAAAAATCCAATTGCAACTGTGGCCACAAGAAAAATAAAGACTCCCGACTTATATTTGAGACCATGGCTAAGTGAAAGGATAATACCCGATCCGAAGAAAAGGAATATGAAAGGGAAAACGCTTTCTCGCGGAACATAGGAAAGGTATTCGGCTCCGATCTTTGCTCCTTTAATAATTTCTCCAAGTATCTTCGGGGTAGAGGGTTCCACTGAAGAATTGGCCACCACCGGAATCCAATACAGAACCATTCCCGCAAAAAAGAATGAAATAATAAGAAGATAGATCGGAATCGAGGTCCAGATTTCTCGAAATGAATCCCGAATGGGGCCCGAGAGATACTCACCCCAAAGCCTTCCCACCAAGAGGGAGGCTGCAGGGTAAAGGGGAAGAAGGTAAATAGACCGTTTTCCTTTTGAAATGCTGAAAAATAAGAAGATAGAAATGAACCAAATGAAAAGAAAGAGCAACCCTTTTTGGACTCTCTCTTCCTTTCTTGAAAAACTATAAACTAAAGCTCCCGGGAGAAATAAGAACCAAGGGGAAAAGTCTATGGGAAAATTGAGAAAATAAAAATAAAATGGCGCAAAATGGCTTGTTCCCTTGAAAAAACGATTGAAAGTTTGATGGAAGAGGGTCTCATTCAGGTAAGTTTCTCCCCCCTTAAATACTGCGGGAAGATACCAGGATAGGACAATTCCTAAAAATAAGAGCATACCAGGCAAAAGCCTCATCCCCTTTATCCCTTTCCAATCCTTTTGAAGAATAAGATAAATCAAGCTAACTAATAGGGGAAGAGCAAAACCAACTGGTCCCTTGGTTAATGTCCCCAAAGCCATACCAATATAGAATCCATAAAACCATAGGCCTTTCATTGATTCGCGGGAGATCCTCCCATCTTTGTTAAGTTGATACCATCGGAAAAAGCAAAGGATAGAAGTTGTTGTAAAGAGGGTAAGGGTAGTATCAATATTGGCCCTGGTGGATAGGTAAGCGAATTCAAAGTTTGTGGCAAGGACGAGGCCGGAGAGGAATCCAGTACGAGAAGAGTGAAGACTCCTCCCGAAAAAAAAGGTTAGTAATACAGTGATGGTCCCAAATAAAGCAGCTGGAAACCTTGCTGAAAATGAAGTGAAGCCTCCCCAGAGATAAGATGAAAGGCCAATCAGCCAGAAAAAAAGGGGAGGTTTGGCCTCATAAGTTTTCCCATTATAATGCATGAGGAGCCAATCCCCTCCATTCACCATCTCTTTAGCCACCTGTGCATAGCGGGGTTCATCTGGACTCCAGAGGTCCCAACGTCCCGCTCCAAATATAAAAAGTAGGGAGCAGAAAACCAGGAGGATGAAAATCTGAACCCAAGGCTGTTGGAATAATTGCCTGAACCTTTGATGCTCTTTTTTGGAAAAAATCTTAGATCTCATAACAGATATTATTGTCTCTTCATGTTTTACTCAATTGCGACTCAAAGGCAGAAAATCTTTTCTTTTCTCCATAAAACACAATCCAAATCTTGATGCGGGGTTAACCTCGTAATTGCAGAAGATAAAATTTTCCATTATCCCAGAGTACTTCCAGGGTGGAAACCCTTCTTTTCAATTCCGCCACATTTTTTTATGTCATGTTACACAGTAAATGTGACCAATTTCTTTGCCTTGTAAATATGAGAGAAACCTTACTAAACAAAGATTAAACGGGCATTAAATTTTGATGAAGATTTCTTAATGATATTGGGAAAAAGTTTGTTGTTTTTGATTGAGTAAATGTGGCAAAGATCAAACCTTGGTTCAACTCACTGTAGCCCTTAATTCTCCTATGGTGACCACGTGTGATCACATCGGAAATACTCAGACCCAAGTCCATCCCTCAGCTTGAGCAAGCTAAAAGTGCCAAGGATAACTTTCAACTTATCTTATTGATTTCCATTTGAAGTGTTGCATTGTGGGGGTAAATTGAAAAATCATGACTTCAGGAAGGAATCTTTGGAGATTCCTTCTGTAGCCTCCGTGGTACTAGATTTTGGTCTAGAATCTTATAAAGGAACAAATCTTTTTTACCAGATTTATTATATTCTGCAAAGGTATAAAAACGGTGAAATAGACCATATTCACCGAGCTCTTATGCCTTCCACATCATCGATCAAACCTGACATATAGTCTTATTAAAATCTCTTTTTAGAGCCAAGAACCTCCTCTTAAGGATTTGAATAAAATGGGCCTGGTACTCGTCGAATAAACAGGGAAGAAAGAAAGGGAGCGATTGTATGAATAAAAAACTAGTTTCCCTTGGGATTCTGCTTCTGCTTGGTCTAATGTTGTCAGGTTGCGATGGTGACTGGGATGACCACCACTATTGGCGATGAAATAGCGCACTGGGCTAATGATTTCGGGTTGAAAGAGGGAAACCTAGTAAATTTACGAGTTTAAAATTTGATTCCGTTCGTAACTTATAATATGGTAATAAAGTACCAGAATGATAAACAATAAAACGAGTCACTCCGTATCAACGAAGAGGAAGGGATTACCATGAAGACAAAAAAAAACTTTATACACACATTGGTTTGCCTTCTCATCCTGCTAACGGTAACACCACCGTGGGTATTTGCTCAGGATCAGCCGACAACGAGAAAATTCAGACAAGAAGAATTGGATCAGATGCTGGCACCCATTGCCCTTTATCCTGATTCACTCCTGGCTCAGATTCTGATGGCAGCCACCTATCCCCTTGAGGTGGTGCAGGCAGAGAGGTGGACAAAGGCAAATGAAAATCTTGGGGGTGATCAGCTCAACGATGCCCTGGATAAGAAAAACTGGGATCCCAGTGTAAAAGCCCTTGTGCCTTTTCCTCAGGTCTTGTCGATGATGAGTGAAAATCTGGAGTGGACCCAGAAGCTGGGCGATGCCTTTCTCGATCAGCAAGATGAGGTGATGGATACAGTCCAGGAATTGAGGGGCAAGGCGGAGGCTGCGGGTAACCTGAGAGACACCGAGGAAGAGAAGGTGACTCAGGAGGACAACGCCATCGAGATCGAACCTGCAGACCCGGAGGTAGTCTATGTGCCAGTCTATGACCCGGCCATGATTTATGGGCCCTGGTGGTACCCCGACTTTCCTCCCTTCTTTTTCCTCCCTCCTCCTGGGAGCGTTATCGGTTTCCACGGAAGAATGGGATTTGGGAGACGTGTTGCCGTAGGGGGAGGCTGGGGGCATGCTTGGGGACATTGGGATTGGCGTCATCATCATATTAATGTAAACGTCAACCGCAAAATAAACATTAACCGTAACATAAGGGTTAGTCGTGAAAACATCCAGACGACTCCGTGGCAGCACGATGTGAGTCATCGGAAAGGGGTCTCCTACAGGAATGAGGCAATCCGGGAACGCTATGGCCAGTCAGCAAGGGGAGCGGAGAGCCGTCGGAATTTCCGGGGCTTTGGACAGGAGACAA
>JBEKWN010000162.1:0-7504 GCA_049513055.1 Thermodesulfobacteriota bacterium
ACGTTTACTTTCAGATCGGATTTCTCACCACCCTGGGATTGTCCACTAAAAACGCCATCCTGATCATTCAGTTCGCACAGTATCGCATGGAGCACGGAGAGAAGCTGGTCGAGGCGACCCTGGGGGCGGTGAAAACCCGATTCCGGCCGGTTATCATGACCTCACTCGCATTCTTCTTCGGCGTCTTGCCACTTGCCGTATCTACCGGCGCTGGAGCAGGAGCCCAGAACGCCATCGGGACGGCGGTGGTCGGCGGGATGCTTTCGGCCACCTTCATTGACCTCATTTTCATCCCGCTTTTCTTTGTCCTTGTATCCCAGAAATTCAGAGGAAAGAGGGCGAATCAAACAACTGTGCCTCGCCCGGGTTCCGACACTTGTTTGGAGCCAGGTGAGGTCGGCTGAAGTAATGCGACACGTATGGGCTAGATTGGTGTTTGACGGCACGTACCGGATTTCAGAGGTCTCCTAAGATCAGAATATGAGGCGAGCTTGACGGCGATTGGTCGCCGTCTTGATGCACACGAAATTGCGCCGCTTGTCGTGTATCTTGCCAGCCGCGAAGCTTCCGTCATCACGGGACAGGCCTTCAACATTGATGGCGGGAAATTGATGGTATAACGGCATCTTGGAATAGTAGTGGATTGGGAGATAAAAAGGAAGGAGAAACTGAGTTGCTAAGGGGAAGACGGGAGATACTTCGGGGTAAGGAAAACAAGTAGGTAAAGGACTTAAAAGAGACCACTCTTCCCTATGAGAAGTTGGGGGAGAAGTATGGGGTATCGAGACAGGCGATCCACGCCTATTGCAAAAGGCGGGGGATCAAGAGAAAACCAAAAGGGCATGAGACTGAGGGGTGTCCTTTGTGTCAGAAACTGATCCAGATTAGCGAGAAACCGCACAGCGAGTTTATTTCCATCCATACAATCCTAATGGAAACAGGAGAGGAATATCCAAAATACCTTTACCATGTCCGAAGGCTGAGAGATAAGGGACTGATCAGTCAGAGATTTGGAAGATTCCGATCAAAGAGAGCGGAGAAAGCTTATGCGATTTATTTTAAGAAACGACTCCCGATCCGCACGATAGGGTGGAAGGTCGGATTAAAGAATTTCTCGGCAGACATTACAAGACATCGGGCATTGGGATGGGATGTTCCACCCTCCCTCTACGATGGGCGGAGAGGAGCAGGATTAAGAGTAAAATCCAAGGGAGAAAAAAGCGGAGAAGGGGATAGGAAGAAATCTTCAGCAATAAAGAATAAAGGAGAATAAGAAATGACTGAAAAAAAGAGGTAGTCGGGTATTACACCGGTGATAGAAACATTTACTGTGTCGAGTGCATTAATAACAATAGAGAAATAATGGAAAAAGTTGAGAGGGCGATTACTACGGACGATACTGATGAAGGGAGAGCTCTTTTGTGACGGATGCAATAAGGAAATCAAGTAAATTGGTTTAGAAATGGCATTGGAAGTGAGATGTTGAGGGTAGTGGATCGGGAGATGAAAAGAAAGAAAAAGTGGAGATGAAGAAAAGGAGGCACTGAGGTGAAAAAAGATGATGACGAATTTCGTCGTATTGGAACGGAGCTCGAAATACTGACACTCAAGAGGGAAAATATGAAGAAAATGTAACGCTTCAAAACAGGATCAAGGTTCTTAAAAAGAGCCGAAAACAAATCGTCAAAATTGTTCATTTTTCAAAGAAATGAAAAAGGAGCGGATGCGGTAAACTTTCACAGGGGGCGAGTGGAGATGGGAGGAATTAAGCTTCTTATACACGTAAAATTACCATTCTTGGAAAGTGTATGTTTCTGCTATGAACCTTGAGCAAGGATTTGTAGGTGAACTCGTTAATTCTCCCCATCGGCTCATTTTTGAAAATTGGCAAAGGGAAATTTCGTTTGTTCCTTCCTGTACTCTTCAGACCCGTATAGACTTTATCCATGCAATGTTTCAGATGAAAATCCTCAATTATGAATGGTCAGAATAATAGACCTGAGAAATTATAAACACACAGTATAACATCTCATTTTTGAGAAATTATTCGCTCGTAGGAAATCCCCAAATTGTGATAAACACCCAATTATAATGGGCGGTCCCCATATGAGAACCTCGAAACGTTCTTGAATTTTCATTGACAAAAAGCAGTTGAATGGGTAGGATTCTTACAAATTACAAATTGGAGTACAATAATTGTTATCTGCTCATCACGAACATCTGGAGGCTCCGGCATGATATGGAAGATGGTAGCGGTTAATTTAGTAGCGTTATTGGGCATGGCGTGCGTTAGTAGTGGACCCATTCCTAGTAGTGAACCCATTCGTAGTGAGCAATTTCCCATCGTCGATGCACACGCGCATATTGGTGCTTCGTTCGACCCGACTACGATCCTTGAGGTGATGGACAAGAATGGCGTGTCGAAACAAATCGTGATGGCGCGCTACTATCCAGGCCCAGCCGGCAACATTGATCTGCCGGGAGATGACGAATTGGCTCTCAAACTCGCCGAAACATATCCCGGACGGTTCTATCCGCTGGTAGGCATGCAGCGCCCGCTGCTCACTGGCGCCTATAAATGGACTAAGCCCAATGCCGATATTGAGTCGCTGATTCGGGAAACAGAGCGCAAGCTCGCATCCGGAAAATTCTTTGGTATAGGAGAATTCATCGTCCGTCACTGGGCCTACTCACCTGGGCTTCATGCGGAACAGGACAATCCGATCTACTCGGAGTTGATGCGGCGTTTCAGCGTGCTTGCAGCCCGGTACGACGTTCCTATGGTGATACACATGGAAGGCTATCCGACACTGGTCGCTGATTTTTCGAGATTGATGGCGGAAAACCCGGGCACGTGCTACATATGGGCACATAACTGCGGTCGCAGCAAAGCAGCGGTTATCCGCAACCTACTGACACGCTTCCAGAATTTGTTTTGCGATCTTGGTGGCATGACCAATATCGGAACAAGCTATGGATCAGGATGGCCACGCATGGAGGAATTCACATCGCTGATCGAGCGCGATGGAGTGCTTTTCCCTGAGATGAAATCTCTGTACGAAGAGTTTCCGGACCGCTTCATGGTGGGACTGGATACTGCGCACGCACCCGCCATGCAGAGCTATTCACGACGCGTGCGGCGTTTTCGCGACTTGCTTGAGCAACTTAGCCCAGAGGCAAGGGCTAAGATCGCTGAGCAGAACGCGATCCGCATTTATAAGCTCGCGAGATAACGCATTGCCGGACTAGGAATCCCAATTGAAAAGGTAAAGTAAAATCAATAGGAGTCTTGAATCGTGAATTTTGGTATGCCCGCAACAGCAGATAACAATTCGCTCAACCCGACTCCGTGCCTTAGGGGCGCTCGCCGGTTAGCTCAGTCGTTATACTTTCTTTCTCCCCGTAATCATCAAGGTTGAAGGTTAGCTCCCATCGAAGATAAGTAGGTGGAAACGCCCATCTTCCCTTCCAATGCAGATTTCAACCAGATATCTTCAGTTTGGGCAAAGTGCAGGTATTGGCAAGCTATCCGCTGAAGAGTAGAAAATTCCTCATCGCCCTCTTATTTGCTCCTTCTTGTGACCAAAGCAAGACCTACGGTAACCCGCCATTCCTTGTCCGTACTTGTGCACTCTTTAATCTAAACCTAATCTCATGGCATCTATCAGATTAAGACCAAGGATCGCCCAGACACAAGGAAAGAGTTCCTCCAAAACTTTAGAACATCTCCATATTTCATAGAGAGCCCCATGATTGAAGAAGATTACTATGCTAAAATTTAATTAGGAGATGAGATTTCATTTTAAATCCCTGATCTCCAGATTTCCACATAACAATCAACCCACCGTATAGCCTTCCGACAGGACCGCTGGAAAGGGAAAACTTGCAGGTTGCAAACTGGTGACTACCAGAGTTAAACTGGAGAGCATGATCCTGAGGCCGGGGCGCTTCACGATCATGCCAAAGTACGATTTACAACAAGTCTAATTCTACGTGTGGACCCATGATGCGGGACGGCTCAACTTTCCTATCTTCGAAACGGGAGACAATCATCCTTTCAGGATTATTTTAATAACTACTCATGAGGAGGAGAATATGCCATCCAACGAAAAAAAAGAACCAATAGAAGTTTTAAAGGATAAGATTCGTTCCTTCTTCGGTCCCCGAGACCCCCAGAAAAAGAAGGATGCCTTGCCCCCTAAGACTCATTTCAGCATCTGGTATTTCCTGATCGCCTTCCTTCTATTTACCTACCTGCAACAACACTTTCTTTCTCGAAAAGCGGAGACAATTCCCTACGGGCAATTTAAACAATCCCTAGCTGAAGGCAACGTGAGTAAATTAACCATTGGTCCAGAAAACATCACCGGAACGCTGAAAGAAAAAGATAAAAAGCCGGGCCAGGAGTTTACTACAATTCGGGTGGACGATCCCAGCCTCGTGAAAGAACTGGATGAACACAAGGTCGATTATTCCGGACGCTATGAGAGCAAATTCCTGAGCAGTATTCTCTCCTGGATCCTCCCCATCGGCATTATGCTCCTGATCTGGCGGTTCGCCATGAAAAAGATGGGGCCGGGGATGGGGGTCATGTCTTTTAGCAAGAGCAAAGCCAAGCTTTTTGCAGAGAATGAGACCCGGTTCACCTTTGCCGATGTGGCTGGAATCGATGAGGCCAAAGAAGAGCTTCAGGAAGTAGTGGAATTTTTGAGCAATCCCGGAAAATTCCAGAAACTGGGAGGGAGAATTCCAAAAGGGGTGCTTCTGGTTGGCCCACCGGGGACTGGCAAAACCCTTCTGGCCAAGGCTGTGGCCGGGGAGGCAAAAGTACCTTTCTTCAGCATCAGCGGGTCAGAGTTTGTCGAGATGTTCGTCGGCGTGGGAGCAGCCCGCGTTCGTGATCTTTTCTCTCAGGCCACTCGCCAAGCCCCTTGCATCATCTTCATCGATGAACTGGACGCGTTAGGGAAAGCCCGGCGAATGAATGTCATGGGCGGGCACGACGAACAAGAGCAAACCCTCAACCAGCTCCTGGTGGAAATGGATGGGTTCGAAACGAATAAAGGGGTCATCATCATGGCCGCAACCAACCGGCCGGAAATCCTGGATCCTGCCTTGTTGCGACCGGGGCGGTTTGATCGGCAGGTCTTGGTAGACCGCCCGGATATCAACGGGCGAGAAGCCATCCTGAGAATCCATTCCAAGAATGTTCTTTTAGGTTTCGATGTGGATCTCCGAAAGGTCGCCGGCCGCACCCCAGGCTTTGTGGGAGCTGATTTGGCCAACCTCGTCAATGAGGCCGCCCTGTTGGCTGCACGAAAAAACAAAGATAGTGTAGGGTCGGGAGATTTCGACGAGGCCATCGACCGGGTGGTTGGGGGTCTTCAGAAAAAGAACCGGGTGATGAATGCACAGGAGAAAGAAATTGTTGCCTTTCATGAGTCCGGACATGCGATTGTGGCTGAATCTGTAGACCATGCCGACCCGGTGCACAAAATCTCGATTATTCCCCGAGGAATTGCGGCCCTCGGATATACCCAACAGCAACCCACGGAGGACCGCTACTTAATGACTCGCTCGGAGCTACTGGACCGGCTAGCTGTTCTTTTAGGAGGTAGGGTGGCGGAGGAACAAGTTTTTGGAGAGATCTCCACAGGGGCCCAAAACGACTTGCAGCGGGCGACAGACATTGCCCGGTCCATGGTCACGGAGTATGGCATGAGCGATCTAATGGGACTGGCGACCTATGAGCGCGCTCATCAGCCTATGTTCCTCCCGGAAAGTTTTTCTCCGAGTAAAACCTACAGTGAAAAGAAATCCGCCCAGATTGATGATGAGGTCAGCCGGGTCATCGAGGAAGCTCATCAGAGGGTGCGAGGAATCCTGTCCGCTCACCGGAATGTTTTAGATGACTTGGCCCACCTCCTGTCCCAGGAGGAAATTGTACAGGGGGAGGTTCTCCGAAGGATGCTGTCCGAATCCAAACTTAGGATGCCAACTACGTTGCCTGAGCAGCCATCCTGACAATCCGGTGTCCTGCGGTGCGGCCGGTATCCCTGAGCATGTCTTTTGGTAATCAATACTCTTAGGGGTATGAAAGGCGAAGGATAAGAAAGGGTTAATTTACAAAAGATGACGACCCGAATGCTCAAAAAAGGGTTGAAAATCCTTTTGGAAGCCAAAATTGTGTCAGAATGATGAGTTAAAAAAGTGGGAGATATTCCCAATATTCCAGAGCAAAGGCAGGGTCATTTGGTCCTGCCTTTTTTATGCACATTTCTATCCGTAATCGTTGACTTTGAAGGTTAGGTTGGTGCAAGGATTTGTAGGTGTTAGCGTCAAATCACCTTCCCAGCGCCCATCGCAAAATTCGTTATCTCTCGTAGCGATAGGTTTTACTGGTTTTTCAACAGGTACATATCGGAGTTTAAAATATTTAATTGGTCAACCCTATATATCATTTTGCCTTTGGTTAAATAGGAATAATATCTCTTGATTTACTTTAATTTTTTTGTTAGTTGAATCAGGAAATTTTAGATTAGGAGGGGAACCTTGAAAACGATAGCGAGATATTTCTTTATTTTTACCATGATCCTATTGCTGATCTCCTGTGCAGAAGGAAGCAAGATCGAAAAGAAAGATAAACCCGTCACGGCTGAGGAACATTTTCAATTGGCTTATAATGCTGCGGGAAAAGGGAATTTGGATGAGGCTGCCAAGGAATATCAAAAAGTGCTGAAATTGGATTCAAAGAATACAAAAGCCCACCTCAATCTCGGCATTGTCTATGGTAGGCTGGAGAAGTGGAAAAAAGAGATTTCAGAGTTTGAAGAAGCACTTCGTATCGACCCTAATTTCGCGGAGGCCCATTTTAATCTTGGGGTCGCCTACCAAGAAAGAGGAAACCTCAAAGAGGCGATGGCCGAATATCAGAAGACGCTGCAAATCTCTCCGCATTATATCGAAGTCCATACCAATATAGGAATTCTTTATTTTAGAAAGGGAATGTTAGATCAGGCTTTGGCGGAGTATCAGAAAACGATTGACATCAAACCGGACTATGCCAAGGGTTATTATAATATTGGGAGCGTCTATCTGGAAAAGGAGAAAACAGATGAGGCGATTGCTTCCTTTCAAAAGGCATTGGAGATCAATCCTAAATTTGCAGAAGCTCATTATGCTTTGGCTGGCGCCTATTACGAGAAACAGGAATTTAAGTTAGCCATTGAACATTGCGACCAGGCTGGGAAATTAGGGATTGTTGTTGATCCCAAATTTTTGGAACGACTCAAACCCTACCGTTAAATCCTAACTTTCCCCGTTTCTCACGGACCTGCCCATCATTCTCAGCCCCTTGGAGAATTGCCCTCCTCGCTTCCTTTCTGAAAGAGTGATTTTCAAATCTCTTCCCTCAATGCAATATTTCAAATAGTAATCAATAACGAGTAGGAAACATTTTTCCCTTTTAATGGAAGTAATTTGGGACTTTTGTGAAAATTCATTC
>JBEKWN010000163.1:0-6257 GCA_049513055.1 Thermodesulfobacteriota bacterium
GCCGGAGAAGAAACGATCATGATAATATTCCTTTGATCATCCGATGAGATTTTCAGGCCTGTCATTGTAACCGATGAGGGTTGTTGAGCAGTAGGTGCTCTTGCTGGAGCCGTTGGGGTTGTCGGAGCAGAAGGACTGGCAGTCATCATCCCATAGAGGTTCTTTATGGATTTGACAAGGTCAGAAGCTCTTGAATATTTTGGAATGTATGTGAATGGCCTCTCTTCTCCACCTGCTGTCTCAGGCTTGTCGAGCCTTTCTTTCCAATCAAGGACATATTTGAGGGATGTATCGTCTGTTGCAATTGCCATCAAGCTCTTGAGAGGCTTTATGGGTATGAAGAGGATTCCAGGTTCCTTTGGTGACTTGGCAATACTGAAACCTAGGCTTTCAAGTATTTGAGAGAGCTGTTTTATAAAATCATCTATTGGCCAGTAGGTGAGCTTGAGGATCGCTATTTTTTTATCCTGTAAATACGGGGCATCGAAGGTATTTATCAACTCCATGATCGGTTTGATCTGTATTGCCTGCCCATAAAGCAGAAGGACATTCTCCCGGGGGTAGGGTCTTATCTGGACACCTGTCTTGTAAAGTTCCTTAATGAGCGCCTCTATATCAGCAGGCTTGATATGTTTTAGAGGCACAACTTGGAGAATCGAGGCAGGGCTTTCCGCCATTTCCGTACCTACCTTTATATCAAAAGGTTGCTTGGGCTCAGGGAGCTTTTGAAAGATATAGAGGGCACCTGCCTTCTCCTCTACATAGAGGTTGTACTTCTCAAAAATGCCGAGCACCATCTCCAGCGCCTTTTCAGAGGGTACGGCATCCTTCATGCTGAAGGTAATGGGCTCCTTGCTGTCCATCACTTTCTGATCCATCACAAAGGAGACCCTAAGAGTCTCGCCCAGGGCGTAGATGATGAAGTCCGGAAGAGGCATCTTTTCAACATTGATCATCACCACACCCTTGGATAGAGCAAGGCGGCTTGGATCTATCGGCATTGACGGAGGAAGCTTTTTTGGGGGCGCCAGCCTTCTAAATTCCGGGGGGCTCACAAACTCGGGGGGGATTGTCTTCTCTTTTGCCTCCTCTGCCTCTGCTACTTGCGGTTTTTCCAATTTCCGTGCTGGTTTTTGGACAAGCCTTTCTTTCTCTGAAGTGGCAGGCTTTTGCGCCGGCTTTGTGGTAGCACAACCAAAATTGAGGAGCGGCATTATAGGCGGCCAAGGCCATGGGAAGATCGCGGTTTAAGAGTTGTAGAAGTTCGCCGAGATACCTGACGCCAGCGTGAATGTTTTCTTCAGGGTCGAAGGGGTTGATGACGGCCATCTCCCGGGCTGTTGCCGGCATCAACTGCATCAACCCCAATGCGCCCTTGGGCGAAACAGCCCTGTAGTCAAAATTAGACTCGGCCTTGATGACGGCTCGGACAAGGTCCGCGTCAACAGCAAAGCGTTGGCTGGCAGATGTGATGATGGACTCATAGGCCTTTCTATTTAAGGAAGAAGAAGACGACGGCTTTGTTATGCTCTTTTTTATGGGCAGAAGGACCTTCACTCGACCATTCCCTGGAACATTGGTATAGTAAGCGTTTCCTTCGCCGTCTGTAAAACAGTAAAAATCGGCTGCTGCTGAAGCAGACACAGAATATAGAAAGACTAAAACAATTAGAGATATGATTCTCATATCAACTGTAAGACAACCGAGACGGCTGTCCCGCCTCCGAATCCCACAGGCGGGACAGCCGTCCTACACGAGCCATTTCCATTTTAAACTATTGCCTTTGCCGTGGTGTCTGCTCAGGTCCCTCAAGAGTTCCCCGGTCAGATGATCTCCGAGGGGATCTCCGCTCACCCCCTGGAGGAGCCTCGCGTCCTGGGGGCGCCTCAGGTCTTGAAGCAATCTCACGTTTTGGAGGGGTTCTCCGTTTAGGATCTGTAAGATCGAAGACTTTTAGCTCCTTCTTAGTTTTTTCATTCTCCAACTGCACAGAGAGTTTTTCAATCTTGGTGATGACAGAACCATCAATCAACTTCTTCCCCACGGTCAAAGCGATTATAGAACCCGTATAATCCCTGAAGACCGCCTTCTTTTCTTCACCATAAAGAATTCCGATTAAGGTGTAGGGATTCTCTGGCAAAGGCCCTTTCAAACCTGCTCCTGACTTGGTGTAGCTCCCATCAGGGCTGAATATATTCCTTTCTTTGAGGGACCCTAAGGCAGCAACCTCCTTGATTATTCCCATCCGTACCTTTTCCTTCTCCTCCTTTTTTACATCGGGATCATTTCTCCAACCTGAAGGCAGATAGGGTCAGGGAAAAGACCTGGTCCTGGCCACTTTTGGTGATTTCCATTGACCTGGCGCCCAGCGCCTTTTCACTCTTCTCTATGGTCTCGAGGGTTTCTATAAATGGACCGGGCGGCCCTTTCAGTCTGACCAGGATGGGCACCTCGCTTACACCTTTTCCAACCCCAGGTTCCAACATCTCGAAGTTTAGTACAGTCAAACCCTTTTTCCCAGCAATGTCAATGATCTGCTCAATGATTTCAGATTGTATATTTGAATAGATGATTCCTTTATCGTAAAGGTGAGGTAGGAGGGCGTCCTTACCGAGAAGGGTCTTCTCCCCCTGTTCCCTTCCCTGTCTTTCCTGGACTTGAGACTTGATCCGATAAGTCTCGTACCATTCGCCGAGGAGAACCCTCTTTTTCTGAAGAGAAGCATGAAGAGGATATATCAAAAATCTGATAAGGGCAAGGATGATAATGAGATAGATCCCAATCTTCTTTATATCTATATTTTTTGGTTTAAAATTATCTGCCAAGTCAATTTACCTCGAAAGCTCCACGGTAACATTAAAGTTATAAGAACCTGTAGCGGCGTCCTTTCCGGGCGCTCCCTTTAGTCGGACTGTCTTTATCCCTTCAGCGCCTCCAAGCGCCTTGATCACTGAAAGAGGTTCTCTTGAGGATACAGAAACCTCCAGGTTGCTCTGGTTCAATACCATTCTGTTAATAAAAGTCCCTACAGGAAGACTCTTAGCGAGTATATCCATCACCTTAAGGGGTGAGCGCTTTGTGGAAAGCTTATCGTTTACTTCTTTTATGATATCTGAATAATCCTCGATCCTCTGTCCGGTTTTCCTATAGGAAACCTTTGCGTCTATGGCACTTATCTTCTGCCTTATCTCGCCTGCGGTCCGATCATAATTTTTTGCTGTAAGATAGAGCATAAGTCCATAGCCAAGGGTAAGATAGATTGCAACCCTGCATAGAAGGTTTATCTTGGATGAAAGACGAATATCTCCCTTTACCTTAAACTCGTTGAGATTCAAGCCTGTCAGGTAGTCAATGCATGGGGGGTAATCTTCTTGTGCTACCCTCGATACCTCGGGGATACTGGCATCCCTGAACTGAAAAGGGACTGCCCCATATACCTTTATCCGCTTGATATCCGACCTGTATCGGCCAAGTCCGAATAGGAACCTCTCCATATCTTTCTCATCAATAGTGGCATCAGGGTATGAGGCACCACCCAGAAACTGATGACCAGAGTGGGCAAGAATATTGCTCATCCCCCGGTATTGAAATATCTTTATCTCAGGAACATCAGAGGAATAGGCGAGATCCTCCGGCACGAGGTAATTGAATGGAAAAACCTCTCTCAGCCGTTCATACTGTTCGCTCTCCCACGCCCATATATCCAGCGTGGTATATCCAGTGGAAGACTCAAACACCCTACAATAAAAGGCGGGCTTTGAGATGGGAAAGATGTCCTTCACCTCTATCTCCACAGCCTTGGTCAACCTTTTTATCGGGGCTGGAGGATATCTCTTTCTTGTATGAAGAAGAAGCTCTCTGCCAACGATCAGCACCTTCTTATCAAAGATCCCCCTGACCGGTTTAAGTTCGCCAAGGCTGCCGGAGCCCTGCTTCACCGGTTTTTGATCCAGCAACCGATAAACATCAATGCCATCCTTGTGCCAGTAACCCACCACCATCGCCATCATCGGTCTATTCCTCTTTCCAGTACAAAACGCCGCATGGGGAGCGCATGTTCTGGCGTATATCCAAACCGGCTCTGATCGTATACATATTCCTTGGCTTGCCAACGCTCACTGTTATCTCAATGAAATGGGATGGATAGTAGTATACACCTTCCTCAACGCTGGCTATCCTCCGTCCAACCAAGGCGAATAGCTCCATATCGGATGAAACAGCCTTTTTTGACATATAGTCCCTCAACACCTTTAGAGAATCTTCGTTAATATCCAGGTAGGCCATAAGGACTTCGTCACTGGCCGTGTTCGGGTTAAAGCCTGTGGAAGGAAGCAAAGTCAAATAGGGCCCTAACTTATCATATAATTCTTTATCCATTCCTTTAACCAATTCGAATTCGTCTTTATATTGAATGGCATAGTTTCTTTGGACATAAGGTAGCCCCTGGCCCCTGTAATAAAATTCCTTTGCTCCGTTTACCCTGGCAAAATTATTTGTACTAATCCAGTCAAGATAACTGTTTATGATGCCTGAGGCATTGTCCATGACCCCTACTTTCTTTATCAATCTCTCCATTGCAGCCGTATTTAGGTTTATTAGAGATAGCATCCCGTTGCTATCCTGGGCCTGAACATAAAGGTCGTCTGATAAGGAGACCTTCTGCCCGTTAAGAGGAAGCGTCTTCAGCTCAGAAATTTCATTACCCATAGCCGATACGATCTCACTCTGGAATACCCGACCGTTTAGGGCAAGGTAGACAATGGTATCATATGCTGACCTTGCCCTTAAAATGGCCTCTGCCTTATTCTTTAAACCTTCGGAGGCCTTTATATGCTCCTTCACCAGCCAGTTGAAGCCTATGCCCACAGTAATTATTACTGCAGCCACAAGCATTGTCAGCAAGGTAGCCGAGCCATTATCGCGTAAGATAAATCTCATTGTAATTCATCTTTATCAGAGAATTTACATTGGTACCAAAAACAAGTCTGCCCTTTTGACCCTCATGAGCATAAGAGATGACGATCGATGTTGGAAGAAGCTTCGTCCTGTTGCCGTCAAATTGATTATACCATTTATATCTTCTTTCACCCATATCATAACCATAAAAACTGAATTCGATGCCCTCCACCCCCTCCAATAGCTTCAATGATTTGCCCTTTTTATAATCAGCAAATATGTAATCCCGCTCTATCTCATCATAGGACTTTGTGTAAATCGGGAGTTCATAATAAACCACGGAACGCATCCCGCTTTCTTCAGCCTCGTTTCGTATCCAGACCACTACCGGAAAACCGCCGGCAAGGGGCGCAAGGGAAACATAGGAAATGCCTTCCTGGCTGCCCCTGAAGTAAGGAAACCATCCATCACTTCTCGTATAGACATAATAATCGATCGTGGAGTTGAAGCTCTTGTCTATCCAGATTTTTTTTGCATAATCCCAGAATACGATCCCCTTCTCCGCCAGGCCATGGTACTGCTTGAGACCTTGATTCAGCGCCATCCCACCAAGTATCATCATGGAACTGAAAATGGCCATAGCGACAAGCACCTCAATGAGGGTGTAACCCTTAAATCGGTCCCCCTTCTGGTGAAAATAATGGTTTATACCTGAAAACATTAATATGATACTCCCGGATGTTTTCTTTATATTGAAGACTGAAATCCACGCGGTAGAGGAGAAGCTCATAAGCGGATTGTATAGTCATTTCTCCTTCCCCTATGATCGGTTTGGAGGAGACCAATAATTGTGATTTCCACTTTAAAGTGACGTCCTCTCCGAGATCCTCTTCGCCTGAATCCTTTTGAAAATCGACCGTTCTGATAAGGCCTGCTGCCTGGGTGAGCTTTGATGATAGCACATTGGATTGATTGGCTCTCTCCAGGTAGTCAAACCCCATCCTGAAGAGATACATGGTGGCAGCAATACTCGATGTAAGGATCAACGCAGCTATCAGAACATCGAGAACGATGAATCCTTGTTGGCGATTTTTCATACACATCGATTTTTTATTGCTACATTGTCCCTTATTAAAGATCTCACCCCCACTCTAACCCTCTCCCCTTGAGGGGGGGAAGGGGGTATCAAGTCTTCATTTGGAATTTGGATTTTGACATTTGGAATTTTATTATCTATGTGCCTTTTCTCTCAAAAGTAATGTCCCCAAAAGGTGTATGCACATCTAAGGTGTAGGCCTGATCCCCTACCTTTATATTCAAGGTGCCACCAGAGGTCGTCCCGTTTTTATAGAATTCGATGG
>JBEKWN010000164.1:0-4008 GCA_049513055.1 Thermodesulfobacteriota bacterium
CCTGAGGTTCAAGAGAGGTTTACACAGATCACCGGGGTTCCTGTGATGGTGGGATATGGTCTTACCGAATCTTCACCAACCACCCACGTTACCCCCATCAGAAAGATCAAGGTGGGATCGATCGGGCTTCCATTATCTTTGACAGAAGATAGAATCGTTGACCCAGAAACGGGGGCTGAATTGCGGCCGCGGGAAGTGGGGGAACTCTGGGTCCGAGGACCACAGGTGATGAAGGGATACTACAACAATCCAGAAGCGACTGCGCAGACAATGATAAATGGATGGCTTCGGACAGGGGACCTGGCTTGGAAGGATGAGGAAGGATATGTTTTCATTGTCGACCGATTAAAAGAAGTGATCAAATGCAAGGGGTTTCAAGTGCCACCTGCTGAGATTGAGAACATTCTGGTCAGCCACCCCGATATAAAAGATGCGGCCGTCATTGGTGAGCCCCATCCAGAATATGGCGAGGTTCCTGTAGCCTATGTGGTACTCCAGGATAAGGCCAGCCTTCCCCAGGAGGCCATCATCGAATATGCGGCGCAAGGATTGGCCAAGTACAAACGGTTGGCCAAAGTGGTGTTCACGGAGACGATTCCCCGCAGTGCTTCCGGTAAAGTATTACGGCGACTTCTGAAAAATTCACCATCCATATGAGCATGAAGAGATCAGAGGAGTGATCAAAATATATTTAAGAAAGGAAGGATACAAATTGAACGATGTTCTAATTGTTAGCGCAGCAAGACTTCCCATTGGAAGATTTGGTGGAAGTTTAAGAGAGGTGAGCGATTGGGACCTGGGGACTATCGCCATCGCAGAGGCCATGAAAAGAGCAGGCCTTAAGGGTGACGAAATCGATGAGGTCATCATGGCCCATGGCTTTAGAACTGGCGATCTCCCTGCGAATTCTTCAAGGGCTGTAGCTCTTAAGGCTGGAATCCCAATTGAAATTCCCCAATTTACAATCAATAAGGCATGCGGGGGAAGCCTAAGGGCTATTAGTTTAGCCGGTCAGATCATTAAGACTGGAGAAAGCGATATCATTGTTGCTGGAGGAATGGAAAGTATGAGTAGGGCTGCTTACATCCTACCCAAAGTGAGATGGGGCAGCCGGCTTGGCCATGCCCGACTCATCGATCAGCTGGTCCTCTTAGATCCTATTTCAGGTTATTCATTGGGAGAGACCGGAGAAAATGTGGCCGAACTTTATAAGATTTCCCGTGAGGACCAGGATCAGTTTGCTTTTCTGAGTCAGCAGAGGGCTGAAGATGCTATCAAGTCCAATAAATTTAGGGAAGAGATCGTGGCTGTCCAAGTTCCTCAAACTGGCAGATCTCCTGTGATCTTTGATACAGATGAACATCCAAGGTTCGGCACCACGCTGGAGGAACTATCAAAACTAAAACCCGCATTTAAACAAAATGGCACCATCACTGCTGGAAACGCAAGCGGCTTGAATGACGGAGCCTCTGCGGTTGTGGTGATGTCTCGGAAGAAGGCAAAAGAAATGGGCATCCGTCCACTCGTATCCATACGATCTTATGCATCCGTCGGAGTGAAGCCTGAGATTATGGGGATCGGCCCTATTCCAGCAACCCAAAAGGCATTACAAAAAGCTGAGCTGGAGCTTAAGGATATCGATTTAATAGAGTTAAACGAAGCCTTTGCAGCTCAGTCCCTTGCTGTGATAAGAAAACTAAACTTTGACATGGAAAAGGTAAATGTGAATGGTGGAGCGATAGCCCTTGGCCATCCAATCTCTGCAACAGGTTGCATTCTTATGACGAAAATCATCCATGAAATGAAGAGACGGAAATCCCAGTTTGGCTTAGTAACCATGTGTATTGCAGGAGGGCAAGGCATAGCGATGATTGTCGAAAATGAACAGACGGAGGATTGAAATGTCCTACAAAAATTTGATCTATGAAACGGATGACAGAATTGGCATCATCAAAATCAACAGGCCTGAAGTGAGGAATGTTCTGAATTGGGAGACCTGGATGGAGTTAGAGGACGTATTAAAGCGGTTGCATTCAGAACCCAACATCAGGGTGGGCATCATCACCGGTGTCGGCGACGAGGCATTTGTCGCTGGAGCCGATCTTCGAATGCTCAAGGACCGGACCCCTCAAGATGCAGTCAATGCCTCGAAGAAGGCCAACGAGATTCTCCTTTTTATGGAATCGATGGAAGAGCCGATGATTGCAGCGATCAATGGTTGGGCTTTGGGAGGAGGTTGTGAGATCGCCTTGGCCTGCGATATCCGGATTGCCAGCGAGAAGGCTCAGATCGGCCAGACAGAAGTTCGAGTGGGAATTATGCCTGGATATGGAGGAAATGTCCGTTTGATGCGTCTCATCGGGCCGGGCCGGGCTAAAGAGATGATCTACACTGGAAGGATTGTGAACGCAGGAGAAGCAGAGAGAATCGGGTTGGTCAATCGGGTGGTCCCGCATGAAAAATTGATGGAAGAGACATTGACCATGGCCCGACAGATTGCTCAAGGACCTGCTTCCGTCCATTTGGCAAAGAGAGCCATGTTTCATGCCTCTCAACTCTCTCTAAAAGATGCCTTGACGAAGGATTCGGAGATCTATGGGGAGGTTTACAAAACAAGGGATTTCAAGGAAGGAGTAACTGCCTTCTTGGAGAAGAGAAAGCCCGTTTTTAAGAATGAATAATTGATGTGGAGGCTGGTTGAAGAGGCGGGTAAACCCCGTTAGAAATTCCAGTCGTTGCGACTCGAAACCGAGCGGGGCATTAAACGCCGCCCTGCCTACCGGCAGGCAGGCGGAATTATTTTAAAATCTAATCCTGTTGCAGCCGCCGGCCCAGAGGGCCTCCCTCCGGGGCATGAGCCCTTCCGGGGCGGAGCCTGGCCCGGAGGGAGCAGCGGGGCATTATTTCTAACGGGGTAAAGGAGGCAAGAAGAACATGTTCTTTGAACTGAATGATGAGCAGAAGGAGTTTCAAAAAAGAGTTCGAGAAATTTATGAGAGAGAGGTCAGTCCCTTAGTTGAGGAATATGAGCGAAAAGAGGCCTTTCCAGTTCAACTCTTTCGAATCCTGGGTGCCGAGCATCTGCTCTGCCTGCGATGCCCCGCAGAATACGGGGGTCCTGGTTTAGACAAGATTTCTGAGTGCATTACAGTGGAGGAATTGAATCGGATCTGCGTAGGCATTGGCGCGAGTATCATGGTTCAGGGAGGTCTGGCCACAGACCCCCTCCTCCATTATGGTTCTGAGGAACTTAAGCTGAAATATCTTTCTCCGGCAGTGCGGGGGGAGAAGATCGGTGCCTTTGCATTGACGGAGCCGGATGCAGGGTCAGATGCGTCAGGAATTCGCACAACGGCCGTAAAGCAGGGAAATGGTTACCGGCTCAATGGTCCGAAGACCTTCATCACGAACGGGACCATCTGTGATTTTGTGACCGTTGCTGCCTACACCGATCCTTCCAGGCGAGGGACAGGCATCAATCTTTTTGTCGTGGAGCGTGAAGATCCAGGATTTTCTATGACCAAAAAGTTACAAAAGTTAGGAAATCATTCCTCGGATACTGCCGAGTTGGCCTTTGATGATTGTTACGTTTCGAAAGAGAGGATGCTTGGAGAACAGGAAGGAGGAGGTTTGGAACAGTTGGAAGAAACCCTCAAATCAGGAAGGCTCACCTATGGGGCGAGGAGCACCGGAGTAGGTCAGGCAGCATTCGAATCAACCCTCTCTTATATCAAAAGAACCAAGAGAGATGGCCAGCTTCTTGCAAGGTCACAGGCGATTCGATTCGTCATGGCCGAGATGGCGATGTCCCTTGAGGCCATGAGATATATGACCTATCGAGGGGCCTGGCTTTATGATCGAGGCCTTGCTTCAATGAAAGACGCCTCGATCGTAAAACTTTTCTGCAGCGAATCCGTTCAGCGTATTGTTCAGAAGGCCATGGCCATCCAAAAAAATGCCGGACTGATGATGGACAATCCTGTTCAGAGGTTCCTTCGTGATGCGAGA
>JBEKWN010000165.1:0-4278 GCA_049513055.1 Thermodesulfobacteriota bacterium
ATGTCATCTGCCTTTGTTTGCCTACGCAACTTTTGGTAGGTTTCTTTAGCCATTGCAATTTCAGCCCGCTCTTCTCTGCTGGGCACAATGGCTTTCTGGGTGCCCTCAGTGCCACCGCGGACCAACTATGACTGGATATTATCTTTTTTGAGATGCGCAAATTCACTAACCCTCAAGCCGGTGTCAAGGAGGGTTCAGATAACGAATTTCTCCTCAAAGGTTTCACAGGCATTGGTGATCCGGTTCACTTCATCGTCGCTCAATGGTTCCCGTTTGTATTGGTAGGGCATAGATTGACGATTGGCTTCCTCGAGAAGCGTCGGAGGAAATTTGAAGAATAAAATTCCTAAGCAGACCAGCGGGGGTGACAAAAATTAATTTACTATTTTGTGCAATCCCCTCGTTTTTCTTTTGCCTTACACTGGATACAAGGCTCACCGGAAGTAGGTTTTCTTGTTACTTCTTTATAATCTGATGTTGGCCAGGAAAAATGTCGCCTTTTTATGTAGAAGGCGACAAGAATTGACCAGCAAAAATAGAATTCCGGATACCTTTTCTTATCCGAAACAGGGAATACATCCTTTTAACGATTACCAGTTGAAGTCTACACCTTTTGGTAGAACCTGTCAAAGATTGATTACAGGAAGGAGTCGTTGGAAAAGGGGGTTGCGAAGTCGAGTAGCGCAGGGGAATTTCACCCCCACGCCCTCACGGAACCGGACGTGAACCTCTCGATTCATCCGGCTCCAATTATCCAGCCGTCGGTCTTCAAACGACTTTGCCTTCTTCACAGGTTCCTCCCATAAAATGGTTGACCTTTGAATCCGGCTGGATAATCCACCCCCTTCGCTCCAGACGCATTACCGTCCTTCATCGCTACTACGGGGCGGTCCGCCCCTGTGTCCCGCATCGGTACTCTCATTCTTGTGGGTCCTCCACTTGAATTTCTCCCTTATCATCGGAACGACAGGTTCCCACGTTCCACACAAGAGCCTGGATCAGGGTCATGCCACCTTTATGCCGGACGCCGGCCAGGCAGTATGCAGGTTTCCCCTGGACTTATCCTGGTATCCCGTAAGCTACCAGTTTTGACGTCGTCTAATTTCATTTCGACACCTCATCAGTAGTTCGCTTGCGCTCGCCTCCCTGAACCTCACCTGACATAGTCTCAGCCATGTCTTTTCCTTCAACGCTCACCACAAGGGCTCTTAACCCATGCAGCTTGAGGCGGTTTGAAGTCTGCTCCTGTAAGCCGACTCCGAGGGGCCTACCCCCATCTCTTGTGCAGCATCGTGGCGCACGTTCACCTACAAGTCTACAGTCTGAGATGGCTCTGAGGATTGACGATTACGGAAAGAAATATCGATGATTAAATGGAGGAGGACTCTTTTGCAAGCCACCCACACTCACTTCAGTCCAGCCTTCCGCAAGGCGTTAACGACTTTATCTGCTTCCGATTGATCCTTATATGTAAGCCTCTTCGCAAAGTAATCCAACGAGAACTTCGGATTTATCCTGAGAACTTCTGTAGCTTCAGCACGGGCCTCTTTCTCTCGGCCCATTATACTGTATGTAGCAGTGAGCAGAATATGACCAAGAATATTATCAGGCGCAATCTGCAATGCTTTCTTAAATGCCGAAACCGCCTCCTCAAACCGGCCCGCATTCCGAAGTGCAAGGCCGGACTCGCAATATAAATTAGGTCCACCAAAGGGGGTGAGTCGGATTGCTTTTTGCAATAATGGAATGGCTTCTTCTGGCCTGCCTGCAAGGGTTAGACTATGGGCATAACTGGTAAGGGAAACCCAATTACCGGGGCTGAGGGCCACAGCCCGCTCCCCTTCAGCAATCGCCTTATCATATTCCCCTTTATGAGCATAGAGCATACATAATACGCTGTGGCCATTGGCCATGGAATCATCCATGGTAAGAGCTTTTTGGACCAGTTCTATAGATTTCTCAAGAGTCTCCCGAGGAGACTTCGTGGTGCCCAGCCAATAATCATAATGGTAGATACTACCGAGGCGAACATAACCCATTGGATTCTCTGGACACATAGCAATCGCGTCCTCTGCCAGCCGCCTGGCCAAGCTGTTATCCTCAATATTGAAACGTGCTTGGTAACCACTCGCTTCTATTAACTTCAAATAGCAGTCGAGACCTTGCTTCCCTCTGTAATATTTTTCGGCATATTTTTCCAACCTTGAAACGTCTCCCCCCTCTAACTTCACTCGCACCTCCATCAAAATCCTCATGGTGATCTCATCTTGTAGGGCAAATATGTCTTTCAGATCACGATCATACCGCTCTGCCAAAAGTTCGTTTCCCGTGAGAGCGTCAATCACCTGGATGGTGATCCGAACACGGTTGCCTGACCTCTGTATACCCCCCTTCAGCACATACCGTACACCCAAGTCTTCGCTGACTTGCTTGAACTTCACTGGCTTTCCCTTGTATCTGAGAGTCGAATTTCCGGCGATCACAAACAGCCTTGGAACTTTGGAAAGGGCCGTGATGATTTCCTCGGTCATCCCGTCGCAGAAATACTCCTGCTTTGGGTCCTCGCTCAAGTTCACCAATGGCAGTATGGCAATAGAAGGCACATTCGGCAAAGGGAATGCCATTTTCTCAATAGAAGCAACATCGCCCGGACCAGGTTTTAAATAGGCTTTCCAGATCACTAATGTAATCGTTCCCAGAACCACCACGATCGCTGCCATCAGGGCCACCCAGCGATTCCTGCTTGCCAATAATGTCCCCCTTCTTTCCAACAGCGGAGCTGCAATCTCAGGCTCTCCTGAAACAGGTTTAGCAGGTTCTGCTTTCTTCTCCTTGAGACCTGATATGAACTTTTCCCAAGCTTCTGCGTTCAAAGAATATTCATACAAGATCACAACATCATCTAAGGTTGCTCCTATCCTGTCGATTGCAAACTTCAGCCTCACATTCTCTTCACTCCCCATATACTCAAAGAGATTCGCCCATTCATCCTTTTCTAAATCGGCAAATGAATAGATTTTGCCGATTGCTCCCTCCTCTACTTCCTTCTTCTTCCCAAGCACCTTGAAAAGAGGGGCTTCCTCCAAATTTGGAAGGGCATCCCTCCACTTCGTGTAAATTCTGTGCAGCAGATTCACCTTGCCGGATGATCCGGCTGAACCCCCGATGGATTCGTTCAAGAGGATGAGCAGGTCAAGGTGTTCCTGGAGAGAGATAGATTTGATCTTCCCCAATCTTTTCATCTCGTTGACGACCAGGGCAATTACGGAGAGATAAAACCTTCGAGAAGGTGAGTCGAAATGAAGGGTTAATTGGGCTCTGCTCTTGAAATGAAGATGGAGCTTGAATTCATTGAGGTCAATCCGGATGGAAGGTCTCGAACTTTGTACGATTTTCATCCCCCAGGTCCCCGCTGTAACCCAGGATTTTTTCGAGAGTTAGGGATAGGCCGAAAATAATCGCACCGTGAGCACCGTGAAATATATATCAGAATGGCAATAATGACAACAAAAATTTTTCACAAGATTTTTTCAATGATTAGTGAGTTCTGGTTGCTGCCCTGGGAATCGGATTTTCAATTGGTTGGAGTAATCGCCATAACCTATGTCCAATCGAGGCCTTTGCGGAATGAAAGACGGGTTAACCAGGGGCACCCGTGCGATACTAACCGTTTGCATACCACTGTGTACCTTGCTCCTAATTGCCCTCGCCCTAACTTCATGTAGTGTGCTCGATAATTCGAGCCGACACAAGCCCATCTATCTTCGAGAAGACCTCCCTATCGAGATAAGGCGGCAATATTTGCAAATGGACATGAATAGCGAAACGGCTCCATGGCCTCTTTGCCCGAATGCGGAGAAATGGCGACATAGGCCATTCGGGACGGCAATAGATGAACCCGAAGCTATCGAGCTTCTTGATGGAAGAAATAAATAAGAAGATGCATCCTATCCGCCATGATCTCGCGGCTCATCGTCATGGGGTTATACGTCCGAGCGCCAGCCCGGCACCAGGCTTGGGAAGCTAAGTCGAAGCCATTGGAGAAAGGAATTTCGCCTTAACCTCTACCCCACGGATAGCTTGCCGATACCCGCACTTTGCCCAAACTGAGGATTTCTGGTTGAAATCTGCACTGGAAGGGAAGATCGGCGTTTCGTTGATTACAGGAAGAACTCACCATCACACTTGACAATGGTGCTGCCGCGTTACCCCTGAAGCGGCGGCAAAGGCCGCCACCTCAGGAAGAGCAGGGTCAGACTACTTCTTCGCTTCTTTCAT
>JBEKWN010000166.1:0-3932 GCA_049513055.1 Thermodesulfobacteriota bacterium
TTTTCTTACAGCACTGTTGACGATTTTTTCCAGATGTAATCTCTCTCTATAAATCATTGAGTAATATCCCAAAAGAAAGATTAAAAGGGCATTAAATTTAGATGAAGATTTCTTAATAATATCGGGGAAAAAGTTTGCCGTTTTTGACTGAGTAAATGTACTGAGAGTCAAACCTTGATTCAACTCCCTGTGGACCTTAATTCTCCTGTGGTGACCATATGTGATCCCATCGGTGATACTCAGACCTAAGTCCACCCTCTCGGCTTGAGCAAGCTAAAAGTGCCAAGGATGACTTACAACTTATCTTATTGATTTCCATATGAAGTGTTGCATCCCGACATGAAATTTAAAGGTGACGATTTCAGGAGGGAGGACTCGATACGTGATGCGGGCGCTTAAGACAATTCTTTCCCGTTATCATGGAATAGGTAATTCTTTCCGGGACGTTTGCGTAAAGAAGAAGCCCGTGCATTGTTCCATCCGCACATGTCAGAAATGGACAATGGGCCTTTGGTTTAATATAATTTCTTAGGTCCTTTTAAAAAATGAAGATCCTCCTTATTCAACCGCCCGTTCAGGATTTCTATCAGACCTCTATCCGGACGCAGCCGATTGGTTTGGCTTATCTTGCGGCCTCATTGGTAACTCATGGTCACGAAGTTGAGATACTCGACTGCCAAACAGAGAAGAAAAAATCTATACCTATTCCTTCCGAACTTTCTTACCTTCGAGATTTCTATCCCTTCAATGATCATAGTCCTTTCAAACTCTATACCGGTTATTACCATTTCGGAATTGGATGGAAAGAGATCGGACAGAAGATCAAAGATTCAAAGGCCGATGTTTTCGGAATTTCTTCATCCTTCACACCCTATCATAGAGAAGCCCTGGAGATTGGTCAGATCATCAAAGAATGGGATAGAAGGAAAATCGTTGTCATGGGGGGAGCCCATGTCAGTTGTGATCCAGAGGGTGTCCTACAAAGTCCTGCTGTAGATTATGCCCTTATGGGAGAAGGGGAGAAACGTTTCGTTCTCCTATTAGAGCAGCTTGAGAAAGGAACGGTTAAAGGAATTGAAGGGATCGATGGGATTGGGTATCGACCGGATGGGAAAATAAAAATTAATCCCCTTCAAACCTTCATCAAAGACCTTGACAGTCTTCCTCATCCTGAAAGGGAACTGCTCGAACTGGATCGATATCGGATGAGAAAGAAACGGTCCACGATGATCGTCACCAGTAGGGGTTGCCCACATGGGTGTGCCTACTGTTCAACTCATCTTGTCATGGGCACTTCTTTCAGGATTCGAACTCCAGAGGCCATTATTAAGGAGATGAGGGAGTGTCAGAAGCAATACGGCATCCAGATTTTTGATATTGAAGATGACAATTTCACCTTTGATCAAGAGCGGGCAAAAAGGTTGATGAGCCTCGTTATCGAAAACTTTGGAGAAGAAAACCTGCCTGCGGCAGGCAGGCTTGAACTTTCTGCGATGAATGGTGTCTCTTTTGCCTCTCTGGATGAAGAACTTCTTAAATTAATGAAAAGAGCAGGTTTCCATACGATCAATCTCTCCTTCGTCAGCGTAGATCCTTTAACCAAAGAAAGAATGAAAAGACCTAAAACAACGACTGAATTCGATAAAATCCTGGAAGAAGTAGAGCAAGTTGGTCTTAATGTGATTGCTTATGCCATCCTGGGAATGCCTGGTCAAACCATCGAGGAGATGGTGGATACCTTAATCTACCTGATGGGAAAAAAAGTCCTCATCGGCCCCAGTGTCTATTACCCCACACCTGGAACTCCTCTTTTTGAGAGATGCAAAAAGAAGGAGATTCTGCCTCCCCATTTTTCCCAGTGGCGGTCAAGCGCCTTTCCGATTGAAACAGAGGAATTTAATAGGCTCGATTTGTTAACCTTCTTCCGTCTGGCAAGGGTTATTAACTTTATTAAGGGAAAGATGGATGAAAAAGAATTAGATGAAGGGATAACATGGAGAGAACTCGCTCAGGTACTAAAAGAAAGAAGAAAGTTTAAGGATAAGGTTGAGATTAAGGATAATGCCACTACTTGGATTGATTTACTTTTACTGCTTTTCGATGAAAGGTCGTTCTACAGCCTTAGGAAAGATGATGGAGGAAAGATATTAGTGGTGAATGAGAAGAGTTCCAATAAAGTCTTGGATTATTTCTTCGATAAAGCTTGGGAAAACCCCATCCTGAAAAGCCGGACTGATTAAGTGAAGAAAAAAACTATTTTTTTGGTAAATAGACCATAGGTACTGTGCCACTCCACGTCCAGCTTATAGAACCATCAGCATTCTCAGTGGGTACCAAAGAAAGAGTTTGGCCATCTACTGCTCCATCAATATTAGCCAAAGTAGCTTGAATCGTTCCAGTTGCGGGATCTACTTGCGCATTACTAATTCTTGTTACTGTTCCGAGCCCAAGTCCTAAACTGTTTTGAATTGCAGCGGCATCAGGACAGTTAGGCCAAGCAAGTGCACTACCAGACATATCCAGTTCTTGACGGTAAATCGCCAGTGCAGATGCAACGTGCCTCATCGCATTTACGGCCTCGGCCATCTTGGCTTTAATGGTTTGTTGTCTATAGGCTGGAAGGGCGATCGCAGCGAGGATACCGATAATGGCAATGACGATCAGCAATTCAATCAATGTAAAACCTTTTTCCTTCTTTTTCTTTACAGTCATGGTGGGCTCCCCTTATTTTATTAAATCTTGACAATTAAAAAGGGTGCAATAAAAATGCCGTTTTATAACGGCTCTTTTTGGGGGCAAATAGGGTAAATTAGGATAAATTGATGTAAAATGGAGGAAAATATTTATTCACATTTTTTATATTGGAAAGAAACTCAATATGACAAAAATACAGATGATTAACAATTTTGGGCAGTAATACCATTTAACGTAATCAATGAGAGATAGAACTCATCTTTTTCACCATCTCCAGAGGCAATGAATAAAGATGTCTCATCTCACTTTTCTCATCAATTTATCTCGTCAAAAGGTATTGCATTCATTCGCGAGAAAGTGATATGGATAACTCAGAAACTCGGATCAATAATCCGTGCGGAAAGGAATTCATTATCATAACTTCTATTTATCTCGTCCGTCATGGCCAAACAGCATGGAATAAGGAAGAGATCTTTAGAGGAAGAACAGATGTCCCCCTCGATGAGATCGGCCTGAAGCAGGCAGAGTTGGCAGGAGAATATTTCAAGGGAATGGAGATCCATGGGATTTACTCAAGCCTTCTATCGAGGGCTTGGGAGACGGCCCAGAAGATTGCCAAATTTGATAATCTTAAAGTTCAACCTCTGCAAGGAATACTCGATATGAGCTTTGGGAAATGGGAAGGACAAACGCATCGAGATATACAAAAAAATGATAGAGAGATCTACCGACAGTGGAGGGAAGAGCCCCATCTGGTCAGGCTTCCGGGAGGGGAAAGTTTGGATGACGTCAGAGTCAGGGCGATGGTTGCACTGGAAGAGGTGATCCGAAAACATCCCGGAAAGACTCTTGTCCTCGTATCTCACCGGGTTGTCAACAAGGTGCTGATTTGTGGGATTTTGGGTTTGGACAACTCCCATTTCTGGCAGATCACTCAAGATACAACGGCCATCAACCTGATTCAACATAGAGATGGAAAGTACATTCTATCGCTGATGAATGAGACTTGCCACCTCAAAGCCCTGAAAGAGGGGATGCAAAAGGCCGACTTTTAATGAAGCGCAATCCAGGTTATATTTAAATTTATTGGAAGGATGGAATAGCGGAATAATGGGTGAATATAATACTCCCCAAAAACTGGACAGAGGTATAAGGTGCATGTTAGCCTGCCATAACCGAGAAGGAGGAATGGCACGATGCGTAACATGCGGAGAGGACATGATGCTGCTTTTAAGGCC
>JBEKWN010000167.1:0-3878 GCA_049513055.1 Thermodesulfobacteriota bacterium
CCGGCCAGCCCATGGCCGGGCCAACTCAAGCTGAGCTGCCAGTCGAAAAAGTGTGGCTTCGTCCCCAAATCGTCCAACAAAGTGGACACCCACGGGAAGTCCTTCAGCATTCCAGTAAAGAGGAACCGACATGGCCGGCTGGCCGGTGGCATTGCAGACGGGTGTGAAGGGAACGAAAGCCTCCGCACGGCGGAGGCCCTGCAGAGGGTTCTCCAGAGGCGAATCGAAAGTTCCCAGAGGCACAGGAGGCTCACCAAGAGTGGGGGTTAGCCAGACATGATACTTGGTGAAAAATCGGGCAATGTCCCTGGCGACCCTCTGAAGAATAGTCAGGGAAAGTAAATAGGACGAGGCGCTCTGCTGGCGTCCCATCTCATAAAGCGCCCAGGTGAGCGGTTCAAACTGGTCCTGGTTGGGAGTCCGGCCGGTTACAAGTCCCATCCCATCTATTGTCCAGGCACACCCCGCCGACCACAGCACCATAAAGGCCTGGGTCACCAACTCTCCGTTTATCTCCGGGGCTGCCTCCACCAATTCGTGCCCTAGATCGACACATAGGGCGGCGGCATCCCGCACCGCGCTGACGCAGTCTGCGTGTACCTTAAGACCTGCGGAAGTTGTGGTAGTAAAAGCGATGCGCAGCCTGCTTGGATCAGCTCCCACTTCTTGAAGGAACGGACGCGCCGGGGGCGGCGCCCAGTAAGGATCGCCAACATCAGGACCCGCCGTAGCATCGAGGAGGCCGGCACTATCCCGAACGGAGCGGGTTACGGCGTGATCGATTACCAATCCGCTAAAAATGTCGCCAAAATCAGGCCCAAGGGGATTGCGCGCCCGCGTAGGCTTGAGACCGAAGAGTCCGCAGCACGAGGCTGGTATCCGGATCGACCCGCCACCATCATTGCCGTGAGCCATCGGAACGAAACGGGCAGCCACAGCAGCCGCTGAACCTCCGCTTGAACCGCCAGGAGTCCGGTTTATGTCCCAAGGGTTACGGCTGGGGCCAAACAAACGGGGCTCGGTGGTCGGAAGGATGCCTAACTCCGGTGTGTTTGTCTTCCCGACGATGATTAAACCGGCCCGTTTCAGCCGGGCCACTAGTTCATTCTCATGATCAGGCACAAAGTTACGCAGAAAGGCTGAACCCATAGTCATTCGCACCCCCGGATAAGGGGCTCCCAGGTCTTTCAGCAGAAAAGGTACACCCGAAAAAGGGCCATTGGGGAGCTTGCCGACGGCCGCTTCCCGAGCTTGCTCATACATCGGTGTGACCACCGCGTTGAGAGTAGGGTTCAGGCGCTCAATCCACTCAACCGCAGCGTCTATGAGTTCAATCGCTTTGACCTGCTTTTGCCGCACTAACGCGGCTAGGGCAGTCGCATCAAAGGAAATAAATTCATCCATTTTCGCCATAGGTGTTCCTCCTTTCCCTGAAGGGGAAAGATCAAAGAAAAAACGTTCTTTTCTATAAGATAGAAGGAAGAAAGATCTTTGGCAAGAAGAAAAAGTGAGTTTCTCGCTAAGCGCTTTGCTCTATCCTGTTTTTAGTATTTAGAATTCCGCATTCCGCATTTAGAAAGGCCAACTTTTTTATGGATGACGCCGTTTTTCGGGTAACCTGTAATTTTTTTTGTTAATTGAATATTGAAAATTTGACCCCGACCCTTTTCTTAGGGAGAGGAAAGACTGCTCAAAAAATTCTTTAGCTTACCCATATCCTCCGTGGAAATTTCAACAAACCTCACCCCAACCCGATAATCCCCCCAATCCTTTCCCATATAAATATCCGTCCAGGCCACCTCAACCAGCGTTTCAATAGCATTCAGTCCAGCATCAGAAGTGAAAAAAAGTTTCAATCTCAGATGTTGACCAATCTCTACCTGCTCTGGAAGATAGAGAAGCAATCCCCCTTCACTGGCATTGATAGCACGACCATGTTTGACGAACAGGTCAGTTCGACTATACTCGACAGGCAAATCTATACTAAACCTGGGATGCTTTCTCTTTTCAAAATTTACAGTTCCGTAACGGAGTTTAGTTTCTTTTTCCTCTTTTTTCACTGAATCTTTCTCCAAAAAATTGGTTCTAAAAAGCTTTTTCTGACTAATCCACACAGAGTTGTTGAATCATTGTGGATTAAGACCATCCCCTCCTTGAGGGACGGTACTTTCACCATTTTGCCTAAAAAATAGGCACATATAAATTCTTAAAAGAATTGGTAAATCCCCTGATTTGGGCAATCATCCACCTTAATCCTTTTTATATTTTATCCATGTTTCCAAACCTTTCCGGGATGTTAAGAAGTGACGGTCACCACCTTCTTCTTCCAGAATAACCCAATCACCGTCAAGAACCACTTTTACTACTACATAGATTTTCTTGCTATCTGGTTTAATAAATCTATCACCCACCTTAGCTTTTACCACACTCCACTCCTGGTCCATCACTCTCACGATCTCCAAAAACTTCCCTTTTGTAAACATCCCTGCTTTACAAGCAACCTGGTGATGGTTTCCTGTTCGACTAACTGGACCATGAGAACTTTTATTTTCTCTTCTTCTGATATTTCAATATTTAGCTCTCTATTCTATCTTAATAGCTGACGTTAGGGTTCGGGCAACCATAAAACCTTGTCCCCCACCATCTCTTGATTCAGTGGGCCAACTTTTTTAGGATGACACTTTATTTTGTAAATAAGAAGGGGGTTCTATTGTTGTATTAAGGTTAGGAGATAGACCGGGTCTCTATTTTTTCGACACGGTGTTTGAGTTCAAGAAATTCCTTCTCAAGTGTTGTCTAACGCTTACCCAATTCTGCATAAGAAAATTTGACCGCAGCTAGTACTTCTTGTCTTGTTTCCTGAATTTCGGCCTTCAATTCATTAAACCTTCTATCCAGTTTTTCATTCACATTCGCTACACCCTCAGCGACCTGCTTCACCTGATCAATCACACCTTCAGAGATAACATGGAATTGGTGTACAATCTCTTCCTTAAAATTCTGCAAATCTTCTTTGATTGGACTTCCTTTTTGGGTACTCATAGTGAGTTTCTTCTCCCTCGGATTGACACTAAAGTCTCATATATTTTTGACTGTGTCAAGTCTGTAATTCAGCGCCTGACACTGAGGTTTTTTGTTATTTTTTCTCCAAGAAATTTACCAATTTCAAAGGATAAAGGTTTAATACCCTAACTTTTTGAAATGTGATATTGCAAGACCTAACCCTCAGCCCTTCGCTTGACTGAAAAATGGAAGCACCTGCAGCAGCTTCCCGGAGAGGTAAACCCCGTTAGAAATTCCAGTCGTTACGACTCGAAACCGAGCGGGGCATTAGATCCCGCCGGAATTATTCTAGAATGTAATCCCGCCACAGGCGGGACTGCAGAACAGCAGGGCATTATTTCTAACGGGGTAAATATCATCTCATATTGTGTGCTCGACGGCGCCCATCACCGGCCCGTCAGAGGGGTAGAAATTCTTGACTTCAAAATGAAGTCAGACATTACTGCCTTGCTTTGAATCTATACGCCTCACGCTATGTTCTTGGCGCTATGCTTCAGGGCAGGGCCAACTTTTTTGTGGCTAAGATCTCATTGTCATACCCTCTTGTGTTGAATGCCTTGGTTTAGCTTCCGATACAATCCTAATGCGATTAAGAGAGTAGCCAATGATATGGCATTTGCACCAATAACAATGAAATCTTGGAGATGTATTCCGTACAACATCCATAACGTGGCCCCTGCACTAAATTGAATTAGTGTTAATCCACTCACATCCTTGACCGAATGGGTTGTCCACATCTTGATGATCTGCGGAACAAACCCGAACATGGTCAATGAGGCTGCGGCTATGCCTAATATCGTCCACCACATATTTCT
>JBEKWN010000168.1:0-7381 GCA_049513055.1 Thermodesulfobacteriota bacterium
GCCGCTGGGATAGGGTCCCCAGGACTTACTGTGGCGCCAGGTGGGCAGGGCGCCAAGGAGCAGAAGGACCAAGATGATGATCAGGATGATTCCCATGACATTTTTCTCCTCTCCTCTTTTTTGAAGAAAAAAATAATATCTTCCCTTTTTTTCTTTTAGTGGAGATAATTTCATTTACATACTTTAGTGATCCAGTCGGCCAATCCGCGATCACCAAAAACAAAAGAGTCTATGATAAGATCCGTATCACCTCCCTTTCTTTTTTAGGCGAGAGTTGTCAGAGCTTATTTTTGGCTCCAATGATGACCAACACAATTCCACCTGCAAGCGCTACGCCACCCAAAATGGGTGACAACGGGATGGTCTTCTTGGTCTCATGGGTAGCTTGGATGGGGCCAATATCAATGATCTTCTCGCGGCTTGTGTAAGTAATGCCCTGGTAGGCAAGAGCCACTACCCCGAGGATGATTAAAACAATACCAATAAGCATGATTGGTTTCATAAGAACTGATCTCCTTCCTCAGCAGGTTTACGAGTCCAAATCGCTATACAATCATCTTCGTCCCTGAATAAGTTGGACCACTAAGACGATGATGGCAATGACCAGCAGGATATGAATGAGTCCACCAGCCGCATAGCCACCGATAAATCCCAACAGCCACAAAATGAAGAGAATCACAAATATGGTCCAAAGCATGTTCGACTCCTTTCTGATGACAGATTTCGTCCATCCATTTTAATCTACTTTGGGAGGGACTTAAGACATCCTCCCACACCTTCCTTTTTGTACCATTTTTACCTCTTTCCCATAGCCCGGTTCAGAGATTGGAAGACAACCGGATCAATAACGCCTTCTACCACCTAGCTACACTTCTACCTGAATGAAATAGATGTTAGCGACATCTTCATTACTACCGATAACCTTCCTTCCCAAATTCAGGATAGATTCCTTTGTTATTCTTAGTAGATTTTCTCTTTTCTCTTTTAATATCCCAATAAAATGAGCTTTCGCTGTTTTATCGAACCAGTAGAGTTCATAGGCGATCATACTCTGTTACCCCTTCTTTTTTAATTAGCCCAAAGCCTCCACATTCTTTGCAAACCTCAAACCCCTCAGGGGGCTTGGGTAATTTGCCGTCTCCCTGGCAAAGGGGACAGAAGGTCATCTTGTATTTTTCTGGATCAAAAGTCTTGTCCATATCTTTTTTTACCTCCTTGCCCTTCGGGAGTTTATCACTTGACCCGCTCTCATCAATTGCCGATTCTCTAGAATGACCGGGTCAACAATCTCCCCGCAGATCAAACATTTCCATCCCCAAAACTGTTCATGGGGACCGTAAAATTTGTCATAGATCATGACACCCCTGCAGCGAAGACATTTCGTAAAAAGCAATTTATCCATTAAATCTCCTCCATTCCCGCCGGGTAGGAAACGGTGTGGAACGTCATTTCATATGGCTCTTTAAGAAGGTTCATCGCTCCCCGGAGTACCCTAAAACGCCCTGACTTCAGGTAGCTCTTAAGGTTCTCTTGGGTATCCCATTCCTCAAGAAGAAAGAGTTTATTTTCATCCTCGATACTCTGGCAGAAGTCGCAACGCTTGCATCCCTTTTCTGTCCTTATGGAGCCGATCAGTGAAGCAATCGTCTGTGACAGCTCCATGCGCTTCTCAGAAGGGGCATTCATTCGTATGATGACCATGATCATACAAATAGTAACTGCAAACGGCCTGCCAACAACCTGGAAAAATCAGAAGTTTGGATTCATCCTTTAATAACAGGGGATTAGATTAATAGGAGAGAACAGTAGAGAAGTGCAAAACGATTCGTTTGACCTCAATATTTGGTGGAACCTCAATATATTGAGGGATACCTTGAAGGGAGGTGGACAGTCTAATCTGGTTCTTTTGTCTCCGGCCGGCGTATCCCGAGCTTATGCATCCTCGCTCTCAAGGTACTCGGGTGAAGGCCCAGGATCGCTGCGGCCCCATCCTTTCCCTCGATGCGCCATCGGGTTTCAGAAAGGGTCTTAAGGATTTGGTTTCGCTCCGTCTCTTCCAAGGTTCTCACGGTGGATGAGAGTGGGGGAGATGAAATCTCCAGTTTATCTACCAGTTGGAAAACCGGCCCGGGGCACAAGATCATGGCCCGTTCAATGACACTTTCAAGCTCCCGGACGTTCCCGGGCCACAGGTAATCCTGCAGTGCTTTCATCGTCTCCTTCTGGATCGACGTGATCTGTTTCCCCAATTTCCTGGAGTATCGCTCTATGAAGGCCTGTGCCATCAGCGGGATGTCTTCTGTCCGCTGCCGTAGTGGAGGGACAGTGATGGGGAAGACGTTGAGCCGATAATAAAGGTCCTCCCGAAACCGGCCCTTGCGGACCTCTTCCTCAAGGTTTCGATTTGTCGTTGCCACAATCCGTACATCGACTTTGGTGGTTTGAGACGAGCCCAGGCGCTCAAACTCGTTATGCTGGATCACCCGGAGTAGCTTAGCCTGTACCTCCAGCGGCAGTTCCCCGATCTCGTCGAGGCAAAGGGTGGAACCATTGGCGATCTCGAATCGGCCGACCTGCCGGGTATCGGCCCCGGTAAATGCTCCCTTCTCCCGGCCGAACAATTCGCTCTCAATCAAATTGCCCGGCAGGGCAGCACAGTTGACGGTGATCAGCGGCCGATCCTTGCGGGGGCTCATGTCGTGGATGGCGGCAGCGATCAGATCCTTTCCCGTACCGGTCTCACCGAGGATGAGGACCGTTGTGTTCATAGGAGCGACCTGCTCCGCTCGATAGAGAACATACTTGAGACCATCACTTTGCCCGAGAATATGGTCGAATTGATGTCTCATTTTGATCTCTCGACGGAAGTAAATATTCTCGGCCTCGAGTTGGTCTTTCAATGTTTTGATTTCAGAAAGAGCCGTCCGAAGTTCGAGTTCCCTTCGGTATAGTGCTTCCTCCGCCCGCTTGCGTTCGGTGATGTCAGCTGCAACACCCACGTAGCGGATGACCTTCCCGGTCTTGTCTTGGGTAGGAAACCCGCGGTCCCAAATCCACCGGATCGACCCATCAGGGCGAGTAATCCGGTATTCGTGGTCGAAGGGCTGTCCGGCCTTCTCTATCTCCAAGGCGGCAAGCACTTGCTCCAGATCCGCCGGGTGGACGGCATCGAGGAAGGAACGCGGGTTTTCGTAGAGACTCTTGCGGGAGCGGCCCCAAACAAGCTCGTAAGCAGGGTTGACATATAACATCTTCTCGATCGGGACATCGGCAATCCAAAATACCTCGGTGATGGTTTCCGTAATCAGCCTGAATCGTTCTTCGCTTTCCCGAAGCGCCTCCTGCGCTGCCTTACGTACGGAGGTGTCGCGAATATTACATTGAACTAACCTTGCCCTGTCGACCATATATATATCAGCATAAAAAGTTTGCCCGACCTTGGTTTGTACCGGAACATCATCGTAATAAATAATGCCGCTCCTGTCCAATGTATGCATTATCTCTTGAAAATCACCCATATCATGCGAGAAACCGATATCCTGAAGCTTGTTCCCGATGCACTCCTTTTTGGAATAGCCCAACATCGCCGTGACGGCTGGATTAGCATGGGTTATATTCCCTTCGCGTTTTTCGAGAAGCAATATCCCATCGTCTGCAGTCTCAAAAAGGCGCCTATAGCGCTCTTCAGACTCCGATAATAAGATTTCCAGTTGCCTATGTTTAGTGATGTCTTCTATGGCCAGGAGGATCATCTGAGAACCGATTTCTTTTTGAATGATACGGCGCGCATTGAGCAGCATTATTTTGTGTCCGATGCTTGAAAACACATGTTCAACTTCATAGTTTGCCTACCGTTTCGTTCGGCGTTACCTTGAATGATTCATAAAAACTACGGTTGGCCGAGAGAACCCTCAGGTCTGAATCCAGCACCAAAAGAGGTTCACGCACGGTCTCTATAATATCTGCATTGGCCGTTGTTGCAACCTCAGCCTCGACTTGTGCCTTCTCTGCGTCTCGTGTCCGCTCCGCCAATTCTCTTTCCAGGCGCATTTTTTCAGTGATGTCTTCTATGGCCAGGAGGATCATCTGAGAACCGATTTCTTTTTGAATGATACGGCGCGCATTGAGCAGCATTATTTTGTGTCCGATGCTTGAAAACACATGTTCAACTTCATAGTCAGGTCTGAATCCAGCACCAAAAGAGGTTCACGTATTGTTTCCACGATACTCTCAGCGTATTTTTGAACTTTCTCAAAGGTTTCCTCACCTCGCTTACGCTCAGTGACTTCAGCCTGCAATATTTCGTTAGCCTCCTGTAAGCGCTGCTCCGTAGCATCCAGCCTTGTCCGAAGTTGTTTGATCTCAAGGAGAAGTTGCTGCTTTGTTTTGGATATTGTTTCCATAATTATCACTCCTCGTCGGATCGCTCTCAGATCCTTAATCTTCGTTCTTCACTCCCGGTGATTTTATACAGAATTTTAAAAAAAATTGCAACTGGAAAAAAATGCGATTTGGGATAAAAAGGTAGGACAAAGCAGAGGATATTCTTAATAGTTAGAGTTACGTATTGACCCTTCCACTATCTGAATCGTCCCCATTAAAACCTTTCTCCAATAGAATTATTTTGACCAATAGAAATCCAATGGCCTCAGGTTACGAATTTTTCTCTTAAAACCCTTAAGGCTTCTTCTCTATTTTTGATCTCACCTTCCACCTGTTTCTGGCGGATGAAGTTCAGGATTTCACCCACTCTTGGTCCGGAGGAATATCCCAGGGCCATCACATCGTGTCCGGTGATGAAAGGAGGGGGATGGACAATATCTTTTTCATTAAATAATTCCAAGATCCGAAGACAATGGTTTTCAACGATCTCATCAATTTGAATGGATAAGATTCCCCGGCTTGCCTCTTTATCTGCGAGGGTGAGAAAGACGAGGAGAGGGGTTTCATCCCCTATCTGATTGACCAATCTTTTGAGAGCTGTCTCCTTTGTCTCCCAGGATAGATTGAGGATTCTCATGTGATTCTTGATGAGGTGAAGAATTTTATTTTTCATCAGGTTGGAGAAGCGAAGCCGTTCCATGATCCTCTCGGCTGCTTGAACAGAGAAAGACTCATGATAATAGAAATGAACGCTTCCTTTCTCATCCTTAGAATAGGTATCTTGTTTGCCGATATCGTGGAAGAGGGCGGCATAATATAAAGAGAGCCAATCTTCTTCAATTAAGGAAACCCCTTGATGATTCCGAGCAACCCATTCAGAAGCCCATGATATTTTTTCAACCATGAGAAGGGTATGGGAAAGGACATCCAGATGGTGATGTTCATTTTGGCCGAGGTTTTCCAAACCCTCCGCTCTCCGGGGAGGCTGAGGATTTTTTCTTTTTTTAAGGAAATCTCCTCCTTCAATCCTTTATCCATTACAAAACCATCCAGAGTGCAAAGGTACCGGATTGCCCGCAGCATCCTTAATGGATCCTGATCAATGGAATGGTTTGAGACAGTACGGATCAATTTTTTTTCGATATCCTCCAGGCTTCCTTCCATCCAATGAAAAGTTTCATCTTGAAAAAAGAAGGCGATGGTGTTGATGGTAAAATCTCTTCTTTGAAGATCTGCTTCAATCGTTTCACCTTGTAAAAAGGTGAGGTCGATGGACATGTCCTCTTTGATGATTCGATAAGTGGTGGTGTTCATCTCCTCCTTCCCTACTTTAAAGAAGTGAAGACGAAGGGCTTCCTCGATAGTTTCAATGAATGAAGCGGCATCTTTTGGCAAGGCGAAGTCATAGTCCTTTCCTGGTATTTCAAGCAAGAGATCCCGGAGATAACCTCCCACCAAAAAAAAGGGTATCTTCTTCCCCTTCGCCAGTGTCGACAGTTTAGAGAGGATGGGATCCTTATGGATTTCTTCCCTTACCTGATTGATATCCATTTTAGGTTCAGTTTGATAAAGCCTATTTTTTATGATAAGTTAGCTATCCAAAGCATATTCGATGAAGTGGAGCCTTGTCAATTGTCAAAGACGATTAGAGAAGATTTAGAAGAGCGGGAAAAAAAGATTCTCTCCCCTTTTGCGGCATTGAGTTCAAAGACGAAAGGCCGCCAATTCTTTGAAGAGGAATGTCCGCTCCGGCCAGCCTTCCAACACGACCGAGATCGAATCATCCATTCCAAATCTTTCAGGAGATTGAAACATAAAACCCAGGTCTTTCTCATTCCAATGGGTGATCATTACCGGACCCGATTGACTCATACCCTTGAAGTTTCTCAGATTGCAAGGACGATTGCCAAAGCCCTCCGTCTCAATGAGGATTTAACAGAGGCCATCTCATTGGGACATGATTTGGGTCATACCCCATTTGGCCATGCCGGGGAGGATACCTTGAATGAGATCGTTCCAGGCGGATTTAACCATGCCGATCAGAGCCTGAGAGTCGTCGATCTTTTGGAGAAGGATGGAAAGGGATTTAATCTCACGTTTGAGGTTAGAGATGGTATTTTGAAACACACCAAAGGGAAAGGGGAGATCCTCTGTGAGGATCCAGAAGCGATGGCTTCGACGCTTGAAGGTCAGGTGGTGCGGGTTGCGGATATCATTGCTTACATCAATCATGATATCGATGATGCGATTCGGGGAGGGGTGATTTCTCCAAACGATATTCCCAATGATTGTCTCAAACGTCTGGGCGATACCCATTCCAAACGAATTAATACGATGGTCAATGATATCATCCAAGAAACCCTCCGATCCGGGGGCGGGGAACTTTTTATTTCAAAAGAGGTTCTCTCAGGGATTTGGGACCTGCGGGAATTCCTCTGGGAACATGTCTATGAGAATGAAGCCGTTCATACCGATTTCCATAAGGCAACAAAGATTTTGCGGGAGCTCTATCAATATCTGGTTGACCATCCAGATTATTTTTTAACGCTAATCAAAATGGAATCGTTTTATGACTCCTTGGAGCGATGTGTATGTGATTTTTTGGCTGGCATGACAGACCGCTATGCCTTCAATCTTTATGAAAAACTTTTTCTCCCCCTTCCTTGGATCGTTCTGTGAAGAAGAAAGGTTTTGAGAACAAGTCGAAAAGGGGTCGTTCAAAGGAGCCCATCCAGGTGATTATCCTCGGGGCTGGAGGAAGGGATTTTCATAATTTCAACACTTACTTTAGGAAACATCCCTCCTACCGTGTGGTTGCCTTCACCGCCACCCAGATCCCGTTCATAGCCAATCGGGTCTATCCTCCAGAACTTGCTGGTCCCCATTATCCCAAAGGTATTCCCATCTACCCAGAAGAGGAACTTCCTCGGTTGCTCTCAGAATATCTTGTCGATCAGGTCATCTTTTCCTACAGCGACGTCTCCCATGAGGAACTCAT
>JBEKWN010000169.1:0-4176 GCA_049513055.1 Thermodesulfobacteriota bacterium
CCCTCCGTTCATTGAAGAAGGTGAGTTGATCACCATCGATACCCGAACTGGTGAATTTTCGAAAAGAGTCAAAGAGTAGGTTCGTGGTGATAAACTGGCCACTTGCAAGACGTAAAAAAGCCCTTCAACAAAGGGCAAGCATCCTACAGGAGATTAGACAGTTTTTTATTGAAAAAGGTTATCTGGAAGTAGAAACCCCCCATCGAATACCCACTCCTGCGCCAGAATCCCATATCGATGCCATCCCCTCCGGTACATGGTTCCTTCATACCTCTCCCGAACTTTGCATGAAGCGGTTGATGGCAGCAGGATATGAAAAGATCTTTCAAATCTGCCGGTGCTGGCGTGAAAGAGAAAGGGGAAGCCAGCACCTTCCTGAGTTTACCCTTCTGGAGTGGTATAGAACAGGTGGTGACTACCATTCTTTGATGGAGGAATGTGAGGGATTGATACGATTTGTGGCCAGGGCAATTGGCTTGGGGCAAAACGATCTGTCCAAGCCATGGCAAGAAATTTCTGTTAAAGAGGCGTTTCGTTTTTATACAAAGATTTCTATAACTGAAGCACTGGAGCAAAATCTTTTTGATGAGATCATGGTTCAGGAAATTGAGCCGAACCTAGGGGTAGAAATACCGACGTTTATTTATGATTACCCCGCCGAGCGGGGGGCGCTGGCTCGGCTGAAGCAGGAAGATCCAAGCGTTGCAGAACGTTTTGAACTTTATATAGGCGGCTTGGAGCTGGCCAATGGCTTTTCAGAATTGGTTGACTCAGAAGAACAGAGGAAGCGTTTTCACCTTGAAAATGAAAACCGCCAATCCATTGGTAAACGTATTTATTCCATGCCCGATAAATTCTTGGCTGAATTAGATAATATGCCCCCATCGGCTGGCATAGCGCTCGGGGTGGATCGGTTGGCCATGGTTTTTTGGGATGCTAAAACAATTGATGAAGTAGTGGCCTTTACTCCGGAGGAACTTTAACCCTAACATTGTGTAAATTAAGCAGACAGGCATGCTTCAAAATCTTTACAAAGCGGTCATTTTGAGTTTTATAGGCATTCTCTTTCTGCCTCAAAGCAGAACATTTAGAATGGGTCATCATAACCGATATAAAATTTACAAGATATCCGCTGTAAAGTTTTTTCAGCCTACCTGTCTGCTTTTGTAACCTCTTGTGACACTCCGAAGGGATCTTATGTCTTTCTGGAGAAAAAAGAGTAAAATCGTCATTACCTGCGCCAAGGGAGTACCACCTTTTTTAAAGCAGGAGATCATTTCATTAGGCTTTCCAGTCTTATCGGAGGGAAAGGCAGAGGTTGAGACAGAAGGAACAATGGAGGATACTCAAAAGCTCAACCTGCTGATCCGCACAGGGCAACGAATTCTTTTTCTTCTTGAGTCATTCAATGCGAAGACCCCAGACGAACTTTATAAAAGGATGTCACGAATCAGTTGGGAAGATTATATCCCAGAGGACAGTTATTTCTCTGTCACTTCTTCCGTTTATAACCCGACCATTAAAGATTCAAGATTTGCGAATGTGAAATGCAAGGATGCAGTCGTTGACAGGATTAAAGAAAAGCGTGGGCGCAGGCCTGATACCGGTCCTCAAAGAGACAGGATTGTGATTCATCTCTACTGGAGAGGTAATCTAGGCCAAGTTTTTCTCGACACATCCGGGGAGCCCCTTTCGAGGCGGGGGTATAGAATGATTCCCCTCAAGGCGCCGATGCAAGAGACCCTTGCGGCCGCTGTTGCCTTAGCAACCGGCTGGAAGGGAAACGGGAATTTTATTAACCCGATGTGCGGTAGTGGAACGCTCGCCATAGAAACGGCATTGATTGCTCTTAACAGGGCGTCGGGCCTATTGAGAAGCAATTATGGTTTTATGCATCTGAAAGGGTTTGATGATTCTTCTTGGAAAACCCTCCGCAGGAAAACAAGAACAGCAGCGAAAGAAAAATTAAATGGAAGGATCATTGCGACGGATATCAGTCAGCAGGCTGTTGAGGCGGCCAAGAAGAATGCAATGACAGCAGGCGTGGAGCGTTTTATTGAGTTTGGTGTATGTAATTTTTCTGAGACACCTGTTCCAGACGGAGGAGGAGTGGTTATCCTAAATCCCGAATATGGTGAGCGACTGGGGGAGATGGAAGAGTTAAAGAAGACCTACAGGGAGATTGGTGATTTTTTTAAAAAGAAATGCAATGGGTATACCGGGTATGTATTTACTGGTAATCTTGATCTGGCAAAGAAAGTGGGATTAAGAACAAAAAGGAGAGTTCCATTTTTTAACGGCCCTATCGAATGCAGGCTATTGGAATACAATTTGTATGAAGGAACTCGGAAAAGGGAGAGAATTTGACGCTCTACCTTGTTGTCTCAGCGTTAAAGTTATGCTAAATAACCAACGAGAGCACGATATTTTGAATCCTAATTAGCTCATCTCATTGGAGGGGGTCGTTGGATAGATATTTTGGTTTAATTATTCCCGCTTTTTTATTTTTTAGGCGTCATATTAATTGTTGGGTCTAAAGAGAGGTGGGCATGGTTAGTAGACCCTCCTGAAGATCAGTGGATGTTTTATCTTTTATAAAAAAACTTTTTGGAAAAACATTTTTGCTATATTTCAACTACGCCCTAGGCTTCTTGTTTATATTATTTAATTTAATAGGCATTTGGAACGGTATCAAATCCAAATAGATCGTATAGCTTCAATAGATGAAAGCCAAAACAACGCCAGAAATTTATCCAATCTATCTGCTTTATGGCCCTGAGGATTACCTCATTGAGGAGGAAATTCAGGAACTCTTAAACCACACCCTTTCTCAAAAAGAGAGAGGATTTAACTTCCATCTCTTCAATGGTGAAGAACAAGGCGGCCGGGAGATCGTCCAGACCGCCCAAACGCTCCCGATGTTTTCTCAAAATCGATTTGTTCTCGTCAGCGAAGCCGATCGTATGGATGAGGAGAAGGTGGAAGCGTTGATGGAATATATCCAGAAACCTTCTCCCAGCACCTGCCTTGTCCTTCATGGCCTGACGATAGGGCCCTGGAAGAAACATCGGAAAGAGATCGAAAAGGTAGGGAAAGTCACAGAGTACACACGATTAAAGGGTAGAGCCTTAGTTTCCTGGATGAAGGCCAGAATGTCCGAAAAAGGAAAAACAATTTCGGATGAGGCTGCAGACTATTTGGTTGAGGTAGTGGGGGATCACCTTTACGATCTCGACAATGCCCTGGAGAAAGTCTTTTTAAGCGTCGGTGAGAAGCAAAAGATCGAACTTCTAGACGTGGAAGAAATTACCACAGAGGTTAAAATCAGCACCGTCTTCGATTTAACAGATGCCATTGGTCATCAAAACCTGGAAAAAGCCCTTGGAATTTTAGATAAGGCGATGGAGTCAAAGGCTATCGTTTTCAGAAAAGAAGAAGAGGGATCGAAGTTCGGCGATCCTATTCCTTTTCTCTTAAGCATGATGGCAAAGCAATATTGGAGTATGCTGGTGATAAAAGAAATGTCCGCGCATCATAGAGAGGCGGGGGAATTGGCCAAAGAGCTGGGAACGTCACCGTGGAATATAAAGAAATTGATGGATCAGGGAAAGAATTTCTCTGAGGCTTCACTTCAGGAAGGAATCCTGAAGTGTCATCAAACCGATTTAGCCATTAAGAGGAGTCGGGGACCAAAGGACCTTCTGATGGAAAAGTTGGTGATTGACCTCTGTCGGCCAAACACCCCCAAAAATCTCCCCCCTCTTGGGAAGAGGTGATAAAGGAGAGGGGGATGTACCTGCCACAGAGGATTACTTAGAAGCTGCTTTAAGAGCGTTGACCTCTTGGGTCAGCCGAGAGATTTTTCTGTCAGAGGTATTTTTATGGAAGACACCCTTGGAGTGAGCCTTCTGGATTAGAGGGGTTACCTTTAACAAAGCCTTTTGGGCCCCTTCAACATCCTTCTTCTCAATGGCTACTCTCACTTTTTTTACAGAGGACTTCACTGTGGTTTTGATGTGGAGGTTTCGAAGCCTCCTTTTTTCATTTTGTCTTGCCCGTTTAATGGCTGATAAATGGATTGCCAAAATTTAGCCCCCTTTCTCTTCCCCTCACCCTTTCCCTCTCTCCGACGTGGAGAGGGTGGTGTGAGGGAGCATTGATTTTTTTAACATTTTG
>JBEKWN010000170.1:0-3664 GCA_049513055.1 Thermodesulfobacteriota bacterium
CCAAAATCCTATTTGACAAATTTCTACAAATAAATCATTATATCTTTACCGTGTCCTCAGAGGACATTAAATCCACAGTTGCAAGAAAGGAATTACAATGAAATTTAAAACAATAGTATTATGCCTATTCCTCACCCTTATTTTTACTCTTCCTTCTCCTTCGATCACCCAGACCAGAGATCCCAACAAGGTCTATAAGGTAGCCATCCTCCCTTTTATGATTTACAGCCAGGATAATCTGGATTATCTCCGGGAAGGGATCTATGACATCCTCATCTCTCGAATTACCGTGGATGAGAGAATCACTGTCATTGAACGGTCCATTGTGGAACGGGCCCTCTATGAGGAGAAGCCGACGCGCCTTGATGAGACAGCGGCCACGAAGATCGGGATGAGAGTCGGAGCTGATTATATCGTTCTCGGAAGTATCACAAAGATCGGCGATTATATTAGTCTTGACGCCCGCCTGATCAGCCTCACCGAGGAGAAACCTCCTCTCAGCGTCTTCACCCAGCATAAAGGCATTGAGGATGTGATGGTGAAGATCGGCGATTTTGCACAGGACATCGGATATAAAATCCTGGGCCGTCGTACCATGGTTGGCCGCCCCGGTGAACCCAGACAAAGGAGGGGAATGATAGAAAGGTCTGACCGCGGGAGCATAGATTTTAAGAAGAGCCAGACCTTCGGCTTCGAAATCAAAGGCCTGGATATCGGTGATGTGGATGGGGACAAGAAGAACGAAGTGGTGATCATGGATAACCATAACCTCTATATTTTCAAGTATGATGGAGAGAAACTAAGCCTGTTCAAGAAGATTGAGCAAGGTAACGAGCACAACTTCTTAAGCCTCGATGTAGCCGATCTGAATCGAAACGGACACGCTGAGATCATTGTAACCTCCGTGGTAGAAGACAACCTCCGATCCTTCATCTTAGAATATGAAGAGGGGAAATTTAAGAAGATCACTGAAAAGGCAAATTGGTTTTTTCGAGTGCTGGAGCATCCTAAAGAGGGGCCCATCCTGATGGGACAAAGGATGGGTTCAGAAGGTATACTTGTTGGCCCCATCTATAAATTTGTCTGGAAGAAAAATACTTTTGAGAAGGGACCCAAGATGCCTTTCCCAAAAGATACGAAGATCTTCGGCTTCACCATGGCCGACATCCGGGGAAATGGAAAAACTGAAATGATTACCTTTGATATATCTAATCGACTGACCATCGTCTCCGATGATGGAAAGACTCAATGGAGGAGCAAGGACCGTTTTGGAGGAACGAGCAACTATTACGATACGAGAAAGAAATGGGATTCCGTTTTCCGACCCGGAGATGCCCCACCCTGGAGGACATATATTCCGGGAAGAATCCTGGTCAGGGATCTGAATGGGGATGGAATTCCTCAGGTCATCGTCAACAAGAACGAATTTTCAACTGGACAACTCTTTGACAAGGTGCGAGTTTACGAAAGAGGGGAAATCCATGATCTCATCTGGGAAGAAGATCAATTGACGACCAACTGGAAGAGCCGGGAGATCAATGGCTATATAGCCGATTACCAGGTAAAAGATCTGAATAATGATGGTAATTACGAACTGGTCGTTGCTGTCGTTACTCCCGCCGTCACCGAAGAGGGCATTACAGGGATCCTCTCCAAAAAAATGAAGAGCAACATCTTTTTCTTCAAACTCTTTTAGAGCGTGTTTCGTGTCTCGTCCCTCGTGATTCGTTATTATTTTGGTTAATAATTTGAGGGTAAAATAACAAAATATGTTGAAGATTTGGATGGGTTCCAATTGTCTCATTCCTTGTGCCAAAGAATTTACAATTTAACCAAAAAATTCCCTCCTGAAGAACGATTCGGCTTGATTGCTCAAATGCGAAGATCTGCCTATTCCATTCCCATGAATTTGATCGAGGGAAGTTATCGTCTGAATAGAAAAGAATACCGACAATTTGTTGGAATCGCTAGGGGATCATCGTGAGAAATTATGTACCAACTTCTTTTATCGCGGGATTTGGGGTATATTTCTGATGAGGAACATAAATTCTCTAAGGGGGAATATGAACGAGTAGCAAAAATGTTAACAAAATTAGCCACTTCTCTTAAAGAAAATTAATTTTACGAGTGGCGAGACACGAGTCACGATTGACGATAAAAAAAATACTTGACAAGTTTTTTTGAGAGTGGTATAGAATTAAAAAATTCTAATTTCATTGTATTCTTTCTTCACAAATTCAATCAAGAAAGGGGGTGAAGATTTTAGGGGGTTTAGTGGTAGTGAATTTTGTTAGCGGGTTTAGGGATCACGAAGCATGATTCACCAATCACAAAATTTAAGAGGAGGAAAAGAGATGAAAAAGTTCATTGTTCTATCTTTGGCTGGGCTTCTAATTTTGGCCTTTGGTGCGACCGCATATGCCCAGGCACCAAAGTTAGAGTTCAAAGCATCAGGGTTTATCGATATGCAATCATTTATGGGCGTAAATGTTCCGCAATATCAAGCACAGGGCACGGGTCTTTATGGAGCGGCTAACACTAACTGGGTGAGCGGCTTCGGTGGCTATGGGTTAGGTGGCCCAGGTTGGAACAGGACGGATACCCACTGGGAAGCACGTGCCCATCTCAAATTCGATGCTATCATGGGGCCGAATTTGAGCGGGACCATCTATTTTGAGATAGACACTCTCCGATGGGGTGCGCCATTTAATAACTACCCAGGTGGTGCCGGTGGGGCTTCGGGGATCGCTGGGATGGGGAGAGAGGCGAACAACTTCGGTGCGTGGACGACCGACCGGACTGCAGTGGAAGTAAAAAACATCTATATCGATGTCGGCCTTCCCTATTTCGGGATTCCGGTGCCCATGACGATGAGGATAGGTGCCCAAACATTAGGGATCCGGCCAGGGATATTGATGGTTTCAGATGGGATGGGGATCACAGGAGGCATCAAGATCGATCCTGTGCTCATCGCCCCAATGTATGCAAAGGCCCTTGAAGGAAGGGATTTTACGGACGATGATGTGGATGTCTGGGGTCTCAATGTAAGTGCCAAGCTCGGTACTTTCACGGTAGGTGGCTATGGCCTCTATTGGAGAATGAACAGCTATCCGCTCTATGTAACTTCAGTGGTTGCTGGCTTAACTTCAACTTTAAATCCCGCTGTCGCGGGGACCAATGCAGCCAACATATGGTGGTTAGGAGTTTATGCGGATGGGAAAGCAGGTCCAGTTAATCTCAACTTCGACTTCGTGTATGACAATGGCAAGGTTCAGGAGAAACTTCACCCTTCACCTTATAACCGCGATGTCAGTTATCAGGGCTGGGCAACAAGAACCAAAGTTGACTTTCCGTGGGAGAAGTTCAACTTCGGAGCAGTTGGCATGTATGCAACAGGTGGTGACACGAGAAGTACTTCAGCCACTGGCATGCCAGGAACTGCGACATCTTTAGGACAGCCTTCTCGAAATTTCTCAGGCTATGTCGTCCCCCCTGGTTCAGAACAGGGACCGGCTAATGGTGAGTCGGTGGTTGTCTACAGCATGGAGCCCGGAGCGACCGGAGGTTACGGTATTGCCGAGCGCGCCAATTACGCAGGGCTAGGCCCGGGCGCATTCGGTGGAACCTGGTTTGCCAAGCTCTACGCAAGTGCCAAGATAACGCC
>JBEKWN010000171.1:0-5525 GCA_049513055.1 Thermodesulfobacteriota bacterium
GGAGGAAAAAGTTCTTTAAGAAATAAACCTATGTATAATTAGCGAAGAACAAGGGCAGGGTCAGAAATGGCTTTGCCCTTTTTTGTATATTTCTACTCGTAATCGTCACCTTTCAGAGCTATTTTAGAGTGAACATTAGTAGGTGCAATTATCGAGGGATTGCAGGCTTTTTACGTGCGACCTTGATGGTGGCTCCCTTTATCCGTCCTCTTTAATCCCTCTATAAAACAGGCATTTCTGTGTAGGCTCTATTACTCCCGACCTATGTCCCCTGGCATTTCTATGGGTCAAATTCTCCATTGTAAAATTCCTCCAATTCTCTGGTTCCATTCGTTCATTAGGACTTGAAATCATCTAAAATGGGACCGGACATACCCCAATATACGAAAGGAGGCATTACCATGACCTTAAAAGAAGCCATCACTTTATTCGGTTATCATCAGCGGTCCAATCTGAGAACCAGGACTGTTCGAAGCTACCAACCCCTTCTCCAGAGATTTGAAGTCCAGTTTGGGGAACGTTCCTTCGATTCTATTGGATCGGATGAAATATTCCAATTCTTGGAGACATTAACAGGGAATCATTCCAGATCCACAAGGCGTCTCCGATATGCCCAACTCAAGGCCTTGTTCAACTTCCTCATCGACAAGTGCAATTTGAACATGAAAAACCCCTGCAATACTCCCCTTCTGTCCAAAACCTTTAAGACCCCTAAACAGGTAGCCCGAAGGATTTTGGACAGGGAGATTGTGGAAGAGTTGATCTACAACACCGAGACACTCCGTGACAGGTTGATTTTAGAGCTTCAGGCCCGCTGCGGACTGAGAATCGGAGAAACGTTGAAGATCAAGGTCTCGGATGCTGTGGACCGGAGGCTTATCCTGAAAGAACCCAAGTCAGGGAAGGAATCGGAGATGGCCTTCATGCCCGAACAGATTGCCAAACGGCTTCATGACTATATCCAGCACGAAAGTCTCTCTCCTGAGGACAGGATATTTCCAATTTGTTATTCTACGGCGAGGGCATTGATAAGGAGGTTGGGAGCAAAACTCAACGTGGTTCTTACTCCTCACGATCTTCGTAGATACTCCGCCACCTACGCAAGTCGAAACGGGGTGCCATTAGAGATTGTCTCTAAAGTGATCCTTCGGCACCAGGATTTGAAGACAACTCAGGCCTATTTGGGGAGGGTGGCCGAGTCGGAAGCGATACGTTGGATGGATGTTCTGCATGGAAGATAGAAGATGTAACCTACTGGATTAACGATAGAAATCTTCAGTCTTTGGGGTATGTTCCAATAATTCTTGGCCCGATCAGTTGCCTATTTTTTAGGCAACCAAGGGGGTAGCGATGCAATGTTCCTTCCTGAACTCTTCATTGCCTCCTTTTCCCTTTTAAATGCAGATTACAACCCAAAATCAATAAAAATTAAGGGAAATTGTCGGAAAAGTTTACAACTTTAGAAATGGGCAAATTTGTTAATTAAATCAAATTATTTAGGCCACAAGCGATAAATACTGTTGGGAAACCTTACACTTTGAGATTTTATTAGAATATCTGCGTTTTTGAAAAACTACATAAATTTAGGGACTTATGATGATGGCCTAACTCGGTATGGAAAATGCTTAAAAATTATAATGTATTGGTATAGACAAATTCCGACAAAGCCAAACCTTCCGTGCAGAAGAGACGTAAAGTGGCGAGTTCTGGTTCATTCGATCTCGGGAGAGCAAGGCTACATAGGTTGTCTGTTGGTCTTATTAGGGACCCGAGAGGAGGTCTTTCATGTGCTATAGAAATCGAAGAGTCCGTGCTACCATAACAACCTGTCTGTTCTGTCTGGTGCTGGTGTGTCTGTTGGTTCAGTCATCCAGAGCTGACGTCATTGAGGCCTACGAGAACCCCGCGCAATTTGGAAACATGATACAGTTCAACGTCGATAACACGTGGGGTCGCTACGGGTGCGGCCCGACATCGACGGCTAATACCTTTCTTTATCTTCAGAACAAATATCCCTCTATTTTTGGCACTTCGCTTGTCCCGGGCGACGATCTTTTGACGACAGCCCAGACGCTGGGCAGCTCAACCTACATGGACACCAAGGACACTGCAGCCACCGTCCATGGGACCTATATCGATTACTACGTCAAAGGGGCACACAACTATATTGAGGACAGGGTGCCTGGCGAGACTGAGTATCAGGTGCAAGTGTCTTCAGGCCATTTTACGGTTCCCGCAGACGTGCAGGTCGACTGGTCTTGGCCGACCTTGAATTTTTTGTACAGCGCACTGCACGAGGGAGCTGGAGTCGGTATTCTCATCAACTGGACCACGAGTGATGGAGAATTGGATTCGCACTACTTGACACTTACAGGGCTTTCCTTTGATAACTCCTCGGGGACCGGCACCCTCTACTATGTTGATCCTTTATCAGGAGACTCCCACTATGGCGACATGTACCTTCAATCCGATCAGGTCTGGTTTCATTATGGGAATCATTACGTAGGGAGCAACGAGGCATTCATCAGGATGGCCATGAGTATGGACCCTGTCGGTGCCCCCGTCCCCGAACCCACAACAATGCTCCTTCTCGGTTCTGGATTGATTGGTCTTTTGGGATATGGGAGGAAGAGGTTTAGAAAATAAATCTCTGTCAAAATCTTGTGAAAGGAGCAGGGCCTGAAATAGCCCTGCTCTCTTTTTAGGTTTAGTTCCTACTAAGCAGATTAAGAAAAATTAGGCATGATAGCCTATGAATTTTACTGGTGTGACCCAGTGAAGGGGTACGAATTACTCGGCGTCCTCCCAGAAAGGAGAAAGAATACTGAAAGAATAAACCAGAAGTCGGTCATAGGTTGGGTGGAACAAGTTTTTGGTAATTTAAGTACAAAAGATATTTATTTCATTCAGGTAACAATAAATGAGTATACGGGGAAGATCTTTCGGCCTACTCCAGCTTTCATAACGCAGAAATAAGTTTAAAAAATAAATCAATATTCACAAACAACGAAGATATGAATGAGGAATTTCCTGATAAATAAGAATCTATCCCTTTATTACTGGCTCAAAAAGATAATCGGGAAGAGAGGGGCTTTCTTGGTGGCCAACACGATTGAGAAGGTTATCCATGCCTTTGGGAGGGAGCGGGTGGGGGAACATGGTGGCTTATGAATTTTACTGGCGTGATGAAACAGGGAAAGAACATTTTATTGGGATACTGCCAGAAAGAAGGAAAAACCCAGAAAGAATAACTCAGGAGTCTGTCTCGAATTGGGGATGGAAGGTCATAGGGGATCATTCAGATGTCAATAACATCTATTTCGTTCAGGTTGAAATGTAGGGGCTTAAAAAGTAAATCTATATTCAATTAGAGGAGGGCAAAGGCAGGATCAATTCGGCTCTGCCTTTTTTATTTCCACATTTCAAACGATAATCTTCAATATCCAAGCTCTGTCTATATTGAAGATAAGTAGGTGAAATCGTTGATCCTCCCCATCGGCTCATTTTTGAAAATTGGCAAAGGTATATTTCGTTTGCTTCTTCCTGTAGTCCTTAACCTTCAAGCAACCTCCTTTATGCAATCTTTCAAGTGGAAAGTATTGAGCATCAATCATCGACAATCATAACCCTACTGAATAATATTCAAGCAATATAACATTTCTGAGATTTCTGGAATCTCCTTAGGCACGGCCATCAAGAATTCGCTAAGGAATGTTCTCGAATACTTATGCGCTTCGCTCCCTCACTGGCCCGTCCTCCCAACTTCTATGGATAGAGTTTTACCTGGGACAAACGCTGTTGAGACTGAAAATAGATAGGGGGCCGAAGTTTAAAAAGTTATTTGATTTTTTTTAAGCGGCTATCTATAATTCGGAGGAGTAAGACGGACTTATTAATCCTTAGTAGGAAGGAGGTGATGGGAAGATGAAAAGGCTAATATCGGCTGCCCTGTCGTTGCTTTTGATCGGTCTATTTGTTTCATCCTTGGTAGGATGTGGGGCAGACATCAAGGCAGAGAATAAGAGACTGAAAGCGGAAAACACCAACCTCAAATCGGGCAGCGATAATTTAAAGCTCGAAATACAAAAATTGAAGGAAGATATCCAGAAGACCGCTGAAAAGGATGCGACCATCGCTTCTCTGACTGCCGAGAACGAAACATTGAAAAAGCAGGTGGAAGACCTAATGGCCCAGATGGCGAAAAAGAAAAAGTAGTCACATAACGATGAAATCATAAAAAAGGGAAGACTCCGTCAGAAGGGTTTTCCCTTTTTTGGTTCATTCTTTCTCTCTATCCTCTTCAGGAGCTTCTTCTTAAGGGGTTCCCCATGTAGAAGCTCCGAGGATTCCTTCCTGTAACTTTCGCTTGACCAATTTCCATTGAAAGTGTATATTTTAATCAGTAATCGAGGGAGAGGGATGTTTCTTCATTCGGTTTCCTACGAATTGTGCCGGAGGTGAGCGTGGGAATGGCTTAAACAAAACGTTCCGAAAGAGTGGTGAGTGTTAGAACAGTGTCGCTTAACAGCAAAAGGGGTTCGGTTCCTTAGCGAGGTATACAACGACTTTTGTCCAGTTTTTGGGGTGCACTCCATAATTTAAAAAGCTGATTTATCAGAAGCATAGGTCTCTGCGTATTTGAGCATTAGGAGGAGTTAGATATATATGAAAAATGTAGAAATGTCTGTTGAAGGAAACATTCTAACAATCAAAGTTGATTTATCGAAAGAATTTGGTCCCTCTGCTTCTGGGAAGACGATTATTATTGCTTCAACTGAAGGTAATGTGGCTATCCCTGATCATGAAGAAGCTAAGATTGGATTGAACGTTTACCATAAGAAGAAGTAATTGATGCCTTTTGAAGGCACACCAATAGTGCTCTTTTGTATAACTTTGGAAAACTGCTATTTTAGTTATACCGACTTCTTCCTGTAATCGTTATCCAGACATTTTGCCCTAATAGTGTAGATTTCAACCTATAATCGATAAGCTGATTAGGTGTATTTGGCGTCTTGGTTGTTGAAATATCACTATCGAGTCACAGTAATTTTCATAACAGGTTTTCAACCACTTTCCTGTTGCCATGCTAATGCAAAATTGTTATAAATCATTTTAAAGAATCCTGAGGAAGTTGGGAGTATGTATAAAAGGATTTTGGTTCCGTTAGACGGTTCGGAACTGGCAGAAAAGGCCTTAGATCATGCCGAGAAACTGGCCGAGACCTTTGATTCTGAAATCATTCTATTCCAAGTCGTTCCCTTTATGCCCATTTATGGAGCACCGGAGTTAGTGACGCCTTTTGTCGTTGATGAGAAGCAGAAGGAAGCGGCCGAGAGATATCTCACCAACCTTTCTGAGGAATTGAAAAAGAGGGGCTTCAAGGTTACGGCGAAAGTGAAGACGGGTCAGCAGGTGGCCGTAGAGATTATCGACTTCGCAAAGGAAAGCGGAGTAGACTTGATCGTGATGTGCACCCATGGTCATTCGGGAATTACCCTATGGGTCTTGGGGAGTGTTGCCCACAA
>JBEKWN010000172.1:0-3592 GCA_049513055.1 Thermodesulfobacteriota bacterium
TGTTAAACTTAACACTCAACACTCAACGAACTTTTGCCTCAAGCCTTACGTTCCTTATCTCAGAGGTCCAGGTGGAGTCGAAGGGCTTTTTCGATGTCTTTCATTTCAGCACCGCCGAGCGCCCCGATATGCTTAACGATCCTCGCTCGGTCTATGGTTCGGATCTGGTCGGCTTTGACTTTTGAATCTTTTGGCAGATTTCCGGTTCCTTTCGGTAAGAGAGCTTCAAAGGGATAAACTTTGTCGAGATTCTGAGACGAGATGGGCAAAATGGTGACCGTTCCTGAAAATGCATTGTTCTTGTCATTCGAAACGATGACAACAGGCCTCGTTTTTGAAATCTCCCTTCCCAGAGTAGGGTCAAGGGCGGCAAGGTATATCTCTCCTCTCTTAATATTCATCCCATCCCTCCAGATCGGCTGTTTCAAACTCTTTTGTTATAAAGTGGCTTTCTTCTTTGCGAGCCTTGTATCCTTCCTCGAGGGCCTTTTGAGCCTTCTCACGCTGAATCTCCTCGATCCGGTGCTTCAAGGCTTCGGAGATGAATTGACTTCTTTTCCTGGGGTCCGTCAACTCGTCCACCTGGCGAGCAAGTTCCTGGGGAATCGTAATGTTCATCCTAACTACACGCATAATACACCTCCCAATGCGCTTTTTTAACATACTAATAATACATCTTATTACACATTATGTCAATGACCAATAACCGCAACACTTTAACACTCTCTCCGAGCCAGAGGCTCTCCCTCCGGGGCAGAAGCCCCTCTGGGGCGGCGCCTGAGCCGGGAGCAACACCCAACACTTATCACTTTGTAATCGCCTTACGCCTTGCGACTCACGACTTACTGGTTTCTTGATCCTTTAACCTTTGTCCTTGATCCTTGATCCTTTTCTATTGCCTCCGCAATCTCAGTATGATAGATTATTGCATTATTTCAAAATAATCTTGATGGGTAACCATGACCTTTGTGAAGAGTCAAAAACCAAGAAATGATAAATAATAGAGAAGAAATCCTAAAGAGTCTGAGAAACTATTTTGACAGAGATGCAAACCTGTATAAGCTTGACATGGTCTTCCTGTACGGCTCATGGGCAAAAGGATTTCCGAGAAATGATTCCGACGTGGATATAGCAGTCGTGTTCTCAGATGAACCGTCATCTGATGAAGAATCCTTTAGGAAAATTACAAATATATCACTATCGCTATCTAAAGAATTAGGCCGGGAAGTTAATGTGATTCAGATTTACAAAGACTTCAGGAAGCCCATGCTATACTATAATGCCATCATTTTGGGCCTGCCAGTTTATATTAAGGAACAGGATAAATATATCCGTATAAAAAACGATGCGATATACTTTATGGAAGACTACAGTATTTTCGGTATAGACTGGCAATATGAAGTTGCGACGGAGAACTTGGAGGCTTTAAGGCATGCCTGAGTTCAAATATGCGAAAGGTATGGGTTGCGGAGTCTATACAATACTTATCTGAGGAAATAAGGGAATTTGAATCGGAATATGCGGATAAGACGTGGGAGGATTATCAAGACGACAAGAAGCTCCAGAAGTTAGTGGATCGGACGGTGGAAAACATCCTCACGGCTCTTATCGAAATTTGCGGTACAATACTCGTTGAAGAAGGTATTGGGGTTGACAGCTACGGCGACGCTTTAAAAAAGTCTGCTAAATTGCTCGGTTTTTCTGAAGAAGAGCAGGATAATCTATCGCGACTTGCCATCCAGCGTAACCGCCTCGCTCATAGATACCTAAATTTTCGCTGGCAAGTCATAAAGATGTTCGGTGAGCAAAAGAATCTGATTGTCAAGCTGGTTACGAGGATATTAGAAAGAGAAAGGAAAGATAGAATATAGAGTTTTTTTTCGTCGACGAACTCAAGTAACCCAACGAACTCAATAAACTCAACAAACCCGATAAACCGAAGTAACCGCATCACTTTAACACTTAACGGTTCGACTCTGCTCACCGCCCCGAGCTTGTCGAAGGGCACTCAACACTCAACACTGGTTAACTCCACCTTGCAGTGACAAAATTATTTAAGGTCCCTTTCTGGACATCCGATAAGAAACTTTACAAATCAGCCAAAAAAGAGTTTTCATTCATAAATTTGATCTGATTTTTTGGGCTTTGCCTCAAATCCAAGAACTCATGGCATTCATTCGCAAAGAACAGGTGCAACGATTAAAGAACTTTTCGCAAAAATGGGTTGTTAGTCATTAAGTTACAAGTTCCGTGTTACAGGTTGGGGCATTTATGCAACCTGCAACCATTTGTTATCGTAACGTGTTTTGCATTCCTAAGAGGAAATGATATAATAATTTGAAAGCAACCGGGCTTCGATGGGAGGTTTGAAAACATGGCAAACGTTACGTTGAACAAGGTGATTGAAGATTTCCGAAAATTGCCACTGCCGGAGAGGGAGTATGTCATCGACATCATCGAAAAACAGTTGATAGAAGCTAAAAGAGAAGCGATCTTCCGGAGGGCCAAGAGGGCAGTTCTCAATCTGAAGAAGGGTGCCGTGAAAAAAGGGACCCTCAAAGAACTTTATAAGGACCTCGAACTTGATTAAGATAAGGTGGGATCAAGGATTTAAGAGAACTTATAGGAAGAAAGTGAAGAATGATCCTGATCTCAGAGAGAGATTCTGGGGGGCAATGGAGTTGTTTTCGAGAAATCCCTTCCATCAGAAATTGAGAACTCATAAGTTATCCGGAAAACTTGAAGGGCTTTGGGCCTTTAGTTTCAGTTACGACTGTCGTGTCGTCTTCGAGTTTCTTAATGGAGACGAAGTTCTTTTGGTAGACATTGGAGGTCATGAAGAAGTTTATTGAATTTACCCAGAGAACTGCAACTTTTCCGGAACTGGTATGCCTGCAACTCGCAACTTCAAAGACTGTTCCAGGGTCCATGTTTTAGGGGCGACGTTAAATTCCAAACCTGTAACTCGTAACCCGCAACTCGCAACCCTATAACCCAAGTAACCCAAGTTCTTGTGTTTTTTTGAGTTCATTGGGTCCATTGAGTTCATTGGGTTTAACTCAAGCAACTCAAGCAACCCAAATAACCGAATAACATAATGAAAATAACCCGTTTTGAAGACATTGAGGCCTGGCAAGAAGCCCGGAGACTCGTGAAAATGGTCTATGAGATAATAAATAATAGCCCAAAATTTAGAAGGGATTTTCGTTTAGTGAATCAGATACAAGATGCAGCTGTTTCTTCCATGTCAAATATTGCAGGCTCCGCCCCGTAGGGGGGTTCCTCTGATATGTGTTACGTTTACGCATTACAAAGCGTTTTGAAGAAACGAATTTACATAGGACAAACAACAGATCTAAATAGACGTTTACAATACCACAATAATGGAGCTGTAAAATCAACGTCTAAGGATAAGCCTTGGGAATTAATTGCTTTTCAAAAAGTTGAAAGCATAAGTGAAGCTAGGTGGATAGAAAGAGACTTAAAAAGATCAAGAGGAAAACGGATAAGATGGATTGAAGAAAAAAGTTTGTAGGCTACGCCCCGGAGGGAGGGATTCGCAAGAAAAGGTAACAAGGAGTTTATTCAGTTC
>JBEKWN010000173.1:0-6817 GCA_049513055.1 Thermodesulfobacteriota bacterium
TCATACTTGAACTCCCGATCAAAATACCTCTTGTCCTTACCTATTCCCATGACACACCTCCCCATCCCTTTTCCTCTATACCTCTAATTCTTCGGTGTGTCCACTAAATCGGGGGAAGACCACTCTGAAATCATCAGCTCGGATTTTGTGATAGAGGCCTTCTGAGGGTCATTACGGATCATCATGATATCGATTATGAGAAGAAACAAACAAGCTTTGGTCTTCTGCTATTGATTTATGGGGTGTCAACTTGTCCTGAGTCCAGACCTACTTTAAGCCCAATATTGCATGTTGCTTCCTGAAATCTTGTTTTTTAATTTCCACCCTTATGTGCACCATTTCAACCACAAATCAGCAAGAGGGCAAAGTTTTCCGACGAAATTCTTCCTTGACAGTCAATGTATTTAAGAATATTTTCCAACCTAATCGTCATTTTCACTTGACCCTTGTTAATCCGATAATCTAATATGCAACCTTCTGGGGTATCATATGAAGAAGAGCTTTCAGAAGGTGCCGACACGAAGCCTCCAACGGGATGATGTTGTCTCCTTTCGGATGTTTTTCTTTATGAGTTTTTATAAATTCAAAATAGGAGGTGGGTTATGAAAGGCGGAATGGACCGCAGAGAATTTCTGAAGTTAATTATCCTTGCATCTGAGCCAAAGGTTGACGAGAAGGTAAGTACCCTTGCGTCTGAGCCGAAGGAGAAGGTAGTTATCCTTGCGTTTGAGGACGTGCATTTTGATTTCGATAAGTCGACCCTTACAAACGAAGCGCAGGTGATACTAAAAAGGAATATCCAGATTCTGAAAGACAACCCTAAAGTTAAAGTCCGTATTGCAGGGTATACCTCTGCTTCCGGCACTGAAGAATACAACCAACGGTTGAGCGAAAGAAGGGCAAGGGCTGTCGAAGATTACCTTATTAAAGAAGGAGTCATTACACCGGACAAGCTTTCCATGATCGGATATGGTAAGACAAGACCGGCAGAGTATGAAGCGGCACCGAAAGACCTTTACTCAACAGCAGCAAAGGCTAACATGAGAGTTCTTTTTGAAATCATCGTGAAGTAAGGAAGCACGAAGGCAAGGGTCCGGAAAGGCGTTTTGAATTGATCCGGCCCCTTGCCTTCGAAACAAGATAGCCCAGCAGTCAAACCGAAATCCGACACAAGGAATACCATGAAATCCAGCACGAAGGACAAGGCGGAAGGCAAGTTTTACAAAGTGAAGGGCAAGATCAAGGAGATCGCCGGGAAAGTCAGCATGAATCCCGATTTGGAAGCCGAATGGCTTAGATTTTGAGAAAGAGGATCTTATTTTGATTCTATTCGAGAAAATCCTTCAATGCAACCTCAACCCGTACGGTTTTCTACTCATTCGCTGCATGCACTGAGAATCAACATGCGCCTTATCTCCCGAAAAAGTCCTTCAGATGCATGTCATCCTTTCCATTTGGTCAGACGGTTATCCGGCCTTGACTCTCGGAGCCAATGATGAGCCCAATCAGTGGTCCAGAAATGAGATCTTAGGCAAATGATATTTAGGATTTTCCTATTATAATAAGATATAGCCAAGGAGTGCGGTATGAATGAATTAGACCTTAAACGTTTAGAAGAAGCAGCAAAACTGCTTGAGAATCCCAGGTGGATTGCAAAAATGACTAATATGATTGGAATGCCGATTGACTGGGCAATAAAAAAACTTCCTAAAGGCGCAAGTTCAATGATAACAAAAGCAACAGAAAAAGCTATAACAAAGGCTCTCGTAGTAGCAGTATCGACAATGGATCGAAAATATCGAGGTAAACCGTTTAAGTGGTCACATCGGTTTGCAGTGGTTACCGCTGGGGGTGCAGGAGGCTTTTTCGGTTTGCCGGGTTTAGCTATTGAATTACCCATATCAACAGTAATCATGCTTAGATCAATAGCAGATATCGCAAGAAGTGAAGGCGAAAATATTGGAAATATAGACGCCCAACTTGCATGTGTCCAAGTATTTGCATTAGGGGGTTCTAAAAGAATGGATGATGCATCAGAAACAGGCTATTACGCTATACGCATAGCACTTACTCGGGCGCTCACAGAAGCAAGCGAGTTCATTGCCGAGAAAGGGTTCGTAGAAGAAGGTGCACCCGTCATCGTGCGTTTGATTGCCAGAATTGCTTCGAGATTTGGCGTGGTTGTTTCTGAGAAAGCGGCGGCAGGAGCAGTTCCTATCGTCGGGGCGGCTGGTGGCGCCACAGTCAACTTACTTTTTATAAATCATTTTCAATCAATGGCACGTGGCCATTTTATAGTTAGAAGCCTTGAGCGCAAATGGGGCGACGAGGTCGTAAAAAAGGAATATGAAAGAATTGCAGAAGAAATATAAAAAGACCATGCTCAACATTCGGAGGTCTATGGGGGGGAAAGGGAAATAGAAGATTTACAGGGAGCCGAGGGAGAACAAGAGGGTATTATGGCAAAAATAACAGAGATTTTATCAAATTGTTCCTTTAGCTGGGAAAAATTAAAGGAGATGAAAGATAATAATATTGAATTTTGGGCAGCGGATGGCCTTAACCAATTGCGAATATTTGAAATTGACGAAAAGGGAAAAAGTTTTTATGTGATTAATCAATTAGGGAAAGTAACATGGCCATTTAAATATCAAAAGTTGGAAGAGTTACACAAAAAATTTCACAATGGAGAAATAACTCTGTTTCCCTATGAAGTTGATAAATTGGTTCCAACATGGGGAAACTATATCGCTGGCCTACTGAAATATCTTGGCTGCGATAAAGTATAAATTTCACCGTGGTTCTATGGAGGTTTCTATGGCAACCCCCTGGTTCAACAAGAAGCCCTCACCCGATTGCTTATCGAGAAAGGAATTTTCACCAAGGAAGAGTTTTGGGAGATGGTGGGGATGGTGGATAAGGAGATGAAGGGTAAACAAAAGGGTATCAAATAACAAATAGGGGTGCAGAAATGGTTCGAAAGACGAATCTCCCTGATGATATTTTCCCCTGTAAGGATTGCCTTCTTATTGTTCAACGAAAATATGCGAAGCATAGCATTAGGAGATCACCAATTTCTTTTACAATAAATTTTGATTAGTTAAAACCACCACTTGCCAGAATCTAATTCAAAAGGAGAAAAATCTATGATAAGGAAAAACAGCTTTTCCGTCATCGCGCTCGTGGTTTTTATGTGGGTCTTCGCGCCTCTTGTTGGCACTGCCCAGCCCACCCCTGCTTCTCCTGGACCCAGGTCGGGGCCAATAAAAGGCATCTGTGTCTATTACGATGACAAATTCCAGGGGCATGTACTGGCCAGCGGCGAGAAGTATGATAAAGAGGCTTTGACGGCTGCACACAAAACCCTTCCTTTTGGCACGATGGTCAAAGTGACCAATCTGGGGAATAACAAGAGCGTTGTGGTGCGTGTCAATGACCGTAGTCCGCATGGCGGTTCAAAGGCAAAGATCATTGAAATAACAAGTCGTGCGGCAAAGGAAATTGATATAATCAAAAAGGGTAAAGTGGAGGTTCAGATCGAGGTGGTCGAATCCGGAAAGAAGTAACAATTTACATAAAATAGGGACAGGGACCACTATTGTTGACCGGACTTAATAAGACAATGTGGACTCGCGGGCAAGCTAAGCAAAGGTCGTTACCTGATTGGGTCAGATCTCGTGCGATTAAAGCGAAGAGAAGGACTAAATTATGAGTTTAATCAGCAGAGATATAAAAAATGAACAACAAAAAAATATTTCATATAAACTTTTTCGTTTTTGGAAAATACTTGGACCCGGACTTGTTACAGGTGCAAGTGATGATGACCCTTCGGGCATTGCAACCTACTCACAGGCAGGTGCTGGATACGGACTTTCAACTCTCTGGACTGCATTGATTACTTTTCCACTCATGGCTTCCATTCAGGAAATGTGTGCAAGAATTGGTTTGGTTACTTCACAGGGTTTAGCAGGAACGCTTAAAACTAATTATTCAAAACCTGTTTTGTATTTAATGTTGCTGTTTAGTTTTCCTGCCATTGTAATGAACATTGGTGCTGACATTGCAGGAATGGGAGCAGTGGGTAACCTGTTGTTCCCTTCAATTCATGCGATTTTTTTCAGCATCGTTTTCACCATTATACTTTTAGGGTTAATTATTTTTTTGCCATATCAAAAGATTGCTTCTGTTCTGAAATATCTCTGCATCGTTCTTTTAGTTTATTTCATTGTTCCGTTTTTATACAAACAAGATTGGCTGGCAATTTTGAAAGCCACTTTTATCCCGACCATAAAGTTTGACAAAGACTTTATCAGCATTCTTGTTGCCATCCTCGGAACTACCATTTCACCCTATCTTTTCTTCTGGCAGGCAACGATGGAAGTAGAAGATATAAAGCAGAAGAAAAAACATTTAGTTGTGAATAAAAGAATCCTGCACGAGATGAAACAGGATGTCGATTTCGGAATGTTATTTTCAAATCTTACCATGTTCTTTATCATCCTCACCACAGGAACGGTTTTATTTAATGGCAATATTCATCAGATTGACACCGTTGAACAAGCGGCCAAGGCATTGAAACCATTGGCGGGAAATTTCGCCTATTTACTTTTTGCGCTGGGTGTAATCGGCACCGGACTATTAGCCATTCCTGTTTTGAGTGGTTCGCTTTCTTACATCGTCACCGAAACATTTGGCTGGAAAGAAGGATTGGATAAAAAATTTGACAAAGCAAAAGCATTTTATGTCATCATTGCCATTTCACTGATCGTGGGATTATCTTTGAATTACATTGGCCTTTCACCAATCAAAGCGCTGATTTATTCAGCTATTCTTTATGGATTGACTGCACCGGTTTTAATTGCCATTATCCTGCACATTTCCAACAACAAAAAAATAATGGGAAAAAATACAAACGGAAAAATATCTAACATTCTTGGATTTGCGACATTAGTGTTTATGACCGTTGCTGCTGTGATTTTAGTTTACATGCAACTAACGTAAACATAGAACTGCACATAACACGCACGCAACCGCTACAAAGCCAATATTGACGGTGCTTTTCGAAGGTTTACATTTGCAGCGTGTGCGTGCCGGGCGTGTGTGCCTTGAACTTATTCCCCTGAACAACCACCCTATCAACGGATTTCTTTAGATTCCGGGTATACAGACTGGTCTAATCCATGGGAAGGGAGAAGGCTGGTTTTTTGATTTTTTCAAGCTAATTTTCCAAGGGATAAAAGGCCTGGTTTGAAGGTTATAAAAATAATTGACAATTGCCAAAGAAATTTAGAAAATCTCCCCCGAAAGGGATTCGTGTTTTAAAAGGGGGTGCATTATGGCGAAGATTATTTTTACGATGAGTAATGGTGAGAAGTATACACTGTCCTCTGGCTTAGTTACACGTGGCAAACCCATCAACAATGAAGATGAAGTACGGTCGGAGCTCAATTACATCTTGGAGAATTTGCTCTTTTTTGTTGCAGACGATGGTTGTTTTATAGTGCCAAAGCACATTTCAAGTGCTCGTTTTGAACGTTAACTGAACCATCTTTTTCTTCTACACTTCTGCTTTTTTCAAACGCAGCTTTCGAGCCAAAAGGCGGGGGCCTTCCCCACGTTCTCTCTCCGCTCTTGGTCAAGCGTTACCATGATCTTTTAGAAATTGCCCGGTTGGTAACCAAGGGCCCAGAGATTCTAATTCCTGAAAAGCCATTGTCATTAAGAGAGTTAGAAAAAAGATATGTGTTAAAGGTGCTTCAAGAGACTGGTGGGAATAAAAAGAAAACCTCTGAAATTTTGGGTATTGATCGAACAACTCTCTATAAAATATTAGAGAAAGAAGATGTGTAGATTTTTACAACACCCTGCAGTGATTGTGTTGAATTTTACAACATACCCTTCCTCACAAAATTTCTCTTAAAATATTTTACCTCGTAAATTCATATAGTTAAAAATATTGTCTTATAACTTTCTTTGGCACCGATTTTGTTATTACATATTTAAACTTAATAAGAAAGGAGGTGAATTGAATGAAAAAGACAATTCTGTTAGTAGTCATGCTTACTTTGGCAGCTTTTGTTTCTGGAGCCATCGCAGCAGCTCCTCCATGGGATAAGTTCAGTGGTGGAATTAAGAGTGCGGATGCAACAGCAATGAGCATTGTCGTTGCCAAAGGGACGGAGTCAAAGATCTTTTGGGTCGAAGAGGCAACAAAGATCACCAAAAGCAAAACAGATCTTACCTTCGCCGATTTGAAGGCTGGGATGTCCGTCGTCGTAGAGTACAAGAAGGCTGGGGACAAGTTGATCGCTGTAACGATCAAAGTGGTTACCCCAAAGAAGTAATTTAGGCGTATTGGAAAATCTGCTCCATAAAAAAGGCACACCTTCTGGGTGTGCTTTTTTTGTGAAAGAGAAAAGGATCCCCTAAAAAAGTAACCATCTCATCTTTACTTTGATCCTTCCAAGATGTTGACCATAAACGCTACTGGGGTTCCCCGCTGTATTAAATATTCCACTTTCACTCTCTCCCCAGGATTGGAGTGAAGTGAAAATTGAGAGACCAGGTATAACACGGAGTCATTGATGATTTCTATCCATAATCGTTAGTCCCTCGCTCCTATCAAAGGTGAACATTAGTAGGTGTTATCAGTAACCTGTGGTAGCGGGATGGGAAGTGAGCGGCTGCTCACCGCCTCAAAAGAATTCAATAAGAAAAATCAAAATTTTATGGTAAGGTAAAATCAGATTTAGATGTTGTGATTAAAAGGGGGGGAAGAATGGAAAAAGGTGAGACTAAGAAAATCTACACCTACACT
>JBEKWN010000174.1:0-3321 GCA_049513055.1 Thermodesulfobacteriota bacterium
CCGATGGGGAGGATTAACGAGTTCACCTACAAGTCCTCAGTTTGAGATAATCTGGAGCTTGACGATTACGGGTAGAAATTTGCATAAAAAAAGGCAGAGTCATCTCTGGTCCTGCCTTCTCTCTCAGGTCATCAATTTTCATCTTAAGGCAGCTTGTATTTAACATTTGCTTTAATATAACTTTGCCCGACTCCCTCTACGGCTGAACGTGGCACGACTCTTCTCCCCCATTCACTTCTTGATGAAAGCGATTTTCTCATCAAATTCTTTCCAGAATTTTTCATCAATTCGTTTCCAGTTTTCTCCCCACCGGCTATTGAAAAAACCTCCAAGATTCTGAAGGAGGCGCCCCCACACAGGCAAATTCTCATAGGTGAGCACGTCTTCCAGAAAGGGGGCGATCTCCCCCAGTTTCTCCTTGGGGAGGTAGGCCCGGGCTCCCATTTCAATAGATTGCCTCAAGGCTTCCGGACTCAGGGCATAGGCTGTAAGCATCACCACCGGAAAATGACGAACGACGGCGTTCTTAAGAAGATCAAACCCACGAACTCCCATGATGTCAAGGATAACCAAATCATAAGTCCACGAAGCCAATCTCTCAACTGCTTCTTCATAAGTGGTAACCTTGTCAAAGAAACAGTCTGGACAAGCTTCCTTAATTTCCTCCTCCAGAATGGTCAAAACATCCGGTTCATCATCCACAGCCAGGATATTCTTACCATCAAGAATAGATTTCGTCATGATGATCCCTCCTTTTTATAGCCCTTATTAAGGCCCCCCCTTTATCCCGAGGGTAAATTTCTTTAACCTCTATCCCCCTGCGACAGTAAAGGTTAAAGAAAAGGTACTTCCTCCAGAGTTGAAACAGTCTTCTCGTGCTCTACAATGCGGGCATTTAGAGATTCTTCCCGGGCATAGATCTCTATCTGTTGTAAGATAGAGGCAACGTTGGCTTGCTACTGAGATATCAAACCCGAATCGCTTTGAATAGACCTTCGTCCGAAGCAGATCAAGCCCTTTACCTCCTGCACCGAAGTCATAAGGTTTCTTGGTTCTATAAAGTTCGGTATCCAGGGTATGAAAGAGGCCATCGAAAAGGCGTCTCTGGTTCTCTTTGGTGATGCCGATGCCGAAATCCATAAATTTTAGTTGTATCCACTGAGCTTTTTGCTCTAAAACAATTCGAATCACCCCCTCGTCAGGAGTGTTCTCTATCGCATTCTTTAAAAGCCCTATAAACATTCCTCCCAAGACCCCTGGATTGGCGTCCAAAGTCAGATCTTTTGCCCCTTCAAAGGTTATCTGAATATCCCGATGACTGGCTTCTTCTTTCACCTCTCCCAAAACTTTTTGAGCAAAAGAATAGAGGGAAATGCGTTCTACTCCTGCCGATGGGGGTATGTCAAGTGCCTCGAGGTGGGAACTTTTCTCCATTTCCCGGTAGGAACGAATAATCTTGTCGGTCTCCTGCTGAATATCGGAGAGGCGACCCAGGTTTTTTTCAAGAGAATCGAAAATTTCTCCTCTGACAATGGGAGGAGTCTGCGCTTGGGTCTTACGCTTCAAGATCCGAATACTTCCCTGGATGACGGAAAGCGGTGTTCTCAGTTCGTGGGAAAGATGATGTAGGACTTTGTCCTTGGCGCTCCGCAAGTTCCTCTCCTGTTCCTCCGCTTGTTTCCGTTCGGTGATATCCCTTCCGATTCCAAAAAACCCCACCGGTTGGCCTTTGGGATCATGCATCAGTGAAATAGAGGTCTCCAGAACCCGGATGGTCCCATCCTTCCGAATGAGTCCCCAATCAAAGGCCTTTGTAGGTATCCCCGTGAGATAGACCTGGTTAAAAGTTTGATAGACTCTCTTCGCTGTCTCCTCGCTCATGTACTGGCGGTTATTCACCCCCATCAATTCTTCCCTGGAATAACCGAGAATCCTGGTCATGGAACCATTTAAAAAAGTTAGAGTCCCGGCCAGGTCAACCTCATAATAGAGCTCCTCAATGTTGTTGAGGATGCTCTCGTATTTCTGTTCCCTTTCTTTCAGTTCTCTCTCCGCTTGTTTGCGTTCGGTGACGTCCCTCCCGATTCCAAAAAACCCCACCGGTTGGCCTTTGGGATCATGCATCAGTGAAACAGAGATCTCAAGAAATCTTTGTGTACCATCCTTTCGGATCACCTCCCAATCAAACCCTTTAGAGGGAACGCCTGTCCGGTAAACCTGGTTAAAAGTTTGATAAACCTTCTTGGCGGTCTCCTCGCTCACATACTTTCGGTAATTCATGCCCATCAGCTCTTCTTCCGAATACCCAGAAATCTTCACCATGGAATCGTTGAAGAAGATCATGTCCCCAGTGAGATTGACCTCATAATAAAAATCCTCGATGCCATGAAGAATCGTTCGATATTTCTCCTCGCTCTTACGGAGTGCTGTTTCTGCCTTTTTTCGCTCGGTGATGTCCTCGCAAGCCATCAAATTTTCGACGGTCTCTAATTGGACAGGTATAAAATTGATGATTTTTTCAGTTCCATCTTTACAGTTGACTGTAAAAACCCTGGATCTTTTTTCGCCCGGCTTGAAGATTTTTAAATCTTCCTTCCAGGCTGAGATGACATCATGTCTGTAGTGAGAATCGGGATATGCTTTCCTAAACCAAGTTTTTCCATCAGGGATATCATTTAGATCATAACCGAATAATTCTCGAAATCTAGGGTTGATGTGCTTGAAGGCACCATCCTTATCAATCATCACCATACCAAATGGAGCATTCTCCGATAGTGTTTGAAATCTTTGTTTCTCGGTACGTAGCTCATTTAAAATTTGTTTGTGCTCGGTAACGTCACGAATGATGCCCTGGTATCCGAAAATGCCACCGTCATCGGCCCGCCTCACAGTCGCAGTAAGCAGGCACTCCATCTCTGTTCCATCTTTCTTACATAACTTTATCTCATAGTTTCTAACAAATCCCTCCCGCTCTATCTGCTGCTGAAACTTTCTCCGAGCCTCGGGGTAAACATATGTCCTCCGGGCGTTGAGACCTATTATCTCTTCCCTGCAATATCCGAATAGATCTAACATAGATTGGTTGGCATCGACGATCTCTCCCTCCCGAGTGGTGACGTAGATTGCATCTCTAGACCCCTCGAAAAGAGCACGATATCTCTTCTCGCTTTCACGCAACGCATTCTCTGTCCGTTTCCGCTCAGTGATGTCGCGGATAATACCCTGATATCCTAAAATATTTCCACCATTGTCTAACCATAGAGAGGAAGTAATCAGACAGTCTATTACTGTATTATCTTTTTTGCGTAGCTTTACTTCAAA
>JBEKWN010000175.1:0-3527 GCA_049513055.1 Thermodesulfobacteriota bacterium
TATAAAGTAAAAAGTGACTCTTTTCGTCACAATAAAATATAAATTAAACACAATTTGTTATTCTCTCTTGCTCCCCTCTCTTACTCTATAAAAAATTATCTGATCCCGTTAACGCTATGAATACCGTTACCCCCAATCCATACTCCAGGATATAACTCCTAACAACCTTCATTTTTTTCTTCCAGTTGTGTGTTTCATCTCAAGCTTTGGTGAGGTTAAATACCGACAAAAATTTTACCAGTTTTGACAAAATTGCACTTTTGGCAGTAGAAATTTTCCGATTAAGGACCCCTTTACTAAAATTTAAATTAGCATTAAGAATTCAACACTTATTCAATTAAAATCTGCGAATTTAGTTTTTGGCACCTGTTATGCAGTAAAATCTATGAAAGCATGGAAAAAAGGAGGCAAAGCAATGTCCTTAATGGATAAAGACGTGGTTTTAACGACCCAAGAGGCTATCCAATATTTAAAGATTTCCAAACCCACTTACCTGAAGTATATCCGCCTTGGAAGGATCAAGGCCGTCAAAGCGGGAAGCGGTTGGAGAGTCCACCAATCCGAATTATATCGATTTTTAAAGGTAGGAGAAAGTAAGTGAATGCGATTTTAGAGATTGATAAGGGGGACATTTGGAAACGCGCATCCTCATCGTAGATGATGAAAAGATGATCTATTCTATCCTTGCTCGAAGACTTGCCAAAGAGGGGTATGCCTGTGTGATGACCAATAACGGAAAAGAGACCCCATCGCAGGGCCTTCCCTGTGGATGAGGTGATTGATGAGATGGAGAAGGGCAAGGGCAAGCAATTCGACCCTCAAATTCTGGAAATTTTCTTAAAAGGAAAGATCTATGATTCATCGAAAGCCGTTTAATATGAAAATATGGGAAGGGTCACTATTTAAATGAGGACAAGCGATGAGAGGACAGATGAAGATAATTAAAATAGTGAGGGTGACTATATTGCTTGGGATTATGGTGGGGATAGCAAGTGTTATTCTATTTACCCCAACAAAGGGATTTACAGGTACCGGGGAACCAATAACAATCGGTGTTGAGCGGAGTCCATTATTGGCACTTATTATGATCGCAGAGGATCAGGGATTCTTTTCCAAGCAGGGAGTTGATGTGAAGGTTAAATACTATGCCAGTGGAAAGCTTGCCCTGGAGGGTATGTTTTCTGGGGAGGTTGATTTGGCCACACCAGCAGAGACGCCAATTATCTTCAGCAGCTTTGAGCGGAGCGACTTCAGTATTGTTGCTACAATTAGCTCTTCGGATAATGATCAAGTAATCGTCGCTCGCAAGGACAGGGAAATTCAGAAACCACGAGATCTTCGAGGCAAACGCATTGCCAGTCAGAAAGCCTCAGCGGCTCACTTCTTTTTGCACAGCTTTTTAATAAAAAACGGCCTATCCGAGAAAGATATTAAGCTCTCTTTCAAACATCCAGATGAGCTCGTTCCGGCATTGGCAAACGGTGAAATAGATGCCTTTTCTATGAGAGAGCCTTATGTCAGCAGGGCAAAGACATCACTGAGAGACAATATAGTTGTATTTGAAGAATCAGGACTATACCTTAAAACATACAACTTGGTGGCCTTTAATGCTTTTGTTAAGGATAAACCACAAGCGGTCAAGAGTGTACTACAGGCATTGATAAGATCGGAGGGGTTTGCGAAGAAATATCCGGAACATGTCCAAAGGGTCGTTTCCAACAAAACAGGGATTAAAGAGTCTGAGATCGCTGGCCTCTGGCCCGATTTAAGACTTGAGATCTCCTTAGAGCAGTCCCTTCTGACCTCGTTAGAGAACGAAGCCAGATGGGCGATACGAAATAAGTTGACGGAAAGAAAAAAGATTCCGAATTATCTCAATTTCATTTATTTCGATGCCCTCGAGACAGTGAAACCTAAAGGGGTGACGATTATCAGGTGAAACAATTATGAAGATTAAGACTAAGCTACAGATCACTACAGTCGTATCTTTAATAGTAGCCCTTGTGATCGGCTTGATCCTCTTTTTTTCAGCTCGACAAGTGAATGAGGCAATCAAGAAGGAAAAGGCCGCTGATGAGATCATCAGAGGGTTGTTTGAGCTTAATATTCTTACTAATGAATATTTAATTCATCATGAAGAAAGGGCTAAAATACAGTGGCAATTAAAACATGACTCTATAAAGAGGTTTCTGGAAGGAGTTGAAGTCGAAAGTCCGGAAAAGATAGTTTTGTTAAAAAGGATGCGTGAAAGGCATAAGGATATAAAAAACATCTTTTCCCAGATGGTCTCAAATTATGAAGGTTATGGAGATGAGAAAGAGGGCGTATCTCAGGAATTGAATGAGATGCTGGTGGGCAATCTGGATGCAAAATCACGCTCCATGGTCTCTGATGCCTATCAATTGGCTGAAATAAGCAGCGCAAGGTTAATAGCCTCTCAGCAGAAGGCTTATTTACTCGTTCTATTGTTCTCTTTAATTATGGCCGTAGTTGTAGCCACAGTTTCATTTTCAATCCACAGTGGGGTGGTGAAGCCGATCAGGAAGCTCCACGAGGGGACCGAAATCATTGGCGCCGGTAATCTGAATTACAAAGTAGGCACAATGGCAAAGGATGAGGTTGGACAGCTTTCGAGGGCTTTTGACCGGATGACCATTCAATTAGAAGAGTCCTTTGCAGGATTGGAAAAGGAGATCGCCGAGCGCAAGGAGGCGGAGGAAGCCCTGGAGGAGTCACAGAAGAGATACAGACAAGTGGTAGAAAACGCCGTGGAGATAATTTATTCCACCGACACAAATGGTAATTTCACCTGGGCCAATTCTACTGCACTGAAAGCTGTGGGTTACACGCTTGAAGAACTTCAGCGGTTCAATTACCTTGATTTCGTCGTTCCTGAGCATCGGGACAGGCTATCAAAGATTTATATCAGTCAGTTTCGTGAAAAGCAGCCGACGACCTATGTTGAGTTTCCTTTTTTGAATAAATCTGGAGAGGTAATGTGGTTCGGGCAGAATGCCTCACTCGTGATTGAGGGTGGGAAAGTCACCGGATTTCACATCATTGCCCGCGACATCACTGAACGCAAGCGGGCGGAGGAAAGACTCCAGGAGCGTGAACGCTACTTTCGCACACTGATGTATACCTTGCACGAGGACATCATTGTCATCGACTGCGACTACCGAATCACCGACGTGAACAACACCTTCCTCATTACCACCGGCAGCAGCAGGGAAAAGGTCATCGGTAAACATTGCTACGAAATATCCCACGGGTACGCCGAGCCGTGTGACCGCCATGGTGAGCACGTTGAAGGATGACTCAGGCAGTGTGACCCATGTTGTCGAGGCGATTCGCGACGTGACTGATCTCATACAGGCGTATGAGGCACTGCAGGAATCAGAAGAGAAATATCGTTTGTTGGTAGAGAATGCAAATGAAGCCATTTTTGTGATCCAGGACGGAATGCTTCGGTTTTTTAATATCAAAAACATAGAACTTATTGGTTACTCAAAAGAAGAACTAACCTC
>JBEKWN010000176.1:0-4013 GCA_049513055.1 Thermodesulfobacteriota bacterium
ACCACATTCACCTATGATGGAGACACCCCCCAGGATGCTCGACAGGCGATCCGCACCCAGGGGGATATTGTGATCACCAATCCTGATATGCTTCATACGGGTATCCTCCCTCATCACACGAAATGGATGAACTTCTTTCAAAACCTGAAATTTGTGGTGATTGACGAGCTCCATACCTATCGAGGGGTCTTCGGTTCGCATATGACCAATGTCCTGAGACGGTTGGATCGTATCTGCCGTTTTTATGGATCGAGGCCTCAATACATCTGTTGTTCGGCAACGATTGCCAATCCTAAGGAGTTAGCCGAGAAGCTTCTCGAAAGAGAGATCGTCTTGGTGGATCAAAATGGTGCCCCGTCACCGGAGAAGATCTTCATCTTCTATAATCCACCCGTAGTCAACAAAGAATTGGGGATTCGTGGGAGCCATATCCATGCCGCGAGGCGGTTAGCCTCACCCTTCATCGAGCAAGGGATTCAGACCATTCTCTTTGCCACCAGCCGGCTTTATGTAGAGGTCTTGACCAAATATTTGAAAGATCGCTTTGAGAAGAAGCTGGAGGACAAAGGAAAGGTCAGAGGATATCGCGGAGGTTATCTCCCCAAGATGCGCAGGGAGATTGAAAAAGGATTGAGAGAGAAAGAAGTCAAAGCGGTTGTCTCCACCAATGCCCTTGAACTCGGGATCGATATTGGAGACCTTGAAGTTTGCTTGATCGCAGGTTATCCCGGCACCATTGCCAGCACCTACCAGCAGGCAGGACGAGTCGGAAGGCGATCAGAAAAGTCATTGGCGGTTCTCATCGCACGAAGCCAACCTCTGGATCAATTCATTATCGAAAACCCGGACTATTTCTTCGGACAATCCCCTGAGCATGGATTGGTCAATCCAGATAATCTCCTCATTCTGCTCAGCCATATTCAGTGTGCTGCGTTTGAACTTCCCTTCAGGGATGGGGAACGCTTCGGACGAGAAGATTTGAATGAGATGCTGAAGTACCTTGAAGAAAAAGGAACACTTCATCATGTGGGACAGAACTGGTATTGGACTCAAGATGCTTATCCTGCGGAGAAGGTCAGCTTGCGGTCCGCCTCGGAAGAAAATTTCGTAGTGATTGATACCACGAAGAAGAAAGAAGAGGTGATTGCAGAGGTGGATTTTACGGGTGCCCATACCACTCTTTATGAAGGGGCCGTCTACCTCTGTGAATCAGAACTCTATACGGTAGAAAAGTTCGATTACCCCAATCGCAGAGCCTATGTCAGGAAGACCGAAGGCGATTACTACACCGATGCGATTGACTACACCGATGTCTCCATCCTGGAGGGATTTGAGAGAAACCAGGGAGGGGGCATGGTGTTTGAACATGGTGAGGTAAAAATAGCCACCCGTGTGGTTGGATATAAAAAGATAAAATTCTATACCCTCGAAAATTTAGGTTACGGAAGGATTGAACTTCCGGATCTTCAGTTTCACACCACCTCCTATTGGATTACGTTTAAGAGAGGTTTGGTGGAGCGACTTCCTTACCCTCGATTGGAAGTCATCAATGGGGTTTTAGGACTTGGCTATGCCCTTCATTCCATGGCAGCGCTTCACCTGATGTGCGACCCTCATGACCTCAACCGTTGTGTCGGAGATCGAGGGGCAAAGTGGTTTCTAAGACTTTCGAGGGATTCAAAGGGGATTTATTCCTCTTTCAACGCCCCGAATGAAATTCTTCTGGAGGGGATGGACCTCTTTGAACCTACTCTCTTCCTCTATGATAATTATCCAGGAGGAATAGGTTTCAGTCCCCAACTCTTCGATGATACACGGGTGCTTCTTGAGAAGACGATAAAGCTCATCTCCAAGTGCGAGTGTCGTTACGGCTGTCCATCCTGCGTAGGGCCTACGAAGGAGGTAGGTGAAAAATCGAAAGAAGTCGCCTTGGCACTTTTGAAGGAAATCCTAAAGTAGAAAAGGGTTCAAGGGGTCAAGGATTCAAGTGGTCAAGTGAAGCACTTGAACCCATGAACCCTCGAATCCTAAAACCCTCTTTTTAAGAACCATGGACCTTAAAGAAAGACTAAACAGACTCACTTCGGTTTCCAAAAGCCAGGCAGAGGAAAAATCCCAGATCCTCAGCGATTTGAGACAGAGGCTGGATCGGCTTCTCGAACCGAAAAAGATCTATCAGAAAAAAGCGATCTTCCCTATCGAAGAACTGGTTAAAGGAGAGGTCATTTCAACCCCTGAAGGGGAGACCTTCCTGACGAAAGAACATTTTCCTCCACACTTTCGATATGGAGAGATGACCTTGGCAGATGTCCTCAATATTCCCACTTACCCTGCCCATCTTCTATCGAAAGATGAACGGCTTAAGGAATTGGATTTCCGAAAGGCTCTGTTTCTCGATACCGAAACGACCGGTCTGACCGGGGGGACTGGAACCTTCGCCTTTATGGTGGGATTGGGTTTTTTCCAAGAGGATAGATTTTTAATTCACCAATTCTTCATGAGAGACTATTCTGAAGAAAGGGTTTCACTTTCTCTGCTCAAAGACATGCTCGAATCCTTTCAATTTTTAGTCACCTTCAATGGACGGCAATATGATATCCCGTTGCTTGAAACCCGATTTATTCTCTCTCGTAAAACCTCAAAGATAAGGGAGATGCCCAATTTTGATCTCCTCTATCCCTCCAGGAAGATTTGGAAAGGGGCTTATGAAAACTGCCGGCTGGTTACCCTCGAATCCCAGCTTTTGGGGGTAGAAAGAACGGATGATATTCCATCGGAATGGATTCCCTATCTTTATTTCGATTATATCCAGACCGGAGATGCAAGGAAGATTCAACAAGTTTTTTACCATAACCAGATGGATATCCTCTCGATGGTTGCCCTGGCTGGGAGGATCCACCTTGTCTATCACGACCCTCAGGCAGCCCGACCCAGAAAGGGGATTGAGCACTTCGCATTAGGGAGGCTCTTCTGGGAGCATGGTCAGCGGGGGAAAGCTATCCCATGTTTTGAAATCGCTTTAAAGCGTTGCAATGACGACCTGTCTTGGGATGTGATGAAATGGCTCTCCATGGCTTTTAAGAAGACAGGGCAGGGTGAGAAGGCCCGATCTCTCTGGGAAGAGATGTTGGGCTGGACTTATAAAAAGGACGCTTTCCCTTACATTGAATTGGCAAAATATCATGAGCATCGGCTCAAAGATTGGGATAGGGCAATGGCCTATGTCGATGAGGCATTAGAATTTATCCCATCCCATCAACAAAGGGAGATCGAGCTTCTAGGGCTCGCCCACCGCCAGTTTTTTCAACATATTAAGGAGTGAAGAAGGCAGAACGACATAGGCAGACAAGTTTCCGAAGTTTTAGGATGCGGCCATTATTGAATGTTATGGGTAACCTTCGCCATTATCTTACCCAACCTTAAAAAGGCTTGGGGTTCAGGAGCCTGATGGTTCAGGGGTCGCCGCCCTAAAGCTTCTTCAACCCGTCTGCCTATGTCTTGGCATATCTCAGGCCAGCGGTCAGGAGAAGAACAACTGGGGGTGGGCAAGGAAAGGTTGGGTATTGACAGTCTCTTTCTAAATTTCTATATTAATAATCAGTTACTTTACGGTGAAACTTACTATAATTCGATAAAGAAAGGAGGGGAAGGGAATGCCCAGCTATGACTATCGATGCCCGAAATGTAAAAAGAAATTTACTGCCATGCTCAGCTTCAGAGAGCACGATGCTAGGAAGGCGAAATGCCCAAAATGTGGTGGGAAAAAACTGGAACAACTCATTACCACTTTCCAGGTAAAAACCTCCAGAAAGAGTTAAGCTTACCTTCTTTTACATGAGAAGCAGGGGCTGTGTCTCTGCTTCTCAACGTTTCTCCTCCATCTCGATCCCGAAATGTTCCAGTGTTCTTTGAATCAATAATTTCCATAGACGAGAGTTTTCTTCAGCAGGGAAAAACTCGAGAAATCCTCTTGAAAATCGCACGGTCACATCCTTCGTTATTTCTTCAACCGA
>JBEKWN010000177.1:0-5225 GCA_049513055.1 Thermodesulfobacteriota bacterium
GCTCGATGCGGACGATGAGGAGTTGACCCGAACGAGAAAGGTGAGAAGAAAATTTGTGGCGGAAAAGTATAAACATCTTATTGATGCGCTCTACAGTGATGAGAAAGAATTGGAAGTGGAATTGCATATCCGCTACCGGGATGGCAAAGAGTTTCTAATGAAGACCAAAGTCAAAGTAAAACAGGTGGGAGCTTAGGTTAACATTGCAAATTGCAGATTTCATCAGTCTGTCTGGTTTCTTTAGTTTATTTAGTCTGTTTGGTTAACCAAATAAACCAGAAAAACAAAAGAAACCTAATTAACTATAAAATTTTATGACACAAGAAATTCAACTTCAAATCGAAGATATCCATCTGAGCTTCGGTGGCCTTAAGGCTCTGGCTGGGGTAAGCACCAGCATTAAAAAAGGTGAGATCTTTGCGATCATCGGGCCCAATGGGGCAGGCAAAACCAGTCTTCTTAATTGTATCAACCGTTTTTATAACCCCGAAAAGGGGAAAATTATTTTTGATGGTCAGAATATTTTAAATATGAAGGCCCATAAGGTGGCCTCTTTAGGAATTGCCCGGACTTTTCAAAATGTAGAATTGTTCAAGCACATGACCGTCATCGACAACATCAAACTTGGACGTCATGTCCATCTCAAGTCAGGTTTCCTTTCCGGCGGCATCTATTATGGCAAGACCCGGCGTGAGGAGATTGCCTTGCGCAGGGAAATTGAAACCAAAAATTCTTCTCCTTGACGAGCCAGCAACAGGCATGAATTTAGAGGAGACAGAGGATATCGCGCGTTTTATTCTGGATATTAATGAGGAATGGGGAGTGACCATTATTCTGATCGAACATGACATGGGAGTGGTCATGGACATTTCAGACCGTGTCTGCGTGCTCGACTTCGGCGAGAAGATCGCTGAAGGGAAACCAGCGGAAGTCCGTCAAAATGAACATGTGATCAAAGCCTATCTGGGTGAAGTCGATTTAACCTATTCAAGATTAGGAGCATAGTTTACCCCGTTGTTGCAAAGACATCAACGGCCAAGATCAAAAAAGCATGTCAATTTTTATGGCCGGCTTTGTCTATTTACGACATGGGAATAAGTTAATATAAATCACGATATGAAATTCATTCAATCCATATTATAGTTCAACTACGGGGTGAAGGTGGAACCTTTATTATTGGTCAATAACGTCGAGGTCATTTATCATAATGTCATTCTCGTTTTGAAGGGAATGTCCCTTCAGGTCAACGACGGACAGATTGTGACGATTCTTGGAAACAATGGGGCGGGGAAATCGACCACTCTTAAGGCGATCTCCGGGCTTCTTGATTCTGAGGATGGCGAAGTAACAGATGGCTTTATCAATTTTAAGGGGCAAAGAATTGACAAAACCTCCCCAGAAAAAATCGTTCGTATGGGCATCTTCCAGGTGATGGAAGGACGGCGTGTCTTTGGCGATTTGACGGTGGAAGAAAACCTTATTGTCGGCGGGCATACCAATAAAAACGCCAGGAAAATGAAACAGGATATGGACATAGTATTTAATTATTTCCCACGTCTGGTTCAGCGCAGAAATACGTTGGCGGGCTATATCAGCGGAGGCGAGCAGCAAATGTTAGTCATCGGAAGGGGACTGATGGCCTCTCCCAAATTGATGCTGCTGGACGAACCCTCGATGGGGCTTTCTCCCCTTTTGGTTTCTGAGATTTTCGATATCATAAAACGCATTAACAGAGAAGAGGGGGTGACCATCCTGCTGGTTGAACAAAATGCACGTCTGGCTCTCTCCATTGCTGATCATGGCTACGTGATGGAGAATGGACGGATTGTCTTGGATGATGAGTCAGACAAACTTGAGGAAAATGCCGACATTAAAGAGTTTTACCTCGGCCTGACCGAGGTGGGGAAGAAGAAGAGTTATCGGGATGTCAAGCACTATAAACGCCGAAAACGCTGGCTGACATAAAGAATCGCTGCACAATGCCGAAAGGCGTAGAATGAGGGGGAACCGATGAGAGTAAGAAGTTTTACGGTTTATGACATCTATAAAAGGAATGCAACGCTCTTTAAAAACCAGATCGCCATCAGGTCAGAAAATGAGAAAGTGACTTATGGAGAACTCTTTGATCAGGTCAACCGGGTGGCCGGCTGGCTAACGGGAAAGGGGGTTCGGAAGGGGGATCGGATTGGCATCTTAGCCAAAAACTATCCTCAATTTTTCCCTCTGATGGGCGGAATCGCTGCAACAGGAGCCATCATGGTCCCCATTAATTTTCGGCTCTCAGCCGAAGAGATTGGCTATAATCTTACCAATACTGAACCGATCATGATTTTTGTTGACCCTGATTTTGAGAAGATGATTTCCGATCTTCGATCGACTTGTCCGTCGCTGAGAGAATTTGTAACCTTTGGCTCACCCAATGGCATTTATATTTCGTTCGATTCGCTTCTGAAAAGTCAACCTGGAAACCCAGTTGAATTAGATGGTGACGATCCATTTATTATCATGCACACCGCTGCCGTTCAGGGAAAACCTCGTGGAGCCGTGATCAGTCACCACAATCTTATTTTCTGCACCATTCAAAATATCGCTATCATGGGTCTCACCCGTGAAGAATCCTATCTGAACATTCTTCCTCTATTTCACATCGCAGGGATATTCGGAGCCCTGATAATGATGCATGTAGGTGGGAGAAATGTGATGATTTCGAAATTTGATCCGAAGATTGCGGGAAAGATGATTGACCAAGAGAAAATTACCCTCATCGGTGACTTTCCACCCATCCTTCTCCAGTTGCTTGATGAGCAGGCAAAAGGAGAGTTCACTCTCTCCTCATTGAAACATATATTGGGTATCGATATGCAAGAGACCATCAAGAGATTTGAAAGCCTTGGTCATGGTCAGTTCTGGTTGGTGTATGGCCAGACAGAAACGATGGGATTGACCAGCGTTTGTTCAAATCGGGAAAAAGCTGGATGTGCAGGGAAAGCTGGTCCCTTGGTGGACATAAAGATTGTAGATGAATTTGACCATGAGGTGGAAGCGGGGAGAGTGGGAGAAATCTTGGTTCGCAGTCCTTTAGTATTTCATGGATACTGGGGAGAGGAGGAGTTAACCAAACATACCTTCCGAGAACAGTGGCACCATACAGGGGATGCAGGCCGTATGGATGAAGATGGTTACCTCTGGTTTGCAGGGAGGAAAGCAGAAAAAGAATTAATCAAACCAGGGGGCGAGAATGTCTATCCCGTGGAGGTCGAGAAGGTCGTGCTTGAACATCCAAATGTTCAGGAGGTCTCGGTCATTGGAATACCTGATTTAAAGTTTGGAGAGGGGATCAAGGCTGTTTGTGTCTTAAAACCGAATGCTAAATTATCGGAACAAGAACTAATCGATTTTGTGGCGGGGAGAATCGCTCGCTACAAAAAACCAGGTTATGTCGAATTTGTTGAATCATTACCCAAAAAGGAAGACGGTTCCATCGACCGGGTAAAAGTCAAGGCGATGTATGGTTTGGGTCCTAAAACCTGATCCTTCCCACCCAGCGAATTGAGCTTTTCAAAAAGAATGACTTGCGAAAGCTAAGATTTGACCTTTGGAACGCCGTCAAATTTGGTGTTGACTCAAAAAGATAATTTTCATAATCTCATTTTAGTATTGACAAAATGGTCATTCTTAGTATTTTTAGTTCAACAATCCTAATTAAATTTTCTATTTCCAAAGGGGATGGTGGTAGTGATAACCCTAATAACATGCAGCTTCTGACGAAAGAGCAACATAAGGCAAAAACAAAAGCTAATTATAAAAAGTATGGGCACTAATGTGAACAAGTTAGCTGCAATTGTTGGCAAAGTGAAAGGGATTAAATAATTCAAAATAGACCCGTCCCATTTAAAATCATAAACAAAAGGAGATGAAATCATATGAAAAAGATGTTGATTCTAGGCTGTCTGGTTCTGTTTTTGGCTCTGGTGGTTTTATTAGGTTGCGCTACAGTTCCTATAAAATCTATCACTCAAGCTGATCTTCCAGACTTAAAGGGGAAATGGAAAGGGTTTTATCAAAGTCGAGACGGATCATATATCCAGCCTGTTGAATTGGAGATATTTAATGAGGGCTTGAAAGGGAAGATTACATATAGTCACGCCGATCGCCCTGCCACCAGTTCCCCATTTAATGGCAAGATAGAAAACGGCAGAATTATCCATTCTTTGGGAGATCAGTATATAAATTTGAACCTTCGCATGGGCGAAGGTAAAATGAAACTTGAAGGGGACTATCGAATTCAAAAATATGAAGGACCAATATCTTTGGATAAAATAAAAGAATGAGAGGAGGCTATAACGGTAGAGACAGGAGGCACACTACTAAACGAGGAAATGGAAATGGGACGGTTCTATTTTTGAATGCCTCCAACGTGCGGCTGATTTAGACGTTCTCCTTTTCCAACCTATCCATTTACTTCAGCACACCCATTGAGATATCAAGGGGGTAGAAGTATCCATTGATCTGGGTTCCCTTTTTCAGAGAACCTCATGCCTGTCAATTTCCTTCTTAACTCTGCCTTAAAAACTCGCATGCACTATCCTCAAAATCAAAAATAGAAATACGGGTTGTGAGGTCCAGGTCAGATTATTAGAGAGGTTTCAGAACAATTAATTTTAGGCCTGTTTCTTTTCTTCCAGGCTTTATGGAAACCGAAGTTCATTGGGCCAAAAATCTGGAGGGATCGGTTCATCTTAAAAAACCTTCGGAAGATGGAACCCCACGAGAGAAAGGAGGAATTGAGCCACTCAAAACCTTCCTGGAGTTTTTCCGGACTCATGCTCCTCGGGGTAAATGTGACATGCTCCATATCGTAGAGATCCCATTTGTCCGTCAATATCCTCCCCTCTTTAGCTTGAGAATAGGCATGGCAACACGAATCAAAACGAGTGACACCTCAGCGAGAGCTGAGAGTGGCCCCAACTCCCGAGCCGGGTATGAAGTAGCCATAGGTCCGAGTTTTTCTAACAACCCAGAATGGGAATTCATGCAACGACGCAAGGAGAATGATTCAACATAGTCAACTACCCCACTTGGCTCGCTTGCAGATAAACCATATTTCTTCGCGGTCCAACGCGGTCGGCTCTTTGAGCTCGACCATGAAACCGGCTTCGGATAGCAGAGTCGTTACTTCTTCGCTCGATCGAAAATGCGATGTGAGATGCAGCGCTTTAAGCCGC
>JBEKWN010000178.1:0-6069 GCA_049513055.1 Thermodesulfobacteriota bacterium
ATCCAATCCCTTCTTCCAATCTTGGGAGAAGATCACGAGGTGATCAAAAAACTGAAAGCTCTCGTGAGAGGAAAGTTGCCCTCATCCCCAGATGATTTTCCTCATAGAAGATGACTCCCTAAGCTATCACAAGTTAGTCATAGTGGTTTTGAGGTTTTCAGACGAATGTCATCCCCTACTCCTTAGCTGACTATGGCAGCCATGATTGCCTCTTCTATTTTATCGCTGGGCTTTCACTTGAACTCGTAGTCGTGCCTCTTGGTAAAACGATGCCGAACATTAATAACCTGTCTATTGCATATAGTCGAAATTGACGAAAAGCAAAAAAGTTTTTATGTGGTTAATCAATCAGGGAAGATATCGTGGCCGCCCCTGAAATATCAGAAGTTGGAGGAAGTTCACAATAAAATTCACAATGGGGAAATAACTTTACTTTCCTATGAAATTGATAAATTGCTTCCAACATGGGGGAATTATATCGCTGGTCTATTTAAACATCTTGGCTGCGATAAGATTTAACTTTCACCGTGGTTCTGCGGAGGCTTACAATGGCAACCGCCCTCGATCCCAAACAAATTGTCTCTTTTGAAGAGCTTCTTATGTTCCAAGTCGTCCAACAAGAAGCCCTTACCAGGTTGCTTGTGGAGAAAGGGATATTCACCAAGGAAGAGTTGTTCGAAATGGTGAAGGTTGTGGATCGGGAGATGAAAAGGTAGAAAAAACGGAGATGATAATGAGAAGAGGGGGAATACTTCAGGGTAAGGAAGACAATTTGCTAAAGGACTTGAAAGAAACCACTCTTTCCTTTAAGAAACTGGGGGAAAGGCATGGAGTGTCGAGGCAGGCGGTTCATGCCTTTTTTAAAAGGCAGGGGATCAAGAGACCAGTGAAACCCAAAGGGCATCAGACTGGGGAATGCCGTTTGTGCCAGAAGCTGATCCAGATCAGCAAGAAACCCCACAGCGAATTTATTTCCATTCATACAATCGTAAAGGAAACAGGGGGGTCAAGGGTAAAATACCTTTACCATCTCCGAACGCTGAGAGATAGGAGATTGGTCGATGAGAAGTTTGGACGACTCTACTCAAAAAGGGCTGAGAAGGCTTATGCGATCTATTTTAAGAAGCGACTCCCAATCAGCATGATAGGACGGAAGGTCGGATTAAAGAATTTTCAGTCGATCATCCAAAATCATCGGGAATTGGGATGGAATGTCCCACCCTCGCTCTATGTCTATGGTGGGCGGGAGAGGAGCAGGATTCAGAGTGAAATCAAACGGAGAAAACAGCGGTAGATGGGAATATTCACCAAGGAGGAGTTTGTGGAGATGGTAAGGGTAGTTAATGGGGAGATGAAGAAGAAAAGGAGATAATAGCCATCGGTATGAATAAGAAGAATAATTCAAAGATAGAATTGGTTGATTTTAACGGGATGCTCCAAAGGGTTAAGAGAATTAAACAGAGAAAATCAGGGATGTATAGGAAGCGAAAAAGAAAGGGGTGACCTGAATGAAATCATTATCGCTCAGCTTGGGAGTTATCCTTGTAGCCATAGGATTCACTCTCTTTTACCATGCAGAAGTGTGGGGGGAAGATTGGAGGTTATATGGGCAAGATGGTTTTGCAAGTTACTACTATGATGCAGACAAAACAATTCGCCCATCTAAAAACATTGTTAGAGTGTGGGGGAAGGTTATTTATGCGAAGGAAGGTGTAACTGAATTAGCAACACGGTTGGGGAAAGGATTCAGGACTTTAAACTTTTCAATAGATTTATATGAATTTAATTGCGAAAAAAGGGAGTATAAAGAATTACAGAGGACTTTTTTTTCACAGAGGGCGACCTATTTAGGAGAACAAAGTGATTTATCAGGGGGTTATGTAAATCAAGGGAGTATCCAAGAAAAATTATACAAAATAATATGCAAATCAATGGGGGAGGATTTGGAACCGACGAAATCTCAACCGTCAAGGTCAAGACGGAACAAATGAAGCAATCCAGAGATAGAATACCTGACGAAGTTATCGAGGGAATCTTTCCCAAAAAGCTAAAAAGGTATGGAGCATCGGGAAAGGTATATTCTCAACTGAAGAAAATGATTCTTAAGGGTGAGTTGAAAAAGGGGGAAAGTCTATCCTACGAAAGGATTGTTCAGGAGTTCAATGTCAGTAGAGATATCGCCCATGGGGTAATTTCTCAATTAAAAAAGGATGGGTTAGTGATTTCTAAAAGGGGAGTGGGGTCATTTGTTACAAACCCTCTTAAGGAAACCCGATAAGAAACTTACTCCAGAGAAAGACGTAAAATAGAGGGTTCATGGAATCAATACCTGAAGCAATTGTGGAAAAGACCTGGCAAGAAGTTGCCGGTTTTAGCCCTGATAGAGCGAAGAAAGAGATGATGAAGATTGGCAACAGCCAGTCGGAGCTCTTGGCCTTCGTAACGGAATCATCCCAAGAAATGGGTCAGGAAGTGAGAGAACTTGCGATCTATATGTTTCTTGTTGTCTACCGGATGTTTCAAAAGGCCCATGGGAAGATCAAAAAGATTTCCTCTGAAGAGATTATCAAGTGTGATGAACACAATGAAGGTCTAATGGAAAGATTAGAGGGAGCACATGAAAAATTTCTTGATAGGGTTGCCAGTGTTCAGACTTCCAGACAGCCTTACGTGGTGAAGTATGTAGCGGATGCTTTGATGGAAGATGATGAAGGGGAGGATGCTTTAGCATTAACAGATGAACGGAAGGGTTTTCTCTTCCTCCTTCTCAAAACCGTGATTGATGTTCTCGACCAAAAGGGTATGAAGTCATAAAGTTCAATATGGCCTTTTTATCAATTCTGGCAAGTAGTAAGAGTGGTTCCCCTTGCATACTTCTTCCTGAAGTCAACAAGTCGAGAATCTATATCGGAATACCAGATTTCAAGTGATAATTCTTAAAAAGATGGTTTTCACAAAACATTTTTGGGAGGCACTTTTTTGGGTTGACTTGTTCACCATTTGATGATACCTGTTTCATGAAAAGTGCCCACCCGAGTCTCAGTTAACCTTACAACCTAGATGTTGGTCTCCGGGTTTGGGAATTTCGTCATCCGAAATAAGAGAGCCAGGCGAGGCCGCAACCCCCAGACGGGAGGTCGTATTGAGATTACCCCAAGAAGGATCTTAATGTTTAAACCGAGCCCGGTGCTGAAGGCCTGTCTCAATCGTCCAGGGAATCAATGATGCCTTTCACCACCCTCAGGGAATTTCAAAATAAGAGGTAGTTCATTGTTGGTTGCTTCCTGTGCTCAACAACCCAGCTTTTTCGCCAATTATGGATGATTTGAATTGATAATCGTCATTGATTCTTTTTTCGGCCTCCAAAACTCCTTCTTTACCTAATTTATAGCCTGATCGGCACTCGAATGGATAATTAGGGCACTCCCTATCTTGTGGTCGAAACAAAGAAAAAACTTGACAGGCCCATTTGGGGTTTGTTAAAAGAAACTTATCAAAACGGCGATATCCAGGTAAAGGGAACCTCGTAATCCCGCATAAGTGGGAAATTCGGGGACGGACCCGCCGCTGTAGTCCCGATTCCGCTATTGAGTTCTTTAGATGGCGGGATGAGTGCCTTAACAAGAAAAGCCACTGTGCAATCGCATGGGAAGGCGAGTTAAGGTCGGGAGAGTCAGAAAACCTGCCTGGATATTCTTCACGAAAAGGTCTTCGAGGATAAGGCTGTGAAGGGTGTCAGCGGGTATAATCCCCAGTCTTTAGTGCGAAGGCTGGGGATTTTTTTTGGACCCTTCTCCTCAGCAAATCCATTTTAGGTGCACTAAAAGATTAGGGGGAGGTTCCTATGAAAAATTCCATTTCTATTATCTCTTGTTTAACCCTGTCCATTTTGATCCCCTTCTCTCTCCTGGCACAGGAAAAGGAAGTCACTCTCGAGGAGGTGGTGGTCACTGCCACCCGGGACACAGAAGAAATTAGAAAGATCCCTGCTTCTGTGACCGTTATTACCAAGGAGGAGATTGAACATTCCAATGCTCAAACCACCGTTGACCTGCTGAGGGATAAAGCTGGGGTTGTCGTCAGTGACTATTATGGAACTGGGAAGAACGCATCGGTGGACATCAGAGGTTTTGGTGAGACGGGTTTGCTTAACACTCTTGTCTTAGTGGATGGTAGAAGGGTCAATGAAATCGATCTCAGCGGAGTTGATTGGACGCAGATCCCTCTTGATCAGGTGGAGCGGATTGAGATCGTCCGGGGCTCTGGAAGTGTCCTCTATGGAGACAATGCTGTTGGAGGTGTGATTAATATCATTACGAAGAAACCTGAAAAACCTTTTTCTGCGAATGCAGAAGTGGTGGGTGGGAGCTACGGGTACAACAAAGAAAGTGCCTCGGTCAGTGGAAAATGGGGTCCCCTGTCAGCCATCCTGAATGCCAGTCACAACTCCACAGAGGGATATCGTGAGAATGGATTTCTAAGAGCCGAAGATGTGGGAGGAAAATTAATTTATGATATGAACGAAAACCTTAGTTTCTACTTCAATGGGAGTTTCCATCACGATGACACAGGGTTGCCTGGAGGACTTCCTAAAGATATTTATATATCGCATCCTCGGGCCACCCTTGCTCCTGACGATCACGCCCTGACAGACGACGGATATGGTGATTTAGGCGTCAAAGCCAAACTATGGAATCTTGGCCGAATCGAGGCGGACCTCTCCTACCGACACCGGGAGGTGGACGATTTCTTCGTATCCTACTCTTTTAAAGACCAAAGATATATAAGTACCTGGGGATTTACCCCAAAATACATTCTCGAAAAGAGCTTATGGAACTTTCGGAATAAACTCATTCTCGGGTTCGATTTTTATAATTCGGATTCTACGGTCGATTCGCAAACGGTCTTTTTCGGCCTGACTTTTTTGAATCGGGTGGAAGTTACAAAACAGTCAATAGGCGCTTATGTCTTAGATGAGTTTTCGATTCTGGACAATCTGATTCTGTCATTGGGTTACCGCCACGAATGGGTAACTTACGACCTTTTTCAGGAGACGCCAAGAGCGAAAGATAAGACAAGAGATAATGAACCTGCTTACAGCCTCTCCATCAACTATCTGTTTGATAAAAAATCGTCCGCCTTTTTTAGTTTCAAGCGGAGTTTCAGATTCCCTGTCTCTGACGAATTGATTCAGTACTTCCCCACATTTCAGGTAAACCCCATGATGAAACCCCAGACTGGATATCATTATGAAGCAGGAATTCGCCATGCGTTTACCGAGCAGATTGAAGCCAACCTAACGGTCTTCTGGATTGATCTTCATGACGAGATATTTTACAACCCCGAAACATTCTCCAATGAGAACTTTCCGAAAACCCGCCGCCAGGGGGTAGAAGTCGGAGCAAAGGTGAAACCGTATCCATGGCTTTCGTGCTGGGCAAACTATACTTATATCAGACCCATTCTTCTGGAAGCTCCCTTTTTAGGAAATGATATTCCTGGAGTACCGAGGCATAAAGGTTCCTTGGGCGTGGATATTGATTTTGGTAAAGGATTTCTATTAAATACCAAGGCCAATATCGTTGGATCCCGGCATCTTATTAGCGACTGGGGTAACCAATTTGGTCGATTGGATGGATATTATACACTTGATGCAAAGCTCTCTTACTCTTGGAAAGGATTGAAGGCCTTTGCGGGAGTGAACAATCTTACCAATCAAAAGTATGCAGAATTTGCGGTCACCAATGCTGCCGGGACGAGTCAACTCTTTTATCCATCACCAGGGCGGAATTTTCTTGTAGGGGTCTCTTATACTTTTTGAGATCCCGCTTTTAAAGAAGGAGGGGCAGTGGCCCCCAAAAAGAAAAAGTGATGTCTTTCTTTATTGCATGTTTCTACCAGTAATCGTTTACCTCAAGGGTTGCCTTAGAGCGAAGACTTGTAGGTGGAAGTCTCATTCTTTTTCCATCACATCCAGTTATTCGTAAGCTATTTTGGCTCTCCATCGGTATCGACTGAGAACTTGCGAATCCAAAACAACTCAGAAGACTTAGACTTCTTTGGACACGG
>JBEKWN010000179.1:0-3878 GCA_049513055.1 Thermodesulfobacteriota bacterium
CAGTCGATGGATATTTATACTTATGTGAAAGATTATCATCCCTTTCGATGTAAGATTTGGGAATTGGGTAAAAGAATGGGAAGTTCGGAAATAGGTAATTGGTTGATAAAAATCCTTCGCCCATCACCTTTCCCCTCGCCCCATAGGGGAGAGGGAGTGGGTGAGGGGGAGGAGAAGATTTGATCGAGAATGTAGATTGGGGGAAAAGAGCCCAGGAGGGATTTTTAGCTTCAGGCATTGATCCTGCGGACCGAAGAGGTCATAAGAATTATTATATTGACCTTCTCCAGAAGATAGCCTTAGAGGAGGTGCTGGAGTTAAAAGGAAATGAAATCGTTTTAGATTTTGGATGTGGAAGCGGAAGATTTTCTTTCTGGATTGCACCGAAGGTTAGGAAAGTAGTAGGTTTAGAAACAACAGTAGAAATGATTAATTTGGCCGAAAAGAATCGGACCGTTGAGAATGTGGAATTTATGCTGTACGATGGGGTTCATTTTCCCGCTTTTCCAAATCCTTTTGATCTCATATTCTGCGTTTGGGTCTTACAACATATGGAAGTCGGAATACTGGGAAAGACAGTTATGGAATTAGGTCGATATTTAAAACCAAAAGGGAGAGCTTATTTCATCGAGCAGGCATCCGACAACCCAAAGGTGGGACGGCCTAAAGTGGAGGAGTATCTTCAAGCATTCGAAGAATCGAAATTGAAATGCCTTCAACATTATCCCATCCGAAATGGGTGCTGGTGGTTGCTTTATCTCATCCGGTATGGGGGGATCCCCAAGAGTTGGTTTTGCCAAATCGCTCAGTATGAGTTAGAGAAAAGAAGAAGAGAAAAGGGCTTTATTCGTTCCTATAAAGATTTTCTATTTTTGTTAAGGAAGGAACATTGGATTGGATAATCTCTCTTATGGTACCCTTCCAAATCTTCCTTCTATCCTTGGACATCCGCAATTTGAATTCGTTCAAGGGGATGTTCGGGATATGGAACTCTTGCTCGGACTCAGTGGCCGTATCGATGCCATCTTCCACTTGGCCGCCTATAAGATCCCGAGGTATGGAAATGCCCTTGAAACCTTAGATGTGAATGTGAAGGGAATAGAAAATGTATTGCAGGTTTCTCAAAAAGTGGGTTGTCAGGTCATTTTTGCTTCCACCTCAGATGTTTACGGGAAAAATCCTAACTTGCCCTATGCTGAAAATAGTGATTTTTACATGGGATCTCCCCAAATACAAAGATGGAGTTATGCCATCTCAAAAATGTTAGGTGAGCATCTCTGTTATATTTACAGTAAAGAGTGCGGTGTTCGCATGACCATCCTCCGCTATTTTGGGAGCTATGGTCCCAGACAGAACTTAACCTGGTGGGGGGGACCCCAGTCCATTTTCATTGACTGTGCATTGAAAAATAGACCGATGCCCATTCATGGGGATGGACTCCAGACCCGAAGTTTTACTTATATTCAGGACACCATTGAAGGCTCCCTCCAGGCCCTGGAAAGGAAGGAAGCCGTTGGGAAGGTGATTAACATTGGAAACATTGAGGAGATTACCATTCTCGAATTAGGAAAAAAGATTTGGAAATTTGTCCGTGGTTCCGAAGAACCCCAAATAGAGTTTATCCCATACCGGCAATTTCCTGGACGATATGAAGATGTCAGGCGGAGAGTTCCGGATATTCGTTTGGCAAAAGAGGTTCTTGGTTTTACCCCGAGGATTTCCATTGATGAAGGATTAATCCCTACCATCGAATGGCAGAGACGTGTCACAAAGGGTGAAGAGTGAGCAGGAAGATGAAAACAGTTATCATCACTGGAGGAGCTGGTTTTTTGGGCTCCCATTTATCCCATGCTCTCCTTGAAAGAGGTTTTAGAGTGATGGTTGTGGATGACCTGACCCATGGGAATATAGAGAATATATTTGATTCCATCTCTTCCCCTCAATTTGCATTTTATCAAAGGGATGTCTTAGATAAGAACTTTTTGATGGAGATTTCGAAGAAGGTTGATATTCTCGTCCACTTCGCCACCTATAAGATTCCAAGAGAAGGAGGCTCCTTCAAGACGGTCGAGGTCAATACAAAGGGAACGGAAACCATATTGGAGGTGGCTAAAGAGAGAAAAATCTCTGTGATTCTTGGGTCCACTGATGATGTCTATGGGAAAAATCCAGAGCTTCCTTTTTCAGAAGAAAGTGCTTTGGTGATTGGAAATTCTAATTCAATCCGCTGGAGTGATGCCATCTCGAAAATCTATTCTGAGCAATTATGTTTTGCCTATCAAAATGCTTATCAAGTCCCGATCAATATTTTAAGATTCTCTATTATTTATGGCCCGAGGCAGCGGAAGGATTGGTGGGGCGGCCCCCAGGGCGTTTTCATTGAAAAAGCATTGGAGAGAGAACCCATCCCCATTCATGGGGATGGACTCCAGGTTCGAAATTTTGTTTATGTTTCGGATGCCGTGGAAGGAATATTGAGAGTGATTGAGAAAGAAGAGGTTTGGGGAGAAGTTTTTAATATTGGTTCATCAGATCATATACGTATCCTTGACCTTGCCTATCAGATATGGTCACTGGTCGGGAATTCAGGGAAACCTAAAATTGAGTTCATTGCCTATTCAGACCTCTGCCAGGATTATGAGGATGTAAGGATAAGGGATATGGATCTTACCAAGGCGAGATATTTACTGGGGTATGAGCCTAAAATAGGAATCGAGGAAGGATTAAAGCGAACAATCGGTTGGTTCCGAAGAAACGGATAGAAACAAGGAAAAGATGATTTATTTCTTAATGCCTGCTTACAATGAAGAGACCGAGATCGGTCCTCGATTGCGAAATATTTCAGCAATGATGGCACAGAAAGGCTTCTCTTTCGAAATCTGGGTGGTGAATGATGGAAGTAATGATCAGACCGTTAAAATTGTGGAAGAAGTTTCAAGAGAGATACCCATCCATATGATTCATCATGATAAAAACCAGGGGATCGGCATTGCCTTCTCAAACGGTCTCAAGAAACTGATCAAAGTGGTCAGGGCGGATGATATTATTATCACCCTCGACGCAGATAATACGCACAATCTTAAGACTGTCGAGTTCATGCTTAAGAAGATTGATGAGGGATACGAAGTGGTGATCGGTTCCTGTTTTACGACTGGCGGGATGATGATCGGTGCGCCTCTGCTCCGATATCTCCTAAGTTACTTGAGCAATTTGGCCTATCGGATGTTATTCCATGTGAAGGGGATTAGAACCTATACCGGTTTTTATCGTGCCCATACGGGAGCAGCTGTTCAAACTGCTTTTGAGAAATTTGGTGATCACCTGATCGAAGTGACCGGGTTTGCCGCCATGGCAGAAATGCTCATCAAATTTCGACAGATCCCGCTTTTTATGACCGAAGTTCCGATGATTATCCGATATGATATGAAGGGCCGAGCAAGCAAGATGCGTGTACTCGCTACCATTCAGGAACACCTGGGGGTGATTGCCAGAAACCTTTTTAAGAGGAGAGTCGTGTAGAAATGAGGCGAAAAAAAACGATCCCCATCAGCCCTAAAAAAGAAACGGCCAGTCAGGTGAAACAGGAATTAATTCCTTCGCGGATATCCTTTAGCCTTCTCATCCTTCTCCTTTTTCTTCTGGCAGGGATGGTCTGGTTTGGATTTTATGCCACCCATACCAAAGAAATTTCAGGTTCAGATGATCGGGAATACGCTTCGATAGCAAGAAATATTGTAAACGGAAGGGGTATCGTCAGGAATTTCATCTACCCTGTGGATATTAATTTCTTTGAGAAATTGCCTGTGCCTGAATTTATGCACCCCCCGGGGTATCCCCTCATCCTTTCCGGCTTTTTTGGATTGTTTGGAATCTCAGAG
>JBEKWN010000180.1:0-2984 GCA_049513055.1 Thermodesulfobacteriota bacterium
CAAAGACGGCAAGCACGGCTGGGGTACCTATCCCCAGCTGTCTATGAGCGGCAGTTCTATGTAAGGCAGGTTGCAGCGTGAGAGAGCGTTTCGTGTCCACTATTGACATCAGGGGTCAACCTAAAAGAGGATGGATCATGAAACATCCGATAAGGATTAAAATTGCGATTGTAATTAATAGACATCCATACATATGTAAATGAGAATGAGGGGCAGGTGCAATTGCTGGTTAGGTTATGCTTCGCCTATCCAATCCTCTAAAAATAGCTGCCTTTCTAATTCCCCAGCCTTTGAGCCGAGATATCTATACAAATCTCCATATTTTTTCAAAGTCTCCTCGTCATAAACGCCCTTGTTTGCGAAAAATCTCAAGTAGAACCTGAATTGATCGAGCGAGTGTCTCCTTTCGATATTGTAGATTTCGGCTACAATATCTCGTAGCTCCATCTGGTCTTCATGTCTTTAATGATCCCGGTAGTGCTAAAGTTTTAGCTACTGCGGGCTCTACGGTCTTAGAAATCAATGCGGTACCCAAAGGAAGTCTGAGAGCTGTCAGTGAAGATGTTATAGCCTTTACCGACATCTTTGGAGATAAAACCAATAAGAATTTGCAGCTTAACAAAAAAGTTTCAGCATTAGCCTTTAAGATGAGTCCAGTTGCGGGCTACCAGATAAGGGGCACCTTTCTGGGATTTCAGACTTCCGGAGAACTCTTTGATAGATTTGCCAAAGAGATGAAAGAAAAGATAAAGCTGGATATCAGGGCAGTCGGAACGATAAGAGTGGATGAGGTTTATGCGGTAGCTCCGCCTGAACCTGGTAAAAAGATTGCCTAATAAAGACTTGAATTGACAGGCACTGCCAGACTAACTCTTCCAGCCTTTTCAATATTTTGCCAAAAGCCAATCTAAACAACTTGACAGATCGATAAGGATTTAATAATAAACTACCTTGTGAAAGAAGCTACAAAATTGAAATGTTCTAAAATATCTGAAGCAACAATTAGAAGATTATCGCAATATTTTAGATGCTTAGAACGGATGGAGGAGGAAGGGGGAAAGGTAGTTTCCTCTGCCCAACTGGCCAATAAATGTATTGTGAATGCCGGTACGGTGAGAAAAGATCTGAACTATTTCGGTGAGCTTGGGACTCGTGGTGAAGGTTATGATGTGAAAGACCTGCTTTATGAGATTAAACGAATATTGGGATTAAACAAAGAGTGGAGAATGGCAGTGATCGGCATTGGGAATTTGGGTTCTTCCCTTTTGTCCTATCAGGATTTTCTAAAGCAGAATTATAAGATTGTTGCGGCATTTGATATTGATCCTCCAAAAGTGATTGGGAGGGCTTCAGAAAAGTTGGGAAAGCCCGTGGAGGTTCTTCACATCGATCGAATCAAAAAGGTAGCTAAGAAAAGGAAGATCAAGATCGGAATCATCACGACCCCTCCCTCAGAAGCTCAGAATGTAGCCGATATGCTGGTGGAGGCAGAGGTAAGGGGAATTCTTAACTTTGCACCAGCCCAAATTACAGTCCCTGAAGGATATGTGGTGAAGGATGTCTTCTTCACAACGACCCTGGATAATTTGACCTACCTTCTATCGAATATTTAAAACAAGAAATTTCCTTTCCGTAGAAAACACCTTCCTAATTGAGATTATAGAAAGGAGTCTGTATTGCGGGTTTCACCTACGAATCTACAGTTCAGGGTAGTTTAGGGATATAACGATTACGGATAGAAACATGCATAAAAAAGGCAGAACCATTTCTGACTCTGCCGTGCTCTTTGACAATTGAATATGGAGTTATTTTTTTAACCTACTTCTGCATGGTGATGAACGGAATAGGCCGAAAATATCTAACTGTACTGTCGTCTATAGTTACCTGAATGAAGAAAATATCTTTGGTCTCTAAGTCTTTACTAAAAAATTTACCCCCCCACCTCATAATGGATTCCCGGGTTACTCTTTCATGGCCCCTTCTCCTTTCAGGTAGCAACCCAATCATCTGGTACCCCCCCTTTGGATCAAGCCAGTAAAATTCATAAAACATCATATCTGAAAATCCCCATGAGAATTACATATTGATTAATTTTATGAGCTTCCTACTTTAAATCTTGTCTCATTCATGATGGTCACCAATTTGGTTCAAGCTTCCTTTTTGAAAATCTGGATTCTAATATTTCATATAGGCTAATTAATCCTTTCCCTAAAGCATAATCGAGTACAGACGTTATGCTTCGAGCATTCAACTTCCTCATGATCCTCATCCGGTTTCCCCTAATCGTTTTTTCGCTGATATAAAGCTTGTCCCCAATCTCTTTATTCTTATAACCCTCTGCAATGAGTTTTAGTATTGCTCGTTCACGTGGAGTAAGAATTTGGGGAGCTACTTTTGACTGCCTTTGCTTCATCTGGATCACCCCCCCTTCCCGATCAAGCCTAATATAGTATTCATTTTTACTTGATAAATACCTCCTAATTCCTATTGCTCTTTGTTTAGCTTCCCCGTTTCGATTGGAATAAGGGGTGGCTTCCCTTCCTAAGATGAGGATAGTTTTTTCAATAGTATTTGCCACCCTAAAAGCCCAAGCCTCCCCAATTCTTTTTTTGAGCCAAAAATAGAAACAAAGATTTTTATTAATCAAAAAACCCCTCATTGTGTTTAAAGAATACAAGTTTTATGCCAAGGATAGGTTTTTACAGGAATTTACTTCTTTTAATAGGACTTTATTCAAATTTATTGAACCCTTTTAATAGGAGGGGAATAGTTTTCCTCTTTTTCCTAATTCGCTTCCACATTCTTTCTTGCGAAAAAAACAAATAGCTACACTAAAAAGTGCAAAAGGTGTCTGCTCATCTGTTAATTTCCATTTGGAATATTATATCGACTCATAAGATCTGAAAATCACGAATACAGGAAGAAGTCCGCATTTTTTCAAAATCTTGCCGGTCACAAGCCGAATTTGAAACTTTCACCTACAA
>JBEKWN010000181.1:0-2982 GCA_049513055.1 Thermodesulfobacteriota bacterium
ACAGGATATGAGGTGTTGCTGGTCGCCGTCGCAGTTGGGATTGTTGGAGGACTGGAAAGCGTTCCGGGAATTCTTGTAGCAAGTCTTATCCTTGGATATGCTCAAATCATCACCGGTACATACTTTAAGCCTGAATGGATGATGGTTGTTTATTTGGCAGCGATCGTCTTAGTTCTTGCGATTAAACCATCAGGTCTATTCGGCAAGTTCAAAGAGCTAGAGGAAAGGGTCTAACCATTGCCGAATGCAGAATACGGAATACGGATTGCGGATTGCGGAATGCAGACCAATTCATAGAATTGGCAGAGGGCAGAGGTATGTACCCTAAATAAAGCCATCCCTGCTCCTTTGGATGAAAAATCGATGTTCTCCCTCTTTAATCTGGGTGCATTGACCAAAGCTTCAAAGGGAATAGCAGACTTTTATGAGGAAGTTCGGGATGAGGTGAGAGACCGGGTTGCCAGAGGAATTGCTGCAGTGGGAAATGAAACATTCAGGTACATGACGGATGCTGAACCTCCGTGGTCATTCCTCCGGCTTTGGCGATATTTAGAAGAGTACGGAGGTGTTTCGATAGGGTCTATCTATTCCCACAGCCTCATTGGTATGTGGGAGGATCAAGAGGACGGCAGTCTGGGACCGAGGGAAACCCCCCGGCAGAAAGCCATTCATATGAAGGGCAGAGATCATGCACTGCGTGTCTTAGCTGACTGGCAACTTGCCTTACCGGATTGGCAAGCCTACTACGATGTCCGATTGAAGAGCGAGCACATGATAAGGATAGCGAGAGAATGGCATTGTGACTATGCGTTAATGCACTTCAACCGCGGGTGTGAAGGGACGAGTGTTGGTCTGCCCGAGAATCGGTCAGCACTCATCAATGCCGGAATTCCTACCCTTGCCTTTGAGGGGAATATGGCAGATCCCGGGGAAGTCGACGAAGTTGGGATATTACACAGAGTGGATGTGTTTATGCATGCTCATGGGCATAAAAGGTTGGGGGATTGACATGCTCGAAAGCGATAAATTTTTGTTAAAATATACCCCTGTTTCCTCTTTTAATCCCATCCCCTTCAATTCTGTCGGTCCATCTTCTTCTCTCAACAAGATTGTAGTTAATCAATTTTTAATAAACCTGCCAGGAATAGCCCCATACGGGGTAAGCACCCATTGTATCCACAAGGTCTCTAACACCATGGGAAGAGACGTAATATCACAGAACTTTTTAATAAGGAGGTGGTGACGATAGAATTTAGACGATCTATTGTGAGATTTTCTTACCCACTCACTTGGATCAATTACCTAAATCGAGTTTAAATTACGGAAAAAAGGAGGGAGACGCGATGAAAGCCATTCTAGCATTGATCGTTTCAGTATTACTTATGATTTCGGTTGCTAACGCTAAACCTATTGTCATCGGTGTTGCAACGGATACAGAGATTTTAGATGGGTTCGCTACCATTCGGGGGTTAAAAATGGCTGTTGAGGAAATAAATTCAGCCGGGGGAGTCAACGTTAAAGGGGAAAAGCGTCCTTTCAAAGTTGAAATAATGGATACACGCGACTGTGAGCCCGGCGTTCCCGTAAACGAAGCATTACTCGTAGTTGAAAAGATTATATTGGACAAAGGAGCCGATTTTATTATCGGGCCAAGCCGTTCTGAAGCAGCTCTGGCTTCTTTGGGCATAATCTCTAATTACAAAAAGATTTATCTTTCGACCTGTGGAGGACTAAGCCCCAAATTTCATAGTACCATTGAGGAGAATTATAGCAAATACAAGTACGCCTTCCGAATTACAGGAGAGTCGAGATACATGGTGGAGGAAGCCGTGAATTTACTAGGCGGTCTCAATAGTGCCTATGGGATCAATAGAATGTTCGTAATCGTTCAAGATGTTGCCTTCGCTAGGGCTGGTGGCGAAATAGTATCCGAAAATTTAAAGAAGAAAGGTTGGGAGATTTTGGGATATGAACGATATCCTACCGGAACTACAGATTTCTCCGCTGGCTTGTTAAAGGCAAAGGATGCCAAAGCACAGATTCTCTTTATCATGGGCGACATGCCAGAGCTCAGTATTTTAATTAATCAGTGGAACGACATGAAGGTTCCAGCCTTGCCTTTTGGCAATTATCTTGGGCCAGCTATGGAGCCCAAGTTCTGGCAGGTCACTAAAGGAAGGGCTGCTTATACGATCGTCAACTTAGTTAATGCAGGTAATGCGCCTTCGAACGCAACGCCCTGGACGATGAAATTTTACAAAGCTTACGAGAAAAAATACGGCACAGAACCTGAAGGTTATGGAACATCAAGCGGCTATATGGCTCCATACATAATAAAAGATGCCGTCGAGCGAGCTGGAACACTGGATCCGGATACTTTAGTGAGTGCTATGGAGAAAACGAACCTGATGGGGGTTTATGGCAGGATAAGGTTTGACTCAAAAAGCCATCAGATTATTCCCCAACTTGATCCGGAAGAAGGAGCCGTAGGCACGATTTTCCAGTGGCAAGATGGGAAACGGGTAGTTGTCTATCCACCTAAAATAGCTATGGGAGAGGTTAAATTCCCTCCGTGGATGACTGAATACTGGAAGATTAAGAAAAAATGATAATTCATTTCAGGATTTAAATATCAGCCTATTTCCAAAGAGTGTGAAAAAAATGAATATTATTGTTTATGGGTTGATAAATAGTCTGCTTTTGGTCTTAATGGCGCTGGGTTTTGCCCTAGCGTATAGTGTTAGTCGAGTACCCAATTTTACCCACGGGGCACTATACGTATTGACTGGATATTTAATATAGGTTTTCTTGAACCGTTTGGGTTTGAGTTATTGGTTTTGCATCATTTTATCGATACTTTGCGTTACCGCAATGGGCTGGCTTATATACCAGCTTACGGTTATCCGGGTGAGGGGAATGCCAACTTCAGAGATCATCGTTACCTTTGCTATCAGCCTCGCCATATTGGAATTTTTACGCTGG
>JBEKWN010000182.1:0-2959 GCA_049513055.1 Thermodesulfobacteriota bacterium
GCCCCGCGGGATTTTGAGTCCCGTGCGTCTACCAGTTTCACCACTCCGGCACAAAATTAACTATAAAAAAAAATGCCCTGCATGTCAAATTATATGGAATTAAGGTTGAGGTCAAGGTTTAGGTTTAGGGAAATGGAAACTAAAAAATTGACAATTTTTCTCTTTCTGTGTTAATCTATTTTTCAAATCGGGCGGGGCTGTAGCTCAGCTGGGAGAGCGCCTGAATGGCATTCAGGAGGCCGACGGTTCGATCCCGTTCAGCTCCACCAATTAACCTTTCTCATTTCTCATGCCTTATTTTATATATGTTCTCAAGAGTGAATCGACTGGTTTTTCTTATGTAGGTCACACTTCCAATCTTGAAAAAAGAGTTGTTGAACATAACAATGGTAAAAGCTTATCAACGAAAGGTAAGAGACCTGGGAGGCTTGTTTATAAGGAAAAATATGCGACACGATCTGAGGCTGCTTCAAGGGAAAGGTATTTCAAATCTGTTAAAGGAAGGTTAGAGCTGAAAGCAAAAGGGATTTTGTAGCTCTTTCAGTCTACAACCCAAAAGGGAGAGCGGTTGTATCGACAGGTCGTGGGTCGGAATCGACTCGCACCGAGTTCGATCCCCATCAGCTCCACCATTTAATCTTCTCACCTGCAGCCCTTCCAGTCTAACCTAACCTATTTGTGATTTCTGAAAAAGCTTAGGACGAATCTATTTAATCATTTTTTCAAATCGGTGTAATCAAGAGAGCGTATGGTATTTCTTCACAGCTCTCTATTCTTTTTTCTTCTCTTGTCCAGGTTCAGCAGGAGGAACTCCCCTTCGGGCTTCAGGAATGATTTCCAATATCATAATAGCAGGCGGATTATTCCGCATTTCGGCATATCCCTTATAAAGCCTATTGATCTCCTCTCGCAATTGAGCCAAATCCATCCCGGCTAATTCATTGAGAATTGAATAAACAGATGCCCAGCCCACATTAGCGAGCTGGAGCCCATCGTAAAGGCCTCGGAGATAGGAAACTTGAAGGAGTTCCCGTTCAATGTCAGAAACAGGTCTTCCCTCCATTAACCAAATCTCTGACGGAAGAAGCTGAAGCTTGTCGAACTCCCCGTAGATCATTGGCCGGATAGCCCCCCTCTCTTGTGCAAAGAGAATCTGAGTGAACAAAACAATGGCCAAGATGAACACGACTCCCAATATTTTCTTCTGAATCATAAGCCCCCTCCTTCCTGGGTCATATCCTTCTGCTCCTTATTTTGCCACTTATTCATTGAAAATGGAATAAAATTCAATTATGATTATTCAAATTAAAAAAGAGAAGAAATGATGCAAGAAGAGACGGACCAAAAAGCAGCGATCGACCCTTTCCACTGGGATAAACTTTCCCAACTTCATCCAACGGATGTGTGTAACCGAACAGAGGCCATCTATCACCCTGCCCGAGAAGGCTTCCTATTGCCAGTCTATAATCTGCGGTACCTCATCCTCCCAAAAGAAAAAAAAATTCTGAGGATGGAATGGAATGATAAACCCGTTGAGGAAGAGCTCCATCCTTACTTCCATCTTATGGTCCTCGTGTATCTGACGGAAGCCAAAGACATCAAACCCACGCACACCTGGATCAGCGAGAAAGATCTCAAGGGAGGATCCACATTTTTTCGGGGTCCTCATCGTCTCCAGGTTGAAGAACTGATAAACCTTTTCGGAAAAGATCCAGAGGCTTTTCTTAAGACAGGGAAAAAGCTGGGGGGAAGTGAAATTCTTTACGGAGACAAGGGATTTGCCTTAGAAGTATTCCCAAAAGTTTCTCTTGCCTATATTCTATGGAAAGGGGACGCGGAATTCCCTCCCAAGATCAGTCTTCTATTCGATTCCACTATCGAGTCCCACCTTCCTTTAGATATCATATGGTGCATGGTAGCTGAAACGAACCGCCGTCTCACCGAACACGCCTCGCCTTAATGAAAAAAGTTCGGAGTTCCGAGTTCGGAGTTGGGGATTCAGAGATCTGTTTTCTCTCCGAACACCGAACTAATAATTTCATTGGGTATTGATTCCTTTCTCGATTCATGATAATGAAAAAACACCTCAAATCTAATCAGGAGTGATTTTTTTGATGAAAGAAGGGGACGTCCTGCCCAAAAGGCCTTTGGGAAAGACAGGAGTGGAGGTGACAATCCTCGGACTGGGTGGGGAAGGTATATTGAGAACCTTTGGCCAGGAGGGGGAAGCGGTGTCAATCATCCAACGGGCCATTGATTTAGGTATAACCTATTTCGAATCGGCTCGAGCCTACTCTGGCAGCGAATCCTATTATGGAATGGCCTTGAAGGAAAGGCGGAGGGATATCTTCCTTGCCAGCAAGTCGCATGAACGGACAGGAGATGGTGCACTGAAACATCTGGAGACCACCCTCAGTATGATGAAAACTGACTATCTCGACCTCTGGATGATTCATGATGTCAGGACTGCCAAAGATCTTGACGTGATTTTCGGACCCAAAGGGGCCATTAAAGCTTTTGAAGCTGCCAAGCGCAATAAACTGGCTCGATTCATCGGGATCTCTGGGCACAGGAACCCAACGATCATCTCCAGAGCTCTTGATCTCTTTCCCTTTGACACGGTGCTGATGCCTGTGAATCCAGCTGAACCTCATTATTGGTCTTTTCTCAGCGAAGTCTTACCCAAAGCCCAAGGAAAGGGAATGGGAATTCTTGGAATGAAGACACTTTCCAGAGGAGTCTGTATCAAAATTTTTGGAGTCGAATCTGTAGAAAACTTCTTCCGTTTTGCCTTGACCCAACCGATCTCAACAGCCGTGGTCGGTTGTGAGACCATCGAACAGTTGGAGATGAATATCCGGATTGCCCGATCTTTCCAACCGATGCCAATCAAAGAACAAGAGATCCTCCTCAATAGAGTAAAATCTTATGCCCGTGAATTGATGTATTATAAATTATA
>JBEKWN010000183.1:0-2950 GCA_049513055.1 Thermodesulfobacteriota bacterium
TCCAGATCGAAGGACATTGTGACGAGAGGGGAACCATAGAATACAACCTTGCTCTTGGCGAGAGACGAGCTAATAACACAAAAAAGTATCTCGTTTCCCATGGTGTTTCTGCAGATCATATCTCCACAATCAGCTATGGGAAGGAGAGGTCTTTAGACCCTGGTCATAATGAGGAAGCATGGGCTAAAAACCGAAGGGCCCACACTGTCATTTTATCCAGGTAAGAGGATGAAGTCTCATCAGAGGTCTTCTTGAGGAGCAGTGTTTTCAATTTCGGCTTTTTTATTTGAAGAAAAGGATGTTTTCATTTTAGGCTGTTGGGGTCCTAAAAAAGTTCTTTTTAGTTTTTTTGTGAAGCCTTAAAGGATCTCTTCTCAAAAAACTGTCAAAAAATGGGAAAGGAGGTGCTGGATATAAAGGTCTGATATCTCTACTAACCACTAACCAAGAAAGGAGAACAGCGTATGCATTTCAAAAAGATATTCATATTTATAGCTTTATGCCTGGTCATTGGACTTTTGGGTTGTTCTAAGGAGGAGAAGAAGGTGGTGGCTCCCCAACAGGAGCAAATCACAAAGAATTTGGCTCCCCAGAAAGTTGGGCTTAAGGGCCAGAATTTTCTTGTGGAGCTTAGCGACCTTCAAGTTGTCATGAGCGTAGACACAGCTTCTAAAGAAATAGTTGAGACGCCTAGCCTAAAGGGCCACATCAAAATAACCAATCAATCGAAAGATATCCTGGATATCCAGGGGGTCACCCTCGATTACTTGGATGAAGCTGGGAAGCCCATTGCTTTTAGTTCTGGGGAAAAAGTGGCGAAGGTTTATCCGTTTTGGAAGGCTCTTCAACCTGAAGAAGTTGTCGAAGGTTCTTTGGATGCCACGATCCCAAGGAAGGCTATCAAGGAGAAGATCCTGGGAAAGATAGAAATCAACCTGGTCTACGTCCCGGCTCTTCTTAAACGAGAGACTTTGACTTTGTCTGAAAAGGTCGAATAGTCCCTGATATTAAGATATTAATATATGGGGCGTTTCTGACCGTGGCTATGGAATAAAGGAAGAAGACCAAGAAATTGTCTTCTCCCCTTTCTTTTCAACAAAAAGAGGGGGAACCGGGCTGGGCCTGGCTATTGTAAAAAAGATCGTAGAGGCTCACGGCGGTGAGGTCTTTTTCCACCCGAATCCGGAAAGGGGCGTAACTTTTGTTGTGCGCCTCCCAATTCTCATGCCTCCCAATCCCCATTGACACCCTGTTCCGAATTGAATTCACTTAAGTTGAAACTGAAACCACCCGTTACTACTTCTGGCCGTTGTATGAAGACACCTCAGATTCGCAAACAAGTGCTCAGCACCTAACGGGCGTGTTTGCAATCTCCCTTTTACACTTATATGGAATGTCGTAGAATATAAATATGCTTTGGGTCTGTGAGATTATTTATCATATTTTTTGGTTATTACAACCCATGACTGTCTTTGGAAGACTGATTGTTCCCGTTACCTATATCTAAACCTGGGAGAAAATAGCAATGACGCATTTGACAATTGTAAGACATGTCCGGCACTGGTCGAAAGAGATGATGCCCGCCCTGGTCGTTTTATTTGTCACTATAGCTTTCTATGTCTATTTTGGCGATATTACTTTCGTAAAAGGCTGGGAGGAGGGTATCTTCAAGGTGTTGCTCCGGTTTTTCCGGTTCACCCTTTTGCTCTGCCTATCTCTGTATATCTTATTGCCTGTTTATAGGTTCATTATCGACAAACTAGGAGGAAAGTTTCTTCAGATGGAGCAGGAGCAAGGACTCCAAATCGATCCTATGAAACACTGGTTCTTCCGGCCATTTCAGGGGATCGGCATCGGACTTCTCTTTGAAACAAAACTTCTCACGACTCTCCAGGTAGTCACGGGAATCACGACCAGCCCCTTGCTCTTCCCTCCGGGGCATTTCCAACTTGGGCGGCTATTAGTTATTAGCGGGATCACGATTGCTGTTTCACTTCTCTTGTCTATCCTTTGGACCCTTGATGATATGGGGATAAGATACGTTAACCTAAAGGATCAAGAAGTTAAGATGATCGGAAAATATGTAGGAACGTTTATGCCTATCATTTTTGGATTTTATGGAATATTCCAACTCGTTTCGAATTTTCCAAGGGTACAGGCTTTCATCTATCTATTTAAAACTATTGTTATCCTCTATCCTCCCTTTGTGGTTTTCGCAGTTTTCCATACCCATTTCATCAGGAGCAAAATGGTATATTTTTCATCAAAAGGGGTGCTTAAAAAAGGACGCATCTGGCGAGAAGGAGAGTAATCGGGTATCGGGATGGATGGAAGGTAAATGTGCTTAAAAAAGCGATAGCTAATGAATCACTTTGCCGATTCTTGACCACCTGATTTTGTTTAACGGATTCTCAGGATTTCGATCCCATGAAAAATAGATGATGAAGTCCTTTCCCAGGACAGCATTTACACGCAGGAATCCACAGAAACGGCTGTCTTCGCTGTTGTCGCGGTTGTCCCCTAAGACAAATAGAGAACCTTTTGGCACAAAACACGCCGGGTTCTTCTGGGCCGGTTCATCAAGCTGTCCGATGGCTATGTCCATTATGAACTGTCCGCGACAGAAATTCACGTCTGTCCAACGAAGCAGTGGCGGTAGGGCTGTAATTGATCTGCGAGGTGTGAGCTAATTGATTTCAATTGCTAATCTGCAATCTCGTATAATAGGGTAACCTCAAGACTTGTAGGTGAAGCCCGCAACCCCCTTCCTAGAGGACTCCTTCCTGAAATCCTCAAGAGAGGATTTCGATACCAGTATGAAGATTACAACTTGATCTTTACCCGAAAAAGTGGACACCTAGTTAAGCTTCACTCGCCCTCTTTTCAAACTCAGCAGGAGAACAATAATTCAAAGAGGAATGTCTTCTGGTACGGTTATAAAATATTTCGA
>JBEKWN010000184.1:0-3635 GCA_049513055.1 Thermodesulfobacteriota bacterium
TGGCGCGCCCAGGGTGATTCGAACACCCGACCTGCGGATTCGTAGTCCGACGCTCTATCCATCTGAGCTATGGGCGCCTGTATTAATCATTTATTTCTTTTTTGGAGGGGGAGGTTGAATAATCTTCATTTGGTAACCTACATTACGCCTCCCGTCAAACCTATATTCTGCTCTGACCCATTCACCTATACCGGGCAAGCGGGGAGGAATATATACGGTGTTTCTTCCCACAGCGAACTGAAGGACCTCCCCTTTTACTCCTTCAACACTGATGGCCCCTCTTTGAATTGCAACCACTTTACCCACAAAAGTTGAATAGGGTTGTGCTGAAGTTATTGCTACTCCGATAACGAAAAGGATTGTAGAAATGATTAATCCCATCATCCATTTTTTGTAAATCTTCTTCATGATCCCTCCTCTATTCTGCAGAATCCCCTAAATTGTCATACTTGTTTATCTTGCTTATCCATCCGCCTTTCGACTATCTTTTAAAAATTCTTTATTATTTTTCTATTTTCCCCCTTGAACCCCCTATCCTGAACCCCAACCTAAACCTTATCTTTTAAATAGCAGACCGAGTAGGATGCGCTCATCCGCTTCGCTCTTTCCGCCTCCCTCTGGTCGCCGAACCACTTCCCCTCCTCACGTCGGGGAAGGTTCTCATCCCTCATTCCAATTATCTACATCACAATTTAAATGGCGGAGAGAGAGGGATGTGCTCATCCACTCCGCTCCTTCCGCCTCCCCTTCGGGTCGCCGAACCATCCTGCTTTCGCAGGAGGGTTCTCATCCCTCACTCCGATTATCTACATTAAAATGTACATGGCGGAGAGAGAGGGATTCGAACCCTCGATCCCGTTTTAAGCGGGATACTCGCTTAGCAGGCGAGCCCCTTCGGCCTCTCGGGCATCTCTCCGTTTTCCAAATATTAGTTACGAGTTAACTCCGAACCCAACACTTAATACATAGTGCATGGCGGAGGGAGTAGGATTCGAACCCACGTCCCGGATTTACGGGAAGCGGTTTTCAAGACCGCCGCCTTAAGCCACTCGGCCATCCCTCCGCAATCTTATAGTATAAATATTTCCACCATTCTTTGATCTTTTGCACAAACCCTTTTTCGTCTACGACAAAGGAGTAGGATGTGCTCGCTCGCTTCGCTCTCTCCCCCTCCGGGGTCGCTGAACCCACGTCCCGGGATCATCGGGAATCCCGTTTTGACGGGACGCCTTAAGCCACTCGGCCATCCCTCCGCAATCTTGCCTGCGAAAAAATACCTTTGACTCTTAATTCTTAACTCTAACCTCACTTCCTCTTTTCTATGCGGTCGACCCCGTATAAATAAGGTCGTAAAACCTCCGGGATGATCACACTTCTATCAGCCTGTTGATAATTCTCTAAAATAGCCACCAATGTCCTCCCGACGGCCAGGCCAGAACCATTGAGAGTATGGACATACTCTGTCTTAGACTTTCCAGAAATGCGGTATCGAATCTTCGCCCTTCTTGCTTGAAAATCTTCAAAGTTACTACAAGAAGAAATCTCCTTGAATGTATTCTGACCGGGGAGCCAAACCTCAATATCATAAGTCTTCGAGGCCGAAAATCCCAAATCCCCAGAACAAAGATTGACAACCCTGTAGGGAAGTTTCAGCCTTTTTAAAACCTCTTCTGCATTGGAGAGAAGTTTCTCAAGTTCATCATAAGAATTTTCGGGTTTTGCGAACTTTACCAACTCCACCTTATTGAACTGATGTTGCCGAATCAAACCCCGGGTGTCTTTTCCATAAGATCCAGCCTCTTTTCTGAAGCAAGGCGTGTAGGCTGTATAATAAAGAGGAAGTACTTTTTCCTCAAGGACTTCATCCCGATGGATGTTCGTCACGGGGACTTCTGCAGTCGGAATCAGGAAGTAATCGGTTCCCTCCACCTTGAAAAGTTCCTCTTCAAATTTTGGGAGCTGCCCTGTACCGGTCATCGTTGTTCGATTGACCATAAAGGGAGGAAGCACTTCACGATATCCATGTTCTCGGGTATGGAGATCCAACATAAAATTGATCAAAGCTCTTTCCAGCTTTGCCCCAAGATCCCAATAGAGTGTAAACCGTGCTCCGGTAATCTTCGCTCCATTTTTAAAATCAAGAATCCCTAACTCCTCACCCAAATCCCAATGGGCTTTTGGTTCAAAATCGAATTTTGGGATTTCACCCCACCGCCTGACCTCAACATTGTCTGATGAATCTTTTCCCACAGGAACAGATGCATGGGGAAGGTTTGGAACGGTGAGGAGAAAATCTTGCAGAGCCATCTCCTTCTCTTCGATAATTCCGTCCAACCCCTTCAAGTCTCGGGAGACTTTTTTCATTTCCTCAATCAAATCTGAGGCATCCTGGCCTTCCCGTTTCTTCTTACTCACCTCATCAGAGACTTTCTTCTGGAGGGCCCTTAATCTTTCCCATTCCTGGATGGCTTTTCTTCGCTCCCCATCAATCAAAACAAACTGGTCCAGATTGATGGCTTGACCTCTTAAGGCCAATTTCCCCCGAACCTCGTCGAGATGTTCTCGAATATATTTGGCTTCAAGCATAAAAAAAGACCTTAATCATTGGGGATGAGCCCAATAATCAAAATTTCATTAATATTATCATCAATTTCTTATGAAATCAATTATTGTCTTCTAATCAAATCGGGTTTGGGGGAAACAGGTTGTCTTAAGGAAAGATGACCAGTGATGGTTTCGATCGATTTCCCATCGATGAGAATTTGAACTCGTTTGATTTGAGAGAAATTGAGGGCAAGGGAATTGACAATGGAATAGACAGTCATCATCTCAGCTGAACTTCCGCCGGGATGATCCTTGGAAAGGGCTGGGTTAAAATTAACTCTGGCCACTCCTGTGTCATTAATCTGGAGAGTCAATAATTTTGTTCGGGGAGGAAGGGTGGGGATAAGCTTTCCTTTCGGACCTTTGATCAGCTCGATAATCGTCTCCTTCGCCTCCTCTTTTACTTCGCTCTTTTTCAATATCCCTCTTTTCTCCCCAATCAGATATTCACCTTCAGGATCCGAAAAATAAAGGAGAACTTTCTTTCTCTCCGCTAAAATACTCCATCGCTCAAATAGGGGTTTAATGGAATGGTATATCTGCTGATGAAAGAACGCGATCAAACCGATCCCGAGCAGGATCAATAAAAAAAGTATCTTCCCTCCCCTGCCCTTTGTGGCGCTTCTTTTCTTCCGTTTTGGTTTCATGCAAAACCCAGTTACTAACGTGACTTTTCCTCAGCCATTTTCCCAACAATCGGTAATGAATATCGCTCTCCACGAAGGGCTTTCACCATCAGGATGAGCCACAGGATGAGGCTCAAAATCCAGATGGGATAGACTAAAAGATTGATGATAGGGATCCAACTTATAACAAAAGAAATAACGAAAAGACCAAGAAAAGTTATGGTGGATTGCATGGCATGAAATTTGACAAAACGGCTCTCCTTCTCCACCACTAAAAAAACGATACCTGTGACGAATCCAAAAAGATAACATAGAAACCCAGCCACATTTTCATCTAATCCAGTGCTCGATCTTTTCTTTTCTTCCATCATCCTACTCCTTATAGATAAAAACTTTTAGGTGAAT
>JBEKWN010000185.1:0-2842 GCA_049513055.1 Thermodesulfobacteriota bacterium
CTGATCTGCCTTGGCAATGAACGGTTCAAACCGGGAGATCGTTGCTTGGTCAGTGTTCGACCAGAGACCGCCTCAATCAGCCAGTCAGAAGAGGCTCAAAAGGGATTTAATTATATTGGTGGAACAGTGAGTTTTGCCTCTTACATCGGGAATACGATTCGCTATGATGTCGAGATCAATGGTGAGATTATCTTCAAAGTGGACGTTCAGAACCCTTGGGGTTATCAACCTTTCTCCATCGGGGAGAAGGTATATGTTAGTTTCCCAGTTAAAACCACTCTTGGAATTACAATCCAATAGAGAAGAACCTTGATATGAGCCCACAGAACGGATCGGCGATTGCTGTCAGTCAGCCACGCATTTGGCCGCAGGTGAGAATGGGTGGATTGCTGGGTTACGCTGCAATCTGGGCCTTCTTCGCTCTCTTTCTGATCTATCCGCTTATCCGCCTCTTCTACGATGCCTTCACGACCGATCAAGGTGTTTTCACTCTGATGAACTTCTACGATTTTTTTACCGATTCCTATTACCTCAAATCCCTGGTAAATTCCCTTCTACTCGGAGTGGCTACTGTGATGACCACTTCGATCATCGGAATCACCATTGCATTCCTCCTTCTGCGCTATGAGTTTCCTGGAAGAAATCTTTTTTCTTACCTCACCATCATCCCAATGATCATGCCTCCACTCGTCGGCGTTATGGGATTTGTGTTCATCATGGGCCGGGCTGGGACAGTGAATGTGATCTTGATGGACTATTTTGGATTTTCGAAGCCCATTAATTTTATGTATGGGATCCAGGGTGTCCTGCTTGTGGAGACGCTTCACCTCTTTCCACTCATGACCCTGAGCATCGTTGATGCTCTGGGGAAGGTCTCTCCCTCTCTTGATGAAGCAGCAGAAAGCGTGGGGTCGCGTGGCCTGCGGAAGTTCTGGGACATTACCTTTCCCCTTACTACCCCTGGTTATGTCTCGGGCGCGCTTCTGGTCTTTATCTGGACTTTTGCCGACTTCGCCACTCCCTTGGTGGTGGGCATTGATAACCTGCTTGCCTCCCAGGCGTATCTCAACATCGTCCAGTTTGTGGATCGAAGGCTCTTCAAGATGGGAATTGTCATCTCGGCCATCATGGTCATACTCGCCATTATCTTTCTGATCATTGCCAAACAGTATGTGGCCATCAAGGATTATAGCTCTCTTTCTTATTCAAAGATTGAGAGAAGGAAAATCTCACCCTGGGGTCGAGCAGGGGTAGTTATTTTTCTGGTGGTAGTTCTGACCTTTGCTTTCATCCCTTACCTGGGTATCGCACTCGATTCCTTTGGCAAAGGCTGGGCCCTCACCCCGATTCCGGTGAAATATACTTTAAGGTATTTCGAGCGGGTTTCTATTGAGACGCCTAAGTTCATCATCAACAGCTTGCTCTACTCAGGCATCTCTGTATTCATCTGTATAATCGTTGGGGTCCCTGTGGCTTGGGTGATGGCCAGAACCAAAGTGCCTGGGAGGAATCTCCTGGACTCTCTTACCACTCTGATCCTGGCCCTTCCGGGAACCGGAATTGGTATCGCCTACCTTCGGGCCTTCAGAGATCCTATGCCGTTTATGAACATGGCTCTGATCGGCATATGGATTGTGATCCCCATCGTACTTGGGGTGAGACGGCTTCCCTATACTGTGCGGGGAACGTTTGCTTCTCTCCTGATCGTCCACAGGTCTTTTGAAGAGGCTGCCGAAAGTGTAGGGGCCACAAAAATGAAAACCTTTAAAGATGTGACTCTTCCGCTGATCTGGAAAGGGGTTTTGGTGGGATCGCTCTATTCCTTCATTCTCGCCCTTCAGGAAGCCTCGGCAACTCTCCTCTTAGTGGTCCCGGGACATGAGATGATGACCGTGGGGATTTTTAACTTCTACATCGGAGGTTCTGTGAACGAAGCGGCTGCCCTGGGCCTCATTTTGATCATTCTCGGAGCAGTCTGTCTTTTTGCCATCAGCAAGATTGCCGGGACCAAAATGGGAGGGGTGTTCGGATAATGTGGTTTGGCGTTGTTGTCATTTCCCTCGCTCTTTTGTTTGCCTACTCCAATGGCTTTCACGATGCTGCGAATGTTGTATCAACGATTATCATGACCAGGGCTATTTCTCCAAGAAAAGCCCTTCTAATGGCGGCTGCCTGTGAATTTATTGCTCCTTTCTTTTTAGGAGCGGCAGTGGCTAAAATGATAGGGGAAAATATTATAAATCTTCCCGCCTACGACCCAAAGGCCATCCATATTTCTGTAGCCTTCCTGATTGCTGCTCTCGTTGGAGCCATCATGTGGAACCTGATTACTTGGTTCTTTGGTTTTCCCTCAAGTTCTTCACATGCATTGATTGGAGGAATGGTAGGGTCTGTGCTGGTTGCTTATGGGCCGGATAAAATTCTGTGGGGAGGGCTCCTTTATGTCGTTGCCTCCCTTGTGATTTCGCCTTTGCTAGGGTTAATTTTTGGTATGGTTTTTCTAAAGATGATTCTCCGCATCTTTCGAAATGCTACCCCTAAGGTAAATTACTTCTTCAACCGGATGCAAATTCCTTCCTCCATCGCCCTTGCTCTCAGCCATGGCTCCAACGATGTTCAAAAATCGATTGGGCTGATTGTAATGTCTTTTGTCATCCTTGGATTTTCTACCAGCTTCCATGCTCCCTTCTGGGTTATTGCAAGTTGCGGTGCGGCGACAGCCTTGGGAACAGCGACTGGAGGATGGCGAATCATCAAGACCGTAGGATCAAAAATTTATCGCCTGAGGTCTGTGCATGCTTTCTGTGCTCAAACTTCCTCGGCGACAGTCATTTTAGGAGCT
>JBEKWN010000186.1:0-2839 GCA_049513055.1 Thermodesulfobacteriota bacterium
GGCAAAGACGGCAAGCACGGCTGGGGTACCTATCCCCAGCTGTCTATGAGCGGCAGTTCTATGTAAGGCAGGTTGCAGCGTGAGAGAGCGTTTCGTGTCCACTATTGACATCAGGGGTCAAGATGATATTCGTTCAATATATTCTTCAGAACCCAGCTTCGACAGTTGACTGAGCGTATTTGATAATTTCGCTTCTGAAAAAAGAACATTTGGAAGGCCCTGTATGCCTTGATGGATTTTGGCCATCTTCTTGGCATCTTGAAGATGCAAATAAATTGATGATAATTCTTCTACAATTTTAACAATAATAGCGTTATATATCTTAGAGGGTTCCTTGATGTGCTGAAAGTCGCTTAAACGAATAAAAACAGGAAGGATAAGTTCTGTATTTTCCATGATTCTAGGAACGAGATTGTATAAATGATAAGCGTGATTTGCCCGTAAGAACATTGTCTTACCAGAACCCATTCGTCCTTTAACTATATTATTTTCAAAATCGAATGGCGAAGTTAAGCCAGTAAGCGGACTGACAAATAAAGATAAAATTTGCTTTAAATCATATTCATCGGCATTGCGAATTTTGAAGGGCCTTTTTTCATAGATTTTTTTCATGATTTGTTCCTTTGCTATCACATAACTTATTTCTTATGCTGATTCTGCACTTTGTTTAAATTAAGGCCTCGAAACCTTGACCTACTTTTAAAACAGCATTGCTACATGGCCTGTTTTCCATAAAAGTCGATTTAATCTGCTACTATGCGGAATCCATATAATTTACAAACCAATTATTCTGTTGGATCTGTATTATTTTCTGTTGTTAGCTTTTGGTGGTAATATACACCATTTCATAAAATTAGTAAAGCGAACTTTCGGGAAGAACTCAACACTCAACCAGAATCAAACACCCCTGCATAGCCCGTTCTCAACCTTAGCAAACCAATATTGAATATGTAATAACCCTCATCCATCAACCTTTTAACAGCATCCTCTAAGCTCTCTAACCCTCCACCCTTTCCCTTTCCATCTCCATTTAATCCCAAATTTCCTTAAATGAGCTCTGTACCAATTCCGCATCAACTTAATACTCCAAACAAGTTCATAAAAATGTCCTATTCCCTCAAAACCCTCATAAGCCAGAAGATTCCTTGATGATCCCCAGAAACGCCCTACTTCCTTAATCGAATCAATCCCCGTCCACGCTCTTAAGTGTCTCTCACCCTCTGACCCCACAATCTCATACCATGGTCTCCTAAGGCTCGGTCAGGATAAAGGGAAAGTCGTAGCGTAATTACCAATGGTCGGGAGCCTTTGTAATTTGGAGCTGCACGGTTGTTCATGTAGACGGAATCTGAACCGATAAACTTATTTCTTTATTTTACAGACCTTTTATCGGACCCCATGAACACTTTTCGGGATGGAGATGTGTCCTTTGCGGAGAAATTATTGATCGTAATTCTGGAGAATCGTCAGGTGGGGACAGGTAGGCAGGATAGGGAGAGAAGGAGAGAGGGTAATACCTAATGACCTATGGTGATTCTTTGTCAAATATGATATAAATTTTGAAACCGGAAAGAAGGAGAAAATTATGAAAATTCAATATAAAGGATTTATTAGGGAAAAGATACGAAGGAATCCGATCACCATCAGGCCCGATGCATCCTTTTTTGAAGCTCAGGACTACATCCATGTTAAAGGAATCCGGCATCTGCCGGTGGTTGATAAGAACGATAGATTGGTTGGAATCGTTACAGACCGGGATATTCGAGAAGCAGCCCCTTCCAGTGCTACCCTGCTCAGCGTCCAAGAACTTAACTACCTTTTAAGAAAGCTTAAAGTTTCAAGCTTTATGACACCAAAGGAAAAATTGATCACGATTACTCCTGATACAATCATTGAGGAAGCAATCCAACTGATGCATGACAATAAGATCGGGTGCCTCCCTGTTTTAGAAGAGGATAAGCTATATGGGATCTTTACAGAAACGGATGCTTTAGATCATTTTGTGGATGTATTTGGTTCCAAGGAGAAAGGTACCCGGTTAACCGTAGCCCTCGAAGACAAACCCGGTACGATGCTTGGGGTGTTTGAAATTTTCAAAAAGCACAATGTGAGTGTTACCAGTATGGTATCGCCCTCTTTTATGGTGGAGGGGAAAAGGATTGCTGCCATCCGGATTAGAACAGAAGAATACGAGCCTGTTGTTAAAGATTTAGAAAAGGCTGGCTATACGGTATTATCCATAGGCAAATGGTCTTCCACACAGTGAGCGATTATTTTTCTCTGATTCTCAGTTGGTTTGGCGGTTCAAATCCTAAAATCGTTTTTATTCTCTCTATATTCTTCTGCGTCGGCTTAATTCTCCCCTTCTCCCAATTAACTATTGTCATCTCATCAACTCCAATTAACTTGGCAAGATCCCTCTGAAGAAGGCCCCTTTCCACCCTCCATTTTTTGATGCGTTCTCCCAAGGTTTGGTCAGGATAAAGGGAAAGCCGTAAGATAATTGCCAAGGAATAGGAGATTTTGTAGTTTGGGGGTGAATGGTTGAGCATGCTTCAAGCTACAAAAGATTTAGGTTAGGGTAAATAATTGACAATCTAAGTGGTGTTTTCCTTAACTCAATTCGTGCTAAATTTTTATGTTGACAAATAGACAGGTGTATCTTATTTGTTCCCTGCAAAGGACGAAACCAAGGACAAGTATTTTGCGATTGCTAAGCTGCAAATGACCAGGAGGAACGGATGGACCTGTCCAGAGAAGAACTCATAAACGCTATGACCCAATGGGAATTGGCCTGGAATGACCATGACATTGATGGTGTCATCGCACTTTTCCACGA
>JBEKWN010000187.1:0-7195 GCA_049513055.1 Thermodesulfobacteriota bacterium
CAAAAATATTCAAAGGGTGGCATCCCATCCAATCCAACATCGGGGTTAACCTTCCCCTGGGAAGAGTTTGGATGCCTTTGGTTATGCAGAGATTAAGGTGAATGCCTTAGAAACTGGGATAATCTCCCCAAAGAGATTCTAAAAAATTTGGCTCATGTTATTTTCTCTCCTTCTTTTGCAAGAATGCTGTGAGTAAATCTACCCCTTAGCCCCAATCAGTCTTCCCAGACGGAAGATAACGCCTCGTTCATATTCCCGTAGGATCTTGATGGCGGCGGCAATGGTAATGAGAAAGACGGTCAAAAAAAAGATTGCTGGTGAGATCCCAGCCATAAGATTGTTTCCTTGTCTGTCAGGTGAAGGATTAACTTTTATACCTGATCACCTTGCCTCTTCTCGAGAAATATCCTGTTGACCTCCCACCACCAATTCAGGAATTCTCAAGGTCCCGGTAAGGGGGTCAGTCCGAGAAATTATGAATTATCAGAACGGAAGGGACATCCAGAGAATAGCGTATAATTCTGGACCATCTACCGGGTGAGGACTCCTGATCTTTAAGCAATTTTTCCTATGATGATATGTCTTCCAACTTCTCGCAAGTTCGTTTCAAGCTTTGTTTGCCGGTCAATCTCCGGCCCAAACCGTTTTCTCCCTCCAGGCAAAGCGTATCGTTATCAACTTCCATTATATCTTTCCGGTTGTCTTATCTTTGAACCTGTCCCCTACCTTCATCATAGCACCGTCTCCTTTCTTGACCTCTTGTGAGACTATAACGGTTTGAGGCCAAAAATCAGTCTACTAAATCCGGAACCCGTATCGCCTTTTTTTCCGGATCAGCGAGGTCGAGCTTAATGACTCTTCGGCAATGAGGACATTGTATAAACTCTTTGGATTCCAGGCCAATCCTGTTCAGTTTGAATTTTCCCTCACAATGCGGACATAAGGCGTCAAAATCGAACATAGGTTTTCCTTTTTTTAAGATCTAAAAAAGAGGTAGCGAATTTCTGACTTCGTTTACCCCGTTAGAAATAATGCCCCGCTGCTCTGCAGTGGGGTCACATTTTAGAATAATTGCGGCGGGGTTTAATGCCCCGCTGGAATTTCTAACGGGGTTTATTCTTTGAGTTTTCCCTTGACTTCGTCTTCTACAATAGACACGAATACGGATTCCATGTTGTTTGGATTGACAAACATTGATTGGAATCCGTCCTTTGTTCCCAAAATGATGGTGCGGGGATCAACGCTTTTAACTGTAAAGATTTTTCCACTTTCTATGTTTTTGAACATGTCACCTGCTTTTATCATGGTATTTCCTTTCTTGGGAATAGTTAGGGTTCTGAACTCTTAACTTATTTTTTGGTTCCTTCTGTTTCGCCCGACGAGCCACCCATCTTCCCCAAATTGATGAAGGGGACGGCTCCTCCAGAGACCTGAGGTAAAATTCCATTCCATTTCTCGATACCCTTGTACTGCACGAGGATCGGGCTGATCGACCGTGATAGCACATCATTGGCTTTTGCCTGCCCCTGAGCCACCACTAGAATGGATTCAGCCTCTCCTTTTGCGGTAGCGACCTTCTGCCGAGCTTCAATCTCCCGCTGGGCCAAAACCTGCCTCTGAGTCTCTACTTGTTGCTGGGCCACTTGTTTTGCCTCAATGGCCTTCTCATATTCAGGAGAAAACCGGATATTGGCAAAGTAGATGTCATCGACGATGATGTGATACCTCGACAGGTTATCTCCCAACTTTTTCATCGCCCTCTGCCGAATCTCCTCCCTCTTGGGAAGTATCTCCCCGATTGGGTAGGTAGGGATATGAAAGTTCATCATTCCCGTCATTTTCACCATCTGGTATTCTTTTGAAGAGGCATCGATCTGCTTGAACGGATGGGGTTGAACCTTGACGTCCACCTTGATGACTGTTTCGGCAATAGGTTCTCTACACTCCCCCACAAGAGGACAACCCCCCTGTGGCCAGCCGGGACGAGGGCAAAGGTACCCCATGAAACAATGAAAAGAATCAAGAGAACAATAAGGATTAAGATGGTTCGGGGCTTTGGTCCTTTAAAATCAAACGCTTCCAACGATCTTTCTGGCATAGTGCACCTCCTCTGAGTATCCCATTCAGGCCTTTCTTTATTCACATAAAAAAAGCCCGCAAAGAAGTCGTTTAGAGTTCTTGCGGGCATATACGGTAAGCCTAAAAGGCTCTTTGCAACTTAGTTTAAACTCACCATATGCTATTTCACGATTAAAAGCAAGGGAATCTTTTAATCGTTAACTTTCGAATAATCCCTTAGGTGTGAAAACATTGCATTGGATGATGCCATCGTTACGGGTGCCTCAGAAAAAGGAACCTGGGTTCGCCTATTCCAGCCGCCGGTGGAAGGAAAGCTGATACGAGGGTTTGAAGGTCTTGATGCCGGAGATCGAGTTCACGTTGAGCTCATAGGGACCAATGTAGAACGAGGATTCATCGACTTTGTGCGGGCAGGATGATTGAGGCGATGTAAATTCTAAGACATGTTAAGGTATCTTCCACATTTGCCCCTTCTTTAAAAATGACCAACCGGTGTCAAGTTGTTTCAGAATCTACGTCCCCTTTTTATCCCTATTTTCTTTGAAGTATTGTCGAACTTTCGCTGCAATTTGACGATCAGTCATCCTGTCAATGGTTTCAATACCGACGATGCGTCCACCCAGTTTGTTTCTCATGAGACGTTTTTTCAGCTCGCCCTTGGCCTCACCAGGACCAAATATCAGAATAGATTCTGCATCACGAATACACGCAATGACTGCATTGTAGTAAATGTTGAGAAGTCCCGTAGACCTTCTCTCACGGCTATCATCTGCCGGTACCAGCTGGGATTCATAGGGCGTCGCATGACGTAACCCACCGGAACGTCCGGGCTGTTTTTCAACCTTTGATATGATCAGTCTTATTTCTTCCCCTTTGTCCGTAACCGCCACGATAAGAGCCTTCCTATGGTCAATCCACAAACCCACTTTTGTTCCCATCGATTTCTCCTTTGTACCTTTTTAACCTCTTTCCACTGCCCGGTTCAGAGATTGTGGAACAACTGGATCAATAACGGCTTCTACCGCCACCATAATTCATTCTCCCTCTCTGTCCTCCGAAAAATAAGCGCTCATTGTTTGTGTTATTTTAAAAATGAAAATGGTTCGGAACTATGGCTCGACAAGAGGCAACATGATACTAAAGGTGGTCTGACCTTCCTTAGACTCCACGGACATTATCCCTCTCATATTTTTGACCAATCGAGTGCTGATGTGAAGCCCCCTCCCTCTGCCTTCCCCAAGAATAAATCGATCTTTTTCTTCTTCCGAGATCTGACCCGTATTATTGATCTCGACCACGGCCCACGTGTCCTTACGATAGGATCGAATAGAAAGTTCTCCTCCTTCTTCAGGAATGGCGTTGGAAGCGTTGTTTAGGAGGTTATCTATCACTCTTTCAATATGGAGTGGAAAGCATCGAACCCATAAAGGAGATTCCAACTTCCGTTCAATCAATTGAATGTTTCCCCTATTCAACTCCTTAAGGGTTTCTTCATTGATTAGAAATCGCCTCTTCGATACTTCAGTTAGATCAATGATCGACTCCTTTCCTTTCTCATGAAGGGTCAGCGCCAATTCTTGAATACGGGAAGTCTCTTTCAAAAGAATATCCAACGCCTGATCCACTTTCTCATTCTTAGGATAGGCTCCTTCTTTAAGGATCTTCTGGACTCGTTTGGCAAAGCCTGCCACGGCAATGGCAGGGTTCTTAAAGATCTGCTCTTCTGTAAATTGCCGATGATGAGCTTGAGCATCAAAGGCGAGGAAGTATTTGACGGTTTCATCCATTCCTAAAGGAATATAAAGAACCGAATTGATTTGCTGAGTTTCAAGGAAATGTTTGATGTCTGGGGGAAGGAGGTGGGTTCCCTTGGGATTGGTAATAAGGATATAATGGGCGTAGATCTTCTCATTTTCAAAACTACCGAAAGGCCCTGTCTGGTCCACAATCACCTTTGCATAAAGTTCTTCTTTCACAGAACGGACCTTTCCAATTCCGTGTACGGTTTGCGGATATCCAGCCTCCAGGATAATCTGCTCTTGGTCCTCCGTCACGGAGAAGAGGGCACACCTCTGGATCTCCATGATGTCCACTAATTCTGGAATGACTGAGTTGAACAGATCCTTCATCTTGATTCCTTCACCTCTGGCTAATTTCTGGTAGATATGCTCCAAAATCCTGTCCTTGGTCACATTCAATTTATGAAGATAATTAATTCTCTTTAAAGCAATGACATAACCCACCCGTTTTGAAAACATCTCTGCAATCTCGACCTCCAGCGGTGTAAACACCTTATCTTTCTCTTTATAATAGATCTGGAGGACTCCCTCTGTATCGACATCCTTAGAAAAACGGTGAAGGTAGATCGGCACGGCCAGCATCGAATGGATTCCAAGTTTGTCAACCTTCTCCTTATTCTTGTATCTCTCTTCTTTCAAGATATTAGGGACCAAATAACTTTGACGTGTTTTAACCACCTCACCGGCGATCGTATCTTCAAAAGGGATGATCTCCTCATGATCCACGATGGTCCTCGCTACGAGCTGGAGAATCTCCCTCTCCGTAAGGGAAGGATCTATGTCAAGGATCTTTTCGACCTGAGTGATCAATTGGTTTACATACCAGTAGAGCATTTCATCCTTGATCAGGTCGGCTACCCCATTCAGATCTTCGAGGGAGAGGTGAATACCTTTCTCCGACAAACGAGAACTAATAGATTCAAGGTGTTTCTGGTCAATCTTCAGAGGATCCATAATTTTTTTTCTTAGAAAAACATTAGGTGGATCGATTCAGCATGGAGACAGCTCTCCGCGCAAGGGTGCCTATCGGCAGGATGGACATCTCAAGCCGCTTGCTCCGGCTTCCCCATGTGTACGAGGATCCGATGCTTGACCAGGGCCCGATCCAACGGGATCACCCCATCCCGCATGCGCTGACCATCCATCTCCACCCACGACACACCTCGCTCGCAGCCTTCCGGATTCTCGACCTGGATCTCGTATATAGCTTCACCGTAACGATAGCGCAGGTGGAAGCCCTCCCACCATCCGGGGATGACCGGATTCAACTGCATGTGATCCCCGCGCACCTTCAAACCCAGGACCTCTTCAACCCAGGCTCGGTACATCAACGCCGCCGAACCCGTATACCAAGACCAGCCACCCTGACCAATCCGCCCGGGCAATCGGTACACATCAGCTGCGACCACGTAGGGCTCAAGCTCATAGCGCCATACTGTTTCTTGATCACGCGCGCGCTCAATCGGGTTGAGGATGCGCAGCATTTTCGCCGCCCGCGTGCCATCCCCTCGACGTGCCAAGGCCATGGCGAACCACAGGGCGGCGTGAGTGTACTGGCCTCCGTTCTCCCGCACCCCCGGAGGGTACCCCTGAATGTATCCGGGTGACGGTTCCGACCTGTCAAAGGGGGGCGTTAAGAGCAGCACCAGACCTTCATCCTCGCGAACGAGATGTTTCCACGCTGATTCTAAAGCCCTATCCACGCGATCTGTGTCCGCGGCTCCACTCAGACAAGCCCACGATTGGGGCAAAGAATCAATCTTCGCCTCTTCATTCGCCGAGGAACCGAGGGGCGTGCCGTCGTCGAAGGTCGCCCGAAGATACCACTCCCCATCCCATGCTGCTCGCTCGACACGCTGAATCAGCGCATTTTTATCTTTTTGATAGGACTGGCTTAGATCTGGCCGCCCCAGTTGCTCAGACAACTCGGCCATACCCTGAAGCACATCCACCATGAACCACGCCAGCCAAACGCTCTCCCCTTTGCCCCCGGCACCCACAAGGTTCATCCCATCGTTCCAGTCCCCTGTTCCTATCAGGGGCAAACCATGGGGCCCAAAGGTCATGCTGCGTGTGACGGCGCGCCGGCAGTGCTCAAACAGCGTGGCGTGTTCAAACGCGACCTCCGGTGTGAAGAACATCTCGTGCTGATCGCCTTCCAGCATGGGCCCGTTGAGGAATGGGACCTCAGTGTGCAAGATGTCCACATCGCCGGTGGTCCTGATGTATTGAGCGACAACGTAGGGCAGCCACAGGGGGTCATCGGAGACCCGCGAGCGGACACCCGCGCCGCTCGGTGGATGCCACCAGTGCTGGACATCGCCCTCCTTGAACTGACGGCTCGCCGCGAGCAGGATATGCTGGCGCGCCAGTTCGGGAGACGCGTATAGGAATGCCATAACGTCCTGCAGTTGATCGCGGAAGCCGAATGCACCTCCGGACTGGTAATGGGCGGAGCGTCCCCAAATTCGGCAGCTAAGGCTTTGGTACAGGAGCCAACGGTTGATTAGAAAGTCCGCTGCAAGCTCGGGGGTGTGCACTTCGATCGTGCCCAACAGATCATCCCACCACGCTTTCGTCTGGCTTAACGTGGTCTCGAGTGCCAAGCCTTCCCGGTAGACTAGAACCCGCTTGTGGACCTCCGCCGCCGAATCGGCCTGGCCCAACATGCACGTGATCTCAGCCCTCTCGCCAGGAGCCAGTTCAAGCGTAACCTGCAGTGCCGCACACGGGTCGAATCCCGTCCCCGTCCGACGTGATAGCCCGGTCCGCTCCATCGCCGCGGGGCTACCCAGCGAGCCGTTGCGCCCGACGAAGGACGTGCGGTCGCCGGTGTAAAACTCCGCAGGCGGGTTGATGGCCGCGAAGGCGATCCGATCCCCGTACTCGGGGTGGTAGCGATTCCGAGCGATCAGGGCCTGGACTTCGTCATCCCAGTGGGTCACGATGTGCATCTGGGAGGATTCGCGGTTCTCGCCCAGTGTCCACTCCACATAGTACGTCACCGACAGTCTGCGACGCCGGGAGGAGTCGTTCCTCAACCGCAGCCGCTGCAGCTTGATCGGCTCTCCCCCGTTCTCATCCACTGGAACGAAGACCGTCAGCTCCTGCTCGATCCCTTGACTGTTATGCTCGAAGACCGTGTACCCCGCCCCATGCCTTGCCCGATAAGCGGACTCTTCGCGGATCGGCGAAGGGGTCGGCGTCCAGTAGACACCGGTCTCCTCGTCCCGGATGTACACCGCCTCAGACGGTGGATCCATGACGGGGTCGTTCGACCATTGCGTCAGGCGATTGCGCTGGCTGTTGCCATACCA
>JBEKWN010000188.1:0-7291 GCA_049513055.1 Thermodesulfobacteriota bacterium
GGAGCTGATGAACTCAAAAATCGGCCAAATGGTGCTATTTGGTCTTAATTACCCTCGGCTATCATTCATCGAAACTTAAATGTTCAGATATTTTTGAATTGGGCTTTTTGAGCAACAGCCCGTCAAGACCTGTTTTTTTATATATTAAAAATGTATCTCGGAATCGATTTTCTTATCACTTCCGAACTGAAACTCTACCTGGTAGAGGCGAATGTAGGTCTCCCGGGGGGGGCGCATGAATATCATCTGACTCATTTGGTCCATTTTGGAAAGCCTTCGGATATTTTTAGACGGATCGAATGGACCTCTCGGAAAGTTTATGGAAAGACCTTTAAAGATTACCTTCACTCCTTACCCTTCATTGAAAGTCTAAAACCCTTCAAGATATGGATGGATGGAATGGGGCCCTTACCTAAAACCTTCCACCCTGGATTGAGACTCGAGGATAAATGGAATCAATACCAATTAATCAAAACCATTGCCTCAATGCCTGAGACGATGGCCCTTGACCCTGAAGATTTGGTGGGAGCTGACCGATTCATTGAGAGAAAAAGGAAAGTAGTTCTGAAGCGTCGAGTCGGCAGGGGTGGAAGGGATTTACAGGTAATTTTGGAACCCTCCGCCTTATGGAAATTGGACCTTATCACCCATCGTTACCTCCTCCAGGAATACGTCGAAAGTAAGATTAATGGATATAGCTTATCGTTGCGCTCAGTGGCCTTTGGGGGAGAGTTCATGTGTATGTATGCCAATCTTTCCCCAAGATCCACTTCCAATCATGGGATATTGACCTTTATCTCATCCGGGAACCCATTCGGATTGAGCGAAAAAGATTTCAAGACTGAATCATTCAATCAAAAATCATGGGAAGCAGAGATATGGTTTGGTGAAAATGAACCTCAATATCTGAGACACAACCTTTACGAAGAAGAAGTTGCAAAAGCAACCCTCATCATTCCTGAGCCCTTTTTAAGAACGATCAAGGAACTATCGGTAAAAATAGAAAGACTTTATGATGGATTAGATCTTTTTAGCCTGCCAAAAGCCTGCTTCGAAGAATGACCGGCTGTTTCATTCATAGATTATCAGGGTGAATCTTAAAAATATATAAATGTATAAATTTTTTATTCAATAAAACTGTTTTAATTTCAATATATTATCTAAGTAACACACCACAATGTTTTGAGCATATGTATAATTTTAAAATACACTAATGTGTTAACGTTAAATCTCCATAAAAATTATAGAAGCAAAAAACTTAATATAATCAATTTATTATAAATTTCTTGTGTCCTTTTTCAGAGTTGGCATTAGGTATGCAGTTGTAAAGGTTAAGGTGACTAAAAAACCTCAATAGAGAAGAAAGGGGGAATAGGCCATGTTAGGAAAAAGACAAATCTTAAAGGTTGGGTTGATTGGAGCAGCGATGACATTTCTTGCCACTCCCGCATTTGCAAGGTCCATTGAATTTAAAGGAGCCGGCACTGCCCTCTGGATCTTCTTGATTGTCGGTGCCATCATCATTCTTCTCCAGTTGATTCCTGCAGCGATCCTTTTCTTCAGCTTCATCGGTACCGCCACCACAGCGGCCCTGAAGAAAGAGAAAAAGGTGGAAGAGGTAGTTGTGCTCCCGGGTACTGAGCCTGTGGCTGTGAAGAAATAAGGGTGACAGAAGTTCATGGTTATGGTAAAAGGATTAAATACAGGCTGACGGTAAAAACCAATACCCGTCACCTTTTAAAGAGAGGAGGGAGCAATGAATATCAAATTAAGTGCCGCTAACATAGTGAGTATCATTATCCTCATGTGCATCCTGGCAGCCATGGTATCGATTGCCGTGATGCAGGTCGTACGAACCGTCGAGGATATAGGTCCAAAAATTTATGTGGTGGGAGGAGCTGTCGTCGTCGTTGGAGCGATCATTCCGATCATGTTAATCATCCTCGTTAAACATTTAAAGAAATTGAATCAAGATTAAAGAATCTTGTTTCCCAGTTGACAATCTACTGTTCCCCCCGATATATAAAAAGAGCAGGGAGAATTTAACCCCTGCTCTTTTTTATTAGGATGGAAGACCATTTCATCAAATTGATTAATGTTACGAAAATTTATCACCAAGGGGACAACCCGGTGGTCGCCCTGGACCACATCAATTTAAACATCTCAAGGGAAGAGTTTTTAGCCATCACGGGCAAAAGTGGCTGCGGGAAGTCTACCCTGATCAACATCATTGGAGGTTTGGATTCTCCGGATCAGGGTCAGGTGATGATCAACGGTGAAGACATCTCCCAGATGGATGACCGACGGTTGACCCTTTATCGACGAGACCGGGTTGGCATCATCTTCCAATTTTTCAATCTCCTGCCCATCCTGAATCTCCAAGAGAATATCGTCCTCCCTCACCTTTTACGAGAAGGCTCAAATCCCCCGGCTGCTAAAATTGAACACCTCCTTCAAGAAATGGGGCTCTATGAGAGAAGGTATCATCGTCCCCATGAACTTTCAGGCGGGGAGATGCAACGGGTGGCCATCTGCCGTGCCTTAATGAACGATCCTGAAATCATTCTCGCTGATGAGCCAACGGGTAATCTTGATTCGGCTTCAGGAAAGCAAGTCCTGGAGATCCTTCGACGATTACGGGACGAGCAAGGAAAGACCATTATCCTGGTCACCCACAGCCAGGAAGGGGCGACCTTGGCTGATCGGGTCATCAGAATGACCAAATTTCAAATATCAAGGTCTTTAGTAAAAAACTTTTGACATTGGGTTATTTTGACATTTATTTGTCATTTAAACTTTGACATTTGGATTCTCTTATGGTCCTCCTCCACCTCCTTAAAAACATCACCTTCCGCCACCTTCGCCACCATAAAGGAAGAACCTTTCTCTCTATTATAGGAATTGCCCTTGGAGTGGGTGTCTTTGTCAGCGTCCAGATGGCCATTCACACCTTCGGAAGGGGCTTTTCTGAAGAAGTTTATCTTAAGGTAAAAAAAGTCCCCGGAGTCAAAGCAGCCACGCCCGTCATTCAGTATGTCTCCAAGATGGATGAGCCAATTGGAGAACCCCTCTATCTTCTGGGTATCGATGTCTTGAGTGATCAGCCTTTTAGAGAATATCAGTTTTACGAGTCCTATGACGAAGGCCTCCTTTTTTTAAAAAACCCTCATTCAATCGCCATTACAGAAAAATTGGCCAACCGGCACGGATTGAAAAAAGGAGAGAAAATCACCCTCATCGTAGGTTCAAAAAAAGTCACTCTCACCATCACAAATCTTTTAAAGATGGAGGGGCCGGCAAAATCATTGGAAGGAAATTTTGGCCTCATTGACATCGCATCCGCCCAGGAAGCCCTGGAGAAAGTCGGGATCATTGACCGAATTGACCTGATGGTGGACATATCCCTACCCATGGAGGCGATAGAGAGAGAACTGAAAAAAGTGATCCCTCCAGGGGTCCAAGTTCGCCGATCTGATACCCGGAGCGGTCAGATTGAAAAGATGGTTTCCGCTTTCCACCTCAACCTTACCGCCCTCAGTTTCATCTCTTTAATCGTGGGGATGTTTTTGATCTACAATGCCATCTCCATCTCTGTCATTCAGAGGAGGCGGGAGATTGGAATTCTTCGAAGCATCGGACTCACCCGACCTCAGGCCCTCAGTCTTTTTATCTGTGAGGCGGCATGGATCGGATGTTTGGGAAGTCTGGCTGGAATAGGAATCGGGATAGGGTTGGCAAAGGTCATGCTCTATCTAGTCTCCAGAACGATCACCGCTCTCTATATTTTAGTGAAGGCAGAACATCTCTTAATTTCCCCATCCGTTTTAATGGCAGGGTTTGGGATGGGAGTGCTTGCTTCGGTCCTTTCTTCGATCGGCCCTGCAAAAGAAGCCTCCAAGATTGCACCCAAGGAGGCCTTGGCGTTGGGGACTCTCGAAACAAAAATAAAAACCCGTCTCGGACATTTCAGTCTGATCGGCATGGGCCTTCTCATCCTTTCGCTCATCTTTGCCCTCCAGAAACCCATCGATCACCAGCCCCTCTTCGGCTTCTTGGCTGCGCTCCTCATCCTCATCGGGGTCTCCTTCCTGATTCCTTCTATCACCACCCTCCTGAATCGTCTCATTGCCCCGCTTCTCCACTTCCTGTTTGGATCTGAAGGAAGACTGGCGAGTCGATACATCCATGACTCCATGGCCAGGACGGTGATCACCATCGCTGCATTGATGACCGCCCTCTCCATGCTCATTAGCATCTCCATCATGATCCTGAGCTTCCGAAAGACGGTTGACCTCTGGGTAGAACAATCGATCAATGGGGACGTGTTCATCTTCCCAGGCTCCTATTCCATCACGGGTTACTCCGCTCTCCTCCCCCTTGAAGTCTCAAGGGCACTCCCTTCTCTTCCTGGAGTTAAAGCCGTGGATTCCTTCAGGGCATTGGAGGTGGAATATCAAGGCCAGCCTGCCCTGATTGCCTCTGTGGATGGAGAGGTCTTTCGAGATATGAAGGTCATTCGTTTCACTCGAGGAAATCCTCAGACTATTCTCCGACAATTCGCTGCTGGCCAAGCCATCCTCGTCACAGAGAGTTTCTCTCTCAAACATCAGGTGAGGGCTGGAGATCGGATAAAACTCAATACCCCGCAGAGTGAAAAGGAGTTTCTCATTTCCGGAGTCTTCTACGATTATTCCTCTGATTGGGGAATGGTCTTATTGGAGAAAAAAATCTTTCAATCGCTGTGGAACGATGAGACGCTCCATAGCGCTGGCATTTACCTAAAAGAAGGGGTCTCTCAAGAAACCTTCAAGGAGATCATTCGAGAAAGATATTCCAAACCTTATCGCCTCTTTGTGGTCTCCCATCGTGAATTGCGGAATGAGGTTCTGAAGATCTTTGACCAGACCTTTGCCATCACCTATGCCCTTGAATTTATCGCTATCATCGTGGCCATTCTTGGAATCATCAACTCCTTGAATGCCCTGATCATCGAAAGGCAGCGGGATATCGGAATCATCCGGGCAGTGGGTGCGTTCCGAAGACAGGTTGAGAAGACCACTCTGATCGAGGCAGGGATGATCGGTTTTTTCAGCCATATCCTCGGCCTCCTCTGCGGTTTTCTTCTTTCCATTCTTCTCATCTACGTAATCAATAAACAATCCTTTGGATGGACAATCCAGTTCTCCATTCCTCTTCGGAGTCTCATAGAGTCTTGGTTAGTGGTGATGTTTACTTCCATCGGGGCCGGTTTCATTCCAGCCCGAAGGGCCGCTAAAATGAATGTTGAAAAAAATCCGAAATCTCAACCTTAACCTCAACCTAAACCTGTTTATTTACGCTATGCGCTCTGCGCTATGCTCTCTGCATTGAATAGGAGGAGAAACCAATGAGTGACGATATCTATAAAAAATTAGCAAAACATCTTTCGTCCTTGGGCATGAGTTATCCGGAGAAAGAAGAGCTTCTGGAAATTCTCAGAGAGAACTTTACCCCTTTGGAAGCAGAGGTAGCATTAGCCATCCCTACAAAAGTGATTCCTTTTGAGCCCGCCCTGGTTACCGAAATTGCTCCTCCTCAAAACATTTCAATGGAGGAGTTGGAATCGATCCTATCAAACTTAGCCCAGCGGGGACTTCTCTTCTCCAAAAAGATGAAGGACGGCAGCATGGGCTATGCTCTCCAACAGTTTGGGTATGGTTTCCCCCAGACCTTTTTCTGGAGGGGGGTCAATACTCCGAATGCAAAAAAGATGGCAGAGCTTGTTGCCAAATATTCCGGGAAAGAGCAACTCAAAGAGGCTTACGGGAATACAAAAACAAAGGCCTTCCGTTATCTCCCTGCCATGGTGTCCATCGAGCCGGAACAACATGCGGTATTCCCCTTTGAGATGATGGAAGAGGTCATTCAGAAGGTCAACGTGATTGCCCTGGTCCATTGTCCCTGCCGGGCAACCGCCCAATTGATTGGGAAAAAACAATGCGACCATCCTCTCGAGAATTGTATCAAATATGATGAACTGGCAGAATATCTGATTGAGAAGGGGATTGGGAGAGAAATTACGAAAAAAGAGGCCCTGGAGGTGATCAGAAAATCTGAAGAGGCAGGTCTGGTGCATCTCGTTGACAATGCCAGGGAAGGCATCAAACACACTTGCAATTGCTGCGGCTGCTGTTGCTGGTCTGTAGGAACGATCAGGAGAAAGAAAATTCCAAGAGACGTCCTGATGGCCACCTACTTCCTCAGGGAAACAGATAAGGAACGGTGCACGGGTTGTGGAGAATGCGTGGAGATCTGTCCTGTAAATGTGATCAAGATGGAAGGCGATTTCCCCGTGGTGGACAAAGAATGGTGTATCGGTTGTGGCGTATGTGCCGTCCCCTGCCCTGCCTCAGCCGTAAAGCTGGTGAGAAAGTCTGACGCCATTCCTCCAAAGGACTTTAAAGAATTTTAACCCTTATACAAAACCAATATCTTTCGCTTTTATGGTAAACCTTCTTTTTACCCAATTTCCACCAGCGAATTTAGTTCTTACTCTGATATCAAATTTATTTGGACCATATAAAGTTTTTCCTTTCTGGTGAATTTTGCCATCAAGCATCATATCGGTGGCTTTAACGAAACCTCTTTTTATACCCATTTTATACCATTTTAGGGCTTTCTCTTTTATTTTCTCGGGTATCATTTCAGTAATTTCCTGGAAGTCATCACTCGGAATTTTTGTATGTTCCGGATCAACTTTTAGATGTTTCGCCACTTCATTGGTAGCCTTCCGGTATGTGGCACTTGCAGCTTTGATACCTTCCTTAGTTCTTCTCATTGTTGATTTCGCTATCACGGTAATTTCCTCCAAGTTTGCCGAGCATTATTCTTTGTATGGGTACCATTTCTTCTATAAGAAGTTTACCTCTACTGATCACGTCCACAATGTTTGCAGACTCTCGCCTGCTTTGGTATGAGTCCAAGACAATGGGGGCATTTCTTAGTACCGAAGGCCAAAGCAAAGATAGCAAATATGCTGATGACAATTGCAAATGTCACTATAAATACCATAACTGTTGTCCATTCCCCGAATGCTTTGTAACACTCATGAATAATATCCCAAAATCCCATAATTAACCGCACCTCCTAATTTTGCAGAGATAAAAGATGATTTGGGAAAATCGTTTTGCTAACGAGCCTGTAGAAAAAGTCACTTTTTTAAAAACCGCTTCTTCTGCTGGGTCAAAGATAGGAAGTTATTTTCTGCCATCGAAAGTTTTTGCAATCCTTGGTGCAATGTTCCTATTTCCAT
>JBEKWN010000189.1:0-3345 GCA_049513055.1 Thermodesulfobacteriota bacterium
AAATTAACTCGATTCTATATAATATTGTTTAAAGCGATCTTTTCTGGAAAAATAGCATGAAATTCGAACCTTTTTGAGCAGAAGAGAGCCTTTATTGGTTTAAGATTTAATAAAAATATAGAAGCAGCTTAAAAAATAAGTTATGGACCAATTTTCCATGATTAAAATTCTCGATATTACAGGACAGATATACTAAGGATGAAACGGATAATAAAAGCATCTACAATACTTATAATGGCAGCGGGATTGTTCATAGCGCTATGCAGATGTTCAACCCGATCGTTTGATAATTTAAATCAGGAAATGGAATACCTGGTTTCTGGATTAGTAGAGAAAGACAAATCGGTTAGGAATTGTGTTCTGTCTGTGATGAAGGGTGATGGCTCCTTCTCTTGGTCGGGCGCAGCGGGAATCGCCAGCCAAGACGGTCAGGTGCCTATGACCAAAGATACTCCCATTTATATTGCCAGTATCACAAAGCTATATACAGCCACGGCAATCATGCGATTGTATGAAAAGGGAGCACTCTCTTTAGATGATCCAATGTCGAGATACCTTCCAAAAGAGCTTATTCAAGGCATTCATGTGTATAAGGGGAAGGATTATTCCCACGAAATTACCATTAAAGAATTGTTATCGCATACTTCAGGCATAGCAGATTACTATACTGAGAAACCGAAGGGAGGGAAAAGCCTTTTTGACTTGTTCCTGGAAAAACCGGAACGGTCATGGACAGTAGATGAGACTATCGAAAGGGCACGAGACGACTTGGAACCTAATTTTCAGCCAAGTACGGATGCATCCTATTCGGATACAAATTTCCAGTTATTGGGAAAGGTCATCGAGGCCATAACCGGTAAGCCGCTTCACATCGTTTACGAGGATTTTTTCTTTCGTCCTCTGGGCCTCAAGCATACTTGGTTGACCGGCCGTTCCGAACCTCAGCTCGCTCCATCTGCTGCTCCAGCGGATATATTTTATAAAGATATGATCATTACCAATACCCGCTCGAATGGGGCCTACTGGGCCGATGGAGGCATTGTTTCTACAGCAGAAGAATGTATCATTTTCCTGAAAGCCCTAAATGAAGGGCGAATTGTTAGTGGAGATACGCTGAAATTGATGCACAACTGGCACAAATTGCAATTTCCGCTTCAATATGGGTACGGAACGATGTACTTCAAACTGCCCCGGTTCATTACTATGGTGATGAAAGTACCGCCTTTATGGGGTCATTCGGGTTCTACCGGCTCATTCCTTTATTATTCTGAGGACCTGAATCTGTACATGGCAGGATCTATCAATCAGGCAGAATCAAAGTCCAAACCCTTTAGACTGATGCTAAGGGTGATGAAGGCTATTCAATCGAAAATGTAGGTTCAACAATCCAAACCCGCAAACCGAAACAGACTTATTACCATTAGATAACCTGTGGGTATATCAGAATTGATTCATAGCGTTTTTAGGTGTTGTGATAATTACTATGGCACTTAACTCATCACAAACGCTTGCACAGCCGACCGGGCTACAGCGGCACTATTTCAAATGCTTTAGTTTGTTGAATTTTGTAAATTAATCAAAGTCAGTTGCCGTACCCAGCCCGGCGAGTGAAGCGAAGCGTTATGCTTACTTTCAACTCGTAATGTTCAATCTCTTGACATGATTCCCACTGATGACTTGTAGGTACAGTCTGTCTGGATGGGGTTATCTTCAAATACGTGAAATCCTGTGAGATTTAGAGTCGGTTTAGTTTTTTATGAGGGTCTTGGCTTAGATTTCTTTTTCGCTTTGCCCGCTGTAATTTTTTTCATTTCCGCCATACCCGCGATCAATTTTTGCCATTCAGACTTTATCTGCTCTCTTTCCTTTTCAACTTTTAAAATTTGGCGATAGACAGAAAGCACCCGTAAGGCAATCTTTGCTTTTGCGTCATTCACCTGTCTCCCGTCGCAATAATCCCTGAGATACTTCTCCGCTGTGTCCACCAATGGTTTAAAGAGTTCTGAATCCTTTTTCTTCATCTTCTCCATCCTTTACCTTTGTTTTAAACCGCTTCTCATGTTGAAGATTTTACCAATAAATACAAGTAAAGGCAAGGCAAATTATAAATGGCTTGACAGATAAATAAGACGCTATTATAATAGCCATATTGGAGGTGGGTATTATGAAGGTGGCAAATACCGTAGATTTAAAAAATAAAACGAACGAACTTCTGCGCGAGGTAATGAAAGGCAACCCTTTAATTATTACCTACAGGGGAAAACCGGCAGCCTCAATGCTTCCTCTAAACGAAAGCGATCTTGAAGATTTTATCATAGAGAATAGCCCTTCCATCAGAAGGAAGATTGCTAAAGCTGAGGAGGATGTTAAAGCTGGTAGGGTGGTTTCTCTCGACGATTATCTATCAAGTTTAGAGAAATAATTTGGAACTCTTCAACATTCAAACAACTCAGACAGCAGTTGATGATCTGAATAATATTCCAAAAGAACTGCGAAATAAAATCCTCCCCGATATCAGGAATCTTTCCTCCAATCCTTTCCTATTTGGAAGCAGTATTAAAAAGCTTAAAGGGTTTAAACCGCCGCTTTATAGACTTCGTTCTGGGGATTACAGAATTCTTTATCGAGTAGTTAGAAAGAGTTACCAGAAGGTTGAAACTTTAAACACCACCCTACCTTCATGTTTTATTTCGGTTCAACTGGAAAGTTTGCTTTCTAGCATTCGTTCCAAATACGTTTTCATTATTTTTTGGGATATCTTGGATTGGTCACTCCTTCGGTAGGTTTTCCAAAAGAAGCTGTATCCAGATTACGTAGAGGATGATTTTTCTCGTACATCGGCTTGAGTCTTTTGGCTCTTACCCCTTCCGGGTAGAACCGTCCAATGGCTGCCTGACTTCGATCGAGAGGAACTTGCTTAATCACATATTCAATCGTCCCCAAACCATTCTCCACTCCTCCATAAACTTGTTGCTCAATGTCTTTGCCTTTGATGAGATTCAGTTTTTTCGAACCCGGAGCAAGGGCATTGAATTCTTCGGCTTCAGAGTTAATCAGTCCTGGTGCTTCATTCATCAGATTTATACAGGCTTTATCCACAGCCACTGGGTCCAGCGAGGCCAACACTCCAATACCATTAACAAAGGGCGTATCTGTCCATCCATAACAGTCGCAGGCTGGAGTGATATCCATCGCATAGTTGATGAAGAACACTCTCCCTGAGTCCTTCGTCATCATCGTTGCCAAAGCTGAATCAGCAATACGCCTGCCCAGAGCTGGTAAATAATCGAACCGCTGAATACCATTGATGCCTGCCATATTCACGCATAAGTTAGCACAAGCAAA
>JBEKWN010000190.1:0-2624 GCA_049513055.1 Thermodesulfobacteriota bacterium
GAGGTTAGTTCTTCTTTTGAGTAACCAATAAGTTCTATGTTTTTGATATTAAAAAACCGAAGCATTCCGTCCTGGATCACAAAAATGGCTTCATTTGCATTCTCTACCAACAAACGATATTTTTCTTCGCTTTCCTTTAATGCCTCCTCAGCCTTCTTGCGTTCAGTGATGTCCCGGGCAATGATATGAAATCCCACAACCTTTCCATCTTCAATCACAAGGGAGGTATTTTGTCCGAACCATATAATCTTTCCAGCCTTGTTAAAAAATGGAAATTCAATATGGGTCGTCGGTATCCTCTGGCGAAACTGGTTGATGTAGATCTCCATAACTCTTTCACGATGTTCAGGAAGGACAAGATCCGCATAATTGAAACTTCGAAGTTCCGCAAGCGAATAGCCAGTCACCTTCAACCCGGCAGGATTCCCATAGGTAAAATTCCCTTTCTCATCAACGGTATAAATAATCTCTGTTGCATTCTCCACAACCTGTCTATATCTCATCTCGGATTCTCTGAGGGTATCTTCTGCACGCTTGCGCTCAGCTTCATGTTTTTCAAGTGACTCGGCCATCTCGTCAAATGTGGAAGCCAGTTGGCTCAATTCCCCTTTCCCATAAACTATCCCTGTACGAGCGCTCAAATCGCCAGCACCTAATCGTTTCGTTGCACTCACAATCGGATTTAGTCGTCGAAGAACTAACAGATCACCCCCAAACCACGCAGCTGAAAGTGCCAACAATGAGATAAATAAAAGAAAAGCAAGGTTGCGAATCAGAATTCTGTTGACCTGGACAAATACGGCCGAAGAAGGGATGCCAATACTTACATATACTTTTTCAGCTTGATTCTCAGTGCTTCCGAATGAGGTGAAGGCGTAAAGACGTTTCACTCCATCCGCGCCGATAGTTTCAATCATGCCCTCACCTTTGGCCAGAATTGTCTTAAAGATGGAGGCCTCTGGCATGGTTTTACCAACCCACTTCTCTGGCTCTGGATATCTTGCTAAAATCGTACTATCACTGCCAATCAGGCTGAGCGTAGAGTCGTCGGGTAAATCGGCTTCTCCACTCAGTTTGTTGAGCCACGTCAAATCTAATGCAACAAACACTACTGCCTTTACCTTACCTATGTCGTCCATGACGGGATAGCCTAAATTGACTCCGGGTTTTCCAGTAATACGGCCAATTTGGTATACGCCAACTGTGAACTTGCGTGTCTTAAGAACCCGTTGAAAATAAGGGCGATCAGCTACATAGATTGGTTTGTTGAGTGGAATGGCACTTGCAAATATGTAGCCATCTAACCCTATAGCTCCAATATTGAGATAATGTGGATATTGATTCAAAAGGTCATTGAAGAGACGGGAGCAGGCGGCTGTGTCATAAGAGCGGACCTGAGGGAGTTGGGCTAATATGTGGAGAAATTGATGTGCTCCCTCAATAAATTGCTTTTGTCTGTTTGAGACAAAATGTGCCAGACTTTGGGCATCATCTTTCGCTTTATTGGTTGCTATTTGACGTTGTTCAAGACCAGTATACAAAGTTAGCCCCAGCGCTGGAATGATTGCAAGGAGGACGAGAATAATTAAGCGGACACGCAAACTGCCAAATGAAAATCGTTTCATCACCTACCTCCTGAGGCCTTTTTGACACTTAAGACTACCTGATCCAAATCGAAAGGTTTGAGGATAAAATCACAGGCTCCCAGGCGCATAGCCTCCACTACCCTATCGATCTCTGGGAAAGCTGTCATCATGATTACCATTATGTTTGGATTCACAGCTCTTACATTCTTTAAAAATTCCATGCTATTCATGTCGGGCATCTTGATGTCAGAGATAATCAGCGAAAAGTTTTCCTTATAAAAAAGATTAAGGGCTTCTCTTCCATTATTGGCCGTGATAGGGGAGTATCCTGCCTTGGTAAGCCTTCGAGCAAGAACAGAACAAATCTCTTCTTCATCATCGACAATGAGTATCCGGTTTTCCAATTCTATCCCCCTTATCAATCTCTAAAATCGCATTCACTTACTTTCTCCTACCTTTAGAAATCGATATAATTCGGATTGGTGAACTCTCCAACCGCTTCCCGCTTTGACGGCCTTGATCCTTCCAAGGCGGATATACTTCAGGTAAGTGGGTTTGGAAATCTTCAAATATTGGATAGCCTCTTGGGTAGTTAAAACCACGTCTTTATCCATTAAGGACATTGTTTTGCCTCCTTTTTTCCATGCTTTCATAGATTTTACTGCATAACAGGTGCCAAAAACTAAATTCGCAGATTTTAATTGAATAAGTGTTGAATTCTTAATGCTAATTTAAATTTTAGTAAAAGGGTCCTTAATTGGAAAATTTCTACTGCCAAGAGTGTAATTTTGTCAAAACTGGTAAAATTTTTGTAGATATTTAACCTAACCAAAGTTTGAGATGAAACACACAACTGGAAGAAAAAAATGAGGGTTGTTAGGAGTTATATCCTGGAGTACGGATTGGGGGTAACGGCATTCATAGCGTTAACGGGATCAGATAATTTTTTATAGAGTAAGAGAGGGGAGCAAGAGAGAATAACAAATTGTGTTTAATTTATATTTTATTGTGACGAAAAGAGTCACTTTTTACTTTATA
>JBEKWN010000191.1:0-2546 GCA_049513055.1 Thermodesulfobacteriota bacterium
ACTTCCTGAAGTCAACAAGTCGAGAATCCATATCGCTATACCAGATTTCAAGTGATAATCCTTAAGAGATAATTTTCACAATCCATTTTTGGTATTGACAAAATGGTTTTTTTTGGTATCGTGGATTAAACAGTCGTGATAATATTTCTCTCTCCAGAGGGGGTGGTAGGTGCATAAAGACCTTTAAAAGTTCCCCCTATACAAATTAGAATTTTCCTCCTGAAAGTCAGATCCATCAGCAGTTTCAGATCTTCTCTCTGACTAAAATTTTTAAAGGCCCTGCAAACAAAAAAAATCTAAAAATAAAGAATTTAATCCCGATAAAGCCAAACCTTTCGTGAGGTACACGGGCTGCATGGAATGCTTTTCCTTCTGCCCCCGGAAAGCTATCTCGGTTCAGTAATCGAAGTCTAACCAGTAAATTGAAGCGGACATTCCAAACCAACCTCAACCTTACCATGCAGAGTGGGCGGTATTTGCTTTCCTTGCTTTTTTCATTATGCACATTTCTCTAAACAGTAATCGCTTTCTGAAGGTGAGGAACTTAAAGGCCCAGAAGAGAAGAATCAAATAAGAGGCAGAAGAAGCCTTCGTGGAGGTTCGAGACATATGGAACAGCAAATTCGATTTTGTAAGACTGCCGATGGTGTCCGCATAGCTTACTCGACCATGGGCCAGGGTCCACCAGTAGTCCTGGTTCCAGGTTGGATCAGCCATTTGCAGCTGCAGTGGGAACCTCCGGCCGCGCAGCCCTATTTGGAAAAAGCGACTCGCTATCATACCTTAATAACTTACGATGAATATGGCTGTGGTCTCTCAGAAAGGAACCGGACAGACTTCTCGCCGGAGTCTGAGCTTCGGGTACTGGAAGGTGTCGTCGACCATCTCAAACTCAAGCGCTTCGCGCTTTGGGGTTTTTCCCAAGGAGGCCCAGTTGCCATAGCTTACGCAGTTAAACATTTTCGGCGTGTCACGCATCTCATACTATATGGAGCCTATGCCCGTGGCGACGCGCTAGCTTCGGACGAACTCAAGACGGTGTTCAAATCATTAGTCCGAACAGCCTGGGGTGTAGGTAGTAAGACTCTTACCGACCTGTTTTTACCCAAAGCTGAAGCATCCGCAGTCCAATGGCATACCCGCTTGCAGCGTGAGGCCGCCACTCCCGAAATGGCTGCCCGGTTATTGGACATCTCCTACGGTGTTAATGTTATTGATCTGCTCCCCAGGGTCCGTGTGCCTACTTTGGTGATACATCGTCAAGGAGACCGGGCAATCCCCTTCCGGTGTGGGAGAGAGATGGCGGCTATGATTCCGAATGCCCGCTTTGTTCCTCTGGAAGGAGATATACATATTCCCTTCTTTGGTGATGCCGATGCAATACTACGTGTCATCGCTGAGTTCCTTGGTGATCCAGTCGATGTTACTCCATCGAAGCCAGATGCAAAACCTGACACTCAAACGCGAGATCAGACAGCGGAGGATGCTGTGGCCAAGGAAGCACGTTCATTGATAGAGAAATTGGATGAAGTCGTGCTGTCGCGGTATCGGGTCATTGGCAGCTACACTCGCTATGAGGAGGCAGTTCGTAACACCCTGAAGGATGCGCGGGCGAGGATCGCAACTGGTTGTCTACAACCGAGCAGGAAGCGGGAGAATCATCTCATCTGGGCTGCGCCTGGGAGTGGCAAAACATACTTCGTCCAGCAAATCAGTGCCTCGCTTCCTAGTACCATCCGCTATCAAGAACTCAACCTTGCTAAATGCGGTGAGCAGGAATTCCGCTCCAAGTTAAGCGGATTTGATTGTAAAGATAGCCCATATCTCTGCCTAATCGATGAGTGTGATGCCAAGCCGCAGGAACCCTGGCCTTATGAGATACTTCTTCCTTACCTAGATGCTTCCGTCGAGCGAGGTGCACCACTTGTGTTTGTCCTAGCCGGAAGCGGGGGGGCGAATTTAGATGAGATAAAGAAGCGGATTGCCATTCGGCCCAAAGGGCCTGATCTTCTCAGCCGGATTCCAGCTGGTAATGAATATCAAATCATGCCATTAAACATTGGCGACCGCATTGTTGTTGTTTTGAGCCAATTCCTGGAAGTCGGAAAAGAATGCAATCGAGAAATTAAGTCAGTTGAAAAACTTGGTCTTTATTATGTCGCTCTCAATTCTCGCTTGGCCAATGCTCGTCAGTTGCGCGAATTTGCTGTCCGCGCTATTGAGCGCGTGCCACCCAATGACGACCGTGTAAAATATGACCATCTTTTTAGTGCTGGAGATCCAGAGAACAAAGCCTTCTGGCTTCAAGCACAGCCCACTGCAGTAGGTTTCGTGAACTCCTTTGCGATGCTGAAAGATTAGGAACTAAAAAACACACTTTCAATCCATAATCTTCAATCCTCGAATATTGTTCCCGTCGAAGATTTGTAGGTGAAAGTTTCAAATTCGGCTTGTGACCGGCAAGATTTTGAAAAAATGCGGACTTCTTCCTGTATTCGTGATTTTCAGATCTTATGAGTCGATATAATATTCCAAATGGAAATTAA
>JBEKWN010000192.1:0-2527 GCA_049513055.1 Thermodesulfobacteriota bacterium
GCCACAAAATTAATAGTAGTCCAATATTCTACGTTCGCTGAGAGGTTACCACTTTGGGGAACATCCACACTTAATAGCCTGAGTTCGTCTGCACTGGAGGGGGGTTCTTTCTTTCCAATCGAGATAGAGGATCCTTCCAGTCCAGTCGTGATAGTGGCACAAGAAGAAATTACTAACAAGACAGCTACACCCATCAGAACAGCTATTAAGGATTTCATAATCACAAACCTCCTTCTATCATTTTCCTTTCTTTTTCCTCTTCATCTTCATTCACCACTCTCACCATCTCTAAAAACTTCTCTTTGGAGAATATCCCTTTCTCAACGAGCAACCTGGTGAGGGCTTCCTGTTGGATAACCTCAGCTTATTTCTCTCCAGTAATAATAGCTATCGTTCCCACCATAAATGGCAATTTTAGTACCGTTGGAATAAAGGCCGCCTTTCCTGTCTGAACAAATTCCACCTTTCTTATTCCCCAACTTCGGATAGTCCCAATTAAATCATCTGTGTTACCATATACACGCTTCATTAGAAACAAATCCTGGAAAACAAATTTACCCCCCTTCTTAACCACACGCAATGCTTCTCGGATGACTTCCCGCTTATCTGCGACATCCCTCACTTCATGAAATACGAGATTGCTAACTACCGAATCAAAATGTTCATCACTAAATGGCAGCACCGAAGCACTGGCCTTCTGGAAGGTTACACGCTCATTTACACCTTCAATTCTCGCATTCCTTTCGCATATATTTTTCGAGTACTCCCACTTTATCCCCCAATAGTCAATCCCAAATACCCGAGCCCTTGGATACTTCTGAGCAAGGTTGATCGTGAGGGCACCATTTCCACACCCTATGTCCAGCACCCGTCCTTCTCCACTCCAATCCAAATGTGCCAACACCAATTTACGAACCTGATTTTCTACATTTCCCCCTTGGGGAGCAAACAGGTATCGTGCATATGCAAAGTACATAGAAACTAAAAAGAACAACGCAGCAGGAATTACCAAGATTGAAAACAGGAGAGCCAATCCAAAAAGCACCAGACCTATCGCACCTGGTATATAGATAAGTCTCTTTGGAACCCAGTTACCGTATTCTGGCTTTTCTATCATTCGTCCATTCATTTCTTTTTCCCCTTCTCGACACGTGACATAGTAAGGGCTTCTTGCTGGACAACCTGGGACATGGCGATGTTAGGCACGGTTACTCATCTGTTCGTTTTGCAAAAGCCACTCTGTAAAATTCGTAGCCTCTCAATAATCCCCTTCGTTCAGGCATATATTTATCTCGATACTCTCTGGCACTATCATCTTCGATAAGTGCCAATCCGAACTCTACCAGGTAGTCCGATAACTTATCCGGTTTGAAACCAAATGTCCATTGCTCGTCACTTTCTTTCAATCTCTTAAAAAGCTTATCTGTCCCTTCGAATGATTGCGGACTGTCCAGCACTAATTCGTCAATATATGTGAATACCAAGTAAGAACCTCTTGGAAATCTCCTTATAAAGGAAAGGGTTTTTTCAACTGCAATAGGTGTCAAGTAGTTTGTAACTCCTTCCCAGATAATCGTTGTCGGTGTGTTGAAGCTGAGATTGTTTGTAACGGCTAAATCTTCTAAACTCTGTTTATTGAAATCTATTTGATAGTAGCTGACATTTCTGGGCAACGATCCGAGTATCTTTTTAAGTTTGTCCAGCTTAAATTGTGAAGTGTCGGGATGGTCAATTTCAATTACGGAAATGTCTTTGAGAAAGTGAAGTCGTAGTGCTCTTGTGTCAAAGCCTGCTCCCAAAATGATAACCTGTTTTACTCCGTCCTTGATCGTCCGCTGAAGTAAGTCGTCAATGTATTTTGTCCTTGCAATACCAGATGATAAAGCTCCTGGACTCTTAAAATGAATAATTTTGGGAACGAGTCTTCCGATAAGCGGTAATGAAGATATTTTTGTAGCTAATTTTAGTCCCTCGTCAAGAAACGAAGTCGCAAAGGGGTCATAGAACAGCCTTTTTCGAGGAGGTCTTGCTGTCTCAATAGCTCTAAATAATGCCATATACTGTGCTGTCCTGCTTGCTGCATTTGCTTTCATTGCATGTCTTTTTCAGCCCTGATGATTCTTCCTTCTTTTCATGTTCATCTTTGGTTCTTCACCATCCCCAATAACTCCTCCTTGGTGAATATCCCTTTTCTCCACAAGCAACCTGGTAAGGGCTTTCACTTGGATTACCTAGGACATGAGGAGTTCTAATCCTATGTGGAGGTTTCTAATTAATGGATTATTTTGATTTCTTTACTATCCCTATTACGTTCGGAATAGACCAAGCAATGGGTATGTTATCATTTTCATTTGGGATTGTGGAGTGACCAATCCTCTCAAACTCAACATCATTTGCTGAAAAAAATAGGTTAGCTTCCTGTCCCCCCTCCAAATAAATAGCATTATAAATTGAAATAGGAAGTGATAATAAAATATTGACAAAGTCATACCCTGAGTAATGAGACTCGGTAAAGATAAACAATGCA
>JBEKWN010000193.1:0-3885 GCA_049513055.1 Thermodesulfobacteriota bacterium
GCTGAACCATCCGAATCGCTTGCAAATTCATCGCATCTCTCCTCTTCCTCCTCCATCTTTCCCCGGATAGCTCGCATAACCTTAGCAGCGATAAAGTATTGGTACCACCGGATCACCTCGAGAGCTTCCTCAGGGTTCACTCCCTCGTTCACTATAGTTGCAGTCTCAAAAAAGAGTCCTTCCCTCTCTTGGAACCAATCCTCCACCAGTTTGCTATAACTTTTAGCGGCACGGCACAGCAGATGGTTCTTCACAGCCATATCCTTCGCCTTTATATCTTCTATATCGTCGATGGAACCCAGCGTCTCAAGTTCTATCCCCCATTCTTTCGCACTCTCCTTCAGCAGCTCCAGGGTTTCCCTCAGGACCCCCGATAATTTATTCCAGAAAGCTTCATTCCTAATATCCCGCGCTTCGGGATCTGAAAATTCCTCCTCCGAAATGGAGAAATTTAAGCAGCGGGAGGTCTGCGGACAACGTTCACACCATCGATCACAATAATTATAAATCCCTGCGATGAATCGTTCGTCCGCAGCAAGTTTTTTAAGCCGATCCCGATTCACAATCTATCCACCCCTCTGAGTTTGCCCCCTGGTCTTCCACCAAGCTCTCTACACTTGACTGAATAATTCAGTCAGGGAATAAGGAGCAAGTTAAAATTAGAAACGAATCTACCTGTCTTGAAAAAGTGACTGAAAAATTCAGTCAGGCCTCACGGTCTAGATTTGAGCTTTGAACCCTGCCAAACTTGACTGAAAAATGAAAGCACCTCAAAATGGTACTTTCCGGAGAGGTTAACCCCGTTAGAAATTCCAGCCGTTACGACAGGGCATTATTTCTAATGGGGTAAATATCATCTCCTACTGTGCGCTCGCCAGCGCACCTTGCCGGCCAGTCAAGTGCTACAGTCTTTCTATGAGTTTTTAGCTTATCCGTGCTCTTGATGACTTTTTAACCCAGTAACTCAATAACGTAATAACTCAACGAACAGGAACAATTGGAACCGCCAACTTTTTGATGGCTAAGATCTTATCCTCTTGAGTTGAATGCCTTGATTTAGCTTCCGATACAATCCTAATGCAATTAAGAGAATGGCCAATGATATGGCATTTGCACCAATAACAATGAAATCTTGGAGATGTATTCCATACAACATCCATAACGTGGCCCCTGCACTAAATTGAATGAGTGTTAATCCACTCACATCCTTGACCGAATGGGTTGTCCACATCTTGATGATCTGCGGAACAAACCCGAACATGGTCAATGAGGCTGCGGCTATGCCTAATATCGTCCACCACATATTTCTGTCTTCTACAAGCTGATTGATCTTTTTCGGATTTCGAAATTTGTATTCTTTTAAAATCTTGCGGTAGGTTTCGAGAGGGAAAGGCTTCTTCTCCTTAAGTATCTGGAAAATAAACTTGACCAGGATGATATTGAGAAGATGAATGGCCTCATGTCGGCTGCACTTGTTCCGCAGCATTGCATTGTAGAATTGAAAGGCCTCAATGGGCTCGCGATCTTCAACCTGCCTTTCTGCAACGGCGTGCAGGATGACGTGCAGAAAGGGGTTCACCTCGGTTTCAGGATCATATTCGTGGTCAGCCAGGGCATCAGCAAATTCAAATTGATTGAAATACTCGTCAGAATGGTCGAGCATGATCTTCCCCAGGCGCTGTTCCTCTTCGGTTAAGCCCTGTAACTCACCTTTTTTAGCCTTATTCCAGATATCATAAAAATGCTTTCGATTTATCCCGCGAAGCGTTTCAAATACAGAATCATCCATTTCGTTCCTCAACACGCCCCCAATCAAAACACTTGACTTAAAAATTCAGTCAGATGCTTTGGAATTCTTAACTACAATATTCAGTCAACGACTACTCTACGACTCAATAATTTACAGCAATCTGCATTCCGCATTGGAATACGCCAACTTTTTTATGGATGCCACCACGCTTTCTTTTCCGGTTCATCCTCTGACTTTCATCTTGATAAAGAATAAGAAGTCAAGATCCCGTTTTCGAAATGCAGATAAATTCCTGATCCATAAACCCATTGTTCATCCTTGCCTCGGGCATTAACACTCTCATTAATTCTATTTGGTTTTCCACATAAACGGATAACCTGTTCCGCTGTCATTCCAATTCTAACTTCCTTATTCGTTAGTAATTTCTTAATCTCCTCCGCAGAAAGTTGGAGTTCCCTTTGGGGCTTTATTGCTTCAGGTTTATCGTATTTCCTGTTAGATTCCTCCGCCAACTGCAATAACCTGTCATAAGTAACAATGGTCCCGTTTTCTTCTAAGGTGTAACCGATTTTCTGGAACCCCTTTTTTGAATCCGTTCTCCATAAACATACCCAGCCAGTCTTTTCATAACTGAATAGAAAAAATTCTTCTTCAATATATTTTCCCACTATTTCAGAACGAACGTCTTTTTCTTTATAAATATTCCCCTTCTTTAAGGCATAAAAATAATTTTGCTCCCCGGATGAAACGATTATTGGGGACAGTGCTATAATTATCAAAAGGAATATAAAGATAGTCCTTCTTTTCATCTCATTTTGCCCTATGCACCATGCAATCAGGATATGGCCAACTTTTTTATAGATGACATCCAGACTCGACTTCAGGAGTAATTCAACTTAGTCAACAACGCCCCTGGCTTCGGTAATGGATGACAACGTTTCTCAATCTTTAAGCCTGACCCCGAATCCCGGACTTGATCCGACCCTAGACCCCCAAAGTAGAGAGAAATAAGTGCTAATTTTCAACTACGTCCCTATGTCTTTTCCATAAATATAATTTTCGAATTCCTCTTCGTGCTTAAACGGCGTTGCTACAACATTAAGCGTCTTCTTGTTCTTGTTTTTCCAGAATAGATTAGGCATCATCTCCTCCTTAGATTTTTTACTTCAATTCTCGAACGCCTCTCGTAAAACCGACTGCATCAACATTTCTGCCTGATTTTTGCATTCGGATACTTGTTTTTTTAACTCATCAATCACGGCCATGAGTTTGTCCACTCGCTCAACAATAGCATTTTGCTCCTTGATGGGAGCCAGAGGAAAAACATAGCTTCTAAGCTTCGTCGCGTTTATATTTGATTGCCCTAGTGCATCCGCTTTTACTGTATCGCACCATTTTCTATGATAGGCTGAATTCATAATGCAGTTCGCAAAATAGGCATTTATTTCATCGGCCATATGGAAGCGCACAAGATATCCAGCATAAATCGCATTTTCTCCGGTGAATATTGCAGTCTTACCAACCAACTCTCTGCTGTTTGTCCTATTAAAAAGCAAATCGTCTAATCTTAATGGGTATCTCAATATTTCATCATTATTGCTGGACGGACTGTTACGATCAGAGTCGCTATATCAACAGTAGTGTATGCTACCATTTTCCTCTTCATCTCCAGCCTTCTCTTATCTGATCCCGGCCTAAGGAAGGGCCGGTGTCTGCACTATTCAACCCCCCTCACCTTTCAATTGTTCTGATGTTCTCCTATTTCCTTTAAGAGAATAGGCTTAAATCCAATCCCAAAATATTTATCAAAATTTGTTCCCCCACCGGAATTCGCCTCACTATATCAAAAAAACAACGAAATGACAATTATTCACCATTTTAATAACTTAAATTCCAATCTGCACCAGGGAGTGTCCAAGGTCTTTAAACAAGGGTTCAAGGGTGAAAGGGTTCAAGGCGTTTGGGGGGAAACATATTGTAAGGTGTTAGATTTAAAAAGGGTAATGTGATAAAAACAAAATAATTGGTTATGGTGGGTTTTACCCATTGACCCAAAATGGGATTTATGTTATATCTAACCCGGAGGTAATCAACATGGGAAATAACATTCTTAAAATTGAAGATGAATTCGAAGA
>JBEKWN010000194.1:0-3653 GCA_049513055.1 Thermodesulfobacteriota bacterium
ACCGTTGGAGTTGATGAGGATCAAATCCTCAAATACGTCCGATGGCAAGGACGCCAGGATGAAGGTCAAGCGAAGCTTGACTTATTTTAAAGTGCCACGGGCTTGCCCGTGGGTATCTACGATTTCTTTCCGGCCCGACCAGGGCTTTCGCAGTAAAAGAGATCAAGACTTTTTTTCGGGACCAGACCCAGTGGTCACAGATCTTCCTGGTGATGGCATTGATTGTGATTTACCTCTATAATTTTTCAGTTCTGCCTCTGGACCAAAGTACCATCAAAATGGAATATCTTCAAAATCTTATTTCTTTTTTGAACATGGGACTGGCGGCCTTTGTCCTGGCAGCTGTATCGGCTCGGTTTGTTTTTCCTGCCGTGAGTCTTGAAGGCGATGCCTTCTGGATCGTGAAATCTTCACCGGTTTCAATACGGACTTTCCTCTGGATCAAGTTTTTCGTTTATTTTTTCCCCCTTCTTATTCTTTCTGAGATATTGATCATTGTGACCAATCTCCTCCTTCATACCACCCTTTTCATCATGATCATTTCCGCATTAACCATCTTCTTGATGGGTCCAGGCATCATCTCCATGGGAATAGGGCTGGGGGCCATCTACCCGGATTTTCGCTCTGAGAACCCAATCCAGTCCGTGACGAGTTTCGGGGGTTTGATTTACATGACCCTCTCCATGGGATTTATTGGACTGGTGATCGTGCTTGAAGCCGGTCCTGTCTATAATGTCTTTATGACAGGTATCCGCGGGGTTGACCTCACCTTATTCCAGTGGATAGGGTCGGTCGGTTCATTTTTTCTCGTTCTTATTATTTGTCTTGCTGCGGTTCTGATCCCAATGCGATTAGGAGAAAAAAAGATTTCCCAGGATGAAATAGTTTTGGGCTGATACGACGCTACACGCCATGATCAAAAATAAGCGATTTTGTCACCTCCCAACGAGACTGCCTTTTCTACCCATTTTGGGCTTGACAACTGAAGAAAAGGTCACTATAGTTTTCTCCATTGTGTGAACTCAACCACCTATCAAATATAGAAAAAATGTTTGATCTTCCTTGTCCTTCATTTCTTTCCTTACTCCAGGGCGACAGATGGAATCAACGGTGATAGAGAAAAGTAATTCTGATCAAGGGGTTCTCCGAACTGAAAGTTTGAGCAAGAATTTTGGTGCCTTAAAGGCAGTGGATCAGGTAAATCTCAAGGTCGAGTCTGGGGTTCATTCTATTATCGGGCCTAACGGTGCAGGGAAAACGACTCTGTTCAACTTGCTCACTGGATTCCTGAAACCAGACGCTGGAAAGATATTTTACCTTGGAAAAGAGATCACAGACCTTCAGCCTTATGAGATTTCTCAGCTGGGCATGGCACGCTCTTTTCAGATCACCAGCATCTTCCCTGAACTGACGGTTTACGAAAACGTCCGCTTAGCCGTTCAGTCGCGGCTAAAGGCCTCTTACAATTTCCTGATCTCTTTTAAAAGCCTAAATGGTGTGGACGAGAAGACAGAAAAGGTCCTGAGAGATGTCGGTTTGTACAATGAGGCAGATGTGACAGCCAAGAATCTTTCGTATGGGTTACAGAGATGCCTGGATATTGGCATTTCCCTTGCCACAGAGCCAAAGATCATTCTCCTGGATGAACCCACCTCTGGTCTGAGCCAGGAAGATGCGAATCGGATCATTCATCTTGTTTCCGAGATTTCGAAAAATATTCCGGTCCTCGTCATCGAGCATAATATTGATATCGTCCTATCCATTTCAGACATCATTACGGTGATGTATCAAGGGGGTGTCCTGGCCGAAGGGCCTGCCTCTGAGATCACAAACAATCAAAAAGTACAGGAGGCTTATCTGGGAGGTATTTGAGTGCTTCTTCTTCAAGGCGTCCACACTTATTATGGCGAAAGCCACATCCTCAAGGGGATCTCTTCTGAGATAAAGAAGGGAGAGTTGGTTACCCTCCTGGGACGAAATGGAGCAGGTAAGACCACGACCCTCAGGAGTATCATGGGAATTATTCCTCCGAAGCAGGGAACCATCACCTTCGATGGCATCAATATTTGCGGCCAAAAACCTCATTCGATTGCCTCCTTGGGCGTGGGATATGTCCCTGAGGAAAGAATGATCTTTCCCAGCCTTACTGTTCTTGAAAATCTCTCGTTACCTTCTCGGGGAAGTAAAGGAGGTCTTTGGGATCTCCAAAAGATCTATCAATACTTTCCTGTTCTGGGGGAACGAGTAGATCAAAAAGGCTCGCAACTCTCAGGTGGTGAACAGCAGATGCTGGCCATCGCACGAATTCTTACCATGGACCTCAAGCTCATGCTTCTCGATGAACCCACAGAAGGATTGGCCCCTATGCTGGTCCGGGAGATCGGTACCATACTTAAAGAAATCAGGAAGACGATATTTAGGCGTTTAGGGATTTTGGTGATTTAAGTTCTCACGTGGTGAATATGATAATTTTCTTTTAGCTAAATTTCTGTCATTCCCGTGAAAACGGGAATCCAGGATCGGATTTGAGGAACGTATGGATTCCTGCTGGAGTTTATCCCGGTGAAGACCGGGGCAGGAATGACCTGAGAGGAAGCTTCAAATATGTTGGATGGGTACTCAAAGATTTTATAGGGAAAGGAGGTGTTGACGACAGTTTCCTTGCTCTGTTTCAATCTAATTTTTATTAAGAAGGAGGTAATGACAATGGGTAAAACTATTCAGTTAAGGGGTATTATTGTTCTGATCTTAGGGTTTATCGTATCTCCAGCGTTTTCGGCTGAACCGCTCAAAATCGCTACGCTTACGGATATGTCAGGTCCCTACGCAGAGTTAGCGGGTTGGGGGAACATCAATGCTGCCAAAATGGCTATCGAGGATTTTGGCGGTAAAGTCCTTGGGATGGACATTGAGTATGTCTATCGAGACCATCAGTGTAAAGCTGATCTGGCCAATCAAAAGGCGATTGAGCTCTATGAAAAAGAAAAGGCGGATGTGATCTTCGACTGTCCTAATAGCGCATCCGGATTGGCTGTGACCAACCAGGCTTTGCGCTACAAGAAAATCTTTATCGCCGTTACCTCAGGGACGACACGGTATACCGGTGACCTGTGCAACCGTTACACCTTTCACTGGGCCTACAACGACTATGTCTTGGCCACATCGGCCGGAATATGGGCAGCTGACAACCTGGGCAAGAAGTGGTACACGATTACCGCTGATTATGCCTGGGGCCATGACTTGCTCAAATACTTCAGCGCTGCGTTGCAGAAAAGGGGCGGAACATTGCTCGGGAATGAAATGGTACCTCTGGGAGCTTCTGACTTCAGTCCCTTTATCATAAAGGCGATGAATGCAAAGCCAGAGGTGTTGGCCCTTCTGAATGCCGGTAAAGATACGGTCAACTCCACGAAACAGGCCGTGGAATTTGGCTTGAGGAAACAGACCAAGATTGTTCATGCCTTGTTATTTCCCTCAGATATCAAGGCTGCGGGTCCGGAAGTTTTTGCGGATAATTACGTTACGGCTTCTTGGGATTGGAAGGTTGACCAACCTGGTGTTAAAGAATTTGTGGCGAAATGGATGAAAAAGTATGGTAGACCACCGAACTGGTTCAATGCTGGCAATTACAGCGCTGTGACCCAGTATTTGCT
>JBEKWN010000195.1:0-2576 GCA_049513055.1 Thermodesulfobacteriota bacterium
GATGAGGAAATCAGGTTTTCGCTCAATGATTCTTTTCATCAGTTGGGCGTAAACCCTTTCTCCACCCCGGCTATCTCCAATCATAGCGAATTGAAAAGGAGACGCGATGGATTGGACCTGTTTAATGTTCTGGCTGACCTCTTTGATCGATCCTGCATAAGAAGGGAAGGAGATGAGAAGAACTATCCCAAAAAGGAGCAGAACCTTCACCCCGTTAGAAATGATGCCCCGACTGCGTGGCCGGAGCCACTTCGGCGCGGCGAAGGCCTGCTGCTCTGCCGCGGGGTTAGCTCCCAGAACAATTCCGGCGGGTCTTGATGCCCCGCAGGAATTTCTAACGGGGTTCATCCATTTTTCTTTCTTGAAATAATTTTCAAAATTTTTCATAATGGCTTCTGGTGGAGCTCCACGAGCAGAGCCCGTGGTTTCTAATCAAATTTTAAGAAAAAATACAATTTACCCTGTTGTTGAACGATGCTCTTTTCTATAATGATACTGCTTTGGGTTATTGATAGAAAAGGGTGTTTATTCAATATGGACCTAATTCATACAAAAGGGTGAATCTCCAGCCTTTAAGAAAAAAGGAGGGCTTATGGACCCCAAGTTGGTCAGACAATTTATTATCTTTTTGGTTATCCTCTTTGGATGGACCATCGTCGTCCTGCTCATTGGATGCAAATAATTTTTCTTTGATTTATCCCATCGTTGCAATAATATAATGTTGAGATCCCAACAAGGGGTTGGTCTTCCTGTTTGGAAAGGAGGTACTCCTATGCTTAAAAAAATGTTTTTCATTTCGATCATTTGCTTTCTTTCTTTGATTTTTTACCTCTCTTATGCCCGTTCTGCAAAGGAAACCGTCCCGAAGGAAGATGCCACATGCTATCAGTGCCATGAAGAGATCAAATCCCTCAAGGTGGGAAACAAACATGCTTCACTCCCCTGTGCAAGGTGTCATAGTCAACTCACCGAACACCTGAAAGACCCGGAAAAACTCCCCGGGACGAACCTGGAGTTAAGCCTCTGTGGCAAATGCCATCCTTCCCAGTATGAGACCTTGATGTCAGTCAATTTGAAATCAAAAGCCAAAGTCGAGAAGGCCACCACCACAAGCCGATCGCCTACCTCTGATATGCTCTTGATGCCTCATGGCTTTACCAAAGAACACGATGAGCCCAGATCTCACGTTTTTATGGTCACTGACCATCTCCTGGTGGATCGAGGCTATGGAGGGAGGTTCCAGTTAAAAAGCTGGAAGGATATTACGAAGACAGGAAAAGCTTGGGATATACTCGTTGATACAGGAAGAGAATTACCTCAGACAGCCAAAGCAGGGAATACAGTCTGTTTCACTTGCAAGACGACCGACACCATTTTGAAATGGCCCTACATGGGTGCCCCCCATCCTGCAACCGATTTGAAGAGAGGAGGAAACCCGGTAGCCATTGATATGGCTAAGAAGTACATCCAGAACCCAATGGGTTGCATCCATTGCCATGATCCCCATGCGGCCAAAGCAAGGGTGGTGCGCGATGCCTTAATCCAGGCTGTTGTGGATCGGAAAGAAGGAACTTATCCATATGATAAAGAGAAAAGTAAAAAAGTGACCATGACCAAGATCGAATTCCAACGGGATGGCAAACCCTTTCGGGCTATCGGCCTTCTTAACAAATTCGATTCCAATCTTCTTTGCGCCCAGTGTCATGTCGAATATAACTGCAATCCAGGGCTCGACCCAAAGACTGGCGCATCCGTCACGATGGATGATCGAAGAGCCAACTACTTTCCGTGGGTGAATGTGTTCGATGTTCAAAAGCGGTATGCAGAGATAAGCTTCAAGGATTTTAAACACGCTGTCACCGGAGCACCGCTGACAAAACTCCAACATCCTGAAACTGAGACCTTTTGGGGAAGCAGACATGAACGAGCAGGAGTGGAATGCAAGGATTGCCATATGCCCAAGGTCAAAGATAAAAAAGGAAAGACTTTTACTTTCCACGGGCAGCGAAGTGCAAGGTACATGCTCAGAGATACCTGTGTCCGCTGCCACACTTACTGGTCTCAAGACGATGCCGAGTATCAGGTTGACGCTATTCAGAATTATATCCGTGGAAAGATGAGAAAGGCTGAATTCTGGTTGGGGCAATTGATCGATACTTATACCCGGGCAAAGGACATTGGGGTGAAAGAGGAAATCCTCAAAGAAGCTTGGCCTCTGCACGACAAGGCTCACATCCTCTGGGAATGGTGGACAGCTGAGAACAGCGACGGCTTCCACAATCCCCAACAGGCAAGGGAATCTTTGGCGCAGTCCATCAATGCTTCTCAAGATGGAATCAAGATCTTAGAAAAGGCAATTGAAGAAAGAAAAAAATAGGTCGATAGTCCATAGTCAATGGTCAAGTAGACTTAAAGAATTTGAGAATCTTTGGAAGATGTGGTAAAAATACAAGTAAATTCCGGACACGAAGAACGGACACATGTCACGTTTTTTAAAAAACGCCCACGTAGCTCAATGGTAGAGCTGCTGATTTGTAATCAGCGGGTTGGCGGTTCAAATCCGTCCGTGGGCTCCA
>JBEKWN010000196.1:0-2769 GCA_049513055.1 Thermodesulfobacteriota bacterium
TTCGGATCGCCAAATTTTTTTGTTAAATGGTAGAAAAGACCGCAGCGGTATTCCGCAAACAATGCTTTGCACTCAGCCACTGAAGGAACTTCCGGTGGGCAGCAGGCCTTCTGCCCGTAACGCGGGCAACCGTAAATGCATTTTTCCCTCACCCAGTGCCGAGGGATGATCGTCCTGGGATCCATCCATTTAAAGTCTCCCAGACTGTGGGCCCGAGCCAATCTTTCGATTTGCTTCATTTCTGCTTTAGTCACCTTTATCTCCTTTCCTTTCCTTACTATTCAAAGATTATATCTTGAAATGTTGCATTGAGGGACAAAATTTAAAAATTACTTTTTTAGAAAGGAAACGTTTTAAAAAAATAAGGGATTTTGGGGGCAGGCATTCGTAATAAGGTATTGATCGAAGGCGTATTCTTACTCCAGTGATATGTCCTGAATAAGATCAACCTGAGACACACTGCCAAATTATCTCTGGGTTAACGAGTGGACGTACTAATGTCCACTGTATTACAACTTTTAAAGGTAACGATTACTGGCAGATCTGGCATAGCGACATGGATTCTCGACTTGAGGACTTTCAGGAAGTATTGATTTTTAGTCTATTATTAAAATATCCGGCCTGCATACCTTCTTCATCCTTTTCCACTTCCCCCTTATCCCTTCCAACACCAATACCTCTCCCGATGATGATCATTTGCCCAGCAAGAAAAAAATGATTCATGGTGTCATGGGTGTGTATAGCCCCGGAACGGCGTACCGCAACCACAGTCGCACCAACCTTGTTCTTATACATCCCACCATTGGCCATGGATACAAAACCAGCACGATCAATGAGGGCCTTCATTTCAGCTGTCACATCGGTAAAATAGACAGGTGAACCCAAAATAATCCCCTCTGCCTTAATCATCTTCTCTATGCACTCATTTGCAATGTCATCTTTCACAGCGCAGCGTTGATCCTTATTTTCAAAACACTTGTAACAGGCAATACAACCATGAATTTTCTTTCCTGAAAACTGCACTAATTCTGTTTCAACTCCTTCTTTTTCAAGTTCACGGAAGACGTGGTTAATGAGGATGGTAGTATTACCATCCTTCCTGGGACTGCCATTAAACGCAACAACCTTCATATTGTCTTTTCCCTCCTTTCTGATTCGTTGCTGGTATTTCTGAAGCTCTTTGAAAAATAATTTATCCCTATAGGAAAGTCAATATATGGTGAAGGTATGAAGATTAAAAAGAAGAAAGGGCTTTGGGGTCAGCCAACCGGAATGAAATATTGATCGAAGGCGTATTCTTAGAATAGGTGATCTTGCTGATTGGCTCGAAAAAGAAAATGGATTAGTTGGAGAATAACGTGACCGTGTCCGTGTCGCATGTCCGTAATTTATTGAATCTTTATCGTTTGAGGGTGAGGAACTGAAAGCCGATTCCCCAGAACATTTAGAAACCCGCTGGGTTTTCGGAAAAGCAAAACCGAACTTCCAAAGAAAAAAAAGCTGACCCTAAAGATTAGCTTTTTTGTTAAGGCTTAAGACACCACTACTTTATTGGAAGAAATGCAATTGAATAAGGAGCCAATCCTTTTTGATGACGGGAGGAGAATTTCTTAACCAGGCTGGCTATTCGAGAGAATTGGTCCCCAGGGAGGGTGTAAGGAACGATGAGGACTCCACAGTGGGGGCGTTGGTCGTTGAAGAATCGAACCGTGAGCCTAATGAAATCATCCCTGTTTCTGGTCACTAAACATCTTTTCTCTGTGGCTGCAAAGTCGAGTTGCCTTTGATCCGATGCCTCGCACATCCCGGCCTCATGAGCACTGAGTGCGTCAATTCCACCTCTTCTAAGTATTTCGGCAATCTTAGGGCTGAGGTCTTCATCCAGGTAAAATTTCATGAGGACGATCTCATAAAGGGATAACGCTCTCGAACCTTCTCATTATTCCATTGTTCATTCTGCTCAATGAGTCGGTCAATTCCCTGTGGATAGACCATATAATATCCAAGGGCCGCTTTGAGCTGCTCCCCGGATAGCCAATGATATGCTTTTTTCAGCCTTTTGAAATCCTCCTTCACGTTTTTGTAAGTGGCGATCACTTCCCAAACTTCAATTCCTGTTCCCGCCACCCGGGCTCTCCTTCCACCGGTCCCTTCGGCAAACAATATCCCCGGACAGCGCCTCATCTTAATGGCTTCCTGCAAGAGATCCTTGGTCACGTTTGAGAAATCCTGCCCGGTCTCTTTGGCCATTTGCTCAATTTCCTTCATGGTCTCGGGTGGGAGACGTAAGCTCTTCTGAACGCCTGCCATAAAAAACCTCCCTTCTGCAATGTCATTCATTATATTACGCTGTCCTACACCGAATGTCAAGGCTATTAAAGAGGAGGCAGGTTTGAGGATATAGGGGGTCAGGCAATCGTAATAAGGTATTGATCGAAGGCGTATTCTTACTCCAGTGATATGTCCCGGATAATACTTAACCTGAGACACACTGCCAAATTATCTCTGGGTTAACGAGTACACAAGTCAACAAAATAAGACATGATAAGATTGAAAGCGAGCATAACGTTTCGGGGGTTGCCGAAGTTCAGGGCGGATGCAACTTCTTTATGCGAAGCTGCAGGTGTTCTTTTTGTTGTGATATTTCTTATATATCAACTTTTCTATCCAGATACTCAGAATAATCTCTTATCACCGGAGAGTATCCTTTTTCCATTAATTTCGAAGAGATCAAGAAATCTGCTGTCGATCTATTACATGCAGTGGGAA
>JBEKWN010000197.1:0-3525 GCA_049513055.1 Thermodesulfobacteriota bacterium
ATTGGGGTTTTCTTTGTGACTCTTCCTAATGCTTCGGGGGGGACGAATTCGACCTTTGATCGGACCCGATAGAGCTGAAGCATTCGCTGTTCAATCTCTTTTGCTAAATCAGGCAATTGACTCGGTTCTACACCTGCCCCATGTTCTACTTTTACCTTTAAGGGAGGAGAGATATTTGGAGGAGGTTCTGTCAGGACGATCCGCATTGCTCCGGTGACTCTCGGGATAAAGGAGGTCACCACATCCCGAACAGCGATTGGGAAAACCCCAACTCCTTCCACAAACAAACGATCGCTCAACCTCCCGATGTGCTTGATCCGATTTCCAGGACCTGGATACCCGCACTCACAGGACTTTGTAAAGACCTGAATCACATCCCCTAACCTATATTTTATTAAAGGTAATCCTTCTCGATCGAGGGAGGTAATCAATCCCTCCCCAATGGCACCGTCCTTTACTTCTATCGGTTTTTTTGTATCGGGATCGATCAAATCGTCTGACCAGATACTTAAATCCAATGCCACTTCGTGAAGCCCCTGGTATTCCTTTGCCGTACATGAACTGGAGAAACCTTCGCTGTTGATCATCAGATAGTCATTCCATCTCCCGCCAAAAGCCTCTTCCATCCTGCTACGGATTGAAGGGATGGCTACTCCGGGCTCACCACTTAACAGAAGCTTTTTAATCGCAAGTTCTGAGACAGGTTTTCCTGTTAATTTGGGATAGGTTTCGATGAGTGCCTCTGCAAAAGAGGGAGTGGACATGAGAACATTGGGCCGAGTCATCTTGGCATATTGCACAATTTTTTCTACAGGGGTTTCAGCGCCAAGATCTAAACAAAGGATACCCATATCTTGAAGTGGCGTTTTAATGATACTGCCTGCCCATCCACCACTGAGTGGAAAACAGAAGAGGACTCGATCTCCAGGCCTGAGTCCAGCTAACCAGTATCCTCGGGCTGATCCTTCATTCCATCGATCATAATCGTGTTGGGTAAAGGAATAAGTGAATGTGGGAAGTCCGGTTGTCCCGCCCGTTGTTTTGGCCATGACAATCTTCTCCAGAGGGCAACACAAATGGATCCCGAAGGGATGGCCAAAACGTTCGATCGATTCCAGTTGACTCTGTCTTTCATCTTCCTTGTCCATCAGGGACGGAATCTTCCTGAAATCTTCCCAGGTTCTAATCTCCTCGGGCCGAAAACCCTTTTCGTCAAACTTTCGCCTGTAAAACTCAGAATGAGTATAACAGTATTTTAACTGTTTCCGTAATCTTCTGAGACGGACCCTTTCTACTTCTTCTCTGCTAAGGGTCTCCATTTTTTCGTTCCAAACCTTCTTCTCAGGCATTTTTTCTTCCCTTCTTGATTCTTCCGACATCCTTTTTAAAACAGAAAGCGAGGATCATCTCTCTTAAAATAACAGAAGCCGTAATAGAGGAGATCTGGGTCGAATCATAATCCGGTGTCAGTTCCACCATATCAAATCCAATGACATGAAGAGTTTGAAGTTTCTTAAGAAGAAGGATGAATTCCTGGAAAGTAAGACCTCCGGGCTCTGGCGTTCCGACACCAGGGAGAAAGCTAGGATCCATTACATCGAGATCGAGAGTGATATAGACGGGCCGGTTCCTGAGGCGTTTGATCATTGAACTCAGAAAACTCGAATCAAAAGAGACGATGGATTTCATCTTTCTGGCTAATTTAAATTCCTCTTCTATTCCGGATCGAATCCCAATTTGAAACAATCGGCCTTCACCCAAATAATCGACCACCTTTCTCATCACGGTACTGTGAGAAAGGGATTCGCCCAGATATTCTTCCCTTAAGTCTGTATGGGCGTCAATCTGAATAACGCAGAGACGAGGGTAGAATTGGAGGATCTCTCCTATAATCGGAAGGGTGATCAGATGGTCTCCACCCAGGAGGATGGGAAATTTTTTTTCGGAAAGGATCTTACCAAGGGCTTTTCGAATTAAACCAAGGGAAGTCTTTTTCTCTCCTAAAGGCAACTCCAAGTCTCCCATATCGTGAATAGGATACTGGCTCAGGTCTCTTTGAAAATATGGACTGAAGGTTTCAATCCCCCATGAAGCCCTCCGGATCGCAGATGGTCCAAAACGGGCGCCCGGGCGAAAGGAGGCTGATCCATCATAGGGGCATCCGAGGATCACCCCTCTGCTTTTTTCAAAAGAAGCATTCGCTGAGATATAGTTGGTTTCTATAAAAGGGAGTTTCATTGTATAGAGTTTTCAATCTCAGTTTCTTGGGGTTGACATGAAGAAAGGTATCATAACGTGAAGCCGAGCTTGTGTTGGAAGGTTTCAGTAAACCAGAGCGCCCTTTTCATTCTGCGACAGAGCAAAAATCCACTGAAGCCTTCGGCGGTTTACTTCTGTCAGCTTCCTTTGAGACTCACTCTCCCCAGAGAACGACAGCCGCGAGGGTCGCCCCAACCCTTTTCACCCGATATTCACTGACGACCGTTTGAAGGTCCTTGATCTTCCACCCGCGAAGCTTTATCCCCTCGACAGCCATATTCCGGACGGTTTCCTCGATCTTGCGCCGATCTCCTTTGGCCGAATATTCCATGATCAATCCGTTCTGATTTTCATCCTCTGGAAGAGCTATGGCGACGCCCGCCGAGATGATCTCTCCGGGCACATCGCTGGTGATGCAGGCATAGGCTGCCGGGACCAGGGCCCCTGGAGGAAGAGCGATCGGGGAAATCCGTTGACAATGGGGCGGAACGATGCTCGACATCTTGACGATGTTCGTGTTCCCGATGCCCGCCTGGAGGAGGGCTGCGTCAAAGGCATTCAGAGGTGTGTAGCCGTCCGAGGCTCCAGAGACCAGAAAGTATTGGGTTGGGGTTTTAAAGATCATGGCGCTTCTCCATCATCTCTCATCTCAGTGAAGGCATATGGGGTTTGTGATGCGCTTCCTTTCCAAAAAGATCGACCTCACTAAATTCAGAAGGAAGGGGGCGAACTGATCCATAGGATCACCGCCTCCTTCGAGCCGCTGTTATGGAGCCAATGCTCCTTCTCTGCTGAAAGGTAAAAGCATTCCCCTTTTTTCAGCTTCAGAATCTCTTTCCCAAAACGAAGGTTGATCCTTCCCCTAAGGACCAAACCGAATTCCTCTCCTTCATGGGGCTTTTCTTTCGGCGTCGATTCCCCTTTCCGGAGGGTCAGTAGAATGGGTTCCAACCGCCGATTTGTCGAACCCGGGACCAGAAGCTCAAACTTCTCGATCTTCTCTTTTTCAATCGCGACCCGGTCCTTCTCCCGGTAGATGATCTTCTCCTGCGAGGTCTCCTGGAAGAAGTCAGAGATGTTTTCGGCCCGCTCGGCCAGTTCCTCCTGGGTCAGGTTGCTCAACTGTCTCAAATTCCGAATGCGTTCTCCGATCTTCATAAATCCTGCAAGAATGGTATAAAAAGAAATTTGTTTAGTAATCTGTTAGACATTATAAGAAGAAATAAGTTTAATAAACTAAACTTACAAAATTATAACGCCCTTTTT
>JBEKWN010000198.1:0-2736 GCA_049513055.1 Thermodesulfobacteriota bacterium
GATGCGAGATTGTTTAAGATCCCAGAAGGGACCTCTGAAATTCAACACTTAGTGATCGCTAGGGAATTGGGACTATAGGAGGAAGGAGAATGGATTTTGAATTATCCGATGAGCAGAAGGATGTTCAAAAGGCGGCCAGGGAGTTTGCCCAAGGAGAGTTCGATCCCGATCTGGCGTTAGAACTGGACCAGAAAGGGAAATTTCCAGAATCGATATGGAAGAAGGCCTCTCAATTAGGGTTTATTGGAATTCATTATCCTGAAGAGTTTGGAGGTCAGGGGTTAGGGATCTTTGAAAACCTTCTGGTCATTGAAGCTTTTTGCAGGGTTGATTCAGGAATCGGGAGCGCCCTGAGCACAGTTGATCTAGGTTCAGAGGTCATTCTGAAATTTGGTTCTCACGAACAGAAGAATCAATTCCTCACTCCACTCACAAAGGGAGAGAAACAGCTGGGCATTGCCCTTGGGGAATCAGAGGACGGAAGAGATCTTACAGACATCTCCACCATTGCGGAAAGAAAGGTAGATGAATATTATTCCATCCATGGGAAAAAAAGTTTCGTACTCAACGTTTCTCTAGCAGATTCCTTCGTCACCCTCTGCAAAGAGCCCAAGGAGGGGTGGATCACATTAATTGTAGAACGAGAAAAGGAGGGTATCGAAGTTCATCCCGTCGATAAGATGGGTTTAAGGATGATCCCCTTCGGTGATCTCCTTTTCAAAGAGGTCCTGTTGACCCATGTGGACCATTGTTATCAAGCCATAGGGCTCAAAAGTGCAGCTCAAGCGTTGGGCACCGCTCAGGGGGCTTTTAATCGGGCGATGCAATATGCCAAACAAAGGGAACAGTTTGGCAGAAAGCTTTCGCAGTTCCAAGCCATTCGACATAAACTGGCTGATATAGCTGTGAGTATTGAAGTGGTTCGATGCCTCACTTATAAGGCGGCGACAGAGTTTGATCATAAAAAGATCGATCCTGGATTCCTCTCCATCACCCAATTGGAGGTAGGAAGGAGATTGGTGGCGATAGTCGATGAGGCCCTCCAGATCTTTGGGGGTTACGGTTATATTTCTGAACAAGCCATTGAACATTACTTCCGGGATGCCTGGGCAATTGGAGTAGAACTTGGAACAGAGGAAGAACAGAAAGATTTAATCGCTGAAATCATGTTGGGACCTTTTCAATAAAGAACTAAATTTTATATTTATTAAACAGTAGATTCAAATACTCTCTCATGAAGCCAAAAGATTACGTCTTTTTCCCCACCTTCAGTTAAATAGTTCAGGGGATCCTCATCATTGAAGCCCCTATGAAGATCGTATGGAAAAGTCTTGACACGATTGGGGTTTTGGGTATATATAATTCTTTGTATACAGTATCCAAATCAAGATCAGGAGGTGATTTTCATGGACGAAGTACAACTTTTCAAAAATATTACGGTTTTAAGTCTCGAGCAGGCAACTGTTCTCCCCTATTTAACCCTTCGATTGGCTGAAGATGGAGCTGATGTCATTCGGATGGAACATCCCATCTACGGAGATCCCAATCGACGTGTGGGGGACGACGTGTTGAAAGAAGATAGGATGTTCTCCTATTATCTATCCATCAATGCCGGGAAAAAAGCCCTCACTCTTGACATAGGAGCTCCTGAGGGACGGGAGATTTTCAAAAAACTCCTCACCAAATTAAAGGTGGATATCTTTGCCACCAATCAATTGCCCAGAAATTACACCAAACTTGGAATTGAATATGAGATGCTCAAAAAGATCAAAGAGGACATCATCTGGCTGGGAATGACAGGGTTCGGTCCCCAAAACAATGAGGCCGCTTATGATCCAGTGCTTCAAGCAAGAGGAGGGTTAATGGAATTAACTGGAGAGAAGGGAGGAACCCCCCAAGTGATGGGCATCCCCCTTCCCGATATGGGAGCCAGTGAACATGGCTATGGTCTTCTGATGAAGGCCCTCTTCAAAAGGGCAGTGACAGGCCAAGGAAGCCGCATCGATCTCTCGATGTTCGAAAGCACCGTCTCCTGGCTCACCCAGGCTATCACGCACACGGTCAGCTTCAAGAAAACAGTCAGTCGGAGGGGAAACACCCACGAATTCTTCGCTCCAGTCTCTGTTTATGAAACGAAAGATGGCTATGCCTATGTGGCAGTAGGAAATGATAAGCAGTGGGAGACGATGACAAAGATTCCAGGGTTTGAATCCCTTTATAAAAAAGAGTATGAGCGAAATGCTGGCCGGATTGCAGATGTGGAAAATTTAAATAACGCAATCAATGCCATCACCAAGAAATTTTCGACGGATGAATTGATCGACATTTTCAACAAGGCCACGATTGCCATTTCCAAAGTCAACGCCATCGGAGATGTTGTTCAGGATCCACTGGTCAAACCGAATCTGATTCGCAGCAAAGATCCCAAGACAGGGGTAGAGATTACTATCGCACCTCCTCCTATCAATAACCCTTATCTGAAATCGGTCAACCGGATGATGAGCTTCCCTCCCCGTTTTGGGGAACATAACGAGGAGATTTATAGTGGTCTCCTGGGATATAGTGCTGCCCAGTTGAAGGAGTTTAAGGAGAAGAATATTATCTAAACTTCAAAGGATTCAAGGGGTCTAGGATTCAAGGGTTCAAGTAAATACATCTTAGGAAAGTAAACACTAGAACCCACGGACCCTCGAATCCCTGCCGGCAGGCAGGCTCGAACCCTCTAAAGTATGAAAG
>JBEKWN010000199.1:0-2782 GCA_049513055.1 Thermodesulfobacteriota bacterium
GCTCATTTGACCCTGGAACTTTCACACTTTATCCATCAAAAATCATTAACCATTTTTAGAAAATCGGATGCCTTGATAATTTTTGTAGATTTATACTGTTTCAAATCGAACAAATCCTTATCACCACTTACAATATAATCTGCAGATGCTGAAATGGCACACGAAATAAACTTATCATCTTCAGGATCTCTGCATACCCCCCTAACCTCTTTCACGGCCTCAACGATCTCGAAATAGGGGAGAATCTCATTTTCGATGATGGAGTCTCTTTCTTCTTGAGTGAGAGAGAACTTAGGGTATCCGAGAACAGTCCTTAACTCACTGAATGTTTCTTTTGAAATAAGAGGGATAATCTTCCCCTTTTGCCAAAGCCCGACAATCTTTGACAGCTCCCCTCTGAATAGCAAAGCCGATATCAAGATGCTCGTATCCAGCACAACCCTTTTTACTTGCTTTTCCTTCTTGCCCACCGAACGGCCTCACCCACATCTTTCTCAGTAATTCCCAGCCTTCTCATCTTGTTTCTCACACCTTCAATCCCTGATCCAATTGGCGATATCTTGACCGGCATCAAAAGGATTTTGTCATCTTTGATGCGGACATCAAAATATTGAGCATCAGGAAAGGCATTGACGATAGCTTTGGGCAACGTAATCTGATTCTTGGATGTTTTACAAAATTTTTCCAAGGTCCTCAAAGCCTGAAGGAAGGATAAATATCGGGTGAAAATGAGTCAACCACAGCTTATTGGATATTACAGGACAACGGTGGGATTGATCTATTCAACGTAGTCAACAACGTCCCTCCTTTAGATTATGTGAGGGAGAGCGTTAAAAGCCCCTTTTCTTATTCTTCTTAAATACAAACGCCCGACCCAAAATTCTGACTTTTCCAATCTCCCATTTCTTACTCCCCATCTCTTCATTCCCTTCTTGTTTTGACACCCAATTAATTGTATGGTAAATTATTTTTAAGCGGGAGGGGTTAAAAATGAAAAATGCCACCATCAAAGCCACTGCTGACATGCTTGAGAAAATAGAGAGCATCGAAAAAGAACTCATGAACTTAAAGCTATCGGCTCTTAAAAGTCTATCCCCAACTCACAAAAAGATGAATTCTCTGCGGGGTATCCTAAAAGGTGTTCAAATTACTGAGGGAGATATCCTATCTGCCAAGAAGTCACTCTATAGCAAAGTGGATATAGGCGTTTAGAGATCACATGAACTTTGTTACTGATACCCATGCACTCCTCTGGTGGTTCATTGACAGCCCTAAGATAAGTCCAAAAGCTATTGATATTTTTGTCAAATGTGAAGCCGGGGAGAATATCATTTTTGTCCCCTCTATCGTTCTTGCGGAAGCCCTCAGCATTTTTGAAAAGAAACGCATCTCTTTTGACTTCAAAAAACTATTTAAACAGATAGATGAAAGCGAAAAGTTCGTAATCATACCCTTTGACTACCCAGTCCTTCAGAAAATGCTGGACATAAAAGATCTTCCGGAACTTCATGACAAGATTATTGTTGCAACCGCAAAATATCTCGATGTCCCCCTTATTACTAAAGACAAAGCCCTTCAGAACATTTCTTACATTAAAACTGTTTGGTAACAAAAGGTCCTGTCAACTTTCGAGCTCAGGTACCATTCGTTCTTCCCTTTATAGATTATTTAGATTGACCCATTCGGTGGCGCCAAGTCCCGCCTTTGAAGGCGGGGTGAAAAAGCGCCGCTCAGGGTCAACCCTGAGCAAGCCCCAGCATTTATGATGGGGAGTCGAAGGGTTGACATGATATTTTCGATGGGGGGGGAATTGATTATATCTTTACCAGTCGCCCACTTTATTGAACACAGCGACTTCCCACTTCTCATTTCTTATTTCTCATTTCCATTGTTGGCCATAGAGAGGGAAACCTCTGAATGATTCGTCGATGATAGCAAACCCCGTTAGAAAGGGCTGGGCTTTGACCCCGCCCTAAATAAGGAGCTGATGTTTTCTATTTCTACTATCCCCAGCATAAATACTGAGGCTTTCTAACGGGGTAAAACCGGAGCCGTTAAAGGCTTCGCTTGATTTGAGATAGCTGCTCTTCAAGAGCGGCAATCTCTTTTTTAATGTTCCGGATTCTGAGTTGCAATCTTTCTCTTTCCGTAGGGGGTTCCTCTATAGGAACAACAGCTCGGCCTCCTCTATCGAGGCGGTATCGAGTGACAGAGTGTTGGTACTCTTCGGTTTCCTTTAACTGCTTGATTCGTTCCTCTGCTGCCCTCATCTCTTCTTCCAGCACTGCTATCTTTTTCTCAATCGCTTTCTTTGATTCTATCTTTCTCTCGTACGCCTCCAAATCATCCTTCGCCCGTTCCGGCTTTCCTTGCAGGTTCACAGAAGGTTTCCCCGGGACCGTCTGCTTCTTGTCTATCTCGTAAACTTCCTCTTTCACCTCCCTCTTCTCAAACTGCTTTTGATATTGAGGCGGGACTTTCGAGAAATCATCTGTGAAATAAACAACCCCTTTTTCGTCTGTCCAACGATAGATCTCTCCGGCAAACAAGAAAGGGGGTAGGAAGAAAAACCAAAATAAAATAGCCCAGATCCCAATGCTACCCCGAAACATATTACCTAACCCCTTCTATTTTTCCTTTGGAAATTGTCAAGCGTGGATTTTCAGGCGATTTTCATGGAGAATTTTGAAATCTACGGGGATTTTATGTCTGTTTGCCCTGGCAGAATCTATTCTAAACTCTTAATTCATAATTCTTAATTGTTTTTTTATCTTCGGCAGAA
>JBEKWN010000200.1:0-3823 GCA_049513055.1 Thermodesulfobacteriota bacterium
ACGGGGGAGGGTTAAAGTGGGGGTGATGTCATCCTATTTTTTGCGTTGGTATTAGTTATCATTAGAAAAATTCATTTGCAAGTAAAATTGTAAAGGGAAATTCTTACAAATTCAAATTGAAGACCAAATCTTTTCTGGAGTCCTTAGTGGGAGCAATCTTGACTGGTAACCAACACCGTTTCCCAAGAAAAGAATATGAAGAGGGGCCTGTCCTCTGAAGCCTTGAGCGTAGGAGGGCAAAAATATTATCGCCTGAAGAATTTCTGGAAGTATTGAAAGGGAGGATTTAAAGAGCTTTTATATGTTCCAAAAGATTCATCGTATTAGCCTCAATTTATCTGGTTTTCTGAAGCCCCTTTTAAATAAAATATCTCTTTCCTTCAAAAGGCAGCTTCGATTATGCGATATGGCATGGTCAATTTTGCCTTTTAACCAACTTTGTGAACATAACAATCCATTATCATTAAAAGGATCTCCATAATTAGAAATCCCCAAAAACTGAATGACCCTTCTTTTTGATTCGAATTTCTCCCAATTCAATTCCCCTTCAAATGCTACCTTTTCCCCAAGATGAGTGAATAGAACCCCTCGCTCAAAATGGGTGTTGAATGCATAAAATGGCTTTTCTATCGAATCCAATACCTTGATGATCTCTGTTCCAAGTTCAGATATTGAGTCTCGATCCTTAGCGCATAATATTCGAATTCCATCCCTATGAATATAGCCAAATATTACTGGAATAATATCTCTGTATCGTCTCGAGTCCTCATATCTATCATCAAAATATCCGATTGTTTCTAAATCAATGATCGTTCCTTCGAAGTCCGATTTTATCCCTTCATCGTAGATCTTAACCATATTCAGTCCTCAACCAAAGCCAGCCCCCTTACCCTCTTAGAAAAAAACAGAGCTACTTGGCCGAGTGGAGATCCTCTTCCACTTTCTCAATTAAAAGCATCTTTAACAAAGATTGATAAGGGATATCCCTCTTGTTGGCTAAAACTTTTAAATGCTCAATAAGAGACTCCGGCAGCCTGATGGAGATGGATCGGGTCGATGGCTTCAGGTTCGGGAATAATACCTTCTTTGCCTTTGGATAAGCAATGTATTCTGTCGAATCATGGGTTGCCCAAAATTCCAACTCTTCCTTCTCACTTCTGAATTTTGGAACCTTCTTCAATTTGCGCCTGATACACTCTCCTCTCCTTTCTGCTCTTATCCCTTACTACAGTGATGGCCCTTATTTTATTGTGCTGAATGGCCTCATTTTCTATTTCCGACGCGAATCATTCCTCAGTCTGGTTTACTCAAGGCTCGATTGAGCCACTCCTTGATATATTCTGTGATTTCTTGCCAGCCGGGTTCTCCAACAACCCAGTGGGAGTGGTCCGGGAATTCCTTGTATGTCGATACCTTCTTATACTTCTCCGCAATCTTTCGAGTAACCGATACAGGCACGATCCTATCCTTCTCTCCAGCGACGATCAGAACAGGGCAAGTAACCTTCGATTCATCCACTCTTGCCGCCTTCTTTGAATCAAAAAGCCAGAACCCGATCTCGGATGCTGCTCTGCCAGACTCGAAGACAAACTTATCGTATATACTTTTCTGGCTCTCGAAGGGCATCAGATTGAGCATTGAATATGCTGCTTCAGCAAAAACAAGAGCTTTGGCCAGCCCTCTGCTGCTCAGGATCTGTGCAAGAAGCCCTCCCATGGAATGACCCATTAAGATGGGCGTCCCCTCAAGCTCACGGATCAGTTTCTCAAGGTCTGCGGCGTAGTCCAGAAGGCTGGTTGTCCCGAGCCTCGGATCTGGAATTCCCTTCGGATCCATATCGTGATAACGCAGTGTGGGCACCACGCATTGATAGCCCTTGCCCTCGAAGAAACCCTTAAAATTCTCCCAATACCATCCAGTACCCCACATCCCGTGAATCATCACAATTGTCTCAGCCATATCTCACCTCATATGGAAAAATAAAAAATGGAAAGTGTCCAGAAGTTAAATTAGCAAAGGAACAGTTATTACAGCCGAACCTGGAAACTCCCCTCAAACTCATCAAAAGACTTCGTAAGAATAGCTTCCATATTTATAAGGAATTGTGTTACTAATTGGGTGTTTACAAACGCATTCAAGAACGCATCGTTCTTACAGACCAAATTTAGGCGTCTTACTTGATTGGTGCTTGAGACTTTCAATTCCTCTCCAAATCTCTTAATAATCTCTTTAATCTCTTCGGGGTTTCCCTTATGAAGCCAATACATGTTCAGATAGACTCTCGTGGCTACCTCTCTTCCACTCATAATCGGGATAATACCATAATAATATTTCCAGTATTTTTGTAAGACCAAGTTATATCGCAATAGACTGAGTATCGAAACATATTTGAGGGCGTCCTGCATTGTCGTTGCCCTGACATGCACCAATTTATCTTCATTACTTTTGTATACCGCAATGACTTTGTCATAGGATACATACTGATCGACAATATCCAGAAATGGAAGAACGGGTCTGATCGAATCACAAATGTCTTCTTTATCTATGTGCGGGCAAAAGTAGCATTTTTGAAATTCAATGGCTTTTCTTTTGCCCTCGGGTATTTTGGTAGGGTCTTGCCAATAACGATCCGTGACTCTTTCGATATTCTCTTTCGTAAGCTCTAACTTTGTTGAATCCGGGAAAAGGAGATAAAGCCCTTCCTTTTCAAAATCGCTCAATTTCAAATTTACTATTCTATCTTCCACAATTCCTCCTTGCCTTCCTATTTCCCATTTTAAAGCTTGGCGGACAGGATTTTTGTAAGACTGATCTTCCACATCCCTTTTTCAAAGGACATCCGATAGGTCTCTGTCCGAAATTTCGTCTCTCCTCCTTTGGTTGGTTTGTAGCCTATTTTGACTGTGGCATAGGCGAGGGTGGCGCTTTTGACATCCACTTTGATGTCGCGGAGAGTCTCCCATGAGGAGGCTAACCCTATTCCCTTCTTCGTCATCCGGTGCTCAAATTCTTCCTTATTGACGGCCATTCGGCTTTTTTGATCTCCACAGTCATATAAGGCAACGTATTTCCCATCTTTCCATAGGGAAAGGATCGTTTTGACTGATTCGATCACATCACCCTCGATCTTGTTTATATTGATCCTTTCCTTCTCTTTCACTGCGGGCTGGTTCTTTGCCCCTTTTCCATCTTGCTTCCTGACCTTCACCTTCTCTTCCGGTGGTTTCGCTTCTTCCGGCACAGATTTCTTCTCAAGTTGCTCTCTGTACTTTTCAGGCACGCTCGATTCATCTTCCGAAAAATGAACTGTTCCTTTTTCGTCTGTCCAACGATAGATCTCTCCGGCAAACAAGAAAGGGGGTAGGAAGAAAAACCAAAATAAAATAGCCCAGATCCCAATGCTACCCCGAAACATATTACCTAACCCCTTCTAGGTCGCTGCTGAGTTTGACGATTTTCTGTCCTCAATATTACAAAATCTACGTTAGTTTTTCCTTTGGAAATTGTCAAGCGTGGATTTTCAGGCGATTTTCATGGAGAATTTTGAAATCTATGGGGATTTTATGTCTGTTTGCCCTGGCAGAATCTATTCTAAACTCTTAATTCATAATTCTTAATTGTTTTTTTATCTTCGGCAGAATTCCTGGAAGTTTTGAGGAACGAGATTTAAGAATACCTTTGCGTTAGGTACAATAGGAATGAAAATGTTACTGTCGATTAAATGTATTGTTGCAAGACCTGACCCTCCTGCCCAGTCCTTTTTTATCAAAAAACCTTTTTGCAAATTTGTGCAGACTATGATATCATTTTGATATCAAGAAGG
>JBEKWN010000201.1:0-3333 GCA_049513055.1 Thermodesulfobacteriota bacterium
CCTTGGGAACAGCGACTGGAGGATGGCGAATCATCAAGACCGTAGGATCAAAAATTTATCGCCTGAGGTCTGTGCATGCTTTCTGTGCTCAAACTTCCTCGGCGACAGTCATTTTAGGAGCTACGTTGGTAGGAGGTCCAGTATCGACAACACATGTTGTGTCCTCCAGTATCATGGGTGTTGGGGCTGGTCAGAGGATCTCAGCAGTCCGGTGGGGAGTAGCGAAGAATATCATCCTGGCTTGGTTGATTACTATTCCAGCCTCAGCAGTGATGGCCGGATTAAGTTTCTATTTAATTCAAAAGATTCTCTTTTACCTCCAAAGGGGATAGAAGAAAAGGGGGCGAAGTCTATTTTGTAATAATTGATAAAGGAGGTATGAAAAAAATGGATAGGATGAGAAAAATAATTTTGGCTCATATTATCATTATTACTATCATTCTTTCTTATTCAGTCATTTCCTTTGCAGCCCAGGCTAAAAACATCATTCTCATGATCGGCGATAGGATGGGTCCATCTCATGTGCATATAGCATGGCTTTATGCTACAAGACAATTGGGGAAAAATCTTGTGATGACCGAAGTAATGGATAAGGGCCAGACAGCCTATATGGTCAATGATACAGCAGACAGTACGGTCACGGAATCCGCTGCAGCAGCTGTCCAGATGGCAACAGGATTGAAAGTTTTCGCGAAGTCTGTTGGGATCGGACCGGATGGCAAGGTCCTGAAGACCATCCTCGAGATGGCCAAAGAAAAGGAAAAGGCAACCGGTCTGGTGACGACCTCTGGAATTACCGATGCCACCCCAGCCGGTTTTGTGGCTCATGTAGCCCATCGATCAGAAGAGGAGAAGATTGCAGATCAACTGGTTAAATCGGATGTGAACATTCTCTTTGGCGGGCGAAAAGAGTTCTTTTTTCCCCAGTCAGAAAAGGGGAGGAGAAAGGATGGGAGAAACCTTCTCAATGATGCCAGGGAAAATGGATATCTCGTGGTTGAGACGGCAGAAGAGATGAAGAAAACCGATGGAAAGAAAATACTTGGGCTATTCAATCAGAGCAATATGCTCTTCGAAATTGACCGTAGGGGGAGCACAGAACCGAGCCTTGCTGAAATGACAGTGAAGGCCCTGGAGATCCTCAGTAGAAATAAGGATGGGTTTTTCTTGATGGTGGAAGCGGGAAGAATTGATCATGCCGCCCACCATCAAGATATTGCGGGAGTCATCTCCGATACCCTTGCTTTTGATGAAGCGATCAAGGTTGTTTATGAGTTTCAGAAAAGTCACCCGGATACTCTCTTAATCATTACCGCAGATCATGAAACAGGAGGTCTTGTTATCCTTCCCTACAGCAAGACCGGGGATGAATATGAGGGGATAAATCTTAGGGCGATCTTTCAAATCAATGGATCACACGAGAAGAGGAATAAAGAATTAGGGAAGGATCCCTCTCTCGAAAAGATTAAAGAAGTAATCAAAAAATATTATGGAATTGATTTGAAGGAGGAGGAAGCAAAGACCATCAAAGAGAACACCATGAGGAGGCTTGATCCCAGACACTTTCATTATGACATGGATGGTTCTATCGCATTTGTTTTAAGGCTCTACCATAGGATTGGATGGGCTACAGATTCACATTCTGCGACGCCCCTTCTCTTATGGGGGATAGGGCCAGGCTCCGAAAAAATAAAAGGATGGAGGCACAACACAGAATTGTTTAAAATAATGAAAGAGGCCTACGGCTTCTGATGGAAACTCGTAAATATTGAATAAGAGCAAAAGGAAAGCCATTCGATGTTTAAGGGATTCATTTTCGACTTAGATGGGACGGTTTATCGAAGCGATCAGCTCATCCCGGGGGCCGATAGCGTGATCCGACTGCTTCGGGAAAATAAGAGGAAGGTTGTTTTCCTTTCCAATAAACCTATTCAGACCCGGGAAGATTATGCCGCCAAACTGACTCAGCTCGGCATCCCAACTCAATCTGAGGAAGTAATCAATGGTAGGGGAGACTCCTTTTATTGAAGAGTTGAAAAGAGCCGGTTTTAAAATCACCGATGAACCAAAAGAAATCGAGTATGTGGTCGTGGCGTTTGATCGGACATTTGATTACCAAAAACTTAATGTTGCCTTCCAAGCCATCAAATTTGGAGCCCATTTTGTCGCTACCAATCCCGACCGGACCTGTCCAGTAGAAGGCGGAGAAATTCCGGATTGTGCAGGGATGATTGCAGCCATTGAGGCTGTAACAGGAAAGAAAGTGGAAATCATCGTGGGGAAGCCTTCTCCCCTTATCATTCAAACAGCCTTAGAAGTGATGGTACTGAAGCCTGAAGATTGTATCCTCATTGGAGACCGCCTGGAGACGGATATCAAAATGGGGAGGGAATCCGGGATGGCAACGGGGATTGTCCTGACCGGCGTGACTGACGAAAAGACCCTCAAGGAATCTTCCATCCATCCCGACTTTATCTTTCAAAGCATCGCCGACGTCGAAAACCTATTGGTAGGGAGATAATTTAATTTCAGATTTCAGAATGCAGATTGCGGAATTAAAAATTTTAACATCTAAAATCAGCAATCGGTCTTTCTCCCCATCTCCCTATCTTTTACTTCAGAAAGAGCGTCTCTTAATATCTGAATCGGATGGAGGACTTTCAAGCCAGTGAGGTGGCGGATCTGCATACGGCATCCTTCGCAGTCAGTGACCACGATCTCAGGATTGAGACGATCAATGGCTTCTGCCAAGTCCCTTCCGATCTCCTGAGATACTTCATATTTTTCCTTTTTGAAACCAAAAGTCCCACCCATTCCACAACAATCCGCCTCAATATTGTCAATTTTAAGACCCGGAATGAGTCGAAGAATCTCAAGGGCAGGTAGACCAATACCCAAGGCTCTTAAAGTATTGAGACCGTTCGATTCTTTTAAATTCCTCAGAAACTCAAAGATATCGAAAATATGTTCAGCCACCTCCTCCGCACCCGGGATGGACAAGAGGTGGCTATATTCGTGTTTGATCATATGACCGCAACTGGTCGAAGAGAAGATGATGTCAGAACCTGAATGAATCGTGTTAAGAAGGGAAGGGACATTATAATGGGCCATTTTTTTTGCCCCATTGAAATCTCCGTTGCCGAGCATGGGAATACCACAGCACTGCTGAGGAGGGAGGGTGATTTCGAACCCATTTGCATCGAGGACTTGGACCGTTGCTTTTCCGACATCGACTTCGTTGGTATTAATATAGCAGCCATAAAAATAGGCAACCTTTTTACTGCCTTTCGATTGGTGTTCTTTAAACCATTGTCTGAAAGTGGAAGATTCATA
>JBEKWN010000202.1:0-2800 GCA_049513055.1 Thermodesulfobacteriota bacterium
CCAAAACGGCACATCGAACGCTTCTTTTGATTCCATGTATTGATAAACATCGCTTTTTCCTCCATCGAACTATGATGTTTAAATACTTTGCTCAACCCTTAACGGGGACGGCCAACATTGCCACGGGTCACACTGCCCGTACCTTTTGAAGACATGCTCTGGCGGCTTTGGAGACCACGGTTGCTCTGAATTCGCACATTGCTTCCTCGTTCCACGCCTGCAAAGGCACTTTTATTCTTACTAAGATCAAGGCTTTGTCGAGTAGGTACTAAAGCCTGTTGGCCTTTTGTCCCCACAGAACTCTGGCGAGTAGCTACTGGACCCTGTTGGTATCTTGTCTCCTGTCCAAAGCCTCGGAAGTCCCGACGGGTCTCCACTCCCTGACGGTAGCTGCCAGTAGTGCCTCGATTCTGTTGATTCCTCCAATAGCCACTGCTTTGCCAGCTTTTCCAGTTGGTTCGAACATCGCCATAAGGTACTGAGCGGTAGTCCCATCTCTGGCCTCCCCACATGTGGTTGCGGTAGTTGTCTCTCCAGCGGGGATACACTCCACCATACCATCCTGGCACACCATTGTAAAACTCCCATCCTGAATCATAGTTTAATGATCGATACCATCGACCACCCCAAGGTCTCCACCAGAAACCTTGATAGAAATAGAGGTCTTGATCGCAATCAGGCGCAACGTATACCTCAGTTTCAGGCAGGACTACCATCAAAGGTGGTGCTAAGAATGGAATAGGTGGCGGAAGAGATATCACAATTCGAGCCTGGGCTAAACAAGGAACAATAAAAAGCGCCATCACTATAGCCAACATTACACCGAACTTTTTCATCTTACTCCTCCTTTTTAAAAATGTATTATGAACCCCTCCCCATTGTCAATACAAAAAAGTGGGTTGTATTTGGTGCATGGTTTGAGAAGCCTTTTTCTCTTACTTGCCCTCCTGCCTTGCGGCTCAGAGCATGATCGGCTGTATCAATATCAAGGATGATCTCATGATCGAGGAGACGGCCGCATAGGGATGGGTGGCCCAGAAATTTTCAGGCTACCCGATTCAGTCATTGAGAGTGGAGAAGGGTACGGTTACATCATTATAGTGCAGTTAACCGAAAAAGGTGCTATCGGCGATACCTCCAATATCCCGGAATCCGGGCTCTCCCCCGTCCACCATGACCCCAGTAACCCGGACCCCACGCCCGAGAACCATGATAACCATAGGGGTATGAGTAATAGCCATAAGTATCAGGGTAGGAGTAGTAGCCATAAGGATTCGGGTAATAAGCTGGTGGAGGCGCTACAATTACCGGGGGAGCGATGATCGGCGGGAGGAAAGGGAACCCGGGGCCAAAAATGACCCGAGCCGAAGCTGTGCCGGCTGTCAGGACAAAGACCAGCAATAAAGTGCCTATTAATACAATTCTTTTCATTTTTTTCACCCCCTCTGTTATTTTAACCCAAAGAATCAAAACTCTCTATTTCTCTCTATACGCCAAACATCTTTACCTTTTGACGTATTAATTAGGCTTTTTATTCATGACTCTTTCCGCTTCCAAGAATTTAAGCATGATGAAAGCTCTTGAGGGACATTTTTTGAAAGCTACTTCCTGAAAGAGTGATTTTCAAATCTCTTCCCTCAATGCAATATTTCAAATAGTAATCAATAACGAGTGGGAAACATTTTTCCCTTTTAATGGAAGTAATTTGGGACTTTTGTGAAAATTCTCATCAGTTATCATCTGTTTACAACAATTGAAAGGAATGGATGAATTGACTCCATTTGGCATGAGTTTTGCTTTTTTAATAATGAAATTAATTTTAAAGGACAAAGCTAAATGAAAAAAATGATTTTGTTCACAAGTATCTTCTTTCTAATAATTCTCTTATCAAGCCAAATTACTTCTGGTTACACCATAGATGATCCCGTTCCTGATCGGATAGGTGATTGGAGATTCGAAATCTATGGTATCGATGTCACCTTAAGTGGTAACAGCCTCAATTTTAGTCTATATACTAATTATCCAAAAGCTGGTTATACTGTTGGATCGTGGGCGACATTTGCAGGGGATTTGGCGATTGATCCAACTGGTGGCACCAATTATAAATATGGGATTGCTTTAACAGATCATGACGGATTTACAGCGGGCAGTTTATACGACGTGTCTCAATGGTACACATCTAACCATTATGCACCATCATCTGGCTATAGTTATAATCACGACCAAATAGTAACTGTTCAGGCTGGTACGTTTGTCGGTAGTGCAACTTCTTTTAGTTGGTTTAATGGGCCTGGGGGCCCAGATTATCACATCGATATTAAACTTGATCAAAGTTTATTGTCGGGTTTTGGCGGTGAAATTGGACTTCATTGGGCATCGGCCACATGCGCCAATGACTATATCAATGGAACTGACTCCGTCTCCGAACCCTCCACCATACTCCTTGTCGGTTCTGGGTTGATCGGCCTTGCAGGATATGGGAGGAAGAAGTTTAGAGGTAAGCGATAGAAAGATGTTGTAGAAAGGGGAAATTTGAAGATTGTGGCCTACGAATTCTACTTCCGCGATCCACTAAAAGGATATAAGTTTGTAGGAATACTCCCGGAGAGAAGGAAGGATCCAAAGAGGATAGATAAAGATTCTATAAGGGAATGGGAGAAGAAGATTATAGGGAAAGGCATAGATTCAAAGGAGCTATTTTTCACCCAGGTGACGATTGATAGGGACACGGGTCGAATCATTCATCCCAATACTTCTTTATAATCACCCTGGGCAGTTTAACTAATAAATCATATTCAAT
>JBEKWN010000203.1:0-3240 GCA_049513055.1 Thermodesulfobacteriota bacterium
GCCCCAGATCTTTGCATATCGAAGTTTGGCAACAAAGTCTTTATGGATGGAGAGGGCAACCTCTCCCACAGTGCTTCCCTTCTTAAGAATCACAGGCTCAGTCAGATCTGGTTCCTTTCCAGGAATCTTCGTATAGACCCGGATGATGTCAAGGATTTGATAAATCTCTTTTTTCAATTCACCAAAGTTCATTCTTTCTTTGGCAGAGATAGGCAGGATGGGGAAAGTGTCTCTGAAACGGTCCTCAAATTTCTGATAGGCTGCCATGGCATCTTTGACATCGCATTTATTCCCGACGAGTAGGGTCCGTAGAGAAGCCCATCCCACCTCCAATGAGGGAATCGGTCCTTTCCCGACCGCCTTTATCCTCATGACACTCAACTCTTCCGAGAGAATCTCCATTTGGAAGATGGGGTCTTCCGTCAGGTCAACCAAGAGAAGAAGGGCATCCCCATTTCGAATTAGGTTTGGGAATCCAGGTTCGATATGATCCATCTGAACGGGGGGAGTATCCACCAATTGAATCTGTAGATTTTCAAACTTCATCATTCCGGGAATGGGCTTCTGGGTGGTGAAGGGGTAGTCACCCACCTCGGAAGAGGCGTTGGTGATCTGGGAGAGGAGGCATGATTTACCTGAATTGGGAAGCCCCAAAAGAACGACTTGAGCGGCTCCCTCTCTTTTAATATTATAGGCCTGCTCCGCCCTCCCAACGGTAGGCCTCTTCTGGAGTTCCTCTTTTAATTTAGCCATTCGGCTCTTAAGCTGCCCCCGAAGTTTCTCAGTCCCTTTATGTTTTGGGATGACGGCCATCATCACTTCGAGAGCTTTGATCTTCTCTGGCGTGGTTTTGGCCTGCTTGAACTTAAGCTCCGCCTCTAAATATTGGGGGGTGAGATTCGCTGGCATTTTTCTGGTTATAATTTATAAATTTTTTCTCGCAGAAAAATTTCCAAAATTTTTGGGTCGAATTGTTTTCCCTTGTATTTTTCCATTTCCAAAAGGATGTCCTCAAGGGGCATGGCCTTCCGATGGGGTCTCAGGCTGGCCATCGCATCGAAAGCATCTGGAACAGCGATGATCCTCGCCTCAAGGGGGATGCCTTCTCCCACCAAGCCATCTGGATATCCTTTCCCATCAAAATGCTCATGATGATGACGAATCATGGGAATCTTATCCTTAAAAAATTCGATTCCCTCCACAATCTTTACACCGATCAATGGATGCTCCTGAATCGTCTGATACTCTTCGGGACTGAGGGCCCCAGGTTTCCGGAGAATCTCGTCTTTAATCCCAATCTTACCGATATCATGGAGGAGCGCTCCATATTCCAGGATCTCCATCCTCTCCTCTGTAAACCCCAATGAAGTGGCGATCTGCAAACTCATTCGCCTCACTCGATCGGAGTGACCTCGGGTGTAGGGGTCTTTGGCATCGATCGCCTCTGCCAGAACTTTGACCGAATCTAAATAGGCCTTTTTCAAAGTGCGATAAGCAAGTTAAAGTCTTGCGGTCCTCTCTTCCACCAATTTCTCCAGATTTTTATGATAGACCTCGAGCTCCTCCTCCAACCTTTTTTTCTCCAGAGCCTTTTTAACACTGAGGACGACCAATTCCAGGTCCGCAGGTTTGATAATGAAATCACAAGCCCCAAGACGTATGGCCTCCACATGATTGAGGCCCTCCTTCCCATTATGGGCCGTCACACACGAATATCCTTCTCTAGTCAGCCTTCGTGCCAAGATACTACAGATGACTTCTTCATCATCTACAATCAAAATTCGGTCTTCCACGGATGCCCCCTTTCTATCATTCCATCGGCCCCCGAACAATATATTTATTTTATAAGAAATTGATAAACAGTCAACAGAGTCTCTCATTCTGTCCGTTCGGCTGAGGTCCTGACGAACCCCTTTCCATTTTTGGGAGAAGAGAAGCCTACCAGTTGGCGAGCGATGTAGAGGAGGAAAATCTCAGAATGACCCTATTGATTATGCCAAATTCTTAGAGCATGAATATCCTGATTATACAAAGCCGCAGAGTTTTAGACGCAGGTCACTTGGACTATCGGCATAAATCAGAGCTTTTTCTTCCGATATAACCCTTTTTTCCACAAGTTCTTTAAGGTGGAGGTCAAAGGTTTGCATCCCTTCCTGTCGTCCTGATTCCATCACTTTTTTCAGTTGCCCGAATTCACCTTTATGTATGAGTTCCTGAACAAAAGCAGTGTTAATGAGAATTTCCAGTATTGGGATACGGTTTCCGGATTCACTGGGAATGAGTCTTTGGCTGATGATGGCTTTAAGATTATATGAGAGCTGTGCCAGGACCTGATGGTGATATTCACGGGAAAAGAAATTGAGAACCCGTTCAATCGCTTGGGTGGCATTGGTTGAATGGAGAGTGGAAAGCACCAGTGACCGGTTTCAGCAGAGTGAAGGGAAAACTCTACTGTTTCTGAATCCCGCAGCTCCCCAATATAAATGACATTGGGTGCCTGTCGCAGACTATTTTTGAGGGCCTCTTTAAAAGAGAATGTATCCATACCCACCTCCCGTTGGGTCACCAAGCTTTTTCTATGTTGAAATACATATTCAATCGGATCTTCTACTGTCACGATATGACCATCTAATTTAGAAGCACGAAAATCAATCATTGCCGCCATGGTCGTCGATTTACCGGTACCGGTGGCGCCGGTAACCAGAATTAAACCTCTGGGAGAAAGAATAAGTTCTTCTAAAAGAGGGGGTAAATGAAGCTGCTCAAAATTTGGAATCTTTACCTGAATTTGACGAATTACAGAGGCGACCGTTCCCTGTTGAAGATATACATTTACTCTAAATCTGCCCATTTTTGACAACGAATAAGCGATGTTCAGTTCACGTTGTTTGAGAAAGAGGTTCCACTGTTCTTCGGTAAGTATCTGGCGGATGACCTGTTTCGTATCATCAGGTGAGAGAGGTACTGTAGATAAATCCTGAAGTTTTCCCTCCACATTCATACGAGGGGGCGCCCCAGAGGCAATAAAGATGTCTGAACCTCCGGCTTGTACCATCTTTTCGAGTAATTTGACAATTTCGAGTACGGCCATAACTCCCTCACTGTAGCGTCGGCATTTACTGCCGACGGATTATTCGCCCCCAATAAATGAGGGTGCTACAAACTATGTCGCTGGTGTTTTAATTTTTTACCCCAACCCCTTGCCCTTAAACCAAACCGACTTCCTAACCCTAACCCAAA
>JBEKWN010000204.1:0-2596 GCA_049513055.1 Thermodesulfobacteriota bacterium
TTGTTGGTAGAGAATGCAAATGAAGCCATTTTTGTGATCCAGGACGGAATGCTTCGGTTTTTTAATATCAAAAACATAGAACTTATTGGTTACTCAAAAGAAGAACTAACCTCCACTCCTTTTATTAATTTTGTGCATCCAGATGATCGAGAAGTAACCTTAGGGCGTTACCTGAAAAGGATCAGAGGTGAGGAACTGCCTGGAGTCAATGTTTTCAGAATTATTGATAAAGCCGGAAATATTAAGTGGGCAGAAGTCAATTCTGTTCTCATCTCATGGGAAGGAAGGCCCGCCATTTTGAATTTTTTGAACGATATCACCGAACGCAAGCGGGCTGAGGAGGCACTGAGGGAATCAGAACAACGATACCGAAATCTTGTTGAAAACGCGCCCGACGTCATCTTCACTCTCGCGCCCGACGGAACGATCACCTCTCTCAATCCTGCCTTTGAGACAATTACCGGGTGGTCTCGATCCGAGTGGTTGGGTAAAGCCTTCACCGCTATACTCCGTCCTGACGATCTGTCCCGAGGTCTGGAGTTCTTTCGAAGTGTATTGAAAGGGGAGAAGACCGCGCCTTTTGAATTGGGAGTTCTCGGGGAATCGGGTGATTACCTAACGGCTGAATTCACTGTCACCCCTCAAACCCATGATGGATCTGTGATGGGTGTTTTAGGTATTGCCCGTGACATCACCGACCGGAAACGAATAGAGGAAGCGCTCCAGATGACACAATTTTCTGTCGAGCATGCTCCGGAGTCGGTATTATGGATCAATTCAAAAGGTCAATTGGATTATGCGAATGAAGTAGCCTGTCGCGCCTTGGGATATTCTCGAGAGGAATTAGTTTCTATGTTTCTTTGGGATATTGATCCAGATTTTGACCGGGAAAGATGGTCAACCCATTGGCAGGGTCTGCCCAAACGGGGACCTTCAACCCTGGAATCACATCATCGTACCAAAGAAGGCAAGATCTTTCCGGTTGAAATTACGGGCGACTATCTAAAATACAGGGAAAAGGAATACAATGTTGCCTTTGTCCGGGACATCACCGAGCGCAAACGGGCAGAAGATTCATTGCGAGAGAGTGTAGAAGCCCTGCGTGCGTTCCTGAATGCTAATCCAGAGGTCTCATTTTTAATGGATGCTAAGGGAACTGTTCTTGTCGCAAATGAATCACTTTTGAAAACCGGTTCATTTTGAGGATGTGCGTATGGATAGAAACTATGAGACCTTTGTTCATCCTGTTTTCGATAAGGAGGAAAATGTAGCAGAAGTTGCAATTTTGGGCTTTGACATCACCGAGCGTAAACAAACAGAGGAGGCGTTAAGAAGTAGTGAGGAGAAATATCGAACCATTCTTGAAAATATTGAGGACGGATATTTTGAGGTTGACATTGCCGGCAATTTTACCTTCTTCAATGATTCATTGTGCAGAATACTGGGTTACTCCAGAGATGAAATGATAGGTATGAATAACCGGCAGTACACGGATCAAGAGAACGCGAAAAAATTGTTTCAAGCTTTTAACAAAGTCTACAGAACGGGAGAACCCGCTAGAGAATTCGATTGGGAGATTATAAGAAAAGATGGGACAAAAAGAAGCATTGAGGCTTCTGTATCCTTAATAAAGGATCCATCAGATAACCGGATAGGGTTTAGAGGCATCATCCGGGACATCACCGGGCGCAAACAGGCCCAAGAGACTCTGAGGGAAAGTGAAGATCGTTATCGAGATTTGGTGGAAAACAGTCAAGATCTCATCTGTACTCACGATCTTCAAGGAAACTTTCTCTCAGTTAATCCAGCGGCGGCTAAACTTCTCGGTTATGACCGAAGCACCATCTTAAAGATGAATGTCCGTGACATTTTGGTGCCGGATGTCCGTGACCAGTTTTCTTCGTACTTGGACACGATCCGGAGGGACGGCGTTGCAAAAGGATTGATGTTAGTTCAAACCGCAGCGGGAGAAAGAAGGATTTTGGAGTACAACAATACCCTTCGCACCGAAGGTGTCGCTTCGCCGATTGTGAGAGCAATAAATCGTGATATTACGGAGCGTAGACGAGCGGAGCAGGCACTACGAGAGAGTGAGGAGAGATATCGGACCCTTGTTGAAACTTCTCCCGATGCCATCGCGCTCTTTGATCTGAACCTCAACGTCATTATGGTGAATCGACCGGCTTTGACGTTATACGGATACGAAAGGCAAGAAGAAGTTATTGGGAAAAGTATTCTGGGCTATCTTGTACCAGAAGAGCAAGCTCGTGCAAGAGAAGATATAAGAAAGGTCTTGGAGACCGGGAGCATCGGGCCTGTCGAGTATACGCTTTTAAAGAAGGACGGTATTCGCTTCCCCGCAGAACTGAAGGCCTCTTCGATCTTGGACAGACAAAAGAAGCCCAGCGCCATCCTCTGTGTGAGCCGCGACATCACTGAGCGCAAGCGAGCAGAGGGAGAAAAGGCAATCCTTGAAGAGCAGCTTCGCCAGTCACAGAAGATAGAAGCGATTGGCCGATTAGCAGGTGGCATTGCTCATGACTTCAATAACCTTCTCACTGTTATCAAAGGCTACAGCCAACTCTCACTTATCGAA